>JAZNPT010000001.1:0-15711 GCA_045589815.1 Acutalibacteraceae bacterium
TCGGCATCAAATTATGCCAAAAAAATGGAGCGGATGACGAGGCTCGAACTCGCTACCTCCACCTTGGCAAGGTGGCGCTCTACCAGATGAGCTACATCCGCAACTGTTGGTGCCTCCGGCCGGAATCGAACCAGCGACACGTGGATTTTCAGTCCACTGCTCTACCAACTGAGCTACAGAGGCATAGAAATGACCTGTAATGTGAATTACAGGTCACTCAATGGCGACCCGGAACGGGCTCGAACCGTCGACCTCTAGCGTGACAGGCTAGCGTTCTAACCAGCTGAACTACCGGGCCAAATGGTGGGAACAACAGGGCTCGAACCTGTGACCCTCTGCTTGTAAGGCAGATGCTCTCCCAGCTGAGCTATGCTCCCACGTTGGCGTCGCTTTGGTCAAGCGACGTGTTGTATAATACACTACTTTCGAGAAAATGTCAACCCTTTTTTTAAAAAAAATTCAAAAAATTTTCGATTATTTTTTTAGTTGCATTTTAGAACAATTTTCATGCATTTTCCAGTTGCATTAATGGCAAACGAAAACATCAACAATTAAAACTCCGCATCATGAAGCCAGATATACTTTTCGTCCTCATTGCGGGTTGTCTGAAGCCAAGGGTCACCGTCAAGATGGCGAATCATCCAACAGGTATACATCTGAAAGCCGGGAGCAACCGCCTGAGGATGCAAAGCACCACCGGGAATTGCCGAAAAGCTGTTATCAACGCTTTTGAACACCTCATCACCGACAAAGCTTGCCCCGAAGCCTTCGGGACGGTCAAATTTAAAATAATAGCACTCAGGCTGCGGATGCCTGTGAGGAAGATATCCTGACCAATTGCCTTTGTCATTAAGCACTTCGCCGAGAACCATATTTGAATGAGGAGCAATTTCTTTATCTATAATAGTATTTACTCTACGCTTTGCAACATTGCCGAACTTGCCCAAGCAAGAATATCCCCACGGAGCATCATCGGGTCTGTAAAGCTTGCCTGCAAAAGCTTCGTCATTCTTTGTGCATTGAACAAGAATTTCCGAATCTGCAGTTGCTTTAACCGAAGCATTCATATCCGTGCATACATGAAGGGCATACGGACCTTCCGTAAAAACGCTTTCGCGGCTCACAGATTCCGATTTTCCATCCCACTCAAATGTGATGTTACCGGAGAGAAGAAGAACAGCGATTTCTTCACCGCTGCGGCAGAAACTTCTTGATTCACCGGCTTTCATGCGATAAACACGCACATCCATCATCATTTCGCTGTAATCATTATCATAAGTGCAAAGAATCTCTTCGCCGTTAACATCAAACTCAGGATAACCGAACAATTTTCCCATAGCTCATTCGCCTTTCTCAGTTGCTTTCCGCAAGCTTTTTAATTTCAGCAGAAGTAAATCTGTATTTCTTTTCGCAGAAATGGCAGTCAACCTCGGTAAACGGGTCGTTCGCCATATCGGCAAGATCATCCCTGCCCATGCTCAAAAGAGCCTTTATCACTCTTTCCCTTGAACAGTTGCATCTGTATTCGGGAGATGAAGTGTCAAGTATTTCAAGCTCAAATGTTTTGAGAACATGGCGGCATATATCCTCAGGAGACATTCCGTTTGTCAGCATCTGCGTTACGGGTTCAATTCCTTTTATACATTCCTCAACTTGGTCGATTGTATCTTCGAATGCCGTAGGAAGCAGCTGAATAATAAATCCGCCGGCTGCCTTTATTGATAAATCGGGATTAACCAAAACACCCAAAGCGCACACACTCGGAACCTGTTCGCTTGTTGCAAAATAGTTTGTTATATCCTCAGCTATTTCGCCGGAAATAATGGGAATCTGGCCTATATACGGCTCTTTAAGCCCAAGGTCTTTCATTACAGTCAGCGTGCCGTCCGCACCGACTGCACCGGCAACATCAAGCTTGCCCTTATCGTTGAGAGGTATCTCAACAACTGGATTTGCAACATATCCGCGCACATTACCCTCGCTGTCCGAAACGGCAATAAGCGAGCCGGCAGGGCCGTTGCCGTTCATGCGCAGAGTTATGCTGTTATCTTTACCTTTAAGCACGGCCCCCATCATAGAAGCCGCTGTCAAAAGCCTGCCCAACGCAGCAGACGTTACGGCAGAAGTCTGATGAATCTGCTCCATTCGGTTGATAATATCCGTGCTGTCAACGGCAATAACGGTTAAAGTTCCGTCAGCCGAAATCATTCTTACAAGTTCACTCATAATTTCACTTCTTCTTTGCTAAAAATACTGCCCTTTCACTTTCGGGCTTAACATTATCGGTTGTCATATCATCATAAATACCGGCAACCTCAAATCCGGCATCCTCAAGCCAGAATTTAATCTTATCAAGTTCATACGCCTGCTCGGTGAAGGCTTCGCACGAACGATAATATACGCCGTCCTCTTCCTCAAAAAAATCAAGAGAAATATCAACGCTGTTGTCTGCGCTGTTATAGGCATTTTGCCACACACAAAACAAATTCTCAGGTTCATAAACAAAAACGTTATCAGCAAGAATATTTTTATGCTTATAAATTGTGTTAACATCAAACGCAAACACACCGCCCTTATTCATAAAAAGAGAAACCTTTTCAAACGTGCATCTGACATCTTTTTCGCATTCAAGATGGTTTATGCCGTCCAAAACACAGATTGCGCAGTCAACCGTGCCGTAAAGGTCAATTTCTTCCATATTCTGATTGAGCAAGAGAATTTCTGCATTGTTTTCATAAGCCTTCTGCCTTGCGGCATTGAGCATACCGACACTGCTGTCAACACCGATAACATCAAAGCCCCTCTTTGCCATTTCAACGGACATGCTGCCCGTGCCGCAGCCAAGATCAAGCAAAATTCCGTCTTTTATTCCGCATACGGAAAGAAGCCTGCAAAAATAATCTGCACGCTTCTCATACTCAACATTATCGGTCAGTAAATCATAGAATCGGGAAAAATTATCGTATGACATTACTTTTCCATCCTCTTGAAAATCTCCTCATAGCCGTTGCAGCCATACTGAAGAGAGCGGTTAACGCGGCTGATGGTTGCCGTGCTTGCACCTGTTTCCGAAACAATATCGCTGTAAACCTTTTTGTCTCTGAGCATTTTTGCAACAACGATTCTTTGAGAAATAGCTTTAATTTCAGTAACGGTGCAAAGATCCTCAAAGAAATCATAGCACTCCTCAAGAGTCTGAAGATTCAAAATTGCCTCAAACAAAAAGTCAACATTCTTATCCTTGATTTTTTCGCTCATGGAAGTTCATCCTTTCTTGCGCTTTTATACTTTAATATTTTAACACACGAAACGCAAAAAGTAAATATCTAAACACCAAAAATTTTCCATGATACAAAAATAATAACAACACTTTGAAAAACAAGGCAGGGATAAACCGTTGCGAATGGTGTTTTCGCAATTATCTGAGCAAAACTTCTGCCTTTTCGGGATTTTTTCGAAAAGGCGTGCAAAGGCTCTGCAACAAGATACGGAACCGTGCCTGCTATAATAAGCCAAAACGGAGCATAGCCACCGATAACAATATCGCCTGCAAAAATACCGATGCCAAGCAATAAAGCAAGAATTTGCCATAACGGCAGAGACTTCAAATAATCAAAGCGGTCAAAAACGCATTTTATAAGGCAAACAAAGACAAGCATGAAAACTGTCATCAATCGGGCAGCAAATTCCGATCCGAGCAAAACAAGCATCATGGGAATTACATTATAAAGCGGCCTTTCAAATTGATCACAGAGGAAAGAATTCACTTTTTTGCCTTTTTTATCGTTCACAAGCTGATACATATTTACTGCAATAATAAGCATCGCAAGCAAAGCAATCACATACGGCATTGAAGTTTCAACAGACTCAATCGGATTCCATCTGCCGCTTATCGCAATGATTTGATTATATTTTTTCACAAAATCAAAGTTCAGACAAAATGTAAGCGATACGCCGAAACCGCCGATCGCACCGAGCGTGAACTCCATTATTTTCCAGCCGTCAATAAGATTTTTGTGAAACAGCTTTCCGAAAATATATTTTCCGTTTTTGAGCGGAAACACAGCCAAAACATAAAATTTCATTGCAAGCAGCCAGCCGAATGCGCCAAAGAAGAACCCGCCGGCAATCATGGCAAGGGTAAAGCTATCGTTTCTTATGACGGCCATTGCAGTCATTGTCATAAGCAAAGCAAGGTTGCTGCCCCACTCTTCCCGTCGGGTAAGCGAATAAAAAATCCGTGGGAAAATCCCTTTTTCCTTGTCATAGGGACAGTTAAAAATTTTATATCCGAATTTTTGAACAACGGGAATCAGCAGGCAAAACACGATTATATCGGACATTGAATAAACACTTCCGCTCATTGCAGCAAGTGATATTGCAACAAAACCGCCAAAAACAGAAAACCAAAAAGCTCCTTTGATTGCAAGTCCCGTATATCCTTTAATCGGGCGATAATCAGGTCTGCCGCGATGAAGCACCATTCCTATGGTTTCGCCGTAAGGCTCCGTCCCGCCGAATGTCATACCCATAAGGCCGGTTGCGGCAACGAACCACCAGTTTTCGCGAACAGCGCTGCCGGAAAACCAGGCAAAAACAAGACCGATAAACGCTCCGGGCAACATTGCCCCCTTTTCGCCGCCAATAACCGTGCCGCGCATTCCCCAAGCGTAGCTTGCGGCAAGGGTTGCGAACAAAACACATATTACTGCATTATCGGCATCCATAGACACAGCTCCTTTGTAATACTTTTCTTTAATAATAGCATATCTATAGATTATTTTACAATATTTTTATTTTGCTCTTGCACACACAAGCATTAATGTATATAATATATGTAACAAAATTTTATTACAGAGGTTTATTATGGCAGATTCGTATATTAAGGCTCTGGTTTCTTATGCCGTTGCTCACGGCCTCATTGAAGAAAGTGACAGAGCATATTGCACCAACTCAATTTTATATCTCCTCAAAAAAGACTCCTTTGACGATTGCCGTGAAGAAGCATCGGGAGAAATACACGAAATTCTTGATGCTCTCTGCAATTATGCGGCAGATAATGGCATAATAGAAGATTCCGTTACATACAGAGACCTTTTCGACACCGCACTTATGGGTGCGCTCACTCCCCGCCCCTCCGCAGTTATCGAAAAATTCAATTCACTTTATTCGGAATCTCCCGAAAAAGCAACAGATTTCTATTATACTTTCAGCTGTGATACAAATTACATTCGCCGTGACAGAATCAAAAAAGACCTTAAATGGCTCTACGAAAGCGATTACGGCATTATGGATATAACCGTAAATCTTTCAAAGCCAGAGAAAGACCCCAAGGCAATCGCAGCGGCAAAGAATGCTCCTCAATCAGGATATCCGAAATGCCAGCTTTGCAGAGAATGCGAGGGATACGCAGGCAGAATTAATTTTCCTGCGAGACAAAATCACAGAATCATCCCCATAACAATTGATAATTCCGGCTGGTTTATGCAATATTCCCCTTATGTTTACTATAATGAACACTGCATCGTTTTTAACGGCAGCCACACTCCAATGAAGATTGACAAATCGGCATTTTCAAAGCTTCTTGAGTTTGTTTCCCTGTTTCCCCATTATTTTGTAGGCTCAAATGCAGACTTACCGATTGTCGGAGGTTCGATTCTCAGCCACGAGCATTTTCAGGGCGGAAGATATGAATTTGCAATGGAACGTGCACCGATTGAAAAAAAGGTTGTTTTTGAAGGATTTGAAGATGTTGATGCAGGCATTGTTAAATGGCCCATGTCAACAATAAGGCTTCAGTCAGACAGCCGTGAAAGCATTGTTGGGCTTGCTGATAAGATTCTCACAAAATGGCGTGCATATACCGATGAAAGCGCATTTATTTTTGCTGAAACAAACGGCACTCCCCACAACACAATAACTCCCATCGCAAGGCGCAGAGGCGAAAAATACGAACTCGACCTTGTGCTTCGCAACAACATAACAACCGATGAGCATCCTATGGGCGTTTATCACCCTCATTCGGAGCTTCACCATATCAAAAAAGAAAACATCGGCCTTATTGAAGTTATGGGCCTTGCGGTATTGCCTGCAAGACTTAAAACCGAGTTTGAGGCACTTGCTGATGCAATCGTTAACGGCAAAGACTTGCGTTCAAACGAGTTAACTGCGCTTCATGCTGATTGGGTTGAAGAGTTTATTCCTTCATACAGCAGCATAAATGCAGAAAATGTTATGGATATTATTCAAGCAGAGGTTGGCAAAGTTTTTGCAACCGTTCTTGAGCATGCAGGTGTTTTCAAAAGAAATGATGCCGGTTTTGATGCATTTATGAGATTCATCGAAAGCGTTTAAACAGTAACCAATGCCGAAAGGCATAATATAAAATAAGGAGATATCACTAATGAAAAAAATTCTCGCATTAGTTCTTGCCGCTGCCCTCGTTTTAAGCTTTGCAGCATGCGGTAAAGACGACACCACAGGTGAAACCACAACCACCACAGCTGCTGCAGATGTAACAGAGGATGTTGCTGCAAATTCAGACGAAACCGTTGCAAACACCGAAGCTTCCGCAGAAACAACAGCGGCCGCAGCTACAGACGACACCACCGCTGCTGAAGATGTTTCCGCAGCCGAAAGCACAACAGCCGGCACAACAGTTGCAGCTATCACAGCCGCTCCCACTTCAACGGCGGACATCCTTGCGCTTTACAACGATGCTGTCAATTCAGCTTACGGCGCAAAAGCTGGCTTCTATAAGGAGCGTATGACCGATAACGAAAAACTTGATGCCGGCGCAGTTCTTAAAGCATTCAAGAGCCTTGTTTATCAGTTCATGGGAGTTGGCGCAGAAAACAAATACACAGAAACAGTTACAAAGGGCAATTGGGAAAGCGAAGCAAACAAACATTATCTTCGCAAGAGCACTCTTGCAGCTGCTGATATAACAAAGGCAACATGCACCGCAAACGGTGACCAGTATACTGTTGTTCTTAATGTTAAGGGCGGTTCCAGCAAGGGCTCCGCAGATTCAAAATTCACAAATGCTCCCATTGACAAATGCGGCATTTGCGTAGGCAACGAAGACAAGGGCTATTATGACCACAAGACAGGCGAAGTTATCTATGATGCAATCGCAGGCACCTATGCAGGCGCAGTTATTGAAGAAAGCTACGATAACGCAAAGGTAACAGCTGTTATCGACGGCACAACAGGCAATCTTGTTAAGCTCACCGTTGAGTTTGACATTGATGTTGCAATCGATATCGGCATCGGCGCAGGCACCGCAACAGCAACAACTCACATTTATTACAGCAATTTCAAATATTAAGTATAGACAAACGGGCTGTCTCACCATGTTGGCGAGACAGCCCGTTTTCTTTATATTAATTATTTATTAACTTTATCCGAAGGTTTCTTTTTCTTGCCGGTGCCGATGCGGTTAAGACCGCCTACGCAAAGAATTATTATTCCCATAACAATAAAAATACCGAGCATACCGGTTCCCATAATAGGAAGCGCATCTATAAACTTTTCAGGTGTGAAGGCAAATTCATACTGCATTGCCTGCTCTGTGGTTTCAACAATCTGTTCCATAATCTGTGTTGTCTGTTCCATAAATATTACCTCCTATCAGTTAACGAGTGCGCCTACGAGTGTAAGGATAAGACCGCCGGCGATAACCGAAGCAACCTGACCCGAAACATTAACGCCAACTGAATGCATAAGCAGGAAGTTCTGGTTATCCTCTGCAAGGCCCATTTTATGAACAACTCTTGCGGACATGGGGAATGCAGAAATACCTGCAGCACCGATCATGGGATTAATCTTATTCTTTGTGAAGAGGTTCATAAGCTTTGCAATCATAATGCCGCCGAAGGTGTCAACGATAAAGGCGACAAGACCGAGACCCATAATGAGAATTGTTTCAAATCTGAGGAAATCCTCTGCAACCATTTTTGAAGCAATGGTAAAACCAAGGAAAATTGTGATAAGGTTTGCAAGAACGTTCTGTGCGGTTTCTGAAAGTGAGTTGAGTACGCCGCATTCTCTGATGAGGTTACCAAACATAAGGAAGCCGATAAGTGCAGTTGCATCAGGTGCAACAAGTCCAACGATAATTGTAACAACAATGGGGAAAAGAATCTTCGTGAGCTTTGAAACCTTCTTGCCTGTATTCTTCATGCGGATAAGGCGTTCTTTCTTTGTTGTGCAAAGCTTGATAATGGGAGGCTGCACAATGGGAACAAGAGCCATATATGAATAGGCTGCAACCATAATCGCCGCTGTGTAATTGGAATCAAGCATGTTTGCAACAAAGATTGAAGTAGGACCGTCTGCGGCGCCGATGATGGCGATTGATGCAGCATCCTTAAGGTCAAAGCCGAAGAGTGACGCAAGGCAAAGAGTAAAGAATATACCGAACTGTGCTGCTGCGCCGAAAATCATGAGTTTCGGATTTGTGAGAACAGGCTCAAAGTCAATCATTGCACCGATACCGATGAAAAGAATGAGGGGAAAAAGCTCGTGGCTGTCAATACCGATTTCAAACAGGAAATCAATAACTGCTCTTACGCCGGTAATCTCGCCTGTTATCTCAGGCAAAGGTATGGGCAGGTTCACCAGAATAGCGCCGAAGCCCATAGGGAGCAGAAGAGTTGGTTCCATTTCTTTTTTGATGGCGAGAAAAATCAGCAATCCGCCGATTGCCCACATTACAACCTGCTGCCATTGCAGATTGAACAGGTTTTCAAAAATAACGTCCATGCAAAATCTCCTTTTTAAAAATTCCGATATATGATAACATTATTCAAACAAAATTTCAAGCATATATTTCAAAATACTCTCTTTTTTTCATTGGTTACATTCTCTGCCCAAAAACGTCTCCGCAAAACGCTGAAATTAAGATTGACTTTTCTCACTGAATGTTATAAATTATATTTGCCAACAAAATTTGCGGGCATAGTTCATCGGTAGAATGTCAGCTTCCCAAGCTGAACAGGCGGGTTCGACTCCCGTTGCCCGCTCCATGAAAAATACAGTTGATTTTCATTTTAGCTTTCGGTGTTTCCGTATCAAACACCGAGGGCTGTTTTTGTTCGGAGGTATCCTTTAATGAAAAAGAAAAAATTTTATACCGAGGCCTCTTATGCAATCGGAATTGTTCTTCTTTCACTTGCAACCGCTCTCACGGAAGCTGCCGATTTCGGTGTTTCGATGGTTGTTGCCCCTGCCTATCTTCTGCATCTAAAACTCTCTGAAACATTTCCGTTTTTCTCTTTCGGCATGGCAGAATACACCCTGCAGGCATTTTTGATTGCAGCTTTAGCTGTAATTTTGAAAAAATTCAAGCTTTCTTATTTGTTTTCTTTCATAACAGCTTTAATTTACGGAATATTGCTTGACTTTTTCATGAAAATAATTTCCTTTATGCCAACCGAACATATTGCCACAAGAATCTTGCTGATTATTCTCGGAATTGTGATTTGCTCATTCTCGGTTTCGTTACTTTTTCGCACTTACATTCCGCCGGAAGCCTACGAACTGTTTGTCAAAGAAGTTTCATCAAAATTCGGTGTTAAAATCAGCAAATTCAAACTTGGCTATGACTGCATAAGCTGTGTTGTCGGAATTATTCTGTCCTTTATTTTCTTCGGTTTCGGCAACTTCGTCGGTGTAAACATCGGAACGGTTATTTGCGCCGTTTGCAACGGACCTTTAATTGGATTTTTCGGCAAAATCCTTGATAAAAATTTTGATTTTACAGACAGATTGAACTTGAGAAAACTTTTCGAAAAATAATCCTTAACAGAGTCTTTTTAACGATAAAAAGACTCTGTATTTTTATGTTTCACACAAAAAAACGGCAATTTCATTGTGCAAAATCCACACACAATTTATCAATTGAACATTTAAAGTTGTTGCAATATACGATTTTATTTTATATCGTTTCGCGCTGTCGAAATCGGTGTTGACTTTGATGACTCATTTTTATATAATATAAGGAAACTTATAGTGCATAAGTATTTTTTATAGCAAAAAGCTGCATATTCCGTCAGGAAATGCTGTTCAAAAAGGAGAGATTAGCATGAAAAAAATCACGATCACAGACGCAACACTCAGAGAGTGCGCACGCAGGGGTGACATAGCCCTCAGCTTCAAAGAAAAGCTGGAAATTGCAAAGCTGCTCGATAAGCTCAACATTGATGTTGTTGAAGCAGCCCCCATCGTTGACGAAAAAATCGATACACTTGTTTTGCGCACTATAAGCCCTCTCCTAAAGAACAGCATCCTAGCCTGCCCCGTCGGCATTACGGTTGAAGAAGCAGACAGAGCCATGAAAGCAATTGCGGGCGCAAAGAAGCCCAGGCTCATAGTTTCCCTTCCCGTGTCGGCAGTTCAGATGGAATATTTCTATCACAAGAAACCCGCCCAGATGCTTGAGCTTATCGGCACGCTGACAGCACACTGCGCTTCAATTTGCGCCGATGTTGAATTTGCGGCCGTTGATGCCACAAGAGCAGAAACCGGTTATCTTTTTGAAGCCATTAAAACCGCAATCGAAAACGGAGCTAAAACCGTTACGGTATGTGACACGGCAGGGGCACTTCTCCCCACAGAATTTGCTGCACTTCTTGATGAGCTTTACGCCGCTGTTCCATCCGCTTTGGAAATAACCGTCAGCGTTGAATGCAGCAACGCTCTCAACATGGCAAACTCCTGCGTTTTCGCATGTATAGACAAGGGTGCAACTCAAATTAAAACCTGTGTCGGCAGCGAAGCCATGACTGACCTTGAGCAAATCATGAAGGCTCTTCAGGTAAAAGGACATACCCTTGATGTCAGTTACAGCGTTAATTCAATGGCAATAAATCATTCCGCAAATCAAATTCTCCGCATGACGAGCGAAACTCACAAGAATCTTGCCGCTTCCGAAGGTTCAGGCGAATACGGAAGCACCGTTCTTCTTGATGATACTGCAGATATTACAAAGGTCAGCAATGCCATTGTCACTCTCGGCTATGAACTTTCAGAGGATGATACGGCAAAGGTGTTCGAAGCATTCAAGATTGTTGCCGCAAAAAAACAGGTCGGTTCAAAAGAGCTTGATGCAATAATTGCAAACGTTGCCCATCAGGTTCCTCCGACATACAGGCTCCAAAGCTATGTTATAAATGCTGGAAATGTTATTTCATCAACAGCTAACATCACTTTGGAAAAAGGCAACAGAACACTCAAAGCTGTCTGCATGGGAGACGGCCCTATTGATGCCGCATTCCATACGGTGGAGCAAATTATAGGCCATCATTATGAACTTGACGATTTCCAGATTCAGTCCGTCACAGAAGGGCGAGAAGCAATGGGTGAAGCGCTTGTTAAGCTCCGCTCCAACGGCAAGCTTTATTCGGGCAAGGGTGTTTCAACCGACATAATCGGAGCAAGTATTGTTGCTTATATCAACGCTCTCAACAAAATTGTTTATGAGGAGAAAGCAATATGAAACTGTCATTTTCAACAAACGGATGGCAGGAGCTTTCATGGCCTGAATTTGTAAGCACTGCCAACGAACTCGGATTCAGCGGAATTGAGATTCACAATATAACAGATGATAGGTTCACCGGTTCGGATGCACCATTTAATAAACAAAATTCATCATCAACAGTTCACAAGCTTCGTGAGAATTCGCTTTCAATCCCCTGCCTTGATACCTTCTGCAACATTGCAGACGGCAAAACGGCAGATGAAGGCTACGAAGAAATTGCAACGGCAATTGAAATTGCCGCAAGAATAAGATGCCCTTACGTCCGAATTCATGCTTACGGCACGGGTGAAGACAGAAAAACAGAGGATTCAACCGTTATTTCGCTTATCGGCAGGCTTATTGAAAAAGCTGAGCAGGACAACGTTGCTCTGCTTGTTGAAACTGTGGGCATTTATGCAGATACCTCCAGGCTTCGTGACCTGCTTAACGTTTTTGCGTGCGACTATCTTGCCGCCCTTTGGGATATTAACCACCCTTACAGAGATTTCGATGAAGATCCTGACACAACAATTACTAACCTCGGCGCATATATAAAGCATGTTCACGTTAAAGACTCCGTAGTTGAAAACGGCGAGGTTAAATACAGGCTCATCGGTGAAGGCGGCCTGCCCATCGGAACAATGCTTCGCGCACTTGATTCCGTTAACTATGACGGTTTTCTTTCCTATGAGTGCCAGCCTGAGACCATGGAGGATTTCGGAGTTGCCGATATCGTATTCCCCCATTTTGTTAATGCAATAAGCATCTATGACAACAAGAAAAACAGCGAAGAGCTGCTCTATACAAACAGAAGCGGTTCCGGCAAATTCGTTTGGGAAAAATACAAGCTCATTAACAAAACTTTCTCGGAAGTGCTCGACACAATGGTTGAGAAATTCCCCGATCAAATCGCTTATAAATACACTACGCTTGACTACACAAGAACCTATTCGCAGTTCAGAGACGATGTTGACAACTGCGCTCGTGCGCTTATCGCTCTTGGCGTAAAGCCCGGCGATAAGGTTGCCGTTTGGCTCACTAATCTGCCGCAATGGTTTATTACGTTTTGGGCAACAACTAAAATCGGCGCGGTTCTTGTTACAGTTAACACCGCCTATAAAATCCACGAAATTGAGTATCTGTTAAGGCAGTCTGATACACACACACTTATCACTATAGAATCCTGCCTGGATTCAAACTATGCTCAGTCCATTGCGGAGCTTTGTCCCGAACTCGAGGTTGCAGTGCCCGGCAAGCCGCTTCACTGCCGCAAGCTTCCGTTCCTGCGCAATATTATCACAGTCGGCTACCGTCAGAAAGGCTGCCTCACCTGGGAGGAAGCCATGGATATGGCAGTCAGAGTTCCGATTGAAGAGGTTTACCGCAGAGCAGCAGCCGTTGACTGCCACGATGTTGCAAACATGCAGTATACTTCCGGCACAACAGGCTTCCCCAAGGGTGTTATGCTCACTCATTACAATATTGTTAATAACGGCAAATGCATCGGTGACAGAATGGATATGTCCACCGCAGACCGAATGATGATTCAGGTTCCGATGTTCCATTGCTTCGGCATGGTTCTTTCGATGACCTCCATGATGACCCACGGCGGCACGCTCTGCCCCCTGCCCTATTTTTCGGCCAAGTCATCGCTTGCATGCGTTCATCAGGAGCATATTACCTGCTTTAACGGCGTTCCCACCATGTTCATTGCAATGTTCCAGCACGAAGATTTTGCAAAAACCGATTTTTCATATATGAGAACGGGTATTATGGCAGGCGCCAACTGCCCGCCCGACCTCATGAAGCGCGCTGCTGCCGAGATGAATATGACAGAAATCCTCAGCGTTTACGGCGAAACAGAGGCTTCCCCCGGATGCACAATGGGCGAGGTCAGCGAATCTCTTGCAGACAGAACAGAAACCGTCGGCAAGGCATTCCCCAATGTTGAGTGCAAAATTATTGACCCCGAAACCGGCGAGGATTTGCCCGACGGCGAAAACGGCGAGTTTGTTGCAAGGGGCTACAATATAATGAAAGGCTATTATAAAATGCCTAAAGCAACCGAAGCCGCAATCGATAAGGACGGCTGGCTTCACAGCGGCGATATCGCCTGCAGGCGTCCCGACGGATATTATCTCATCACCGGCAGACTCAAGGATATGATTATCCGCGGCGGTGAAAACATCTATCCGCGCGAAATCGAGGAATTCATCTTCACTCACGATAATGTTGAGGATGTTCAGGTTATCGGTGTGCCCGACAAACGCTACGGCGAGGAGATCATGGCATGTGTTATCCTCAAAGAGGGCCGTTCAATGACCGAAGAAGAAATGAAGGACTATATCAAGTCCCACATGGCAAGGCACAAGGTTCCCCGCTACATTGAGTTTGTGGAGTCCTTCCCGAAGAATGCCGCAGGCAAGATTCTGAAATACAAAATGAGAGAAGAGTTTGCTCAAAAGCTCGGTCTTTCAAAATAAATTTAACCAACTATTACTGAAAGGGTGTTTAAATATGTTAAATATCAAAATTGAGAGAACAACCGCTCCTAAGCAGAAGCCCGACGAAAACAATCTCGGCTTCGGCAAGATTTTCACCGACCACATGTTTATCATGAATTACACCGAAGGTCAGGGTTGGCATGATCCCCGTATAGTTCCTTACGGAAATCTCTCCCTTTCCCCCGCTTGCATGGTTTTCCACTATGGCCAGGAAATGTTTGAAGGTCTCAAGGCTTACAAAGGAGCTGACGGCGAAGTTCGTCTTTTCCGCCCCGAAATGAACGCAAAGAGAACAAATGACACTAACAAACGCCTTTGCATCCCTGAGCTTCCCGTTGAGGATTTTGTTCAGGCTGTAAGTGAAATTGTTAATGTTGACAGAGACTGGATCCCCTCCGCTCCCGGCACTTCTCTTTATATCCGCCCCTTCATCATTGCAACCGATGACTTCCTTGGCGTTGCTCCCTCAAAAACTTATCTTTTCATCGTTATCCTCTCCCCCTCAGGCGCTTACTATTCAAGCGGACTTGCTCCCGTAGGCATTTGGATTGAAGATGACTATGTAAGAGCAGTTAAGGGCGGCATGGGCTTTGCAAAAACAGGCGGCAACTACGCAGCCAGCCTTGCAGCTCAGGTCAAGGCTCACGACGACGGATATTCACAGGTTCTTTGGCTTGACGGCGTTGAGAGAAAATATATTGAAGAAGTCGGCGCAATGAACATCTTCTTCAAGATTAACGGCACCATCGTTACTCCCATGCTCAACGGCAGCATTCTTCCCGGCATCACAAGGAACTCGGTTATCGAGCTTTGCAAGAGCTGGGGTCTTCCCGTTGAAGAAAGAAAGATTTCTGTTGAAGAGCTTCTCGAAGCACAGAAGAACGGAACTCTTGAAGAGTGCTTCGGCACAGGTACAGCAGCAGTTATCTCACCCGTTGGCAAGCTTCGCTACAAGGATGATGTTATGACCATCAACGGCGGCGAAATCGGCGAAATCAGCCAGAAGCTTTATGACACCGTAACCGGCATTCAGGGCGGCACCGTTGAAGACAAGTTCGGCTGGGTAACAGTTCTTTAATTTATGGAAGCAAAACGAATAACAATTTTTGCAGGTCATTACGGCAGCGGCAAAACAAACATTGCGGTGGATTACGCTCTGCGCCTTCGCGAGAAATATGACAAAGTTGTCATTGCCGACCTTGACATAGTTAATCCGTATTTCAGAACGAAGGACAGCGAAAAAAAGCTGAAAGAAAAAGGCATTCACCTTATTTCTTCGGAATACGCCAACTCAAATGTTGACGTGCCCGCAATGCCCGCCGAAGCCTATGCGATTATTGATGACATGTCAATTCACGCCGTTATCGATGTCGGCGGCGACGACCGAGGCGCACTCGCCCTCGGCAGATATACGCCCGCCATTATCGAGCAAAACGATTACGAAATGCTGCTTGTTATCAATAAATACAGACCGCTGACACGTGACTGTGCATCAACTCTTGCTGTTATGCGTGAGATTGAAACAGCGTGTCAGATGAAATTCACAGGCATAGTCAACAACTCCAATCTCGGAGATGAAACAGATGAAGAAACTGTTCTTGCATCAGTTGCCTATGCCGAGGAAATTTCAAAGGCAAGCGGTCTGCCGATAAGAATGACCACCGTAAAAGAAGAATTATACGAAAA
>JAZNPT010000002.1:0-9219 GCA_045589815.1 Acutalibacteraceae bacterium
GCTGCACTTCTCTTAACCAATTCAAACTCAACGCTTACCGTTGCACCGCCGACTGTTACGCTTGCGGTGTAAGTGCCTGCATCTTTAGGGGGCAAGCCGTAAGGGGCTGAATATGTAATATCACTGATTGCAACCGAAGTGTCAACAAGGTTGTTTTCAATGGTTGCTTCTTTTGCGGTTATGCCGTCTGCATAAAGGTCTGCAGGGGCAAAGATTTTGAGTGTGCCGCCGTTTGTATCGAGGCAGCCTGTATCTGTGTTAGCACAAGTTGCGGTTATTGTGTCACCATTTGCAGAATAAATCCAATCGTGCTGGTGTGTTATGATAGTGAACTTTGTACTTCCGCTTACATTATAGTTTCCACCTGCATTGTCGGTGATTGTAATTGTTGCTACACCGGCATCTGTATTATCACTGTAGACTACTGTGTATTCGCTATCGGAAATTACATTTCCTTTATCGTCCTTTAATGTAAAGGCAGGTTTTATTTCATTGCCGTTATCGTAGAGATAGGTTTCCTGCAAGCCTTCAAAATCAGGATTGTTTACTTCTCTGGGGGCGATTGTGAATGCTACAGGACTTATTGTTTTCGAATTATAATGTTCCGTTGCGGCAATAACTGCTCCGATATAATATGTGCCTGCATAACTTGGAACACCGCCTTCTGTTTCTGCACCGTTAGCAGATCCGGTCATAACCGGACGTCTGCCGGTGGAAATATAATAAGTGTATGTCACTTCAGCATTTTCGGGATTGTTTGTAACATAGGGTTCGTTGGGAGTATCAAGATAATTCCAACCCTCAAGTATTAATTGAGTGCTGAGAGAACCTTTGTTGATTTTCCAATATTTCGTAACCGTTCCGATATAGTTGCCTTTACCTGTTACGGTAACAGCATAACCGTCACCCGTGCTGATTTCTGTTGCAGAGGTTGTGCCTGTGATTTCATAGTCTACGGAAGCGGTAAGTGTTGTATTTGTATCATACTTAACGGTAACAGTTGTACTCTGTTCGGTTCCGTTATAGGAAACTGATGTTTTGGAAAGTGTTACCATTGAAGCAATGATTTCACAGGGCTGAATCTGATAGCTAACACTTGCTGTTGCTTCTCCCGCAGTAACAGAAGCAACAATATTCTGACCGGTAACATTTGTGCGGTCAATATCATTATAGACGATTGCGGGTTTACCGGGTTTCCATTCATTATAGGTGCAATCAGCATCTTTGGAGGTGCCGTCATAAACAAGTTCAGCAGGAGCAACAATAGTCATACTGCCGCCGTCATTATTATCAAGGTCACAACCTGCATTTACGCATTTTGCTTTAATGGAGTCTGTTCCGACCAAGGAATATTCCCACTTATGCATATGACGCTGTTCAAGAATGGGATACTCACTATGCTGATACCATACAGTTTCGCTGTTGCCTGCATTAAGCTTAGCGGTAATTGTTCCGTCAGCAAATTCTTCTCGGGTGCTTCCGACAGTGATAGCGTCGAAGTTTGATGCAGCTCCCTTCGTATCAAGATAAGGGCTGACATATGATGCCTCAACATTGCCCTCAATGGCATGGTTGTTGATAAGCTTATCCGGACCGGGCCAGACACCTGAACTATAGCCTACGATGGAAGCACCTACGTTACTGGAAACGATCTTTGCGTAGTTGTGGCAGTTTTCGATAATGCAATTGCCTTGTTCACCCGCAATGCCGCCTGCTTTTGAAGTGGCATTTACATCACCTGCATTATAGCAGTTAAGGATTTTATCAGAAGCATTATACGAACCAGAAGCAGCAATACCGCCGGCGATGCCGCCGGTAATCGCGCCTTCATTGTAGCAAAGGGAGATATTTACATATGCTGATGTATTATCATAACCGGAAATACCACCGGCATAACCACCCTTGATATCACCCGAGTTAAAGCATTTAATTACCTGCACCGATGCTCCGCTGCTATCACTTGGGGCAGCTACAATACCTGCGGCGGCATATATTACCGTAGAACAGCTTTCTGCGGTAACATCTGCATTATTAGAGCACTCTCTAATCGTGCCTGCACCTGAACGCACACAAATACCGCCTGCATGTGAATCGTAGTTTTCTGTATGAACTGCCTTTACTGTGCCTGAAACAACATTACATTTTTCGATAGTTCCGGTATTTAAATACACGATACCTGCTGCAGCTGATTTACCTGCAACAGTAATATTAGTTGCCGTACAGTTGGTTACCGTACCCCTATTCGTACCAATCATAGCAGAACTTGTACTACCGATAATGGTTATATCCGATACTGCACAACCAGAAACCGTACCGTTATTGTTCTCAACCAAACCAACTGCCGGAGTAGAGCTTATATAGTTGACAGTAGCACCGGAAAGTGTCAGATTTTTCAGCTCACCGCCACTTCCGATAGTATCGAACAACGGCAGTTCCATCTGTGGCAGTCCGCTGACGGTATAGCCGTCACCGTCAAAACTGCCGGTGTAGGCATCATCCTCACCAATACGGTAATCACCGATTTTATCGGAAATCACCGCAGAAAAATCAATATTGTCTGTCAGAATGCCATTGATCGTAGGGTCTTCCTTTGACTTTTTGGCAAACTTATACCAGTCAAGTCTGTTAGTAATTTCATAAATACCGTCCTCATTGGGTTCGTAAGCTGCTGCGGCATCACCGTTGTAGTAACGATATCCGCCCTCCGCATCAGGGTCATCTTCACGATACACAATATAATCCGCATTGTTATCAGCGTTCCACACGGGATACTCATCTTCGCCGATTTTCTGTCCCCATTGTGAGTAAGCATTAGTGCTACTTGAGGTAGAATTTGCAAGGTAATATGCAGCAATGCCTGATTTTATTTCATCTGTTGTAAAGCACTTACTGCTCGCATAGTTTATTGCTTCGCCATAAACCGTGCTGTCATACGCACTGGCATAGGCATTAGCCGAAGCACCATAAAAAGGTCCCTGTTTCGTTGGTGCAGAAACTTTAGCACTACTGAAGCTGGAGTATATTGCTGCGTAATAACCAACTATACCGCCTGCATTTTTCGTTGTAGCAGTAACATCTGTTCCGTAGTTACAACAACCAATAATATAGGTGTAGCTCAAGCTGCCACCACGTCCGAGAATACCGCCGACATCAGATGCACCGTTTACACTACTATCAGTAATAGCACAGAGTCTGATATACGATTTATTACTTGAATTGTTACCTCCTGCCGAGCCTACAATACCGCCTATCTTGTCAGCAGTACCCGATATTTCGCTTTCAGATGTATGACAATTCGTCAAAGTTACACCGGCCGCAACATAACCGACGATGCCACCGACAGAACCTTTGCCGCTTACAATGCTTCCTGTTAGTTTACAATTTTCAATGCTGCTTCCGGAAGCAGCACTTCCCGCAATAGCACCAAGGGAAGTGTTTGTACTGTAAAAGTAAGAATCTGCTATGGTCAGATTTTTTACCGAACCGCCTAAATAACCAACAAAACCTCTATAAGTTACGGTGTCATTAACATAAAGACCGCTGATGGCTTTATTATTACCGTCAAAGTGACCTTTGAATTGAGAAGTTGAGCTGAAGCTTTTTCCAATAGCCGTCCACACAACCAAATTTGATATGTCAGTAGTCAGTGCGCCATCGACGATCACATTCTCGTTTACCGTGATGTTGTTCATAAGTATGGCATTAGCGGAGTTGTTCTTCGTAACACCACCGAGTGTGCCGTTGACAAGTCCGGCAAACCAATAGAGTTCTGATGCAGTTGTAATTTCGTAAACCGCATCCTTTGTATCATCACCGTTTACATCATACTTGTCTGTTGTCAATGTCGGTTCTGTCGGAGTTATCTCTGCTGCCGCACTTGTAATAAAGCTGAGCGGTGTAACTGACAGAAGCATTGCCAATACAAGCAGTATGCTTATGAGTTTGTTTGTTTTCTTCATAGGGTTTCCTCCTTTGTATGTGAATACAAATTATTAACGTAATTAAAAAGCATTTTCTTTTTCAACGTATTCTTTGAACTCGTTGAAAATGCGTTTGCCGATTGAACGGTAATCCATTGCAAGGACTTTTTCAATCTTTATCCTGCGGATTTCTTCGGGCACGTTATAAATAGTCATAATGGTATTCAATGCTCCCGAAATACGAGTTTCAAGCGGTACGGTTTTATCAATGGCATTCAGAGTTGCGTGTTCAATGCCTGCCACAAGAATTTCCGCTTCTCTGAACTGCTCGTCTGTCCAATCGGGACAGTATTCCGCAAAAACTTCTTTTGCACGGGCAGTATCGTTGTTATGGATAATTTCAAGGCACTTCGGACTCTGATAAGTCGAAACGAAAAAATCTTTCGCAACCTCGCTTTCTTCACAAGCCGCCGCCATTGTCATCAGCTCAAAACAAAGAGCAAGCAGCGAACTGATTCCGTCATCCGCTTCTTCCTTTATCATCTTCCACTGATATTTGCACAGCAAATCCGTGAGCGCCGCAAGAAGATGTTCCTTTGTGGGATAATAATAAGTCAGATTGCCTGTTGAAACTTTCAACTCCTTGGCAATCATCTGCGGCGAGGTTTTTGAATATCCTACCTCAAGAAACATCGTGGTTGAAACACGAAGTATTTTATTTTTTGTTGATTCTGTATTTGCCATAGCGCCTCCTTAAAAAGTTTCTTGCATTAGTGCTAACTATAATTTAGCACTAATACAAACAAAAGTCAATGTAATTTTAAAAAAATATTATTTCAAGCTACTGTGGCGCAGTTCGGAGAGAAGATTTTTAAATTTTCTATCCGATTTTTTGATGGGTTTGGGGAAATATTTCACCAACAAGCGAGATAAAAATGCAAATGGATTTTTGTGTTTGTGTTCACATTTGCCTTGCTTGCCAATTTAGTGTTGCAAATAAAAAAGAGCCGGAACCCCTTGAATTATTACGGGATTCGGCTCATATATTTATTTCCGTTCTGCTTAAGCCATTGACGGCAACGGTTATAATCGGGAAAAACTTTTTCGATTTCCGCATAGAATTTTGCAGAATGATTCATCTGTTTTCTGTGGCAGAGTTCGTGAACAACAACGCTGTCGATGATTTCATCGGGCAACAAAACAAGCAGACAGTTGAAGTTAAGATTGCCTTTCGATGAGCAGCTTCCCCAACGGGTATGCTGACAACGGATTGTGATTTTATTATAAGTCACGCCGATTTTATCGGCATAGAATTCAACCTTTTGCGGAATAATGTCCTTTGCTTTAGCAACAAAACTCCTGATTTCTTCGTTTGAATACGGCTCAATATTTTCAAGAAGTTTTTGTTTTTCAGAAACGGATTGCAGATTTTTTTCAATCCAATTTCTTTTTGATTCAATAAATTTTTCAATGTCGTTTTGTTTCATTCTTGTCGGTGCACGGATGATAACTTCATTCGGTTTCACCTGAATTGAAATTGTTTTCCGTTTGCTTTTAATAACAGAAACTTCTGCGTTTTCAAATTTCATCTGCATCACATCCTTTCAAAAATCCTACATTTAGAATAACACGGATTCAAAAAATAATCAAACTGTCCTAAACAAAGTTTCTGTGGAATAACCAAAAAGAATGTGATATAATCTTTTCAACAAATAAAAATTTGTGGAGGTAATTATGAGATTTAAAAAACAAATTTCATTGCTTCTTTGTGTTGTAATGGTATTTTTATCCGCTACACTCTCATCTTATGCTTCTGACGGAACAAACGCAGGCACACCTGCAATAATAAACACAGCGGAAGAAATCACAGGCTTAGTTATCAATTATTTTGCAAAATTGATCAACAAAATCAAAGGCACAGATGAAACTGCTATACCCCCTGCAGCGGTAAATCCTCACTCGTGGATTGAATATAACGGCGAACCGATTGAGAATCCCGAACAGAGATTGAACGCAGAAACATGGGTTGCAAATGAAATTGCTTTTGAAAGCGAAAAATCATATACCAACCCGTTCAATGACGTTGATGTGGAACTTCACCTTTGGGGCAACGGCAGACTTTATAAAATCCCTGCTTTCTGGGACGGTGGTAATGTCTGGAAAGTCCGGTTCGTTTGTCCCTCCGAAGGTAATTGGCATTTCAAGACCGTCTGCACGGATGCCGAAAACACTTCGCTTGACGGCAGAACAGGTGCTGTTATCTGCACCGGATACAGCGGTGAGCACGATATTTATAAGCACGGTTTTATCACAACAAACGCAGGTGAAAAGTATTTCACTTATGACGACGGAACACCGTTTTTCTGGCTCGGTGATACTCATTGGAGCCTCGGCGACGAAACAGTTGATATGGTTGAAACAATATGCGAAAAGCGTGTTTCACAGGGTTTTACCGTGTATCAGAGTGAACCCATCGGAGCAAAGTTTGATTTTACAAACGGCATAACCGAAGAGGATATGGCAGGTCTTGCGGACTATGATGAAAAGTTCCGCATTATTGCAGAAAACGGGTTCGTTCACGCAAATGCACAGTTTTTTTTCTCCTATTTTATTGAGCCCCTGATTTCAAACAACGGCGGTTTCAACGGCAATGAGCCGTCTGATTCTGCAAAAGCTTACCTTGAAAAAGTCAGCCGTTACTGGGTCGCAAGATACGGAGCTTATCCCGTTGTCTGGACACTCGGTCAGGAAGTTGACAATGATTTCTATTGGAGCGAAACAAACCATCCCGAATGGGGATTGGATAACAACCCTTACAAGCTTGTTGCGGAGTATTTAGCAAAACACGATGCATATGACCATCCGCTTTCTGCTCATATGGAAAACGTCGGTTCAACGTCGGTTTACGGCAACGGTGAGGGAGCAACGGATAATTGCAAGGTTTATTTCAAAGATGCAATGCCGTCCTGTTTCAGAGATATAAAAGCACACAATTTCTATGCCGTTCAATGGCACACCGACAAAACAGAGCAAAGCGATTTCCGAATTGAAAAAGACTGCTGGTATAACTCACAAGGCAAACCCGCAATCAATTATGAAGGCCAGTATTGCTATCTCTGGACAAAGAACTTCGGTTCAAGAATGCAGGGCTGGACAGCGTATCTTAACGGCATGTACGGCTACGGTTGGGGCGGTCACGATACCTGGAGCTACCTCAATGTTTATGATGAAGAAAACGACAGCTCCGACGGCGTTGACACAATAACGAGCGAAGAAAAAATCAATGCAACCTGGCAGGATGCGCTCGAATACGAGAGCTCATATCAAGTCGGATATATGCGAGATTTCCTTGAAAACACAGAATGGTATAATCTTATTCCCAGATTTGACAACAAGGCATATTTCGTTCCTGCAAACAATGTTTATTATGTTTATGCAGGCAACGAAGATAACACCGAAATCGTTATTTATTTCTATTCGTTCACCGATGAAACCGTTGCGCAGAATGTAAACACCAAGTTTTACGGCGGAATAAAAACGGGTACAATCGGAAGCCTCGTTCCGAACGGAATATATACCTATCAATGGTTCAACCCCATCAGCGGTGAATTTTCCGAAGAATATGAATTTACCGCTACAAGATTCGGCACATATTATATCGGCGACAGACCGCAGGCAACCGATATGGCTCTGCGCATAAGAGCTGCCGATAAATTCTGAACGAGTAATCGTATCTGCTAAATTCCAATTTGTCAAAAAGTTCGGAAAATAAGAATTTGCGGAGGTTCCAATGGAAATATTAAAATTTGATTTAAATAACCCGGGCAACAAATTTAAAATTCTTAATGCGACTAACGGCGGACCTTGGCACAGAAGGCATGCAAATGACCAATTCCGCAGTAATTTTACGGATTATAAGTCAGCGCGGATTCCATACAGCAGAAATCACGATTCTGCTGTTTGCGGCATTTACGGCGGTCCGTACAGCCATGATATTACATGTATTTTTCCTGATTTCGATGCTGACCCTTATGACCCTGCATCCTATGATTTTGCGTGTACGGATGAAAGTATTTTAGTTTGTCTTGATGCAGGCACCGAAACATTTTTCAGATTAGGTCAGACGATTGAGCATCAGATAAAAAAGCACGGCACTGTTCCGCCTGAGGATTTCAAAAAGTGGGCTGTTATCTGCGAACATATTATCCGACATTACAATGAGGGTTGGGCAGATGGATATAAGCTTAATATGAAATATTGGGAAATCTGGAATGAAGCTGATCTTGACCCTGACGATTCATTGAACAAGCGCACATGGGGCGGAACAAAAGCAGAATTTTTTGATTTGTTTGAAATTACAGCAAAGCATATTAAAGGATGTTTTCCTGATTTGAAAATAGGCGGTCCTGCACTTGCACATAACGAAGAATGGGCAGAGGATTTTCTTCAGGAAATGCAAAAAAGAAACGTACCGCTTGATTTCTTTTCCTGGCATATTTATTGCACAGAGCCTGTGCATATGGCTCAAAAAGCAGAAAGAATAAAAACACTCTTAAACAAATACGGTTATGAAAATTCAGAAAGCATACTCAACGAATGGAACTATGTAAAAGGATGGGAAGAAGAGTTTGTTTACACTCTTAAAGCAATCCACGGCATCAAGGGCGCATCATTCACATTGGCTTGTATGTGCACTTCTCAGCGTTCTCCCATTGATATGCTTATGTATTATGACACCCGTCCCTCGGTTTTTAACGGTGTTTTTGATTTTTACACTTATGAAAAGTTAAAGGGATACTATGCTTTTTATTGGTACGGTTTCCTTTATGATTGTGAAAAAGAAATCCCTTCCCAAAATGAGGTTGAAAATATCTATTCTCTTTGCGGTGTGGATAAAAACGGAAAAGCAACAATTATACTTACTTATTACAGCGATAATGACTCTTTGCCCAATAAAGAGATTTCGTTGGATTCAGGTAAAAATGCGACGTATGAGATATATAAGGTTGATAACAGGCACAACGGAGAGCTTATAGCAGTTACAGATAACCTTTCATTTGAGCTGGAGCTTTACAGCATGGTGCTTATTAAAGAAAAATAAAAACATTTTTATATTTTGGTATGTGTGATATAATCAGTTCGATAAATTCCAATTTGTAGGTGAGATAATGATTATTTTAATTACAGGAGCATCGCATACAGGCAAAACTGCACTTGCCCAAAAATTGCTCGAAAAATATAAATATCCATACTTGTCAATAGACCATCTGAAAATGGGTTTAATTCGTAGCGGAAATAC
>JAZNPT010000003.1:0-42514 GCA_045589815.1 Acutalibacteraceae bacterium
ACCTCCTTGTTATTTTAGTTGTGTGGTCGGCAAACCACTTCTACTATACCAAGGAGCTTTTTTCTTGTCTACTTCTCCCCTCGCTATAAGCTTTTCTTTTCCCCTGGCATAGCCAGGGGTTGACTTTGTTACAAACAAAAAACAAAAAGCACACCCGCAGGTGTGCTTTTTTTTAGTTTAATTATTTAAACTTACGCTTACGAGCAGCTTCGGACTTCTTCTTTCTCTTTACCGAAGGCTTCTCATAGTGTTCTCTTTTGCGAACCTCCTGAATAACGCCGTCTCTTGAAGTCTGTCTTTTAAATCTTCTGAGTGCGTTCTCGAGTGACTCGCCTTCCTTAACTTTTACCTGACTCAATGTATTCCCTCCCCTCGTCTGATACAGGGACTAATTTTCATAGCTTGTTGACTATTATACAATAGTCCTACCCCGATTGTCAACCACAAAAATATGAATTTTTCTCAACAATCAAGGACGAACAACTATATTTACAAGTCTGCCCTTAACATAAAGCTCTTTAACAACGGTCATTCCGTCAATTGCGGCAGCAATTTTTTCAAGGGCTTTTGCTGCTGCGATTGCTTCTTCCTGAGTTGCTTCGGCTGCGATAACAAGCTTTTCTCTGACCTTGCCGTTAATCTGAACGGCAATCTCAACCTCGTTATCAACACACTTTGCTTCGTCATAGGTCGGCCAGCTTGTTTCGTTGAGCATGCCGTCAAAGCCGAGCTGCTCCCACATTTCCTCCGTAATATGAGGAGCAAACGGATTGAGCAGGGTGATGAAGGTCTTAAGCTCCGCCTTATTGATAGCTCCCTTTGCATAAATCTCGTTTGTGAGAGTCATGAGAGCGGCAATGGCGGTGTTATATTTAAGGTTTTCAATGTCGCTTGAAACCTTCTTAACGGTCTTATGGAAGCTGCTTTCAAGCTCCTTTGAGTAGCTGTCGCCGTCAACGGCGATATCAAGCATGCCCCATACTCTGTCGATGAAGCGCTTGCAGCCTTTAACGGCTGTTTCGCTCCAGGGAGCAGCCTTTTCATAGTCGCCCATGAAAAGAACATAAGCTCTGAGCACATCTGCGCCGAACTGGTCAACAACCTCGTTCGGGTCAACAACGTTGCCCTTGGATTTGCTCATCTTTTCGCCGTCGGGGCCGAGAATAAGACCCTGAGCGGTTCTCTTGGCATAAGGCTCCGAAACGGGAACCTCGCCGAGGTCATAGAGGAATTTATACCAGAATCTTGAATAGATAAGGTGCCTTGTTACATGCTCCATGCCGCCGTTATACCAGTCAACGGGCATCCAATACTTAAGCTTATCTTTATCTGCAAGAGTTTCTGTGTTATGCGGGTCAATATAGCGCAGGAAATACCATGAGGAGCCTGCCCACTGAGGCATTGTGTCGGTCTCTCTCTTGGCGGGGGCACCGCACTTGGGGCAGGTGCAGTTAACATAGGAATCAATCTTTGCAAGCGGGCTTTCGCCGTCTGTGCCGGGTTCAAAATTCTCAACCTCGGGCAGCTCAAGAGGAAGCTCGCTGTACGGAACGGGAACAATTCCGCAATGGGGGCAATGAACGATGGGAATGGGCTCGCCCCAATATCTCTGGCGGTTGAATGCCCAGTCATTCATCTTATACTGAACGCCCTTTTCGCCGATGCCCTTTTCCTCAAGCCACGCAGCGATTTTTTCAATTGATTCCTTCTTGTTGGTCATGCCGTTGAGGAACTCGGAGTTAACCATTTCGCCGTCGCCCGTATAAGCTTCAACGTTCATGTCGCCGCCCTTGATAACCTCAACAATGTCAATGCCGAACTTCTTTGCAAACTCATAGTCGCGCTGGTCATGAGCAGGAACGGCCATGATTGCGCCTGTGCCGTAGCCCATCATAACATAGTCCGAAATATAGATGGGAACTTCCTTGCCGTTAACGGGGTTTGTTGCGGTGAACCCGCTGAGCTTAACGCCTGTCTTTTCCTTAACAAGCTGAGTTCTTTCAAACGCAGACTTCTTGCTGCACATATCTCTGTAAGCCTCAACCTCGTCCATATTGCCGATCATTGAAGCGTATTTGTCAATAAGGGGATGCTCGGGAGCCATAACCATGAAGGTTACGCCGAAGAGAGTGTCGGGTCTGGTTGTGTAAATCTTAAGCTTTTCGTCGGTATTGTTAACGCTGAAGCTGACGAAAGCGCCTGTTGACTTGCCAATCCAGTTCTCCTGCTGGAGCTTTATGTTGGGAAGATAATCAACCTCTTTGAGGCCTTCAAGAAGCTTGTCGGCATATTCTGTTATGCGCAGATACCAAACGTCCTTGGACTTCTGAACGATATCGCTGTGGCAGATATCGCACTTGCCGCCCTGTGAATCCTCGTTTGAAAGAACAACCTTGCAGTGGGGGCAGTAGTTAACAAGTGTTTTATCTCTGAAAACAAGATTGTTTTCAAACATCTTGAGGAAAATCCACTGTGTCCACTTATAATAATCCTTCTGAGTGGTGTCAACAACCTTTGACCAGTCAAATGAGAAGCCTACCCTGCGAAGCTGGCTTGAAAACTTCTCAATGTTGTTATCGGTAACGATTCTGGGGTGTGTGTTTGTTTTGATGGCATAGTTTTCAGTCGGCAGACCGAAAGCATCAAAGCCGATGGGGAAAAGAACATTGTATCCCTCAAGGCGTCTTTTTCTTGAAACAACCTCAAGGCCCGAATATGCCTTGATATGGCCAACGTGCATGCCCGCACCGCTGGGATAAGGGAATTCAACAAGAGCATAGAACTTGGGCTTTGAATAATCCTGTGTGCATTCGAAGGTCTTGTTTTTATCCCATATATCCTGCCACTTTTTTTCCGTGTTTTTAAAATCGTACTGAGCCATTTTGCTTTAGCTTCCTTTCCTAATTCAACCTTTTATAAAATCATTTTCAGTCTTCCGTAATAACATCGCTCAAATCAACAATGCTTGCATCTGCCCAGAGTCTTTCGAGATTGTAATATTCTCTGTCCTCCTGCTGAAAGAGGTGAACGATGGCGGTGCCGTAGTCAAGAAGAATCCAACCCGTTGCCCTGCCTTCAATATGCTCGGGGTCAATGCCGAGACGCTGCTTGATTTCGTATTCAACGTCGTCTGCAAGGGCTTTGACATGGGTGTTTGAAGTGCCCGATGCGATGATGAAATAATCCGAAACAATCGTGACCTCTTCGGTTTTGATTGCGGTTATATCAATCGCCTTTTTTTCGTCAAGAACCTTTGCAATTTCTATAACAAGATTTTTTGAATCCATAAAATTATCCTTTCTTGAAATGCAGAATCATGTCATTATAGCATTCCACGGTTGCGGGGTGAATCGGCATTTTATTTTTATTTAATTTTTCAACGGTGTAGCGCGAGGTATAAAGAATGGCATCTTCAAGGCTGATTTCCGCCAGCTTCCGAACAACATCAACGTCAGCATAGTCCCTGTCCGCCGAAATAAAATCCGCCGTATAAACTATTTTTTCAAGCAAGGTCATGTTGGCCCTGCCGGTTGTGTGCCACCGCACGGCGCCGAGAATTTCTTCATCCTCAATTATGCCGTTGAATCGGAGAAATGCCGCACCTGTCAGCTGATGCCAGACCTTGGGGTTGGTTTTATCAACCTCGGTGAGAATTTCGCCGCTTTTTTCCATAAGCTCAAAATGCTCGCTTGGGCTTGCGTTTTTCATCACATCATGCATCAGGCCCGCTATACGTGCCTTGCGGACATCTGCGCCGTATTTTTCAGCCAGCACGGCAGCGCATTCGCTCACGCACTCGCAATGATAAAGCCTGTAGGCATCAAGCTTTTCGTAAAGAATGTTTCTCATGCGTGAAAGGCCGTCATCATAAAGCCCGTTTTCTTTTATATATCCGAAAACACTCGGGTCAAGCAGTTCGGACTCTCTGTTGCGTGCAATTTCAACTCTTATCTGAGTTGAGCTGACCTCAAGAGGCTCAATCTCAAGAAAAACAAATCTTTTTCTTTGCTCCGGTGTGTAGCCGGATAAATCCGCCTTGAAGCCTTTTTCTCTCGATGCCGCGCAAATCACGGCAAGCGAAAGTATTTCTTCCCAGCAATACCATTGGGTGAACGTTTCAAGCATATCGGAGCCGATTATGAAATAAAGCTCGTCCTGAGGATACTGTTTTTTCAGTTCCCTGAGCGTTTCAACCGTGTAGCTTTTGCTGCCTCTTTCAAGCTCTATGGGCAGCACCTCAAAGCGGCTGCCATCCGAAAATGCAAGGCGGCACATTTCCATGCGTTCTTCACCCGATGCAAGCTTGCCGGGCATTTTGTGAGGAGGAATGCAGGATGGGATTATCAAAACCTTTTCCAATCCGAGCCTGTCCGCCGCAGCTTCAGCCAGGCGCCTGTGGCCGACATGGGGCGGGTTAAATGTTCCTCCGAAAACACCGATTTTTATTGGAATCTCTCCTTGGTGAGTTTATTTAATGTTAACCTTTGTGTTCATGAGCTTTGCCGTGCCGACAAAAAGGAGGGCTGCACAGACAACATTGAAAATTGTGCCTGCAAGGCCGAAGCTCAGGCCGACAGGGTCAGACATGGTTGACGTTGTGCTGTAGAAAAGTCCGTCACCCGTAAGAACGATTGAAAACGGAACATACTGCGCAAGCAAAACGCTGATAACCTGCATAACAATGAACACCGCAAAGAAAACAACAACAGCTGCAAAGCCGCCGAGCTTCTGCATGATTCTTGTGTTCGCAATTGTGATTGCAAAATAAAGCTGCGCAATAAGAACAACAATTCTGATAAAAATAATAAGAGCTGTGAGTGCGATAACCGCCTTGATTGTTGCGCCGTCGGGGATACCCTCAAACATCATTGCCATCATCTGAATCGCCATTTTAACATCTTCGCCAATCATCGCCGTGGCATAAAGATAAACGCCGACAAAAATGCCGATTGCCACAACATAGCTAAGAAGCATCCAAACAAATGAAGTGATGGTTTTTGCGGCAAGAAGCTGGCCGCTGGTAACGGGAAGAGTGAAGCTCAGATATCCCTGAGAGCCGAAAAGTGTCTTTTTAAAATTTGAAACAACGCTCACAAAGGTCATAACAATTGCAAGGAAGCCCGTTGCAATCAAAACAACGGTTGCAACTGCGCTCAGCCATGTTATTTTGGCAACAAAAGCAGCCATCATAATAAGGATTGCCGCAGCGGCAACAACATAAATCATGCCGATTGTGTGAAGGTTTGCCTTGAATTCATTCTTAATTAACTTGCCAAGCATAGCCGAACACCTCCTTGAACAAATCCTCAATTGTTTTGCCTGCGTTTGTGATATCCTCAACCTTGGCCTTAACAAGAACCTGACCCCTGCCTATCATAAGCACGGAGTTGAAAATCTTTTCAACATCATAGATAAGGTGGGTTGAAATCAGGATTGTTGAGCCTTCGGGATGGTTTTTCATAATAGTGTCAAGAATAAATGCTCTTGCAGCAGGGTCAACGCCGCCGAGAGGCTCATCAAGAACATAGAGCCTTGCGTTTCTGCACATAACGAGCAAAAGCTGCAGCTTTTCCTGCATGCCCTTTGACATGGTTTTTATTTTCTGTTTGGGCGGAAGCTGAAAGGTGTCCAGCATTCTGAATGCCTTTTCCTTGTCAAAATCCTTGTAGAAATCCGCCATAAAATTGATTGCGTCAACGCAGCGCATCCAATCGGCAAGATAGGTTTTTTCGGGCAGATATGCAACCTTTGCCTTGGTCACAACACCCGGCTCGTCGCCGTCAATGAGCACCTGACCGGAATAATCGTGGATAAGGCCTGTTAAAATTTTGATAAGTGAAGTCTTGCCGCTGCCGTTGGGGCCGAGAAGGCCGATAATCTGGCCGCCTTCAAAGCTGAATGAAATATCGGAGAGAACCTTGTGGCTGCCGTAAGACTTACTGAGATTATTTACAGAAATAATTTCGGACATTTTTTCCTCCCGTTTTTTGATATTCTTTCATAGCAATATCTATAATCGGATAGTATTATACCACTATCTATTATAAAATAAAAGACCTATTTTGCGATTTTTTGAACGAATTGTAAAAAAACGGAAAAAACGCTTTACATAAAACAAAGCATCTTTTCCGTCTGATTTTATGAGTTTTCTTTTTCTTTGTTTATATTATAGGTGATTCTGACATTTGCGGTTTTATATGCAAGCTTAAGCACCTTTTCGTCTCGCTCAACAGTATATTCTTTGTTGAGCACTTCTTCTCTCTCGGCAAAATACTTCACCGCCGCCATATTGTTCCTGATATTTTCCTGCCAGTCAAAATCATCCTCGTTTTTCTCGCAGAAATAAACGATATAAAGGCCTGAGGTGTCGGCAAAAAACTCCATATCTCCGCTCTTGCGGCTGCTGTCCAAAACCCAGTTGTTTATCTGGAAATAATAGTCACCGGTTCTGACGGTTGCTTCGTTTGCGTGGTCAGTTTCGGCAACTGCCTTTCTGAATTCATCCGCCGTCATGTTCTGAGAGGACCATGAATCATAAAGAGCCTTAACCTCGTTATAACGTTCCTCAATAACTTCATCGGTTTCACTTCCGTCAAAATACTCCTCATAAAGGATAATATCACGGCTGGTATCAAAAAACGGAAGAGTTTCAAGATAAACAACATATTGATAAAGGTAACTTTGAATAAGCCCCACTTCACCCGCAACGCGCTCCTCGCTGAATATCCAATCGGCAACCTCTTCGCCGAACGATGCCGATATTGAAGCTCTGTCCGCATAAAACATCTGCGTTTTTATATCTGCATTATAGTTTTCCTGCGGAGCATTTCTTTCCGCAAATTCCAGGAAATCCTTTTCGCTGACTATATTTGCAATATCCGCTCCCGTATATTCCGACTGAATGGGGTAAATTCTGGCCTTTACAACCTTATAGTCTCTTGCGTTTTCCACAATTTCTTTGTTAATGTCTTCTTCTGTATAGCTCTCGCTGTACTCGGCAATTTTTGATTCCTCATACCTTGCCGCATAATAAGCTACTATTTCTTTTTCAACATAAATTGCATAGGTTGTTCCCTTGCCGTAAACACTTTGAACATAGTCATCCACAGATTCATAATTACCTGTTAAGAGCGCCGAAACCTCGCTGTAGGTCTGAATAAGATCGTATATTTCGCGTTCCTCAAGTTCAAATCCTTCTTTTATCGCCAAATCAAATGTTGTGTAGACTACTTGTAAATTCTCCGTAACCTGCCTTGTAAACTCTTCTGCCCAAGTATATTCGCCGTCAACATATTGCTGCTCATCAGGCAAAATTGAAGGTTCGTATCCTGTTGCGTTATAACCTGTTTGTTGGGTCGCATATTCAATTTTATGACGTTGATAACGATATTGGTCAAGATAATAAAGAACAAACTTGCTTTTTGAAATTTCCCGGTCACCGATAGTGAGCACAACGCCGTCTTTGTTGATTGAAGCGCGGTTATCCGCCTCAGCCTGATTAAGCATTTCCGCAAGCTCTTTTGCCATGCGTGCGCCCTTATAATCAACATAAGTATAGTTTTCGCCCTCTTTTTTGGGCTGAGTGGTGCCGACATCCGAAGTTGTTACTTCCTTTTTTTCGTCAATCGCAGGTTTAACAACAAAAATGCCAACCAGCACGGCAGCAACAACCGCAATTGCTATTGCTGCGGCAATGATTATTTTTGTTGATTTCTTTCCCGAGGATTCTGCTTTTTCGGGCTTAACGGACTTTGCAGGCTTTGCTTTTGCCGCATTCTTTACTTGGGGATTTCTTTTTGGATTTTTCTTCTTGCTCATTTCAAAATCTCCTTGAAAATCAGTTCTGTTTTCTTACAACCTTGTATTCATCATAAGGATTGTAATAGGGGCAGTCAAAAGCTCCGCCCTGCATGAATCTGTAAAGCTCGTCCTCATCAAGATTAACGAGGCATTCGTAGCATTCGTATTCTTCATTATAATCATAATAAGCGCAGTTTTCGCAGTTGGTTGCTCCCGCCATCGCTTTCACCTCAATAAATCGGAATAATAATTTCTTTTTCGGTTTTGGTTATTCCTTCGGTTCCGATATCTCTCAGATGCGGGCCGAAAAACATCCCCGGGGCCCGTCCCGAAGGGTAAAGGTCAAGAAGAGGAGCCATAACAAAAGCCCTTTCAAGCACTCTCGGGTGAGGAACCGTCAGCTCATAGCTTTCGCTCTTGAAGCCTTCATAAAGAATAAGGTCAAGGTCGATTATTCTCGGCGCATTGGTCTTGGTTCTTGTTCTTCCCATCGCCGCTTCGATTCCGAGGCATTCGCCCAAAAGCAAAGCAGGTGAAATACTTGCTTCAACAAGAATTGCTGCGTTCAGAAAGCTGTCACCCTCATCGCAGTCAACGGGTTCTGTTTCATAAATGCTTGATGCTTTTATAATTTTAACGCCGGGGAGCCTTGCAATCGCTCTGACCGCAGCGTTTATATTTTCAATTCTGTTGCCGAGGTTGGTGCCCAAGGCAATTACCGCTTCACTCATTTTTTTCAGCCCTTTCTCTGAATATTTCAACGCCCACATATTCAAAATCCGCCTTAATCGGAGCTTCGGGCTTTTTCAGAAGTATGCGAAGGCTCTGAATTTTTTCAAAGCTTTCAAACAGCCCGTCGGCAACTCTTTGAGCCGCTCTCTCAAGCAAATCGTCCTTTTGGCTTGTGAAAATGCGAACGGTTTCTTTTATTATTTTTGCGTAGCTGACAGTATCCTCAACATTGTCGCTTATGCACGGAACACTTATGTCAACATAGGCATCAATATCAAACACAAAATTCTGCCCGTCAGTTTTCTCCTCGGGGTTTACACCGTGATACGCAAAGATTTTTAAATTTCTGACAAGTATTTTATCCATCGTTTATGCCTTTCTGTATATTGCATCGGCAACTTTTGCGCCCTGAACGCCTGAAAACACGTCATGAACTCTGATTATATCTGCGCCGCCCGCAATTGCCGCAGTATGAGCCGCAACAGTCCCGGAATCACGCAGCGAGCTTTCCGCCTGGCCGCATGCCGCGCCGACAAACCTTTTTCGTGAAGCGGCGGCAAGAAGCGCAACGCCCTTGAACTTGAGCCACTCCATGCTGCGGATAAGCTCAAGATTATCCTCATATTTTTTGCCGAAGCCAAAGCCCGGATCAAGGCAAAGCTGCTCCTTCGGCAATCCGTATTTTGCGGCAAGATTCAATGCATCAACAAAAAAATTGCGAACCTCTGCCACAACTCCGTTTCCATATTCCGCAGCGGCACCCGCTCCGCATGGGTTGTGCATAACAACATAGCCTGCACCGTATCTGACGGCAAGCGCCGCCATTTCGGGGTTGAAAACACCGCTGACATCGTTAATTATATCCGCCCCTGCCTCAAGTGCCGCTTCGGCACAGACGGGGTAAAAAGTATCAACAGAAACCGCTGCGGATACCTTGCCGCAAACGGCATCAAGCGCAGGCAAAAGCCTTTCTTTTTCTTCCTTCACGCTGAGTATATGCGCATCCGGTCTTGTTGAATTTGCCCCGATATCAATTATATCTGCGCCCTGCTCCTGCATTTTGAGGGCATGCTCAAGCGCCGCTTCGGGTGAAAAATGAAGCCCGCCGTCCGAAAATGAATCGGGCGTATAGTTAAGAATGCCCATGACATAGGTTCTTTTGCCCAGCGGAAATTCATGCTTTCCTGCTTTAAACATTACTGCCTGCCTCCTGTCAGAAGCGATATTGCTTCTGCCCTTGTTTTGGCATTGCTCCTCATTGTTCCGCGAAGAGCCGATGTGCGGGTTTCTGCGCCCGAAGCCCTTGCGCCGCGCATCGTCATGCAAAGATGCTCCGCTTCAATAACAACGGCAACTCCCATTGGATTGAGCTTTTCTTCAAGAAAATCCGCAATCTGGGCAGTCAGCCTTTCCTGCAGCTGAGGCCTTTTTGCAAAAGAGTCAACTATCCTTGCAAGCTTCGAAAGGCCGATAACCTTGCCGTCCGACGGGATGTAGGCAATATGTGCCTTGCCCATGAACGGAATCAGATGATGCTCACACATTGAATAAAGCGGAATATCCCTGACAACAACCATTTCCTCATTGCCCGTTTCATTGAAAAGCTTCAGATGCCTTTCGGGGTTATCCTCAAGGCCCGCAAAAATCTCCTCATACATTCTTGCAACTCTGGACGGGGTTTCAACAAGCCCCTCTCTGTCCGGATCCTCGCCGATGGCGATAAGAATTTCTCTGACCGCCGCTTCTATTCTTGCTTTATCCATTATTTATCCGCCTTTCAGTTTGTTTCAACAATAACAGTCAGCAAAAGCTGCTCGGGATTTTTAAAGTATGACAGTGAATCCGTTGAAAACCCGATATCCGTGTTATTATTTGCAATGCGCAAAACATTATATATCCTTCCGCCGTCAATCAAATCGGACACCGCGCCGTTATACGCTTCCTTGCTGCCGAATCGCACCTGAAGAGTATCCGAGCCGCTTTCAAGCTCCGCCGCAATCATTTTGCCGAGCTTTTTTTCATCCGCTCTGTCATAAGAAGAAAAATATTTTCCTGTTTTTTCATAGTAGTTTGCGGCCGTTGCCGTGCAGCCGAAATCATGGGAAAAATCGGAGTGGGTAACCGCTATAAGCTCATCGTTGAGATTAAAATACGAATACATTCTGAAGGATTCGCCGTCCTCGCTGACAGGGTCATCCCAAGTGCAGTCCAAATAATAATAATCTCCGTATATTTTAACCGCATTCCACATGTGCGGCCCTTCCGAACCTTCAAAATTATCCGAAATTCCGCTGACAACGGCATTTTCGATGCCCGCCATATCCAAAAGCAGCTTTGCCGCCTTGGAATATCCCTCGCAGGCAGCTTCGCCGTTAACAAGCGCACCGTATGCGGAGGAATAAACATGCTCCGATTCAACTATTTTATAGGAACAGTTATCAATCACATAATCGTGGATTTCCTTTTCGGTCTGCCAATCATCCTCAGGGTCGGTCAGCGATGCGATAACCTTGCCGCAAACCTTCTCAAGCTCCGCTTTTTGGGCGGCATATTCCTCCCTGTCCGCAATATATTCCACCGTGCAGAAGGTTGAAAGCATTTTTGTGGAAAGGGTGCAGCGCCTGCCGATAAAAAATAAATCGGGGTTGTCATGAAGCAGCGCCGAAAAAACACGGTTAAGCTGTTCGCCGTTAATTGATGGGATTCGGATGCTTTCAGGCATATCATAAATATTCGAAAGAATTTCGTTATAAGCGTGCTTTTCTATATCGTCAAGTTCGCCGTAATAAATTTTATATGGGCTGCCCACATCCGTAAGCTGCACCGGCTGCGTATTTTCCCATGGGTTCATCTTTTCAAGAATCGCATTGCCGACCCGAACGCCGACCGCAAGAACAGCTGCACAAACCGCCGCTTTCAGCAAAAACGATAAAAGCTTTTTCATTATTTGTCCCTTTCGCTTGATATAAGCTCAGAAAAAGGTGTGTCCGTTCTTATCGCTTCAAAGCCGTTTTCCATTAAAACCTTGATTGCTTCTTCAGATGACGAAAAATCAACAATGGATAAGTCGGTTTTGAGTGTGTTTGAAAACTTGGAAAATATGCCCGAACGTCTGTTGAGATAAGACGGGGTAAAAACATATTCAAAAATCTCCGAAACCGCCGCTGCCTGAAGCGAGCTGCCTCTTGCCCCCAGAGTTTCGAGATATTTCAGATATTTGAAGAGGGTATCCCCCTTCATATTCTGCTTGCCCTTGATAAGAATAAGCGTCATATCGCCGCCACGGTATTCCACCTGCTCGGGAACGGTTATATCAACACCGCCGAAATAATTAATCATTGTTTTGAAGCTGCCTTCGTCAGAGCCTGCATATCCGTCAATTTTGATTCCCGCAACGCTTTCAACGGCTGAAACAAAACCGTTTTCGCCTCTTTGGGCATAGACGCTTTCAAGGCTCGACATGCCGCCGTTAAAAACAACCTTTGTTTCGGGAGCCACCGTGCATACGGAAAGCTCCCTTTCGGGCATCTTTATGTTAACTATCCATGCCGAATGCACACTCTGCCTGTCATCCGATGCACACCAGAAAAGATATGTTTTATCGGCATGAATTTCGGGAATTGCGGTTTCGGTTACCTCGGTTGTTGTTTCGGTTTCCGCCTGGCCGCTCACGGCGCTTTTTATATTGAAATCATACTTGCTCAGAATTGCAAGGCATGAAATTGCAAGCACAACAAGCACGCACGAGAAGAAAATCACAAAAAACTTTTTTGTTTGGCCGCTCGTGCTTTGCTTATAGGTTCGAAAATTTATATTTTTATTTCTCTTTGACATGTTAACTCACCGTTTAATAAGAATAGCCGCAGTTTCTTTGTCAATATAAAGCTCTCTGCCGTTGACGGAGCCGCCCATCAATGCCTCATAGCCCTCCTCGGGAAGAATATAAACGATGGAATGCCCGTTGCGGTTGGCAACAGTCATTATTCTTTCGCCCTCTGCACGTCTTTCATAAGCAACGCAGCCCAAAGCCGCCGAAACGGGAACAAACTCGCCGCCTGCGAAAGCCTTGTGCTCGCTGCGTATTATGCCGAGCAAACGGTAATATTCAATAAGCCCGTTATCCTCTTTACCCCACGGATAACAGCCCCTGTTGAACGGGTCCTCGCCGCCGTCAAGCCCCGCCTCGTCGCCGTAATATATGCACGGAACTCCCGGAAGCGTGAACTGCATTGCCGCCGCAAGGCGAAGCAGCCTTTTGCCGAATTCCTTCTGCTCCTCTGTCAGGCCGCCGGGATAGCGCCCCTCGCAGCCGTTTCTGTAGTTGCCGAGAGTTGCAAGGCGGTTAAGCACGCGGCAGGTGTCGTGAGTGCCGATATGATTCATCAGGCAGTCCACGGCCGGCTTCGGATAGTTTTCGCAGATTTCCGCAATTTTATCGTTGAATCCCTCCGCAATGCCGCTGATTGCAAAATCAATGAGGCAGTCCGCAAACGGATAATTCATCACCGAATCAAGCTGCTCACCCTGAAGATAGCGCCTTCTTTGGCTGTAGCTGACCTTGTTTGATGCATCCTCCCAGACCTCGCCGAGAATATATGCATCCTCTTTTTCCTCCTTGACCGCCTTTCTCAGCGCATCAAGAAATTTGTCGGGCAGCTCGTCTGCAACATCAAGCCTCCAGCCGCTTGCGCCCGCCTTGAGCCATTTGCGCAAAATGCCGTTTTTGCCCGCAATATATTCGATATATCCGTCGTTTTCTTCGTCAATTTCGGGCAGGATGTCAACACCCCACCAGCTTTCATAATCATCGGGGAACTTTCTGAATTTATACCATTCATAATACGGCGAGGACTTGCTGTTATATGCCCCGAGCGTATTATATCTTTTTTCTTTGTTGAAATAGATGCTGTCGGAGCCTGTGTGGCTGAATACGCCGTCAAGAATTATTTTTATTCCCTTTTGTTCTGCCGCTTTGCACAAATCTGAAAACTGCTTCTCTGTTCCCAAAACAACATCGGTTTTTGAATAATCGGCGGTGTCATAGCGATGGTTTGAGTGCGCCTCAAAAATCGGATTAAGATAGATGCAGCCAACCCCGAGGGATTTGAGATAATCGAGCTTTTGGCTGATGCCCTCAAAATCGCCGCCGAAGAAATCGTATTTTGTTATCCTGCCGTCGCAGTCAGGCTCCCATAGAGGGGCACCGCCCCAATCCGAACGCATAACCCTCTCGGCAGGGATATTCTTCTTTTTTGTTCCCGAAAAACAGAATCTGTCGGGAAATATCTGATAAATAACAGAGCCCTTTATCCAATCGGGGGTCCTGAAATCCTTTGAATAAACAGTCAGCTGGAAGCTTGTGCCGTCGGGCGAAATTCTTCCTGTTGAGCCGTCAAATTTTGTGATAACGTTGCCGCCGTCCTTGCGGGCAACAGCAAAGTGATACCAATAAAGGCCGCATTTTTCGGGGGTAAAGCTCACTGCCCACCATTCCTCGTCGCTGCCCTCCATGCGCTCCCAGCTCATGGGATAAATTTCGCCCTCGCCGCTGTCGCTTGTTAAAATAAGGCTTGCACCTGTGCAGCAATAGCTTCTGGGCATAACAATCCTCAAAGTTACTTTTTCGCCCTCGCGCACCGCTCCGAACGGAGCTTTATGATAGCTAAGCCGTGAATTATAGGGTATAAAATCCATTGCGTCATTTCCTTAAGATACAATTTGAGTTTATCAGACCGGCTGATACGGCAGCTCGGTTATCTTGAGCAGAATATCGGTTAAGAAATATCCTGTGCCGATAAGCGCAAGAATCCCTGCCGTGAGCAAAACAGCCGAAACGATTCTTTTTGCCCTGACCCTTTCCTCATAGCTCGGACCTGTTCCGAAGCGCACGGCAAAATCCGTTATGCTTTTTCGCTCGGAGGGCTTAAGAGTTTTTTCTATTTTTCCCTTTTGAATCATATATTTCCCTCACACAAACAAATTTGTGTCGCTGAATCCGGAAAAAGCAAGCGAAAGCATTGCAACATAGAGAAACAGCGAAGGTGTTCCCTTGAAAATTTCGGGAATATTCTTATTCTCGGCCAAAAGCTGCGAACCCTTGCTGATAAGCGCTGCCGCAAGCACAAATGCAATACCTGCGCCGATGCCCGAGCCGATGCTGTCCGCAAAAGAATAGGCTGCCGAATGGTTAATATAAGGAATTGCCAGCACAAGTGTGTTGAGTGCAGCTATTCCGAGAGTGCCGAGAAATTTGGGTGATACTTTAAAAACAAAGCGCATTGCCGCCGCAGTTATAATATATACAAGCGCAAGAACTCCGCCGTAAATCGCAGCCCTTATTGCATAGGTAACATTTGCAAGAGCGGGGATTTCATCCAAAAGGCGGCAAAGCACGCTCGTTGCAACCGAAAAGCCCGAAATCATAACTGCAAATCTGCCGAAGGTGCCGGGTTTTGTTGAAACTCGGATTGCTTCACTCATACCAAGACCTGAGCTGAGAACAAGATTCTGAACAAAAACTGCATAAAGGGCGGTTAAAAGCAAATCGGAAATTATTTTCATTGCTTATCCCCCTTTTCTTCAAGGTCAATGCCGAGCGACTTTATGAATTCATCAATTTCAAGCTTGCTGAGCTCCTTTATCTCCTGTTGCTCATCAGGCTTTTGCTCCTCCTGCTCCAAAGCAGACATGAACTCATCAAAAATCTCCACCTCTGTGGGCTGCGGCTGCTGAACCTCAACAGGCTTTTCTTCTTTTTCGGCAGGAGCGTTTTTCTCCGAATACTGCGGATACTTATAGGCAACAAATGCCTTGAGCCCTGCCGCCATGAAGCCTAGAAGGATAAGGCAGCCGAAGGGCATCGCCATGCCTTTAAAAACAACGGGAAGCTCCAGCTTAACACCTGCAAGCGAACCGCTGCCGAAAATCTCTCTTATTGCGCCCACAAGCATGCAGATTATCGAGCCGCCGATTCCAACCGCCGCCGCATCAAAGAACGCAAGCTTAACGTCGTTTTTAACCGCAAACTGCTCGCAGTGAACGGCAGTTACGGAGTTGATTGCCACAAGCGGAAGATAAATTTTAACACCGAGGCTCAGATTCATCAGGGTTTTTGTTTCCGCAAACCAAAGCACGGGACAAATCATAACAAGACCGATAACAAGGTAGAGAGCTACCCTGACCCATCGGGGAATTTTTTTGAAAAGCGCACTTGCGATAACGCAGGTGACAATAAGGTCGGCGCACAGCGCAAGCGAAAGAGCTGCGGCACTTGTAATGGACGTTGACGCCGCAACAACCGGGCACAAACCAACCAGCTGAATCAGCACGGGGTTAAAAATTATTGCGCCCTTGATAAACATATCTTTAAAGGTTATATTTCTGCTCATTCTTTTGCCGCCTCCTTTCTTACGGAGGGGGCTTTTTTGAGAGAGGGCAGAGCATTGAATGCAGAGTCAAGCACGGGGCGGATTCCGTTTGCAAAAAGAACGGCAAAGCATACCGTTTCTTCATAAGTGCCTGCATTTCTCATTGCCATACAGAATATGCCGCATACTGCGCCGTAAATTACTCGGTTTATTCCGTTTTGGGGCAAAGTTGCGTAATCCGTAACAAGAAAAACGGCCGCAAACATAAGTGAACCTGCGGAAAGCTCAAGAACAATGCTCGTAAGCGCAGAAGCATTGATTCGCGGAAAAATAACCGCATAAAGCGCACACGCGCCAATAAAACCTGCCGTTGCAAGCAGGGCTTTTTTTCTTCTCACAAAAAGATATGCGCAGCAGCCGAGCATAAGAATTCCGCAGCCTGTTCCCATCGGGCCGGCCACGTTGCCGCTGACGATATCAAACATATTGGCTGCATTCAGATGAACCGAATTGCCGCTTGCAAGGAGCGATGCGAGTGAGGTTGCTCCGAGAAATTTATCGGCGGTGTTTACCGTATAGGAAAAAATCTGCTCTTTAAAGCATACACTTGCAAAGGCGAAGCCTGCCGCCGCAGGCACAAACGGAGCGTGAAGCGCACCGCCAAACGGTATTTTAACCGCCAAAACCGCAAAAGCTGCGGCCGCACACGGGATATAGAGCGGAATACCCGCAGGCATCATCAGCGCAATTGCCGCACCGATGAAAATATTGCTGAAATCCTTCAGGCGGAACTTTTTGCCCAGCAGCGCACTTGCGCCGAAGTCGCAGACAAGCGAGGTTAAAATACCTGCGCCCAGCACATAAAGAACACGCGTTCCGTAATACCACAGCGCAAGAACACATGGAGCAATCAGCATGATAAGATAATCACCGAAAAGCTGCGAGCTTTTGACCGTATTCTGTTTTGAGGCTTTATTCACCAAGGCTTTTCACCCCTGAAATTCCATTATTTATTCATTGCATACCGCCGCCCAAAAGCATATTATAGTTTATAGCACTAAAAAGGAGGCAACAGTATGAAGATTAATTCTCCTGCCGAGGATAAAATAATCGTTGACTTAACCGAGAAGGATATGCTCGATTTGGATATTACATACGAAGAAATGGACTATTCAACAATTGAAACACGCAGAGTTATCTGGACTTTGCTTGACGAAGCGGGGAAAATTCTCGGACGGGAGTTTGATCCGTCACGCAGAATGATAATCGAGGCCATGCCTAAAAGCGAGGGCGGCTGCGTGCTGAGCTTCACCATTTTGGATTCAAAAAGAAAATATCTGCCGAAAAAACAGCTTTTGAAAAAGCAATGTGAAAATTTTGTTTGCGAATTTGAAAATTCCGAAGCTCTTCTCAACGCAGCCCAAGGCTTCAGACTGCCGGACTGCGAAATCCGAAGCGGTCTTTATGAACAATGCGGCAAATACCGCCTCATAATCGGCGCAGCCGAAGAACTTTCACAAATCAGAAACTATTTTTCGGAGTTCGGAAAAACCGAATGCTGCTCTGCGCTTGTTTGCGATTTCACAAAAGAGCATTGGAACGAGCTTATTGCGCAGAATGCTCTCGAAAAGCTTGTTCAGGCGAAAAGCTGATGACGGATTTCGCTGAAACCGTTCATTCCGAATATGCCTTTTCCGCAAGGCTTCTTAAATCTGAAATTGCTTTTGCGGCATCATCAGCGCCGAAAACAGCGCTGCCCGCAACAAAAACATTTGCGCCTGCGGCGGCTGCGGTTTCAACGGTTTTTTCGTTAATTCCGCCGTCAACCTGAATATCAACCGAAAGACCTCTGCGTTTGATTTCTTCTCGCAGGGTCTTTATTTTTTCCATTGTTTCGGGCATAAAGGACTGCCCGCCGAAGCCCGGCTCAACCGTCATAACAAGCACCATGGCAAGCTTATCAAGATAAGGAAAAACCTCCTCGGCCGCCGTTTTGGGCTTTATGCTGATGCCCGCCCTGCAGCCGCACTCAATGATTTTATCAACCGTTTGCGCTGCGGGTGACGAGCTTTCGATATGAAAAGTTATGAGGTCTGCGCCGGATTTTTTGAAGTCTTCAATATATTTCAAAGGCTCATCAATCATAAGATGAACGTCGAAAACAAGGTTTGTTTTGCTTCTTATGCTTTTGATAACGGGCGCACCGAAGGTGATATTGGGGACAAATCTGCCATCCATAACATCAAGATGAAGGTAATCCGCGCCGCAGCTTTCCATTCTTGCCGACTCTGCACCGAGAGCGGAAAAATCGCTTGCAAGCACCGACGGAGAAATTTTAATCATAAGACACTCCTCCTATTTTAATTATATTATTATAACAGTTTTAAATCTTTAGGTCAACATCTTATATACTAAGTTCATATAATATTAAAATTAAGAACATCTTTTTTTCAGTTGCACATTACCGAAAAATATGGTAATATATTTTTACATACAGTTTCTGCACAATGAAAGGAGATTAGAAAAATGATTGGTTTAGGCAAATGGGCCTGCTCGGTTAACACCATGTTTTTTTCAGGCGAAGTAAAGATTAATGTTTTTGACAATAACGGAAGCTACGGCTTTGACCTCGACATCCCCGGCATTGACATCCCCGACATTGATATCAAAGAGGTTAAAGAGGACGGCGACACAATTGAAGCGATTGCCCAAACAAGCCTGCTTCCCGGCAAGGATGTTGAGCTCACAATAACCTTTGACGATGACGAATTTGACGGTTTCATCAAAATCCCCTTCCTCGGCAAGGTTAAGTTCAAGGACGGCCACAGAATAAGCGAATAAAAAGAAACAAGGACTGATGCTTGCATCAGTCCTTGTCTTGTTTTACTGATTAAATTATTCAGCAACAGGGAAATTCTCTGTTACGAAAGCAACGATCTTCTCGAAGATGGGCTTAATCTTAGCGATGAGGCCTTCGAAGTCGATGCCCTTAACAGCGTCAACAACCTTGCCGCCGAGGTCTGCCCAGTCGATGCCCTTAACAACTTCAACAACCTTGTCAACAACTGTTGCAACGGGAATCTTGTCACCGATGGAGGTTGTTACCTTGCAGTCTGCATCCTTGTGAGCAGCGTAGTCAGCCTGAGTTGCATAGTCCTTGCCGCAGAATTCGCACTTGCCTGCGCCCTTGGGGCACATAAGCTGATGAGCTTCAAGGTTTTCGTTAGCGATGTTGCCGCCGCAGTATTTGCAGGGCTCAAAGTCAACAAGGCAGCCGCCTGAAACGTGCTTGTTATACTCTGCAAGAGAGGGAAGAACCTCAAAGCATGTGTCGCAGGTGAGAGTTTCAACGCCTGCAAATGCAACTGTTGTTGCGGAGAGAGCAAAGATGAGTGCGAAGAGAACTGCTAAAAACTTTTTCATTTTGGAGTCTGTCCTTTCAATTTTTTTGCTTCAACTGCGAAAACTCGCAGCATCAAAGTCAGTTAATAATATCACTTTATGTTTAATATGTCAACATCTTATCCGTTTTTTAACAAAACTCAAAAACTTTTCAAACTTTTTGACAACATATTAAAAGTTAAAACAACTTGGCAAAAATGCCGTTTATAAAATCGTTTATTGTATTAATAACAATATTAATGATAACAACGGGAAGCTCGGAAAATCCGTTTGTTCCGAAATTATCATAGAGCCAAAGGCTGATTTTTCCGAAGGTATCGGAGGGTTCTTCCTCTTCTTCGGCGGACATTTTTCCAACACTAACAAGAATGCTTCTGAGCCTGTTTTCAATCTTTTCCTGCTGGCCGTCATAGCAGACTGTGCCGTTAACAAAAGCTTCCGCCTCTTTGATTGCGTCTGCAAGCTCCGCAGCATCCGCAGCGCTGAGAGCAGATGCATCAACGGCTTTTGCCTGAGGAATCAGGTCGTTCTTAAGCCTTCTCGGGTCTCTGTGGCCGTTGAACTGCGGGAAATCGGGTGTTGAATAAACATCCTTAATATCATCGGTTGCAAGCAATCTTGTTGCAAGAGCGATTATGATATCGTTTCTGGCTGTTTGCTCATGGCTCTGGCCGTCGAAATAGAAGGTTGTGTCGGGCAGCAGACCTGTTGAAGCATCAACAACACCGTCGGGAGAAATGTGGTTGTGGGAGGGGTCGGAGCAGTTGGGGCTTGTGTTTGCCTGCTCATAACCCTCGGGAAGGGTTTCGCCCACAAGTGCGCTGTGAACACCCATCGCTGTTGAGGAAAGGTGGATAACGCCGTCAGCGTTGTCTTCATTCCATGAATTACCGATCTGATAAAGAGGTGCATCATAGTCAACGATATTATAAACCTCAACGCCCTTGTCAACCATCTTCTGAATGTTGGCAAGTGAATTTAACTGGGCCTGATAATATTTGTCTGTCTGCTTTTTAATTTCCGGTTTGTTTGCAAGAAGTCTTGCGGAAGCCTCGGGATAATCCTCTTTCGGGCAAAGGCCCCAAAGGCTGGTAATGTTTGCCGCAACATCCTCGATAAGGCAATCTGCAACCTTGTTGAGCACGTTCATAAGCACCTGGTCGGGCAAAATTCTTGCAATAACCTCTATCATTCTTGCCTCGTCTTCATCCATAAGGGTTTCAAGGAAACCGTTATAGAGGAAATCTGCATTGAGGAAAGTGAGGTCTTTTTTGTAAAGGTCGCCAACGATGGTTGAGCCGTTGAGCGCAGGAACAATGTAAACAACCTTGTTGAGGTCATCCATAACATCGGGATAGTAATCAAACAAGCCGTTTGCGATTGAGCCGCCCATGCTGATAGGCACGATGTTTATTTTGTCGTGGCCCGTTTCGGCCTTAACCATCTGAATGAATTCATAAAGACCGTCTATTGTTTCATGAACATTGGTGAAGGAGTTGTAAGCATAGTAATAAAGATGGTCTTCGCCTGCAATTTCGGCAAATTCCCGAAGAGGAATGTTATCATAAATCTCTTCTTTTTCGTATTCGCTGCATTCTGCAACGGAATAAAGATATCTCTCAACCTCAATGTTGCCGGTGTTCTTACCGTTTGTGTCACACAGATTAACAGCAAATGCATCCAGAACAACGTCACAGAGAGCATCGGAAAGGCCGAAATCCATCTGGGTGATGAGCGTAAGGAGAACGGGGACGAGAACGGTTTTGACAATTGAGCCAACTTCAAAAACAGCAGGGAAGCAGCTTATTCTTTCGCCGTCCGCATCAAGAAGGTACTCGCCGTTTTCGTCAAGAGCCCAAACATTGGACTGGCCGATGCCGGGCACAACGATTGAGGGGCAAATGTCGCAGCTTCCGCCGCATTCGGTTTTAACCGCAGCGGATGCAGCGATTGAAAGCATTGAGAAAATAAGGGAAAATGCAAGGATAAAAGAAACTATTTTTTTCATTTTTCATTTCCGTCCTTACCAATCAAAATAAATTCTTTATAGGAGAAGTGATAAAATTAAAGATTTTATCGAGCGTAATTCCGGGCATTTCGGAGAAACCGTTTGAGCCGAAATTCTCAAAAAGCCAATCGCTCAGCTTTGTGAAGAAGCCGCCTTCGTCTGCGGGAGCCGGCTCAACTTTATGGAATTGAGGCATTTCGGGGTCAGAGAAAACATCCTTCATTTCATCGCCTTCAAGAAGCTTTATTGCGAACTTAAGAACGGTGTCGTTCATTGCGGTCTGTTCGTGCTTCTGACCTTCAATAAAGATGGTTGTGTCGGCAAGCATGGTTGTTGATGCATCAACAACTCTGTCGGGAGAAATGTGGTTGTGGTCCGGGTTTTTGCAGAAGGTGTTTTGCTGAACATAATCTTCGGGAAGAGTTTCGCCGACATTTGCTGCATAAACTCCCATTGCGGTTGAATCAAGCTGAATAATGCCGTCTGCATTTTCGGTATCGTATGAATAGCCGACACCGTACATCTGAACATTATATTCAGCAACGTTGAACACCTGAACTCCCTTGTCGATAAGCTTTTGGATATTTTTATCAGAATTGAGCTGAGCCTTATAATACATATCTGTCTGCTTTTTGATTTCGGGTCTGTCCGAAAGATGCTTTTCTGCGGCTGAAGGATAGTCCCTTGAGGGGCACATTGCCCACATGCTTGTGCTGGTGGTCATAACATCTTTAACAAGAACGCCTGCCGCTTCGGTGAGAGCATTCATGATTATCTCATCGGGGAGAATTCGAAGAACAACCTCAAGCAATGAAGCAGTTTCGATGTCAAAGAAGGTTGAAAGAAAACCGTCGTAAAGCACGTCTGCATCAAGGAATCTGATTCTGTCATTGAAAACATCGCCAATGATTGTTGAACCGTCAAGGCAGGGAACAATGCCGATAACCTTGTATAAATCATCCATAACCTCGGGGTGATACTCAAGAAGGCTGTTAAAGATTGTTCCTCCCTGGCTGATGGGTGAAATGATAATTTTGTCATGGCCGGTTTGCTCTTTTACCATCTGGATATAATCGTAAAGCTCCTGAGCAAGGTCAAGATTGTTGCCGAATGAATTATATCCGAAATAATAGAGGTGGTCTTCGGGATAAAGCTCGGAACCGATTCTGTTAAGAGGAACATGATGGTAGCATGCCGCTCTTTCTTCCTCCGTGCAATCTGCGAGCGAACGCGGATATTTTTCGGTGAGAATTCTGTCTGAGGGCTTTGCATTGCTGTCGCATGCATTAAGGCCGAAGCTGTCGGAAATTATTTTGACAACCGCATCGGTGAATCCCATATCCTTTTGAGTTGCAACAGAAAGAAGAAGAGGTCCGATTGCGGTTTTGATAACCTCGCCTATCTGAAAATATGCGGGAAAAGCAGCGGTTTTGTTGCCTTCGCCATCAACAATGGGTTCGCCGTTTTCGTCAAGCACCCAGTTGTTGGATTGGCCGAGACCGGGAACGATTACTGTTGGATAATATTCACAGTCACCGTTGTTGCACACGTTGTTTTCATTCCACGCCGACTCTTCAGATGCAGAAGCGCCGATGGCTAAAACCGAAAATACAAGAGAGAATGCAAGAATAAATGATATAACTTTTTTCATTTGCGCTTTCCCTTTCAAATTTTATTTGAAAATACCGACAACGCCGTCAACAAGTCTGCGAGCGGGTGAAAGCACCCAGTCAACAAGGCTGCCGCCGCCGAGCCAATCAACAAGGAATTTGCTGGAGCCTTCCATTGAATCTGCAAGGAAGGTATCAAAAGCCGAGGGCTCTTCGGGATATGTATAAAGGTTATGCTTTGCAAGGATTGCGTTGAGTCTGTCCTCAGCAGCCTTAACTGCCTTTGCATCAACAACGCTTGCCTTGAGAACTTCCTCGCCCTGTGCGATAGCGGCCTTAAGCTCTGCCTTATCCTCTGCGGAAAGAGTTATTTCACCCTTTGCATCGTCTTCAAGAAGCTTCTTTGCATCGGGGATTCTCCAACGGCGGATATATTTGGTGTTGCAGCTGTAGTTGAACTGCGGATAATTTTCGGGGTCATCGTTAACGTTTGAAACTCTGTCCATAAGAATATGTCCAACAAGGTTAAGAACAGCGTCGTTGTTGCCGACTTCATGATGCTGGTCAAGGAAAATCCAAGTGTTTTCGGGAAGAACTGCTGTTGAAACGTCAACCTTATTGTCGGGTGAAATGTGGTTATGTTTGGAGTTTTTGCAGCGAGTATTCTTTTCGTAGCTGATATCGGAAAGAGTCTTGCCTGCGGGAGCGCCTGTTGCGCCCATGGTTGTTGAGGAGAGGTTGATAATGCCATCGGTATTATATTTATGAGTTGATTCAACAATACCGAAGAAGGTGTAATCCTGCTCACCGAAGGAAAGGTTTGCGCCTGCGATGGAGTTAACCTTAACGCCGTCTGCAACAGCAGCAAGAATATTGTCCTTAAGGTTAAGTCTTGCTTCCTGGAAGCGGTCTGTCTTTGCCTTAAGTTCTTTCTTTGCATCAACACCCTCAAGATATTTTTCTGCAAGAGCATCATATCTGTATGAGGGAATCATTGCCCAAATCTGCGGGCAGTTAATCATCATTGTGTCAAGAATTGCGCTGATTGCGCCTGTGAGAATTGCATCAACGCCCGAACGGGGAATGATGTGAAGAACGCAGTTGATGAGATAGCCAAGAGTTGCATCGTCGCCGAGAATGGGGGGGATAAATTCGTGATAGAAGAATTCATCCTCAAGGTTCCATTTTCTTTCCATCATGTCTGCAACAATGTCTGTGCCGTCAAGGCAGGCAACAACGTTGATGATTTCTTCAACATCCTTATGGCCGTATTCATCAAGATAAGCGGTGAGAATTGTGCCGCCGAGTGAAACGGGGAGAAGAGTGACCTTATCGTGGCCTGTCTGCTTCTTAACCATGTCGATATATTCATCAAGCTCTTTTGCGGACTGCATGGGGTCGCCTACAAGATTGAAGGTATAAAGATAGATATGGTCGCCGCCGTATTCCTTTTCAACTGCCTGAAGAGGAATCATGGTGTAGAGCCAATCCTTATCGTCTTCGTTCATTTCGGAAATGGGGTGATTCCATCTCTGTGTCTGAAGGTTGTTGACGTGTTTGCCGTTATCGTCGCATTTCTGAACCCAGAAAGCTGCGCTTGCTGCTTCATAAGCAGCCTGCTCAAGGCCGATTGAATGCTGGGTAAGCAGAGTTGCAAGAAGGCTGACAACAAGCTTGGGAAGAGTTCCCCAGAGCTTGCTCAGCTCAAGGATAAGCAGGGTGCCGCCAACCTCGTTGCCGTCAGCATCAAGATAGGGTGTGTTATCTTCGTTGTAAAGATATGTGGGTGAATGGTTAATACCGGGCAGAATAACAACGGGCGAATGGTCGCAGTTGCCTCCGCAAGTTGTTTTTGCCATGTCGGGATCCTCCGCAGCGGAAGCGCCGAGCGCACCGGCAGATACAAGCATTGCCGCACAAAGAACGAGGGCAATTACTCTTTTGATTCCTTTTTTCATTTTCGGAACACTCTCCTTTTTAAAGATAAAATCATATTATCATATAATTTATATAATTTCAACAACAAAAATTAAAAAATATGGCAATTTTGGTATAAAACAGCTTATCTTTTCTCTTGACCCGCTCTTTAATGAAATGATATTATATTCCGGGAGTGATATATTATGATAAAAAACATTGTTTTTGATATGGGCGGGGTTCTGATTGACTACAACCCCGAAAAAACGCTTTACGGCATGTTCGACAGGGAAACTGCGGATATTCTCTTGCTCGAAATTTTCAGAAATCAGATTTGGGCGGATAAGGACAGAGGCATTATCGAGCCCAAAGAAATAATGGAGCAAAAGCGCAATTCAATCCCCGCACAGGTGTTTGAAAAAACAAGCGAAATGGTGCATAATTTTTATCCCTATATGCCGCCGTTTGAGGAGATGCCCGACTTAATAAAGCGGCTCAAAGAAAACGGATATAAAATCTATCTCCTTTCCAACGCATCGGCGGATTTTCACGAAAGAAGAAAGGATATTCCCGCCCTTGCGCTGTTTGACGGCGTTGTTATTTCAGCCGATTATAAGCTCCTTAAGCCCGAAAAAGAAATATACCTGACTTTATTTGAAAAATTCTCGCTGAAGCCCGAGGAATGCTTCTTTATTGATGACGTTCAGGCTAATATTGACGGCGCAAAAGCCGCCGGAATGGACGGCCATTGCTATTATCACGGCGATGTTGAGATTCTGAAAAAAGCTTTAAAAGAAAAAGGAATAAAGATATAAAAATTCGGGTCGGTAAAAACCGACCCGTTTGCTTACTTCCTGTTATATGCTGTCAAAGTGAAGTTTTTGATATCAACCGTGCAGTCATAGTTGCCGTGGATTTCAAAGCCGATGTTTGTGCCGCCGATATAGAAATCCTCAGCCGAAACCGTTTTGCCGAAGGTTCCTGCTCCGTTCGCTTTTTTTATTGCATCCGCAATATACGGGCTCAAATCAATCTCAACATGAACCCATTCGTCCGAAACATAGGGCTGCCCGTTTCTGAAAAGCGATTTTCGCTGCGAGCCGAAGGTATCCTTGGTTGAAAGGCAGTAAATCATTTTGCCGCTTGATTTATCAAGCGCCCAGTAGGAATCCTGATATCCTCTGTCGTCAAACAGATTAACTCCGAACCATATAAAATCGCTGCCGTTTGTTCCGCAAAGATAAAAATACGCAAGATACTGGGCGGCGTTTATCCCCTCGCTGTTGGTTGTGCCGGCAAAAGCGGAAAGTCTGACATCAAGCGACAAAACCATCCTGTCGGCAGAACAGCTGTAGAATTTTTTATCTTTCTCCGAAAGCTCTGCATAGTTCACAATCGGCGACTGCTCAAGCAGCAGATGCGGCCAGTTTTCTTCTCCGGCCGGCGCACCCTTGTAAATATTCGCCGCATTCAACCGCATGGAAACGGATTTGTCCACGGGATTATACTTTACTGTTTTTGAAACACCGTCGGTTATTGTATAAACATCGCCCTGCACACGGTTTGCCCAGAGGCAGTCGCCGCCGTTCCACTGCGCAATCATCCATGAAGGCGCTTCCTGCGTTTCGGCATAAATAAAATCGCCGATTTTCACCGAATAATTGTTGACAGCCTGCTGCGAAAGAACGGAAAAGCCATTTTTGAATTCGGTATCTTTAAAAAGCTGCCTGGATTCATACCCGGCAAGAGGAACCCCGAGATAGGAAGATACTGACAGGCAAAGCATAAAAAAGATTGATAAAACACGACTGAAAAACATATCGGTCACCTCAATTGCATTATATCATCCCGAAAAACAAAAAACAATAATATCCTTATTCTTTCTTGACTGAACTCGGAATAAAGTGGTATTATTAATATATAAATATTTTTCGTAAAGGCACAGAAACATGAACTGTTATTCAGAAATTGCAAAATCAATCCCCGAATTTATGTCGCTTGCCAATGCGATTCGCAAAACCCGTCTGCCCTGCGGCGTGACGGGCCTTTCGCATATCCATAAGGCGCATGTTATCGCATCAATGTGCTTCTGCCTGATGCAAAAGGCGGTTGTTATAACCCCCGATGAAGCAACGGCAACAAAAATGCGGCAGGATTTGGAGGGCTTCGGCGTGAATGCCCTGCACTACCCTGCAAGGGATTTTTCATTTCGCACGCTCGAAACCGTTTCAAGAGAATATGAACACACACGCCTGAAAGTGCTGGATAAAATGCTTTCGGGCGATTTCGACGTTGCCGTGCTTTCCGCAGAGGCAGCAATGCAGCTGACCGTTCCGCCCGAAAGGCTCATGGGCAGCAGTTTTTCGATATCCTCAGGCGAGGACTACGATTCCGAGGAGCTTATAATCAGCCTTCTGCGCGGCGGCTACACCCGTGCGGAGCAGGTTGACGGTGCAGGCCAGTTCGCTCTCAGGGGCGGAATTCTTGATTTCTTTCCCCCCGATTCAAAGCAACCCTGCCGAATCGAATTCTGGGGCGACACGGTGGACAGCATTTCGTTCTTTGACCCCGAAACCCAGCGCAGAACGGATTCAACCGAAGAAATACGCATAACTCCGGCAAGGGAGATTCTCTGCACGGAGGAGATGCTCTGCGCCCTGATTGAAAAACATATAGCCGAAAACAAGATTAAGGGAGCGGCGCTTGAAAGCCTGAATAACGATTTGCAGAAAATGAGGGACGGCATCCGCCTTTCCTCCGCAGATAAATATATGCCGCTGATTTATCCCGAGGGTGCAAGCTTTTTTAACTACTGCAAAAACTGCATGCTTTTTGTTTGCGAAAGCTTCAATGTTAAGGATAAATTCAATGCTGCCTGCCAGCTTATGAACGAAACAATAAAGGGTCTGTTCCAAGACGGAACACTTTGCAAAGGGCTTGACCGCTACGGCTTGCAGCTTCACGAGCTTTTCGGTGTTTATGAAAAGGCGGGAGCGGTCTATCTTGACAACCTGCCCAGAGGCAGCTTTGACACCCCTGTTAAAGAGCTGATAACCTTCACCGCAAAGCAAATCAGCCCGTGGAACGGAACATTCTCCGCCATTGTTGACGATTTGAGCGCAATCCGCGGCAGGCTCGGCCATGCCTGCGCTGTTCTTGCAGGAACGGAAAAGGCGGCAAAAACCCTTGCCGATGACCTTGAAAATGAGGGAATTCCCGCACTCTTCTGCCCCGTTCCCCCTGCCGAATTTCCGCCAAAAACCGTTTGCGTGCTTCCCGGCAGCTTCTCCGCAGGCTTCGAATATCCCTCCGCAAAGTTTACTCTTATTTCATACCGAGGAAGAACCCTCACAAAAAACAGAGTCACTTCAACCAAGAGGGGCAAAAACGCATTCAACAACCTTGACGAGCTTCACAGGGGCGAATATGTTGTTCATGCCACCCACGGCATCGGCGTTTTTGAGGGAATTCAGACCCTTGAGGCCTCGGGAACAACAAAGGACTATATTAAAATCCGATATGACAAGGGCGACAATCTTTATGTCCCCGTAACCCAGCTTGACCAGGTTTCAAAATACATCGGCCCCAAAAATGACGATAAGCCGCTCAAATTAAGCAAGCTTGGCGGCAAGGACTGGCAGAAAACCCGTTCAAGGGTCAAAAGCGCCGTCAAAGACATGGCGAAGGAGCTTATCGAGCTTTATTCAAAGCGAATCAAGATTCAGGGCCACGCTTTTTCGCCAGATATTGATATGCAAAGCGATTTTGAACGCCGATTTGAGTTTGTTGAAACGGATGACCAGCTCCGCTGCATCCATGAGATAAAAAAGGATATGGAAAAGCCGTATCCCATGGACAGACTCCTCTGCGGCGACGTCGGCTTCGGCAAAACAGAGGTTGCCCTGCGTGCCGTTTTCAAATGCATTGCAGACGGCAAGCAATGCGCAATCCTTGTTCCCACAACGATTCTTGCGTTGCAGCATTACCAAACAATTCTCAAGCGCTTTGAAGGCTTCCCGATTGAAGCAGGCATGCTTTCACGCTTCTGCACCAAAAAAGAAATTGAAAAAACTCTCAACGGACTGCGCCGCGGCTCGGTTGACGTTGTTGTCGGCACTCACCGCCTTATTTCAAAGGATGTTCAATTCCGAGATTTGGGGCTTATCATCGTTGATGAGGAGCAGCGCTTCGGCGTTGCCCAAAAAGAAAAGCTCAAAACCGTTTTCCCTGCCGTTGACGTTTTAACCCTGACGGCAACCCCGATTCCCAGAACTCTCAACATGGCGATGACAGGCATACGTGATATGTCCGTGCTTGAAGAGGCTCCGCAGGACAGACTGCCCGTTCAGACTTATGTTATCGAGCATAACATGCCCGTGCTTGTTCAGGCAATGGAGCAGGAGCTTCGCCGCGGCGGTCAGGTATATTATCTGTATAACAGAGTTGAAGATATCGAGAAAAAAGCGGCGGAAATCAAGGCGATGCTTCCTGATGCAATTGTCGGCATTGGCCACGGAAAAATGACCGAGGACGAGCTGAGCGAGGTCTGGCGCAGGCTTCTTGAGGGCGAAATTGATATTCTGGTTTGCACAACCATAATCGAAACGGGCGTTGACGTGCCGAACGCAAACACGCTTATTATTGAAAATGCGGACAGAATGGGTCTTGCCCAGCTTCATCAGATAAGGGGCAGAGTCGGGCGTTCCTCACGCAGAGCAAGCGCATATTTCACCTTCACAAGGGGCAAGCAGCTGAGCGAAATCGCAACACGCCGCCTTGATTCAATAAGGGAATTCACGGAGTTCGGCTCGGGCTTCCACATCGCCATGCGTGACCTCGAGCTGCGCGGAGCAGGCAATATTCTCGGCGCAAATCAGCACGGCCAGATGGAATCCGTCGGCTACGAAATGTATGTCAAGCTGCTTGAACAGGCAATCAGCGAAGAAAAGGGCGAAAAGCCTTCTGCGCCCGAAAAGGACTGCGTTATTGACCTGCCGATTGATGCGCATATTCCCGATGACTATATTGAAAGCGTGCCGCAGAGGCTTCAAATCTATCGCCGAATTGCGGATATCAAAACGGACGACGATGCCTCAGATGTTATTGACGAGCTTGTTGACCGCTTCGGCGACCCGCCGCCCTGCGTTGAGGGGCTTATCAGAATTGCTCTTCTCAGAGGCAAAGCGGCAAGGCATGACGTTTATGAAATTACGATGCAGAGCGACCGCATCATCTTTAAAATCAGCAATCTGGATATGGAAAAAATTGCGCTTGCGGCTGCCCACTTCAAGGGCAGATTCGTTGTTAGCGCAGGCGGCGGAAAGCCGAATATCTCGGTTCGCCTGCTCAAGGGCGAGAACCGTCTCGGCCTTATCCAAAGAGTGCTGGATTATATGGACGGAAATGATTCAAAGTGAAAAGTTAAAAGTGAATAGTGAAAAGTTTCGGACGGGTTTCACCCGTACCCAATATAAAAAGCGTCGCAGACCCTCAACTCTTCACTTTTCATTCTTCACTATTCACTAAAAACCAATTCTTTGAAAATGAAAAGTTAAAAGTGAATAGTGAAAAGTTTCGGACGGGTTTCACCCGTGCCCAGTATAAAAGCGTCGCAGACCCTTAACTCTTCACTTTTCATTCTTCACTCTTCACTAAAAATCAATTCGCCGCTTTACAACGGCATTAACAATATGTTAATATAATTATGTAAAATTGAGGAAAGGCTGATTTTATGAAAAAGTTTTTGTGCGTTCTTCTTTCCCTTGCAGTTATTTTTTCTTCATGCGCCATTCTTGCTTCGGCATCGGGCGAGGTTAAAGGCGATATCACCGATTATCCCGTAATCATCGTTCCCGGCTACAGCTCAACAAACCTTTATTACGGCGACAGCCTTGAAACGGGTGAAAGCGTCTGGGGCCTTGACTGGGACCATGTTCTCAGCCGTGTTTTTGCAAGAATTGCGGAGCTCGGAATCGGCCTTGGCGGACTGACTCTCGGCAATGCGGAATATATTTCCGACGTGCTTGCCGAAGAAATGAACGTGCTTTTTGAAAAGCTTCGCTGCAACCCCGACGGCACAAGCACCTATGAGCTCCATCAGGACTACACCGAGGCGGCGGATAAAAACAGCGCATATTTAATTGAAAATTTCCCCGACGGCAAATATCAGCAGGAAACCGAGATTGCCGCAGAAATTGCCGAATATATCGGCTATGAAAACATCTATAATTTCAGCACGGATTTCAGAATGGGCGCCGAATACTGCGCAGGCTTGCTCGATGACTTCATTCAGTCCGTAAAGGCTCACAGCGGCAAGGATAAGGTTAACCTCTTTGCTGTCAGCCACGGCGGCCAGGTAACCGCAACATATCTTAACCTTTACGGCCACAAGGGCGATGTTGACAACGCAGTTTTGACCGTTCCCGCAATCGGCGGCGCAGGCATTGCCTATGATGCAATGAACGCAACCGTTGAGTTTGACGAAGAATGCCTGCTTCGATTTATTGAGAACGGCACCATGACCGAAGAAAACTACAACTGGTTTGTCAAGGCAAATCAGCTTGGCTTTGTTGATATTCTTCTGAACTCACTTTTCCCCAAAATCATGCCCACTCTTGGCTATTGGGGCAGCCTTTGGGACTTTATTCCCATTCATAAATACGAAGAAACAAAAGCGGCTCTTCTTGACAAGAAAGAAAGCGCAAGGCTCATTGAAATCAGCGACCGTTTCCATTATGAAATTCTTCCGTCAATGGATGAAAAGCTTGCCGAATGCATTGAAAACGGCATGAATATTTCGATAATTTCAGGCACGGGCAACCGCATTGTCACCGGCCTTAACGAGGATTCTGACGGAATCATCACAACTGCGGCCTCAACCGGCGCAACCTGTGCCCCTTACGGCACACGCTTTGCTGACGGTTATGTTCAAATTAACTCCTGCGGCGGCAAAAACAAGGTTTCGCCCTCAATGACAATTGACGCATCAACCGCTTATCTGCCGGATAACACCTGGTTTGTTGACGGCCTTTTCCACGGCATGACCTATAAAGACGATTACAGCAGAATTCTGATGATGAATCTGCTGCTTACAGATAACATCACCGATGTTTATTCGAACGAAAGCTATCCGCAGTTCAAATATTCCACAAACCCCTCCCACACGGTTCACGCTTCTTTCAAGGGCTGCAGCGAGGGCATGCTGGCAGGCGAAGCGCAGAGCCTTGTGGTTGAAAACGTCTGCAAAAACAGCGCGGTGAGAATTATTGCCGTTGACTGCGGCGGCGCAGACCTGAAATTCAAGGTGAATCCCTTTGAAAAGCTTGAACCCGGCGAAAAAACGGAAATTGTCTTTAATGGCGAAATCCCCGAGGAATCAAAAAGCGCTGTAACCGTGACGGTTTATTACACGATGGACAACGTCACACCCGTCGGCTACAGAACCCAGACATTTACTCTTGATAACGGCTCTCCCGTTGCGGATGAGGGTGGCTACAGAAGAGCGGAAGCCATCACTCCGTTTGATATTCTTATCGGCGACGATTTCGATGCCTTCCTGCGCAAGCTCGGCTTGAAAGAGCTGTTTTCCATGCTTTACACCATCGTTTATTTCTGGAGCGAAGCATTGTTTGCATTTTAACAGTTAACTGAAACAGGGCAGTTCAATCGAACTGCCCTGTTTTTATTGCGCTTGTGCAAGCCACTTTTGATTTTATAACAAAACACCGAATAACACATAAATTATTTGATGAAAGAATTGCCACCAAGCAAATTCCACGCTTACATAATAGTAATATATTCTGTTTGCGTTTATAAAAATGATGATATAATGATAAAAGTCAGTAAAACAGGGAGATATCTTTTAAAATACATATTTTTCTCCTCTCATCCAATTTACTTTATCCAACCAAACAATAAATCTATCAGCCACCAGAAAACCGAAAACTTTACCGTAACGTTGCAATGAACAACAGTTCCGTCATTCATAGAAATAAATACTTCTGCCGTTCCGAGAGACAACCCTTTTATTTCTCCGTTATTGTTTGCTACAGCAATTTTTTCATTTGTTGAGCTCCAGGAAAGTATGTTTTGCTTATCAACACCCTCGATCCTTACTGATTTGCCTGTTTTTGTTTTAACATTAATAACAACAGCTGTTGATTCATTCTGTAAAACCGGTCTGTTTTCGTTGTCAGACATTTTCCAAACATTTTTAAAATCAAAGCCTTCAAAAGAATCCTGTTTTGCCATTTCGTCTGCTGTAAGTGATTTTACATTAATTTGTTTTTGAGGAGATGCTTCGCCAAAAGCTTTTTCTGCATTATTAAGGTAATAGCAACTGCTGATGCATGCCGGATATTCATAATAATCTGAAGAATCCGGAAATGCCAACGATTCAACTTCACCGATAATTCCTCCGGATGCCGAAAAATTATAGTCATCAACAGAATCTTTAACCTCTGCTTTAACCTGACCTATATTGTAACAACTGTCAATATCTCCAAACTGAAGCCACAGACCTAATATACCGCCCGAAAAAACATATTCAGTGCCTGCAGAACTTATGTTGCCAACATTGTAACAGTTATATATATTTCCTCCGGTATCGCCGCAAATGCCGCCTGCGAGAGTATAAAAATAGTCGTAACCACTATTACTGCCTATAGCCGTAATATCGCCATAATTTGAACATTTAGAAATTATTCCATAAGAATGGCCAACTATGCCGCCTACAAAAAAGTTAAGCTCGTAAGTTTCCTGATTACAACCACCGTTCGCAGTTATTGTTGCGTTGTTTTGACACATATCTATTCTGCATTCTTTTATTTCATCATTATTTGAGTATGTTGACAAATAACCTGTTATTCCGCCTACCCAAACACCGGCTTTTGTTGATACCTCTAATTTTCCGTATGTTGTGCAGTTAGTAATTACAGAATCATACGCCTCTCCGCAAATTAAACCGGCTCTTATCCCATTATCGTTATTGACATTGATTTTTCCGATTACCGTAACATTTTCAACTTGCGAATTCATTATAGTTCCAAACAAACCTACAGACGGATTATCGCCCTGCGCATTTAAAACATTAAGATTTTTTAACGTGAATGAATTACCGTTGAGGTTTCCGCTAAACGGAGTTTCCAAAGTTCCGATAGGCTCCCAATTTATATATGATGACAAATCAATATCATTCATAAGAACATACTTGCCCGAAAGATTGTTGCGGATATTGTTCAAATCTTCGGCGGTATAAATAGGTGTGTAGCCATTGGGAATATCGTCAACAGCAATTGCAACGGAACACATTCCGACGCTCATAATCAACACAAGAATAACCGATGTGATTTTTTTGAATATTTTTTTCATTTTTGTTTTACCTCCGATTTTTAATTTGTTGTTTTAGTTTTTGCTGATATTGGTTTTTGAAATAAACCCATCAAAATCTCCTTCTTCCTTTTGCAGTTAAAACATAGTTTTTAAAGAAATCACTATTTCCTCTAAAAAAGCTTTCATATATATATGACGAAAATCACAAAACACCACGTTAATATTTTTAAAAACGTGTTTTTTCTCTGTTTTCAACAAATTAACACCTGTTGTTCTGTAGGATTTAAACAAAAGAGGGAACGGTGCAACCCGTTCCCTCTTATTGTTTTTATTGTGCCTGTGAAGTTGTTTGTGTTTTTTCAACAACAACCGCCGACTGCGGGGCTGCCGTTGTTGCGGGCGCAGAATTCACGGGGAAATCAAATCCCTGAATAAATCCGCCCTGCTCAAGCGAGCAAACGTCGCCGCCGATAACCCTGCCGTCATATATCAGCAGATTCGCCTGAACGCTTTCGCTGCCCTCAAGCCCCGGATAGTTCAGAATTCTGTAGGTCCAGCGCTTTGCGCGCACTCCCTTGAACATTTCAAGGTCAAGCCCCTGCGCCTTGTTCATTGCCACATATTCTGTGTAGCCGTCGTCAAAATTCTCGGGGATTATAACCTCGCTGACCTCAATGGGGTCCTCGGATATTTCCCACCCGAACTGCGAAAGGAATGCGGTTCTTTCCGCCGCACTTTCCGCCTTGTAATTAACTGCAGAATCATCTGTTGCCGCAGGCTTTTCGCCCCTGCCGATAACCATAACAAGAGCAACCGTTACCGCTGCAAAAGCAGCAACAAAAGCCGCTATTTTTGCCTTTGAAGTTTTAACCGAATAAACAAACATTTAACTCACCGCCTGAAAGATATATATGCTTTAGCGGTGATTAATATTACACCTTCATTTTCAACAGCATTATCCCCGAAGGCGTTATGTCGATAACTCCGTATTCTCCGTTTCGTGCGCAGCCGGGGTTCATGATATGCAGCCCGTCGTCATAAGCAGTCACGCTTTGGTGGGTATGGCCGTATAATGCAATGCGGGCACCTGCGGATTTTGCCTTTTCAACAAAGCTCTGTGTGCCGTGCTTAACAAGCTCCGTGTGGCCGTGAGAGCAAAAAATCTTAACTCCGTCGGCATAAACAATCTCATTGTTCGGCAGCAGAGAATAAAAATCGCAGTTGCCGCAAACCTGAACAACTCGTCTGCCCGCAACGGCATATCCGAGCCCCTCAAGGTCCCTTTCCCCGTCGCCGAGGTGGATAATCAGTTCGGCATCCCTGTGCTGAAGCATTGCGGTTTCAAGCGTTTTTTCCGAGCCGTGCGAATCCGAAAAAACCAGAATCCTCAAACAAATCTCTCCGTTCTATCAGATATATTCCAAACATAATTATAGAATAAAAAGGCGGTGAATGCAATGAGCAACAACAATTTTTCGCCCGAAGAGCTGCTTCGCCTTGCAAAAGCGGCGCAAGGCCGGAAGCCTGAGGATATGCTCGGAGCGATGCAAAACAGAATACCCGAAAACAAAATTAACGAAATTAAAAAGGTTCTCGGCGACAGAAAAGCCCTTGAAGAAATTCTCCGAAGCGAACAGGCGCAAAGGCTGATGAAGCAATTCGGAAAAAAATAAATTTCGGGTGACCTATGGACAATATAAACGATATTTTATCAAGCCTTACAGATGACGATATTGAAAACCTCAGGGCTGCTGCGGCAAGCTTCTTTCCATCCGAAGAAAAATCGGAAAAAGAGGACTGCGGCGGCCTTGGCGGCATGCCCGATTTTTCCGACATGCTCGGCAACGCTCAAATGCTGGCAAAGCTCAGCTCAATAATGGGGGCAATGAACAAAACCGATGAAAGAACAAGGCTGATTGAGGCTTTGAAGCCTCTTTTGAGCGAAAAACGCAGAAGAAAGGCGGATGAAGCAATGCAGATGATGAAGCTTTTTGACCTTTTGCCCATGATTACGCAGCTTATGGGCGGTGATGACCGCAAATGAATCCCGAATTATTAAGAATGCTTTCCCCTGCAAAAGCAATCTCCCAAAACAACAGATGCGCCGATAACGACCAAGCAATCATTTTGCCGATAGTGATTCTTTTGCTTGCGGACAAAGGCGATTTTTTTCTCATTCTTTCTCTTATATATATCCTGTTATAGCTTGAAAAAATATAAATAATATTGTAGAATAATATAAATATGCGAAGGAGTGAGACAGATGGTTTATAAATATGCAACCCGAGGCACCTGCGCACGCTCAATCGAGTTTGAGCTTGAGGGTGACACGGTTAAAAACGTTCGCTTCGAGGGCGGCTGCAACGGCAACCTCAAGGGCATCGGAGCGTTGGTGGACGGCATGAAGGTTGAGGATATTATTGCAAGGCTTGAGGGTACCCGCTGCGGTTTTAAAAATACATCCTGCCCCGACCAACTTGCAAAAGCATTAAGAAAGGCTGTTGAAAATGGATAATAAGAAAAATATTAAACTTACATTTTATGTTGTATGCGGACTTCTTCTCGGCGCACCCTATATCTGGCGCCTGATTAAGCTTGTTCCCGAAATTCTTGAAAAGCTTCCCAATGCGGTTGAAATTCTTTCCGCAGCAGGCTATGCAATCCTTGTTATTGCTTCAATCGCCGTTGCGTTCAAGCTCGGCGAAGCGCTCTGGATAAGAATAGTCAACATTTATTCCATGGTCGGTCTTGCCGTGAGCATCCTCACGATGATGACAAGAGCGCTCGGCGCCGCCGAAGTTTTTGAAGTTTTGTTTGAGCTTGTCTGCGCCCCGTTCTACGGCATCGAGTCCCCCATGGCGGTCACAGTACTTATGCTGGTTCTTTCGGTAACAGCCTATGCATTCCTTAACAAAATGCCCGAAAAGAAAGAAAACTGAAACATAACACAAGAATTGAGGATGTTCCATGTCACAAAAATCCAATCTTAAAACAAACCCCGATGCCTGCCCGCTCGCAAAAAAATGCGGCGGCTGCCAGCTTCAGAATATGACTTATGACCGTCAGCTGAAATGGAAACAGGCAAGGTGTGAAATTCTGCTGAAAAAATTCGGCAGGGTTGATAAAATAATCGGCATGGACAACCCCTATCACTACCGTAACAAGGTGCAGGCGGCATTCGGCCGAACAAAAAGCGGCAAAATCATTTCCGGCGTTTATCAGTCGGGCAGCCACCGCATAGTTTCCGTTGACAGCTGCATGACCGAGGATAAAACCGCCGACGAAATCATTGTTGACATCCGTGCCATGCTGCCCAAATTCAAAATTTGGACTTATGACGAGGACAAGGGCACGGGCTTTTTGCGCCATGTTCTGGTTAAACGGGGCTTTTCAAGCGGCGAAGTTATGGTTGTGCTGGTCGGCTCAAGCGGATATTTCCCCATGAAAAAGAAGTTCACCGCCGCCCTGCTCGAAAAGCACCCCGAAATAACAACCGTTGTTCTCAACATCAACCCCAAAAACACAAATCTTGTTCTCGGCGAAAAAGAAGAAGTGCTTCACGGCAACGGATATATTGAGGACACGCTCTGCGGCAGAGTTTTCCGCATTTCGCCGAAATCTTTCTATCAGATAAACCCCGTTCAGACCGAAAAACTCTATGGCAAGGCTATGGAGCTTGCCGAGCTTGATAAAAACACAACCGTGCTGGATGCATATTGCGGAATTGGCACAATCGGCCTTGTTGCCGCCAAAACGGCAGGCAATGTTATCGGCGTTGAGCTGAATCCCGATGCTGTTAAGGACGCAATTTCAAATGCCAAGCGCAACAGCGCAGAAAACGCAAGATTTTATTGCGCGGATGCAGGCGATTTTATGCAGGAGCTTGCACTCGCAGGCGAAAAATTTGATGTTGTTTTTATGGACCCGCCACGCTCGGGCAGCAGCAAAAAATTCATTGATTCGCTTGCCGTTGCCGCCCCTGAAAAGGTTGTTTATATCTCCTGCAACCCCGAAACATTGGCAAGGGATTTAACAATGCTTGAAAAAAAGGGCTACAAGGTTCGGAAAATCTGTCCCGTGGACATGTTCCCTCACACAAATCATATAGAGACGGTATGTCTTTTGTCCAAACTCAACACAAAGCATCATATTGAAATTGATTTGGATATGGATGAACTTGATTTGACCGATGCGGAGAAGAAAGCCACCTATCAGGAAATCAAGGATTATGTGCTTGAGCATAGCGGTCTGAAAGTCAGCAGTTTGTATATCGCACAGATAAAACAGAAATGCGGCATTATCGAGCGTGATTGTTATAATAAGCCAAAGTCCGATGATGCAAGACACCCCCAATGCCCCCCGAATAAAGAAAAAGCAATCAAGGAAGCATTAAAACACTTCGGAATGATTAAATAAATATGTTTTAAACCCTCTGAGAATCAAATGATTTTCAGAGGGTTTTACTCGGTATTTATAATTGGAGTGTAGTTTATTTACAAAAGAAATCTGCAAAAGCACTTCGAAATAAAATTTACGTATTACTGATTACGCTTGTTATGCTTTTCTAAAGCGATATTAATTCCTTCAGCTTCTTTTTTGATGATGTAATAATTGAGTAAAAAAGCAATTAAATAAACAACGGCAACTGAAATAAGCATCATTACAATACCTTTTATATCAAAATTCAACCAATCAAACCATACGCCTAAACTAATCATAATTACTGACATTAAAGCATAGTGTATCACAATCGAAACCGCAAGTTTTGTCTTGGTGTTTATTGCCGTGAAAATAAAAGCACCGATGCTTGTCATGATTGATGTGATAAATCCGGAAAGAAGAACTTGCCAAAGCACACTGTCAGGCACATCGTAACCCGGTGACAGAGACATGTTTACCGCACAAACAAAAACTATCCCCAAAGTTATTGTTGAGAAAAAATTAATAAATACCTTTAAAAAATTCATTTTCATTCCTCCTATATTCCAAGTTTTTTCTTTAGATTTGCAACATACTGTCTTGTTATTATAACTTTTTCACCGTTGCAGAGCACACCTTCAAGTCTGCCGTTAAACATCGGTACTATTTTGCTGACTTTAGAGATATTTACTATCATTGATTTTGAAATTCGCACAAAATCCGTTTGTTTGTATATTTCTTCAAGCTCATACAATTTTTGCTTTATTTCAAAAATCTTTTTTTCACAGCAAGCATAAACTTTATTATCAACCGATTCGAAATAAAAAATTTCTTTTGAATCAAGCTGAACAATTTCATTTTCGTCAAAGGCAGTTATCCGGTTTCTTCCGGCTTTGACAGCATATATCAGATTTATTATATCGCTGTCCATAGTATTGGTTCTGATGATTATTTCTTCTTCGGCACCGTCAGCCAAAGCTTCAATTGTTATTTTCATAACAGCCTCCGATCATTTGTCAGATTTTTTTGCTCTTTTTGTTACAATTGCACCGCACACCAAAAAAACGATGCCGCAGGTAAGTAATATTATTATACTGTCAAAGTCACTTATTTTATATGAGAAAATCTCGAGGTCAACACCCATTTCCAAACGGTATTCGTTTATCAACTCGGCAGGAGCGTCTTTAAAAATAATCGCCTGCACATCCTCAGTCATAACTGTTCTGAAAAGCTTTGTACCATATATGACAGGCAGAAATTTTATTATATTTGCCATTGTCTCCGAATAATCTCCTATCGGAAGATATATTCCCCCAAGAAAGCCTACTATCGTTCCGATAACTGTTCCGAGTCCTCCCCAAGCGCCCTGGGTTGCGACAAGCATGGCTAATAAATACATTAAAGCGGAATATGTAAATGAATTCACTGCAATAATACCAATCAGCTTGATGTGAGAAACAAATGAATAGACATCGGCACCCTTGATTATACAATATAATTCCGAAAACGCCAAAGTTAATATGCAGATTATAACCGAACAAATCCAGGCTGATGTCACATATGCTGCAGAAATTGTAAATCGGCTTACGGGTGCAGTATATATTGAATTCAGTCTGCCGTCAACACGGTCACGAATCATAGCGGAATAAAACGCAATTGTAACTGTTACGGCATTTATACCGACTATTCCGCCCGCAATCCATTGCAAAACAAAAACTGTTGCATTAATCTTATCGGAATCGGCATTTCTTCCAGGAAACTCACCTATCATTGATACAATTGCATCGATTTGAAAATCGCTCAAGAAGAAAAGCATCAGAATTATTGTTACAATCATTGATAACAGCGAAAAAAACACGGCGGATTTATCCCGAAAATATATTTTAAGATTTCTCTTTATTAATTCATAAAAATTCATTTTAACACCCCATTTTATTAATTCGAACATGCGTTTAAGAACACATCATCCATATTACCCTGAATAACTTCGAAACCTGTTATTTGTTCTTTGAGTGAGTGGACAGGCTCTATGGCATCAACGGTATTTTTTATCGGAAAGCTAAGACCGTATTCTTCTTTTTTTACAGAAAAGCCCTGATCGGAAAGTGTTTGGAAATTCTTGTCACCGTTTTCTTTGCTGCAATATATTTTCACTGTATCAGATGCGTATTTTTCCTTCAGCTCAAATGGAGTTCCCTGTGCACGAACAGAGCCTTTATCGATTATGATTATTCTGTTTGCTCCGGCAGCTTCCTCCATATAGTGCGTTGTCAGAAAAATTGTCATGCCGGTATTACGGCGCAGACTTTCAATTACACTCCACACATCTTTTCTGGTAGCGGGATCAAGACCGGTTGTGGGCTCATCAAGGAAAAGAATTTCCGGTGTATGCATAAGCGCTGCCGCAATTTCGCAACGTCTTTTCTGACCGCCCGACAACTTAGAATAACGTTTTTTCAGAAGTTCCGAAAGAGATAGCATTTCGCTCAATTCATCAAGGCGTTTCTGTGCTTTGCTTTTTGAAGCACCATGCAGTATACCTCGACACAAAAGGTTTTCCTTAACGCTCAATATATCGTCAAGACAGTTTTGCTGATAAACGATTCCTATTTTTCGGCGAATTGCTTCGTCATTCTTTCCCAGAATTTCTCCGCAGATTTCTACATGACCTTCATTTGACTTAAGCAATGTGGACAACATATTTATTGTGGTTGATTTTCCTGCCCCGTTTACTCCCAGAAAACCTAACATTTCTCCTTTGTTCACATCAAAACTAATTTTATTAACGGCAGTAAAATCACCGAATCGCTTTGTAAGATTATTTACGGTTATTGCTTTCATCTGTGCCCCTCCTTGTTTTATCCTGATTGAATTATATACAGAAATCTGCTTGCTTGGCAACAGATTTTAATCAAGATGCATTTTAGAAGGGGTAAGATGCAAAAAACAATCGTCAAAGACAATAATTAAGCATATTAGTTGGCTTCGGCCATATTAAAAAGGAGACTTCCATACAGAAGTCTCCTGAATTTAAAGCAGTTTTTCTTTCAGCTTTTTCATTTCTTTTTTCAGTCGTGCATTATTTAAATCTTCCCACAGCGGCATAATTAAACCGCCTTTGAGTCTCATTGCCGCTTCGTGCATTGATGCATAATATGCAACTCTGAAATCCGCATATTCGGATAATTTGCATTTCTGTTTGTATGTTTCATACAGACCGTAGGCGTCGCCCCACATATTGCGAAGCTGGAACAAATCATATTCTCTCTCTGCCCACATACAAGTGCAAGGGTCAATGAAGGCTGTAAGTTTTAAAGTTTTGGGGTCAGCCATTATGTTCATTATATTGAGGTCGCTGTGAATGAGAACGGGAGATGAGTTTTCTTCGGGAAGATTATTAAAAATCTCAGTTGCTTCACAGAGAAGTTTCAATTTTTTCTTGCTGAACTTTCCTTTTTCGCTCAATTCTTTCAAACCGATAAGCCAAGGCTCCTGTTTTTCTTTTTTGTAATATTCAAGCCACGAATCATAATCGGGATTTGATAACTCGCCGAATTTGTCATTTGTAACGCTGTGCCATTCAAGCATACCCGAAACAACAGCATCAGCGAATTCTTGTTTTTGCCTTTTGCTTTTCAGTAAAAACATTGGATTTAATACATTCTGCCCGTGGCAAAAGCTCATAGCTAAAATAGCAGTATCTTCATCCTCATAAGTAAACAGAACTTCAGGCATATTAACATTTGTGTTTGCAGACAGAAGTTTAAGCTGTTGAGCCTCTTCGTATTGTGAACCCTGAACTCTGTATGCTTTGACGGCGATTATCTTGCCATCGGAAAGTGTGGCTTTATAGACTCTGCCGAAGCTGCCGCCACCAATAAACTTAAACCTATCTGCATTCTTATCCAGTTTTTTTGAAACAATTTCCG
>JAZNPT010000004.1:0-33872 GCA_045589815.1 Acutalibacteraceae bacterium
GGCTACGATCCGACTTGCCTAAGCAAACGGAAATGGTGCTGCCTTAATTTTGAGGGGTGCAGTTGTAATTTACATCAGAGGGGATGATCTTGTGCTGTTAAATTCCAATGAATATATTTCTACGATTGAGCAGATTAAGCAGGAAAACGAAAAAACGCAGGCTCATATCGAGGAGCTTGAAGCAAGCCTTGTTTCAATGCGCGAAAATTCGGTTAAAACCCGCGAAAAGATTGACGGATTGATTGAAAAGCGCACAGAGGGCGAAGCAAAAAGCACTTCTCTGCGCGCAAAGGAACGCGAAAAAACCTCCGAAAGAGAAAAACTCGGCGGTGAGCTTGCAAGGCTTGAAGAACGCCGCGATTCAATGCAGAGAGAGCTTGAAACGGCGCAGAACAAGCTTTATGACGAATATCAGCTCACCCTGCGCGAGGCTGCGGATATGAACATCGTGCTTGACGATATTCCCAAGGCGCAGCGCACATTGCAGGAAATTAAAAATAAGATACGCGCACTCGGCAGCGTAAACGTAGGTGCAGTTGAGGAATACAAAGAGGTTTCCGAGCGATACGAATATATGAGCACTCAAATCGGAGATATCGAAAAATCCAAAGAGGAGCTTATAAAGCTTATAGAAGAGCTTACGGGCAAAATGGCGGAGCGCTTCAGAGAGCAGTTCAGACGAATCAACAACAACTTTGAAGAAACCTTTAAGGATTTGTTTGACGGCGGACGCGCGGAGCTTGTGCTTGACGACCCGCAGGATGTTCTTGAATGCAACATTAACATCCGTGTTCAGCCGCCCGGCAAGAATGTTCAGAACATCGACCTGCTTTCGGGCGGTGAAAAGGGACTTGCCGCAATAGCTCTTCTGTTTGCAATTCTCAAGGTAACACCCGCGCCGTTCTGCATTTTTGATGAGGTTGAGGCTGCGCTTGACGATATCAACGTCAGCCGCTATGCCCAGTATGTCAGAGGCATGACCAACAACACGCAGTTCATTCTGATAACCCACAGACGAGGCACAATGGACGAGGCTGACATGCTCTATGGCGTAACAATGCAGGAAAAGGGCGTTTCAAAGCTTCTTGAGCTTAAGACGGCAGAGATGGCTAAAAAGCTTGGTCTCGATTAATCAAAACACAAGAAATGCCCGAAAAAATACACTTTCAGGCATTTCTGACCCTTGATTATTCAAATATTGCATGATATAATAAACTGGTAATAATATGAAGCAACGGCAGAGGTTGCTGAAACTAAGGAGGATTCAAAATGTCAAACCACGGTATTATTAATTATCCCGACGCCCAGGCTGTTCAGAAGCAGCTTGATGAGCTTATTAAAAAGCCTATTTACTCAATCAGCCCCGAAGCACTCAAAAAGTACGAAGAAGAGTATTTCGACAAGAAGTGCGCAAAGTCAAAGGTAATGATTGAAGAGGCAAAGCAGATTATCCCCGGCGGTGTTCAGCATAACCTTGCATTCAACTATCCGTTCCCCCTCGTTTTCACAAAGGCTGAGGGCGCATATCTTTACGATATCGACGGCAACAAATACTATGACTTCCTTCAGGCAGGCGGCCCCACCGTTCTCGGCAGCAATCCTCCTGCAGTTCGTGAAAAGGTTATTGAGCTTCTTAACACCTGCGGCCCTTCAACAGGTCTTTTCCACGAATATGAATACAAACTCGGCAAGAAGATTTCCGAGCTTATTCCCAATGTTGACATGTTCCGTATGCTCGGTTCAGGCACAGAGGCTTGTATGACCGCTATCCGTGTTGCACGTCTTGCAACCGGCAAAAAGAAGATTCTTAAGATGGGCGGCGCTTATCACGGCTGGTCAGATCAGCTTGGCTACGGCATCCGTGTTCCCGGCTCAAAGTTCACTCAGGCAACAGGCGTTCCCCTGTTCTGCTTCAGAGATACAGAAGAATTCTTCCCCGGCGACCTCAATGACCTTGAAAGAAAGCTCAAGGCAAACAGACTCAAGGGCGGCACAGCAGCAGTTATGCTTGAGCCCGTTGGTCCCGAAAGCGGCACAAGACCCGTTGACAAGAACTTCTGCAAGGGCGTTGAGCAGCTTTGCCGCAAATACGGCGCACTCCTCATCTTTGACGAAGTTGTTACAGCATTCCGCGTAAGCATGAGCGGCGCTCAGGGCTACTTCGGCTGTTCACCTGACCTTACCGTATTCGGCAAGGTTATGGCAGGCGGCTATCCCGGCGCAGGCGGCCTCGGCGGTAAGAGAGAATACATGAAGTATCTCGGTGCAGGCCTTGATGACACAGGCAAGAAGATTAAGAAGGCATTCTGCGGCGGCACAATGAGCGCTAACCCCCTCAGCTGCGTTGCAGGCTACACAATGCTTGAAGAAATGGAGAAGGCAGATGCTTGCTACAAGGCAGCTCTTATGGGCGACAGACTCACAGCAGGCCTTCAGGAAATCATCAAGAGAAGAAATCTTCCCTTCGTAGCATTCAACCAGGGCTCAATCTGCCATCTTGAAACTGTTGGCACACTCAACTTCTCCATCGACTGGATGAAGCCTTGGGGCATCCCCGGCGTTCTCAGCGCTACATCTGCACGCAAGAAGGAAATGACCCACATGGGCGCTGCTTATATGGCAGAAGGTCTTGTAACTCTTGCAGGCAGCCGCCTCTATACAAGCGCTGCTTACACTGAGGAAATGATTGACGACGCAATCGCAAGATTTGACAAGGTATTTGAGAACATCGTTTGCCTTGAAACAAAATAATTGTGATAAATGCGGCGCATGACCTTTTTTCTTCCTCGGCGTATACTTGATACGCCTTCACAAGAGAAAAACGCCATCCGCCATCATTTCTCACTAATTATTTATAACATGAATTCGGCACATGACATTTTTCACAAAACAATAATTAATCACGGCGGGATATCCCATATCCCGCCTTATTCTTAAACGAAGTGAAAAGTTAATAGTGAAGAGTGAACAGTTAAGGACGGGTTTCACCCGTAACCTGATACAATAAGCGGCGTAGCCCCTCAACTCTTCACTTTTCATTCTTCACTATTCACTTAATACTATCCATGAATTGTTTGAAAGGAATGATATTATGGACGTTTTAACTGCTAAAAAGCTTGTTATTGAAGCAGGCGAAAGACTTGTTGAAACCGGTCTTATCGCAAGAACATGGGGCAACGTAAGCTGCCGTGTTGACGATAAAACCTTTGTTATAACTCCCAGCGGCAAGCCCTATATCGGCCTTACCCCCGATGATATTGTTGAGGTTGCAATCAACACTCTTGAATGGGGCGGCAATGTTAAGCCCTCGTCCGAAAAGGGAATTCATGCTGAGGTTTATAAAGAGCATCCCGAAGCAAACTTTGTTATTCATACTCATCAGAAGGTTGCTTCCGCTGTCAGTGCGCTTTCAACCGGAATTGAAAAGGTTGCTGATGAGGCGGCAAGCCTTATAGGCAGCGTTATCCACCTTGGCGGCTATGGTCTGCCCGGCACAAAGAAGCTCAAAAAGGGCGTTACCAAGGCTCTTAAGATGAGCCCTTCAAAGGCTGTTATTATGGCTCATCACGGTGCTCTCTGCTTCGGTAAGGATAGCGAAGAGGCTTTCCAGGTTGCAAATTCACTTGAAAAAGTTTGCACAGATTATATTATTGATTCGGCTAAAATCAAGCTCGGTTTAAAGTCGGACAATCTCGACGACTTCTGTTCAGAGATTGCTGATGAGCTTACAAAATCTCAAAAAACTGTTGAAATTGATAAATCGATGCTGTATAATAGTACATACAACAGAGAGAGCGGTGAAATCGTTTTCACAAACCAGTCCGACGGCTCTGAAATTTCAATGGATATCAAGGGCGGTTCAGGCATTGCGGCTCTTGCGGATATCGCAGAGGCGCACAGAGATATCTATAATGCCTGCCCCAAATTTAACAATATAATTCACAATGCATCAAATGAGGTTGTTGCCGTTTCAAGACTCGGCAAAACAATGAAGCCTCTCCTTGATGACTTTGCTCAGATTTGCGGCCCCACCGTTAAATGTGCAAAATCTTATGATAAGGCCTCAAAGGCAATTAAAGGCAAAAACGCTGTTCTTATTAAAGATAAAGGTGCTCTTTGCTGCGGTGCCAACGAAGGCGATGCACAGGCTGTTGATATGATTATGAGCAAAAGCAGCCTCACCTTGCTGACCTCAAAGGTTTTCGGCAAGGCAAAGGCAATAAATCCCGCTGAAGCATGGCTTATGAGAATAGTTTATACTCTCAAGTATTCCAAGCAGGCGGAAAAATAATTAATTTAACCACTACCATCTTTTGTCCCCCCCGTTTTATACGAGAAAAATCCGAGGCTGTGAGGCCTCGGCTTTTTCTTTATGCAGATATTTTTCTTGAAAAAATCAGTAGGCAGATGTATTATAATCATATAAGAGGAGGGGTTGAAAATGATAATTAAAAAGCTTGCCTCAATCATTCTTGTTTTTTCCGTGCTTTTGACCGCAGTCGGCACGGCAAAAGCGGCCGGAGAGCCTGCAACGGAAAATCCGCCTGCATTAACGGAGTCATCAACTTCCGCCACGCAGGAAGAATCGGAACCGACAACAGAAACCACGGATTCATCTGAGAAGAACGAAGAAAATTCGGACGAAAACGCTGTTGCTCAAATGTCAATTTGCATGAGGACAACGGGATTTCCCGCTTATTTCCACGTTTGGATTTATATTCACAATATTTCAGGTGAAACAATCAGAGTCGGTGCGTATGATTTGCCTGCGAATGAGGGCGTTTCGGTCGGTTCATGGGGTATGACCGTTCTGGATAGCTGGGGCATTTACTACAACATAGAAGCCTATGCAAGCAGAGAAAAAACTGAAAACGATTATTATACAATTACCAAGGAAATCAGCTTGCAGGAACTCGAAACGGTCAGCGAAGAAATCACAAAATGGAACTATTGGGATTTTTTCTTTAACTGCACGGTTTTTGCGTGCAGGGTATGGAACTGCGTTGGGGATAAATATATTTTGCCTGTTCCGTTGCCGCTGATTACTCTTTTGCAGATGGCAATTCAGGGCGCAAAGCGAGGCAATCTTGTGATGTTTGTTCCTGACAGGGAGCAAGTCTGCAAGCAAGTGGGTGCATCTGAGGAAGCAATGCTTGAACCTGTTGACGACCGTTCAATAGACAGCTTTGGCGCTTCCCTGAGCGGAGAGCAGACAAAGGTTACAATTTAATTTCGACTGTTTTTTTCAATTCTATTGACTATTTTAAAAATAAGATATATTATAATAGAGTATAATTATTCAAGGAGGAATAATCCAATGAAAGTATTTATGATTGGCGGCACAGGTCTCCTCGGCTGCGAAGCAGCAAGAATCTTCATCGAAAGAGGCCATCAGGTTAAGAGCGTTGCTCTTCCCCCTCTCCCCGAAGGCGCTCCCATTCCCGAAGAAATGGAAATTGAACTTTGCAATATCTATGAAAAGACAGATGAAGAAATCAAAGCTATCATGGCCGGCTGTGATTGCTTTGTTTTCGCAGCAGGTATTGACGAAAGAGTTGAGTTCCCCGCACCTGTTTATGATGCATATTACAAGTATAATATCGCACCTCTCAAGAGAATTCTCCCCCTTTGTAAAGAGGTTGGCATGAAGAATGCTGTTATTCTCGGCTCATACTTTGCATACCTTGCAAAAGAGCGCCCCGATATGAAGCTTACCGAAAAGCATCCTTACATAAGAAGCCGTATCGACCAGGAAGAGGTTGCTTTCACATTTGCTGACGAAAACTTTGATGTTGCTGTTCTTGAGCTTCCCTACATCTTCGGCACACAGCCCGGCAGAAAGCCTGTTTGGGTTATCCTTATTGAACAAATCAAGATGATGGATAAGCTTCCGTTCACAATGTATCCGGGCGGCGGCACAGCTATGCTCACAGTTCGCCAGGTTGGCGAGGTTATCGTTGGTGCAGCTGAAAAGTCAAAGGGCGCAAAGGCATGGCCCATCAGTATGTATAACCAGACTTGGAAGGAATTCCTCAAGATCGTTTACGCTGCAAGAGGCATGGGCGACAACAGAAAGATTATCAGCGTTGCTCCCTGGATGATGAGAATGGGTCTCGGCAAGGTTAAGAAGGAATATGCCGCAAAGGGCATCGAAAGCGGTATTGACGTTGACGGACTTGCAGATATCATGGATATCAACCTTTTCATCGACAGAAAGTATTCTGTTGAGCTTGGTGCAACAGAGGATGATATCAAGGCAGCTATTACAGATTCAATCAAGGTCAGCCAGGCTTCCTATGACGGAACTGTTAAGCTCCTTGAAATGAAAGGCGAATAATTTTTGTTTGCAATGCGTAATTCATAATTCGTAATGAGTTACACAAAAATTTTACTGAACAGAGGGGTTGTTTTTAACAGCCCCTTTTTCAAGTGAAGCGGTTTTAATTACGCAATATTTGTTTATGATTACATATTATTAAGGTGAATTTATGGCACAGCTTAAAATGTATTGGCTTAAGGGTACTCCCGTTGCGGATTTGACTTTGCCCGAGGGTTACACAATTGTAAATTACAAAGAATGTTTGGAAGACAAGGCGGCATGGGTTGATTGCTGCAAAAACGGCCTTGTCGGTGACGACACCGCTCCTGAGTTTTTTGATGAGTGCGTAGCCGATGTTGATGACTGCGTGCCTGAAAAGGACGTATTCTTCCTTGATTATGAGGGCGAGCATGTGGGAACAATTGCCGCTATTTATCATCCCGAGGAGAAAATGGGTCAGGTGCACATGGTCGGAATAAAAACCGAATTCCGCGGCAAGGGTCTTGGCAAATATATCAACAACATTGCCGTTAAAAAGCTTGCACAGCAGGATGCAGATTATATTTATCTGACAACCGACGAGTGGCGTAAGGGCGCAGTTAAGAGCTATCTTACAGCAGGCTTTATTCCTGTTGAATATGACACAGGAATGAAAGAACGCTGGGAATGGATGCTTGCAGAGCTTGAAGTGGACAGCGTTGACATGGTTTATGAGGACCGTTCTTTCTGCAGAAAGCTTGAAAAGGCTCCCACAATCAAGGTTGGCGTTCTCGGCGTCGGCAGAGGCAGAAGCATGGTTGAATATTGCCGCAGCGTCAAGGGTGCAAAAACCGTTGCAATCTGCGATAATTATATACCCCAGCTTAATCTTGCAAAAAGAGACTACGAGGGTGAGGGCATCACTTTCTATGAAAGCTACGATGAATTCCTGACTCACGATATGGACGTTGTTGTGCTTGCAAACTATGCAACGGAGCATGCTCCTTTTGCAATCAAGGCACTCAACAAAGGCTTCAACGTTATCAGCGAAGTGCTTCCCGTTCAGACAATGAAGGAAGCTGTTGAGCTTGTTGAAGCTGTTGAAAAATCAGGCAAAAAATATTTCTTTGCAGAAAACTGCTGCTATATGCCCGCCCCCAAGAAGATGAAAGAGCTTTATGATGAAGGCGTTCTCGGAAAGTTTGAGTACGGCGAGGGCGAATATATGCATAACCTTGAGGCGGATTGGCACATGCACACTCAGGGCAGACCCGACCATTGGCGAACCCTTATGCATGCGTTCTATTACTGCACTCATTCCATAGGTCCGCTTATCCACATCACAGGCTTAAGACCCGTTAAGGTCAGCGGCTTTGAGGTGGCTTATAACGACAGAATGTATCGCATGGGTGCAAAGGCTGCTCCCATCGGTCTTGAAATAATCACTCTCGAAAACGGCGGCATTCTCAAGAGCGTTCACGGCATCGGTTGTGCGGGCCACTCCATCTGGTTCTCAATAAATGGCTCAAAGGGCAGAATGGAAACTGCCCGTGAGGATGCAGAATGCGGCGATGTTCAGACGCTTTACGTTAACTGTGACGAAAATGAGGGCGATAATAATTCAAAGCCCGAAGTTGTTTCAACGAGAGATGCTCTTTCACGCCTTGCGGAAACATCGGGTCACGGCGGTGCGGACTATTATCTTATGCACCACATTATTGAGTCGCTCAGAGGCAACAAGAACGCAGACGTTATCGATGTTTATGAGGCAATGGATATGTTCCTGCCCGGTATGTTTGCGTATTTCTCGGCGCTTGAGGGCGGAATCCCTGTTGAAATTCCCAACATGAGAAATCCTGAGGAAAGAGAAAAGTGGAGAAACGACACCCGCTGCACAGACCCCAAGGTTGCAGGCGATATGTTTATCCCCGGATATTCCAAGGGCAACCCCGATATTCCTGAAGAAACATATCTTAAGCATCAGGCCAAGTTCCGCGAGGAAATGGCTAAAAAATAATTTCTGATTGCTGAGAAAAACGTCATCCTTCCTCAGTAACCATAAAATCATTTTTTAAAACATGATAAAACTAACCGAAGAAAGGAAAGATACCATGGAAGATAAAAGATACGTCAGCAAAAAAGAACTGTGGATGTATGCTTTGGGTGCGGGCGGTCAAGGCATGATTTATGCCATGATGTCCAGCTATATCAGCGACTATTACGTCAATGTTTTGCAGCTTCCGCTTATGTTTGTTCTTGTTCTTATGCTCGCTGCAAGAGTTTGGGACGCAATCAATGACCCGATGATGGGCATGATTGTTGACAGACGGTCAATGAAAAACGGAAGAATGAAACCCTATATCATAATGGCAACTCCCATTATTGCGGTGCTCACTCTTCTCATGTATCTCAGCCCCGATATGAATCAGACTTCCCTTATGATTTTCTCGGCAGTTGTCTATATTCTCTGGGGCATGGCTTACACAATGGCGGACGTTCCTTTCTGGACTCTGCCCAACGTTCTTACCCCCAACTCAAAAGAGAGAAGCGACGTTATCTCTTTCACAAAAATCATCAACAGCATCGGCTCGGCGCTTCCCGAAGTGCTTTTCCTTGCAATACCCCTTATTCTTAATGCATATTATGCAAAATTCGGCAACGAACCCAATCCGCTTGACTTTGAGAAGAAAAAATACTTCCTTATCGCTCTTTTCGCTGTTATTATCGGCGGAATAATGTATGTTAACTGCTATTTCCACATCAAAGAAAGAGTTGTTCTGCCCAACAAAAAGAAAATTCCCGGTCAGCCCGGAAGTCTTTCAAGAATCTTTCATTGCAAGCCCCTTATGCTTGTTGTAATCATGGGTATTCTTTCCAGCGGCAGATATCTTGTTCAGGCTGCTGCAATTCACGTTGCCCGTTACTCCTTCTATATCGGCCCCGAAAACCCCACTCAGGCAGATATAATTAACAGCATCAGCCTTGTTAAAACAATTTTCCAGGTTTGCACAATCGTCGGCATGTTCGGCACAACACTTGTTATGCCTGCGCTGATGAAAAAGTTTGACTATAAGAAAATTGTTATCACAACCTGCCTTGCAGGCTTTGCAGCAAGCGTTGTTACAACAATAATCGGTTACGCAACAAGCCTTTCAAGCATTTATGTGCTTGCACCATTCATTGTTGTTCAGTCCATTCCTCTCGGCGTTATCAACGTAATTTCCTATGCAATGATATGCGACAGCCTTGATTACATGGAGCTTACAACAGGCCACAGAGAAAACGGTCTGGGCTCGGCATGCCAGGGATTCATCAACAAAATCGGCAACGCATTTGCAACCTGCGGCATTATCGTGCTTTACATGGCAATTGATATGGACCCCGCTGCAATGCTTTCAAAGGAAGCAATTATGTCCGCCTTTGATGTTGCGTTCGGTCAGAGATTTGCAATGTTTACCCTTGTATCTCTCCTTCCCGGCTTAAGCATGCTGCTTTGCTCAATTCCCATGTTCTTCTATAAGATTGCAGGCAAGGAGAAAGAAAATATGCTTTCTCAGCTTGCCGCAAAGCGTGAAAAAGAAGGATTTAAGATTGAGGAATAAATAAAAATTTTTTGAAAAGGTGACCCATTTGTCTAACAAAAAAGATTTAAGAAATATTGCTATAATTGCTCACGTTGACCACGGAAAAACAACCATGGTTGACGAAATGCTCAAGCAGAGCGGCACCTTCCGCGATAATGAGCAGGTTGCTGACAGAGTTATGGACTCCAACGACCTTGAGCGCGAAAGAGGAATCACAATCCTTTCCAAAAACACATCTGTTCATTATAAAGGCACAAAGATTAATGTTGTTGATACCCCGGGCCACGCTGATTTCGGCGGCGAGGTTGAGCGCATTCTGATGATGGTTGACGGTGTTCTGTTGCTTGTTGATGCATTTGAAGGCTGCATGCCTCAGACCAGATTCGTGCTTAAAAAGGCACTTAACCTTAAGAAAAAGGTGCTTGTTGTTATCAACAAAATTGACCGCCCCAATGCACGCCCCTACGAGGTTGTTGATGAGGTGCTTGACCTCTTTATTGACCTTGGTGCAGACGAGGATCAACTTGAATTCCCCGTTGTTTATGCCAGCGCAAGGGACGGCTACTCGAGCCTTGACCCCAACAACAGAGGCGGAAACATGCAGCCCCTGTTTGATGCGATTCTTGAAAACATTGAGCCTCCCGAGGGCGACCCCGACCAGCCTCTCCAAGTGCTTTTCTCCAGCCTTGATTATGACGATTATGTCGGCAGAATCGGAGTTGGCAGAGTTGAAAGGGGCAGAATAAAAAAGAATCAGCAGATAACTCTCTGCAAAACAGACGGCACAACTCAGAATGTGCGTGTTTCAAGACTTTATCAGTTTGAGGGGCTTTCGCGTGTTGAGTGCGACGAAGCCGAGGCGGGCGACATCATCTGCGTTTCGGGCATTGAAGGCATCAATATCGGCGAAACCGCATGCGACCCTGAAAACGTTGAGGCTTTGCCCTTTATTAAGATAGATGAACCTACAATTTCGATGAATTTCATCGTTAATGACAGCCCGTTCGCAGGCAAGGAGGGCAAGTTTGTCACCTCCAGAAACATCCGTGACCGCCTTTTCAAAGAGGTTGAAACGAATGTGAGCATGAGGGTTGAGGAAACCGAAAGCACCGATACGTTCAAGGTTTCGGGCAGAGGCGAGCTTCATCTTTCTATTCTGATTGAAACAATGCGCCGCCAGGGATACGAATTCCAGGTTTCCAGACCCAAGGTAATCTTCAAGGAGATTGACGGCCAGCTTATGGAGCCGATGGAGCTTCTCATTGTTGAAGTTCCCGAGCAGTATGTTGGCGCTGTTATCGAAAAATTAGGTTCTCGTAAAGGTGAGCTTGAAAACATGGGTGCACGAGAGGGCGGCTCAACCCACCTTGAATTCAAAATCCCGTCAAGAGGCCTTATCGGCTACCGTGCGGAATTTTTGACAGACACCAACGGCAACGGAATCATGAACCAGCTTTTTGACGGCTACGCTCCCTATAAGGGCGATATCCAGACCCGTGAAAGAGGCTCAATCGTTGTTCACGAAACAGGTGTCAGCACAGCTTACGGACTTTTCAACACTCAGGACAGAGGCCGCCTTTTCATTCCTGCAGGTGTTGATGTTTATGAGGGCATGATTGTTGGCGAATGCGCCAAGAATGAAGATATCGTATGCAACGTTTGCAAAACAAAGCATTTAACAAACACCCGTGCATCCGGTTCGGACGATGCTCTGCGCCTTGTGCCTCACAGCGTTCTGAGCCTTGAACAGTGCATGGAATTTATAAAGGACGATGAGCTTCTGGAGGTTACTCCCGTTTCGCTGCGTCTGCGCAAGCGAATCCTTTCCAAGGAATTGCGAATGAAACAACAGTTTAGGAAGAAATAATCAATGCTTGAGAGAAAAACCGCAGTAACCCTCGGAAGCTTTGACGGGCTTCACAGGGGACATATTGCAGTTATCACCTGTGCTTTTGAAATGCAGCAAGAGCACGGGTTTTCTCCCCTTGTGCTTCTTTTCGACAGGCACCCTATGCTTATCGTTGCGGGCAAAGCACCGGATATGATTTTGCAGCCTGCGCTGCGTGACGAGCTGATTGCAAAAACAGGGGCAGGAAAGCGGATTGTTTCTTTCAGAGAAGTTAAAAACATGACCTGCCGTGAGTTTTTTGAGAAAATCCTCATTGACCAGCTCAATGCGGGCGGTATCTGCTGCGGCTGGAATTACCGCTTCGGCAAAAATAACGAGGGCGGCATTGAGGAGCTTAAAAAGCTTTGCGTGGAATACGGCGTTGAGCTCAAAATAACCCCTCCCGTTGATTATGACGGGGAGCCGATAAGCTCAACGCGGATAAGGCGGGCCATTGAAAGCGGCAACATACCGCTTGCGAATGCGATGCTCGGCAGGGAGTTCCGATATAAGCAGGTGGTTGTGAGCGGCTATCACAGAGGCAGGCTTATCGGTGCACCAACCATAAATCAGAGGTTTGACGAGGGATTTGTTAAGCCCCAAAAGGGTGTTTATGCCTCCGTAACCGTTGTTGACGGCAGGGAGTACCCATCCGTTACCAATATCGGTTTGCGCCCGTCATTTGAAAATGAGGATTTCCGAAGCGAAACCTGCATTTTAGGCTTCAGCGGCAATCTTTACGGGCTTGAAATTGAAGTAAGGCTGCTCGAATATCTGCGAGATGAAATAAAATTCAGTTCGATGGACGAGCTTTCGGAGCAAATTCGCAAGGATGCGGAAAAATCCGAGAAAATATTTAAAAACCGAGGTGAAAGCGGCGATGTATGAAAATTGGGAACAGCTTAAGGCTGACTGCATGCAATGCAGAAAATGCTCCCTCTGCGAAACAAGAACAAATCTTGTTTTCGGCGTAGGCAATGAGAATGCCGAGGTGCTGTTTATCGGTGAAGGCCCCGGCGAAAATGAGGATTTGCAGGGCGAGCCGTTTGTTGGCAGGGGAGGCAAGCTGCTTGATAAATATCTTGAAGCGATTGACCTTGATCGCAAAAAGAATATCTATATTGCCAACATGGTGAAATGCCGCCCTCCGAAGAACAGAGATCCGCTTCCCGAAGAGCAGGAGCAGTGCATCGGTTGGCTGCGTGAGCAGACAAGGCTGATTCGCCCTAAAATTATCGTTTGTCTCGGCAGAATTTCGGCGCAAAGGCTGATTTCAAAGGATTTTAAGGTCACAAAGCAGCACGGCGATTTCATTGAAAAAGGCGGAATTCTCTTTATGGGCACTTTCCATCCTGCTGCGCTTCTGCGCAACCCCAACCAAAAGCCCGATGCGCTTGAGGATTTTCTTGCACTACAGAGAAAAATCAAGGAAATCTGCGAGCATACATATTAAAACAAAGCAGGCTGTTTCACCAAATGGTGAAACAGCCTTTGACTGCCGATAAAGCCCGAAACCGCAAAATTCGGGATATAATACACATATAAATTGTTATATTTTGTAGGGGCGATTCACGAATCGCCCGTTTTTTTTATTGAATTTTGCTTACTGTGTCACAACCGCTTCGACGTACCTCTGTACGCCTGTGAAGCGGTTGTTCCTTGTCTTTCGGTCTTTCTCAACGTCATCTCAGTTTGTGAAAAACAGGTTTTTCGCAAACTGAGAGGCTGTCTCACCAAAGGGTGAAACAGCCTGTTATTTTATTGCGTAAGTTCTTTCAAAAAATACTGCATAACCTTGTTTGAAACCGAGGATGCAACGCCCGAACCGTGGCCCGCATGCTCCGCAACGCAGACAACTGCAAGCGGCAAATCCGTTCTCTGTGAATAGCCCACAAACCATGAGTGGCTTTTGGCGTTATCAATCTGTGCCGTGCCTGTTTTTCCGCACATTTGCAGATTTTCAAATTTCCAATCCCCGTATTCATCCGCAACGTTGGAGCGCAGAAGCTCGTTCAGATTTGCGGCGGTGTCGGGTTTGATTGTTATAATCGTTTCAGGCATTCTGCCCACTATTTGTGAAACCGTTCCCGTGGAGCGAATTCTGTCCGGTGCACAGCCGCTGCCGCCGTTGGCGATTGCTCCCATTATTGCAAGGAAATGCGAGGGATTAACAAGAGTTGTGGATTGGCCGATGCCTGCCCACCCAAGCTCTGCCTTGCTTTCCGTCGAGGGTGAAAAGCGGCTTTTTGTCAGGCGGATTTCCTTTGCATAAAGCTGGGTATTAAAACCCATTGCTTCCGCCGTTGCTTTGAGCTTGGATGCCCCGAGTTCAATTGAAATTTCCGCAAAGGCGCAGTTGCAGGAGTTATTCATCGCCTGCTGAAAATTTTGTTTGTTATGAACGTCATTGCAGATAACCGTGCCGTCACCCGTTTCGTATTCGCCGTCGCATTCGAACGAACGCGAATAGATATCGGGAATATTTTCAATTGCGCATGCGGCTGTTATGATTTTCATAATTGAGCCTGGAGTATAAATTCCCGAAATTACCTTATCAAGAAAAACTCCCGAATATTTTTCGTTTGTCAAAAGGTCATCGGGCCTGTTTTTAATGTCATAAGTCGGCTTTGATACGCTGCAAAGAAGCTGCCCTGTTTTGTAGTTATAAACAGCAACGGCGCCGTTATATTCGCCGAGAGCTTTATAGGCAATTTTGTTTGCTTCGCTGTCTATGTTGAGGGTTATGTCTGTTCCCGTGCCGCTTTGTTTGAGGTTATATATGCCCTCGATTTTGCTGTAGCCCGAAAGCACGTCACGGTAGAGGTAGTGAGTGCCGGTTGAAATATATCCTGCTGTGTCGCCCACAACATGAAGCACGGATTTCCTCACAGCCTCGCTGTCGGCAAAAACGCGCTCATTATCCGAGCTTTTGGCAAGCTCAACGCCGTTGATGTCATAAATTGCGCCCGCATTAACTATTGTGCCGCCCGAATATATGTGGCGGTTAGCTTTGTTGGACGCCCATTCCGAGCCGTTAAGCACAAGGCTGACAACGAAAAAGCCTATGCCTGCAATAAATGCCAGAATCAGCGCATAAATTATTGCCGCACGTTTTGCTGTTATCCTCATGATACCGCACCTCCTTTGGTTTTAACCTTTGGGGGTGTTGCTTTTTGCGCTTTTTTGATTGCAATGTCGGGTGCGGGCGGGCTGAATGGTGCGCCTGCCGCCCTGATATATGCCAGCAGACCCCAGGAGCAAATCATGCTTGAGCCGCCACGGCTGACGAAGGGGAGAGTAACGCCTGTAAGCGGCAGCAAATCCGTTATGCCGAAAACGTTAAGTGAAAGCTGGAAGAGCAGCATTCCCGCCGCAGAAACAGCCGCAATCGCATAAAATGTTGAAGCGGCGGTTTTGGCAGAGCGGATTGCAAAAAACGCAATTGCTGCAAAGCTGAGCAAAACGGCAATGCCGATAATAAGGCCCATTTCCTCGCAGATAAGGCCGAAAACAAGGTCGGTTGAGGCGGCATAAACATCGCGCAGATAGCCTTCGCCGATGCCGAGCCCGAAAAGTCCGCCGCTTGCCGAATAAATCAAAACCCTTGTTTGCTGATATCCCGTTGTGTCAATAAAATCCCAAACATGGCGGTATGCCGCAAAGCGGTTTGCAACATAGGGCTTGAAATAAATGATAAGCGCAGCGCCCATGAGTGCAACCGTGCAGATAAGAATGATTGTTCTGATGTCGCCCGAGCGCATGTAGGCAATAAGTATGAAGGTGAAAAAGAAGATGAGCGCCGTTCCGAAATCCTTCATCAGGAAAAGCGCACCGACGCAGCCGAGCGAAAAGATGATGTATTTGGTGAGGCTGACACTTGAAAGCAGCTTTTCAAGCGATACCGCACCAACCAGAATGAATGCAACCTTAACAAGCTCGGAGGGCTGAATTGAGAAAAAGCCCAGGTCAATCCAGTTGAGGGTGCCGTTTATGTTTTGGGCAAGCACAAGGTTGAGAGCAAGAACACCAACGGAGCCGACTGCTGCGGGGTAGCGCAAAAGGCTTGCAAAATGAACATCCTTTATCAGCAGAAGCATTATCAGATAAACCGCAAGGCCAAGGCCGATTGCGATAATCTGCTTTATTGCATAGGATTCATTGAAGCTGGCGCAGACCGTCAGCCCGATGCCCGAAAGGAAAAAGGCGATTGCTTCAAGCTCAAAATAATCGTTGCCCGTCACAAGTGTGCCGATGAGCATGTATATCCACTCTGCGGCAATATAGCCGAAGAAGATATAAACCATTGTCAGGCTCAGTTCTTCCTGCCTGCAAAGCACGCATGCCGCACACACAAGCTGGAACGCCGTCATAAGAGTCATAACGGTTATTTGCTGAAAATGCGGCTTTTTCTGGACATTGTTTTTCTCCATTGCGCTTCACCTCCCATATCGGTTCATAAAAACATATTACCATAAACATAATGAAATTTCAAATCATATTATAATCCGAGATTTTTTTAAAATTGTTAACAAATATCGTTATGTTTATTAAATATATAGGGGTAAGATGTGTTAAGTGAAAAGTTAAGGATGTGTGATGCTTGTTTTTCACTTATGCCTGCTTCTGCATATAATGTTTATGTGAGGGAAAGGTGCAGCATTTGCTGACTTTAAACCCCGATACTTCCTCTTTTATAAAAAAATATTGCAAGCGAGGAGAAAATAGTGTATAATGTTTTAAATATGATTACTATAATGGGTGTAGTGCCGACAGAGGGGAAGCGTAACTGATGAATGCTTATTTTGATAACAGCGCAACAACGGCGCCGTGCTGCGAAGCGGTCAAGGCTGTTTCGGATGCCATGACACGCTGCTGGGGCAACCCCTCATCTCTGCATCGGGTGGGCAATCTGGCAAACGATTTGCTTGAAAATGCCCGAAAGGATATCGCCGAGCGTCTTTCATGCAGCCCTGAAGAAGTTTATTTCACTTCAGGCGGAACGGAGAGCAATAACCTTGCCGTTATGGGTGCAGCTTATCAGATGCGCCGCATGGGCAGAAGAATCGTTTCAACAAGCGTTGAGCATTCCAGCGTGGATGACACCTTGAACCGCCTTGAAGCGGAAGGCTTTGAGGTTATAAAGCTCAGGGTTGACAATTACGGCAGGATAAACGAAAAAGAGCTTTTTGCAGCTGTTAATTCAAACACAATCCTCATAACTATGATGCTTGTTAACAACGAGGTCGGAACAATAATGCCGATTCAATCGGCAAAAAGGGCGGCGATGATGGCTCGTTCACCCGCTTTGATTCATTGCGATGCCGTGCAGGCATTCGGCAAAATGCCGATAAAGCCCGCAGCACTCGGAGTTGACCTTATGACAGTCAGCTCCCATAAAATCCACGGCCCCAAGGGTGTTGGCGCACTTTATATCCGCAAGGGTGTTAAGATAAAGCCAAGAACCTTCGGCGGCGAGCAGGAAAAGAAGATAAGACCCGGCACGGAAGCGATGCCCGCCATTGCAGGCTTTGCCGCCGCGGCAAGAGCCTTGCCCGACCCTGCAAGGGAGCTGGAGCATATAACCATGCTGCGCGACTATATGGTTGCAAAGCTCGGAGAAATCCCTGATGTGGTTATCAATTCTCCGTCTGATGCGCTTCCTTATGTGACCAACATTTCGGTTTTGGGCATAAAATCCGAGCCGATGCTTAATTTCCTTTCCGAAAGAGAAATTTATGTTTCAAGCGGTTCGGCATGCTCAAAGGGCAAAAAAAGCCATGTTCTTGTTCAAATGGGGCTTGACCGCAGAAGGCTTGACAGCCCTCTGAGAATCAGTTTTTCAAGATACACAACCATTCAGGAAATTGATGCTCTTATTCTCGGCATAAACGAAGGAAAGAAAGCGATAAGAGCGATAAAATAAAATCGGAGTTTTATAATGAAAGAGATAATTTTAATCAAAAACGGCGAGCTTGCACTCAAAGGACTTAACAGAAGGACTTTTGAGGAGATGCTTGTTAAAAATATGCGCCGCAGACTGGAATCTGCGGGCAAATTCAAGTTCACTATTTCGCAGTCAACAATCGTTGCGGAGCCTGAGGACGGAGCAGACCTTGACGAGGCCGTTGAGAGAATTGAAAAGATTTTCGGAATCGCTGCTTTTTCAAGAGCTGCAGCGGTTGAAAAGGATATGGAAACCATTCTGAGAAGCGCCGAAGAATACCTGGCTCCCCAGCTTCTCGGCGTGAGAACCTTTAAGGTTGAGGCAAAGCGCTCGGATAAAAAATTCCCTCTCAATTCCCCCGAAATCTGCAGAGAAACGGGTGGCTATCTGCTCAGAAAATTCCCTCACCTTGAGGTTGATGTTCATAACCCCGATATGGTGGTTACCGTTGAAATCAGAGATACCAATGCCTATATTCACGGCAAACAGATAAAAGGCGCAGGCGGGATGCCCACAGGCTCCGCAGGCAGAGCTGCCGTTCTTATTTCGGGCGGAATTGACAGCCCCGTTGCCGCTTATATGATGGCAAAACGCGGCCTTGAGCTTATTGCGATTCACTTTGCTTCGCCTCCTTACACAAGCGAAAGAGCCGAGCAGAAGGTTCATTCGCTTCTCAGGCAGGTCAGCAAGTATTCGGGCAGGATAACGCTCTTTGTTGTTCCGTTCACCGAGATACAGGAGCTTATCAAGGATAACTGCCCCGAGGATATATTCACCGTTATCATGCGCCGCATGATGATGAGAGTGGCTCAGATAATCGCCCAAAGAGAAAAGTCGGGTGCACTCATAACCGGCGAAAGCGTCGGCCAGGTTGCAAGCCAGACCATGCCTGCAATTGCATGCACGGATGCTGTTTGCGAGATGCCTGTTTTCCGTCCGCTTATCGGCATGGATAAGGATGAAGTTGTTGCGATTTCAAGAAAGATTGAAACCTTTGATATTTCAATTCTTCCTTATGAGGACTGCTGCACGGTGTTCACTCCAAAGCACCCCAAAACCCGCCCCACTCTCGATTATGTTGAGGAGTGCGAAAAGGCTCTTGAGGTGGACAGGCTTGTTGAAGAAGCAGTCAAAAACACAAGATTTGTGCCCATTAATGCTTATTAATTAAAAGGAGACTCGATATGTCGGTTTGCGAAATTCTTTCCGTCGGAACAGAGATATTGCTCGGCGATATTCTTAATACAAATTCAAGATATCTTTCTGTTGAGCTTGCAAAACTCGGCATATCCGTACTCAGGCACACAACAGTTGGCGACAATCATGAAAGGCTTGCCGCCGCATTGAAAACCGCTCTTGAAAGGAGCGATATCGTCATTGCAACGGGAGGCCTCGGCCCCACGCAGGATGACATAACAAGAGACGTTTGCTGCGAGGTTATGGGCTTTGAAATGAAGCTTGATTACAGCATCGCCGAAAAAATAAAAAGCTACTTTAATTCAAAGGGCATTAAAATGCCCGAAAGCAATCTCAGGCAGGCTTATGTGCCTGTGGGCGGAACGGTGTTTGAAAATAATAACGGAACCGCACCGGGTCTGGGTCTGAAGAAAAACGGCAAATGCGTTGTTATTCTTCCCGGCCCGCCCTATGAAATGGCTCCGATGTATCAAGAAAGTGTTGTTCCCTATCTTGCGGAATATTCCGAGGGAGCAATTGTTTCACACACGGTCAGAACAATGGGTATCGGAGAAAGCGCAATGGCGGAGCTTGCGGCAGATTTGCTGGAGATGGAGAATCCCACGGTTGCTCCCTATGCCAAAAAGGGTGAGGCGCTTCTGCGAGTTACCGCCAAAGCAGAAAACGCAGAGGAAGCGGAAAAGCTTTGCCTGCCCGTGCTTAACGAAATCCAATCAAGGCTCGGCGGCTATGTTTACGGAATTGACAGCGAAAGCATTGAGCAAAGAGTTGTTGAGCTGCTGAAAGAAAACGGCATGACTCTTGCAACAGCCGAAAGCTGCACGGCGGGATATATCCCCAAAAGAATAACCGATATTCCCGGCGCAAGCAGCGTTTTTGAATACGGAGCAATAACCTATTCAAACGAAATAAAACAAAAAATTCTCGGGGTTAAAGAGGAAACTTTAAAAGAGTTCGGAGCGGTCAGCGAGCAGACCGCAAGAGAAATGGCTCAGGGAATCCGACGTGTTTCGGGCGCAGATATAGGCATATCCGTCACGGGCATTGCAGGCCCCGGCAAGGACGGCACGGATAAGCCGGTCGGCCTTTGCTATATTGCCCTTGATGCTGACGGAGTCCAAATGTGCGAGAAAATAGAAACAGGCAGGAATGGCAGGGAGTATAACCGCTATGTTAATGCGTCGCGTGCGCTTAACCTTGTCAGACTTTGCATTGAACAAAAGAAGAAAGGATGACGGCTATGAATTCGAAAAAAATAACGCTCATACTTTGCCCTGTTTTTGCGGCGCTTTCATTGCTTTTCATAGTTTTATCGGTTATAAATTTCACTAAAAAGCCTGATGAACAGACTCAGTTGCAAACAAATGCCGCCGAGTTTGTTATGAACGGCGAGGTTGTGTTTGATGCCCCCGCCAAAGCGCTTGAGGCTGTTGTTTCCAATGACATGAAGGCTCAGGCCGACTATCCCGAGGGAATTCTGGAGGAGCTTAAGCAGGCTTATTCAATCAACAATGACCTTGTCGGCTGGCTCTCAATTCCCGGAACAGAGATTGATACTGCAATTGTTCAGGGCGCTGACAACAATTATTATCTTAAAAAAGATTTTTATAAAAGAGCTACTTACGAAACCTCAAACACCAACTACGGCAATCTTTATCTCGACTATCGCTGCGTGAATGACGGCCTTTCCAAGAACATGGTTATCCACGGCCACACAACAGGAAAGTCTGACGGAGTTCCCAAGCAGTCGTTCCGTTCTCTTTATGATTACAGGAGCATGGAGCATTTCAAAAAGAATCCGATTATCAGATACAGCACTCTTTACGGCGAATATACTTATAAAATCTGCGCAGTATTTCTTTCAAACACGGTGCCGAGCGATGACAACGGCTATTTCTTCAACTATATTTATCCCGACATGAGTGACGGCAACATGGTCGGATATATTGAGCAGGTTAAGCAGCGCATGCTTTATGACACGGGTGTTTCTCTTGAACCGACCGATAAGGTAATCACCCTTTCAACCTGCATTTATGACTACGGCAAGAGCGTTGACACTCGCTTGGTTGTTGTCGGCAGGCTGCTGCATGAGGGCGAGAGCGAGAGTATCGACGTTTCGCTTGTAAAGGATAATCCCGATTACCGCAGACCGCAGGTCTGGTATAACAGCAAGGGCAAAACAAATCCGTATAAGAATGCGGCCAAGTGGCAGCCCAGCGCTAATTAAGTTGAGCGGAGGACAAATAAATGCCGAAAGATAACATGAACGAAAACAAGAAGCCTTCATCAATCCCTGAGAGGCTCAGCTCAATTGCAGATGATGAAGCTATAACCGAAATAAATTTTAATGAGTTTCTTGAGGAAACCTCAAAGGCTTCGCCGCTTTTTGAGGGCTTCCATGAGGATATTGAGAGAACAGAAAAGAGCCTTGAAAATGAGCTTCAGAGCCTTTATGACGATATCATGAGCAGCGGCCCCGAAACAATCGTGCCCAAGCCTCTTTCAATGCTCACCGAGAGTGAAGCGGAGCCTAAAAAGGTTGTTCTTTCAGACCCCGAGCTGCCCGAAGAAAATGAGGACGGTCTGGACGGGCTTTGGATGAACCCCGACGATTATTTTGATGACGAGATTCCCGTCGTTTCTCTTGATGCCGATAAGGGCGAGCTTATGGAGGGCGAAATCCCCGAAGAAGCATTTTTTGCCCCCGCCGTTTCATCTCCGCTGCAGGACGAGCCCGTTGACGAAGCAAAGAGCGATATTTTCAGCATGATTGATATGCTCAAGGCAGAAACAGATAGTGAAACAGGCTTCGACGATATTCTTTCCGAAATTGAGGCTAACAAGGAGATTGTTCCAGTTGATACTGAACTTTCTGCCGCCGCTCAGCTTGTTTCGGAGTTTGTTGAGGCTAAGGAAGAAACAGAATTTGAAGAAGATGAAGCAGAGCTTGATTTCAGCGACGATGATTTTGCTTTTGATGCTCAGCTTGAGTCGGCAGAAGAAACAAAAAATGATGACATTCTGTCCGAGATAGAATTTGACGGCGTTGTTGACACTTCCTCCGATGATTTTGAAAAGGAGCTTGCAGCGCTTTTGGGCGAATCCCCCGCATTGCCGGAAGAGCCTGCCGAAGATGCCGCAGGATTTGTTATCAGTATTCCGGATGACGGCAACGACTATGAAAAGGCTGCCGCAATGCCCGAGAAGCTTTATGAATCCGAGCCTATGAGCAGCGCTTCTTTGGAAGATGACCCCGAGCTTTGCGAGGATATCCCCGAAGAAGATGACGGAAAAAAGAGCCGCAAGAAAAAAGAAAAAGAGCCTGCCGCCGGCGGAATAGGGGAGGTAATCAGAAAGATTGTTCTCTCCATTTCGATTATCACAATTATCGTCAGCTGCGGAATACTTGTTAACACATATCTGATTGAGCCTTACCGCTTCAAGAGCGATGCTCAGGATTTGGCAGACCAGATGAGCAGCAACATCAGCCAGCACAGCGATGCAAACGTTGATGAGCAGGTTAAGAACGAGAATCCCGATGTTGAATTCCCTGAGGGAATGCTTGCAAAATATGCCCAGCTTTATGCTGCAAATGATGACCTTGCGGGCTGGATTTCAATCCCCGGCTTGGGAATAAACCTTCCCATTGCACAGGCAAGCAACAACGACTATTATCTTAAAAAGGATATTTACGGCAAATATACCCGCTACGGCGTTCCTTTCTTTGATTACAGAATGACCGACCTTAAAAATCTTCACAGGAATACCGTTGTTTATGGCCACAACATGCGATATGATGATCTTATTTTCGGCATGCTTGAAAACTACCGTAAGATTGAAAACGGTTTTGCTGTGGCCCCGGTTATTGAGTGCAACACGATTTACGGTGACCACACCTGGTTTGTTTACGGTGTATTTATAACCAACTCCAAGGAGAAAGACGATAACGGATACGTTTTGCCCTATAACTTTATCGATGTCGGCGACGGAAAATTTGCCGATTACATCGAAGAGATTGACAAGAGAAAGTTCTACACAACAGGTGTTGATATCAGCATAACAGATAAGATTTTGACTATCCAGACTTGCTGTTATGATTTCGACGGCGCTCAGCTCATTGTTGTTGCAAGAGAGCGAAGAGAAGGCGAAAGCATTAATATTGACACTTCAAAGGCTTATTATAACGAAAACCCCAAATATCCTCAGGCATGGTATGATGTTAACAAAAAGACAAATCCCTATGCAGAGGACACACGCTGGTAAATAAACCGAGTAATTAAGGAACGGTGATTATTATGGAACGAAAGGTGAAAATCTGTACGCTCTGCGCTATGTCGGCGCAGGGTGCGGCGGAGTATCTGGAACAAAGGCTCAGCGCCTGTTCCCTGATGCCCCAAAGTGAGGATTTCGGTGATGCTGCGGCTTTTGCAGCCAGAGCAGCTGACCTTGCGGCCGACGGCGGAATCGTTGTTGCGGCAGCGCCTCTTAACATGTTCCTTAATGCAAAGCTTCGTTTACTTAAAGCCTTTTCGTTCAAAATGGTCAGAAGCAGCACGGTTGCTTCTTTGATGGGTGAAAATGCACCCCAAAATCCCAAAGAGCGTGATTTGCACGCGGCAGTTCCTCAAAAATCAAAGGCTTTCCCGACAAGGGACGGTTTATACTCCGCTTTTGCCGCAAAGGACGGCGATGCACTTGTTGTTTTTCTTCCGCTTGAAGAAGAAATGCTGAAATATCTGTTTGAAACAGGAGTGGAGCAGATATTCACAGGTGAGCTTAAAGCGGCGGTTGCTTCGGCGCCAAAAACAAAGAAGCAGGAGCTTAAAGAACGCATAGACAGCGTTATTGCAAGCGGAAAAACTGTTGCGGTTTCTCCATGCGGAAGCTCTAAAATGCTTCTTTCTGCGATTTCTGCTGTTGAGGGCAGCGAGCTTGCCTTCTATGCGGATTCTTATGCTGCCGAGAAAGGCGAAGGAATCAGCGATGCCGAATATATTGCCGAGTGTGCAAGGGCGTCAAAAGAAAACGCAGGCAAGAACCTTGGAATTGCTATTTCAGAAATATATAACGACGGCTCGGGCGACGAAGATTTTGTTATTGTTTGCGTTGCAGATTCGGAGAGAGCTAAGGCGGCAAAGGTTTATGCAAAGCCGGGAGAGGATAAAAAACTGCTTATTGTTGCAGCAATAATAAAGCTTTGCCAGATGCTGGACGAGCTTTCGGGCCCTGCAGGGCTGGTTAATCCCAATCCGCCTGTTGCTGCGCCTAAAAAATGGAGCAGAAACCCGAAAACCCCGCTTCTGGTTGCCATTATTGCCATAGCAGTTGCAATAATAATTTGCATAATAGTTGCATTTGTGCTTTCGGGCAAAGAAGATGATGCAACCCTGACCTATGCCGAGCAGAACCCTTATGTTCAGCAGGGAGGCACTCTTGCCGAAGATAACAATTATTTTGATTATCAGGGCGGAAGCGCGCTTGAATTTGAGGATTTGGGGGCTGTTGCCATTGAACCGGAAACAAGCACCTTGAGTTTTATTTCAACCGCTCCGACAACCATGTTCAGTCAAACAACCTTACCAAAAACAACACTTACCCAAAAGGTTACAAAGGTTTTAACAACAATTGAAAAAACCACAAAAGTTTTAACAACAAAATCTACAACAACAAAGCCCATAACAACCGTTTCAACAACGGTCACAACCACAAGAAAAATGACTACCACGGCAACAACAGCCGTTCCGACAACAGTTGCAACAACAGTTGGAACAACAAGCACCGTTTCCGGTGACGGCGGAACCTTTGTTTTCAGAGTTTACGGCTACGGTCACGGCGTCGGAATGAGCCAGGAGGGCGCAATCCAAATGGCCAAAGACGGCAGCACTTATGATAAGATACTGACTCATTATTTCGCAGGCACAACCGTTCAGACAGATTCCGCAACCCCAGCAACAGTCAAATACGGCGGCAAGGATATTCCTCTTGTTGAGTATCTTTGCAGAACGGCAAAGCCTGAAATCGGCCCAAGCGCACCGTTAGAGGCGCTAAAGGCTCAGATTGTTTCGGCATACACGTTTGCAAAGTATTATAACTTTGATGTTGCAAAGTCAAAGCATGTTTATGACAGCGGATATGCTTATGAAGGCACAAATGTCCACAAGGCATGCCTCGCCGTTCTCGGCATGGAGAGCGATGCGGACACTCCGAGCGCAAAATATATCGATTATAACGGTTCGGCGGCATTCACCTGCTATTTTGCATCTTCGGCAGGTAAAACTGCCTCTGCAAGCAGCGTTTGGGGCGGCAACCAATATCCGTATCTGACAGGCGGCATCTCAAGCCCCGAAGATATAGATGTTTCAACCGTTGAAATCAGCGCAGCGGATATGAAGAAATACATCGAATCTTATGATGAGGATAACAGCAGCGTTTCCATAACGCTCAGCGATGACCCGTCAGAATGGCTTGAAATCATTTCACATGACAGCGCTTATAACGAAAAAACAGGCTATGTTAACGAAATCAGAGTCGGCAACTGCAAGCTCAGAGGCAACGCATTCAGAAGCTATGTTGTTGATTTTAAAATACGTTCTCATTGTTTTGCACTTGAATACATACCCGAATAATAACAATCGCCGAACCGATTGGTTCGGCGATATTTTTTTGCGAAAGACTATTGACAATGTTAATATTTACAGTTATAATTAACATTACAAAAATATTTTGTTAATATTACACAAAAACACGGTTTTGCATAAGCTGTGAATAAGGAGGTTAAGATCATGGCAAAATCAGAATTACCGTTATTGCTGCTTGACAATGCTTCGATGAGCACGGTCGTTAACGAGGGTGAATTCAAATGCACTATGCTGACATTCGAGGAGGCAAAAGCGATTGTTGAAATGCACGGCGTTGATGACGTTATCCGCTGCTTCTCAGGCGACCCGCTTGAAACAGTTGTTTTCAATTATCTTGATATTAAGGGACAGCATTTTGAGTATAAAAAGATTACCAACATGCGTTCCGGTCAGGATGCAATTGCTTTCAAGACCTATGTCACACCGTCTGAAACCCAGCCCGTGATCATGACCAAATATGATTCGCAGGCAAAGAAAATTCAAAACATATATGTTTATTGTCAGCTGATTTCAAAGGCATAAAAGATTAACAAAAAAGCAGAGGCAGTTGCCTCTGCTTTTTGCGTTGTTGAATATATGGGGCCTATATCCCCTTAACTTTTTAAAATACAGCGCTTATAATGTTATAAAAACTAAAGTGTGATCGTTTTATAGCTACATAGTATGCAATATAATTTACAATAAAGCTTTCAGGATACCAAATGCATTGCTTTCGAAAATGGAAATTTTTGCTCAAGCAAAACAAATATCTATGAATCAGCTTATAATACAATGCTGCAAATATGCTTTAGATAACCTTGATTTGAACACGGAAGATAGCGATAAAGAAAATGAATTTTGAGATAAATACGGCAAGAAATCTTAAGAAATTGCGTCACGATAAAAAGTTGACCCAAGAGGATGTTTGCAATGAATTGCGTAATTACGGCTGCTTTGTGAATCACAGCACCTACGCCAAATATGAAACAGGCAACAGAACACCGTCGGTCAAAATGCTTGTTGCCTTGGCAAGATGTTTTGGCACAACAACCGATTACATATTGGGGTTAACCGATAATCCGAAATGCAGATAAAAAACGGCTCAGTTCCGAGAAACCGAGCCGTTAATTTTATTTAAGGATTAGTCAGCTTTGGGAGCATAGAGATCCTTAAGACGAAGAAGATGTTCATATCTTTCAACCGATGTCTTCTCAGCAAGAGTGAAGAGTTCTTCTGCTCTCTCGGGGAAGGAACGGGTGAGTGATGAATAACGAGCTTCGTTGAGAAGGAATTCTCTGTAGCTGCCTGTTGCGGGCTTGCTGTCGATTGTGAACGGATTCTTGCCCTCTGCCTTGAGTGCGGGGTTGTAACGGAACATGTTCCAGTAGCCGCAGTCAACAGCTTTCTTCATTTCGGACTGGCAGTTGATCATGCCGCCCTTGATGGAGTGCATTTCGCAGGGTGCGTAAGCGATGATGATTGAGGGACCGTTATAAGCTTCTGCTTCAGCAATAGCCTTGATGGTCTGGTTAGCATCAGCGCCCATAGCAATCTGTGCAACGTAAACATAGCCGTAGCTCATTGCGATTTCAGCAAGGCTCTTCTTAGCGATGCCCTTACCAGCTGCTGCGAACTGAGCAACCTGGCCGATGTTGGAAGCCTTGGAAGCCTGGCCGCCTGTGTTGGAGTAAACTTCGGTATCGAATACCATGATGTTTACATCTTCACCTGCTGCAAGAACGTGGTCAACGCCGCCGAAGCCGATATCATAAGCCCAGCCGTCGCCGCCGAAGATCCAAACTGACTTCTTGGCAAGATATTCCTTGCTTGCGAGGATTTCCTTGCATGTTGCGCAATCGCAACCTTCAAGAGCTGCAACAAGAGCTTCTGTTGCTGCGCCGTTCTTTGCACCGTCATTAACTGTTTCAAGGTATGCATTTGCAGCTGCCTTGATTTCTTCTGTTGCGCATTCTGCTGCTGCAACTTCCTTAACCTTAGCGATAAGGCTGTTGCGGATAGCGTTCTGGCCAAGGAACATGCCGAAGCCGTGCTCTGCGTTATCTTCGAAGAGGGAGTTAGCCCATGCGGGACCAAAGCCCTTCTTGTTAACTGTGTAGGGTGATGTTGCTGCGGGGCCGCCCCAGATTGATGAACAGCCTGTAGCGTTTGAAATGTACATTCTGTCACCGAACATCTGAGTGATAAGGCGAGCATAAGCTGTTTCAGCGCAGCCTGCGCAGGAGCCTGAGAACTCAAGGAGAGGAGTCTTGTACTGGCTGCCGATAACGGTGTTGTCAGCAAGGTCAGCCTTAACGGTTACGTTTTCAACCATGTAGTCGAATACGGGCTGCATAGCATCCTGGCTCTCTCTTGAAACCATCTTGAGTGAGTTTGTGGGGCATACGCCTACGCAAACGCCGCATCCCATACAATCGAGGGGTGAAACTGCGAGGCTGTATTTATAGGAATCCTTGCCCTTGCCCTTCTTGTCAACGATGATTGCGTTGGCAGGAGCGGCAGCAGCTTCTTCAGCTGTGAGAGCATAGGGTCTGATTGTTGCGTGGGGGCATACATAAGAGCACTTGTTGCACTGTGCGCAGGTTGCGCCGTCCCAAGCGGGAACAAGAACTGCAACGCCTCTCTTCTCATAAGCGGAAGCGCCCTGTTCAAATGTGCCGTCAGCATGGTCAACAAATGCGGAAACGGGAAGTGCGTCACCGTTCATAAGAGCAACGGGCTTCATGATGCCGTCAACCATCTTAACGAGCTTCTCTGCGCCCTTTGATGCTGCGGGAGCTGCATCGTCAGCTGCATCTGCCCATTCTGCGGGAACGTTGATCTTAACGTAAGCTGTTGCACCTGCGTCAATAGCCTTTTCGTTCATCTCAACGATTTCCTTGCCCTTCTTCATGAACTTCTGAGCCTTTTCCTTCATGTAGCCGATTGCTTCCTCAGCGGGAAGAACCTTTGAAAGTGAGAAGAAAGCGGACTGAAGAACGGTGTTTGTTCTCTTGCCGAGACCGATCTGAGCAGCAAGGTCAATAGCGTTAACTGTGTAAAGCTGAACATTGTTCTTTGCGATGTATCTCTTTGCTTCTGCGGGAAGCTTTTCAGCAAGCTCTGCTTCATCCCACTGGCAGTTGATGAGGAATACGCCGCCGGGCTTAACGTCATTAACCATCTTATAACCCTTTTCTACATAAGAGGGGTTGTGGCAAGCAACGAAGTCTGCCTTGTTGATGTAGTAGGGGGACTTGATGGGCTTATCGCCGAAACGAAGGTGAGAAATTGTGATACCGCCGGTCTTCTTTGAGTCATACTGGAAGTAAGCCTGAACGTACTTGTCTGTATGGTCGCCGATGATCTTGATTGAGTCTTTGTTTGCGCCAACGGTGCCGTCGCCGCCGAGGCCCCAGAACTTGCACTCGATTGTGCCTTCTGCTGCGGTGTTGGGAGCTTCTTTCTCTTCAAGAGAAAGATGGGTAACGTCATCGTTGATGCCGAGTGTGAACTGAGCCTTGGGAGCATCCTTTGCAAGCTCGTCATATACTGCGAAGATGCTTGAGGGAGGAGTATCCTTTGAGCCGAGGCCGTAACGGCCGCCGATTACCTGTGCGCCTGTTCTGCCGGTTGCAGCAAGAGCAGCAACAACATCAAGGAAGAGGGGCTCGCCGAGTGAACCGGGTTCCTTTGTTCTGTCAAGAACAGCAATCTTCTTTGCTGTTGCAGGGATAGCTTCAACAAGCTTCTCTGCTGAGAAGGGTCTGTAAAGACGAACCTTAACAAGACCAACCTTCTCACCCTTAGCGGTAAGATAATCAATAACTTCTTCTGCTACGTCGCAAACTGAACCCATAGCAATGATAACTCTCTCTGCATCGGGAGCGCCGTAGTAGTTGAAGAGCTTGTAGTTTGTGCCGAGCTTTGCATTAACCTTATCCATATACTCTTCTACGATAGCGGGAAGAGCATCATAGTAGCTGTTGCAAGCTTCTCTGTGCTGGAAGAAGATGTCGCCGTTTTCGTGTGAACCGCGCATAACGGGTCTTTCGGGGTTGAGAGCTCTCTTTCTGAAAGCTTCAACAGCGTCCATATCGCACATTTCCTTGAGGTCCTCGAAATCCCAAACAGCAATCTTCTGAAGCTCGTGAGAAGTACGGAAACCGTCAAAGAAGTTGATGAAGGGAACTCTGCCCTTGATTGATGCAAGGTGTGCAACAGCACCGAGGTCCATAACTTCCTGAGTGTTTGTTTCAGCGAGCATTGCGAAACCTGTCTGACGGCAGGCATAAACGTCTGAATGGTCACCGAAAATGTTAAGAGCGTGAGATGCTACGCAGCGAGCTGAAACGTGGAAAACGCTGGGAAGCAATTCACCTGCGATTTTGTACATGTTGGGGATCATGAGAAGAAGGCCCTGTGATGCGGTGTAGGTTGTGGTGAGAGCACCGGCTGCGAGTGAGCCGTGAACAGTACCTGCTGCACCTGCTTCGGACTGCATTTCGGCAACCTTAACGGTTGTGCCGAAGATGTTCTTCATGCCCTGAGCTGACCACTGGTCAACATAGTCTGCCATGGGGCTTGACGGAGTGATGGGGTAAATGCCAGCAACTTCTGTGAAAGCATAGGACACCCAAGCAGCAGCGTTGTTGCCGTCCATGGTTTTCATTTTTCTTGCCATAGTCTTTTTCCTCCTAAAAAGTTTTAAGCCAATCTTAGTGATTATAAAATTAACACCATCGATTATACTAACACTTTTCTGTGCGTTTGTAAACCTTTAAATATTCCAAAATGGTGAATTTTTTTGAAAATTATTTGTATAAACCTATCAATTAAAAGTATAATTTTCTGTTTTGTAAAAGTGATTTATTGACAATTGTATCTTTTAGTGGTAATCTAATAATATTATTGTTTTAGGAAATGAGGAACAGCAATGATTATTAAAACCTTTGTGCAAAAAATCTTCTTCAGACTGTTTGCATCAATAATGCTGATGGTTTATTCGTTCAACCCGGCTGTTGCGCCCTCAACGGATGCGCCAATCAAAGCGAAAGACCCTGAAAATGTTAAGATGATTTTCGCAACCGTGGCAGACCCTCAGGTTTCAAACTATATGTTTGACAGATACCGTTCTTTCCAGGCGGGCTGCGAGGATTTAAAAAATGCCGAATGTGATTTTGATGCAATTGTAGGTGTCGGCGACATCGCCGAAAACGGTTTGGCTGAGGAATATCAGCTGGCTTACACATCTATTTCCGGAATAGATACACGCTACATAATGGCAACGGGCAACCATGATATCCGCCTTCGCCTTTACAGCCAGAGCGTAAGCCGTTTCTGCGATTTTACAAACACTCTCAACGGCGACGAATCCATGGATAAGCTTGCATATTCGGAAAAAGTGAATGGCTATAAATTTATAGTCATGGGTTCCGACAGAACAGAATTTGAGGAGGCTTATATCAGCCCCGAGCAGCTTAAATGGCTTGATTCAGAGCTTGCGTCAGCAAAGGGCGAGCCTGTATTTGTTGTTTTGCATCAGCCTCTTAAGCTTACTCATAATCTGCCCACAACATGGGGCAACGGCACAAACAAGGAAGCCGGCTCCGTGGGCGATCAGAGCGATGAAATCAAGGCTATTCTTGCAAAGCATGCAAAGAACGGCACGGTTGTTCTTATCACAGGCCATCTTCATGCAGGCTTCAGCGAGCACAGCTGCCAGAAAATCGATGGCTTCTATTCAGTCAATGTTCCCTCAATGTCAATTGAAAACAAAGACGGTGCGGTTAACGGCTCCGGTCTCACATATATTGTTGAAGTCTATGAAGATGAAATTCTCTTCAGAGCAAGAAACGTTGAAAAGGGCGAATGGATTCCCGAGTGGGATTCCGTTATTCCCGTTAAATAAAGAAAGGAAAATTTAATGATGAAAAAAACTGTTTTAAAACTTATCAGCATCATCCTCTGCCTCTCTCTTGTTTGCGGCGGCTCTGCAATTGCGTTCGCGGACGAAGCAAGACCTGATGCATCACCTTTCCGAATCTCCGTTTCAATGAACGGCGACCCCACATCGCAGAAGGGTATCTGCTGGTACACAAAAGCAAACACTTCAAGCAAGGTTGAAATAACCGACGAACTCGGTGCGCCTGTTAATGCCACTATTAAATATGAAGATGTTTTTGAGTGGGAAGGCAACTATGTTCACAAGGCTGTTGTTTCAGGCCTTGAAGCAGGCAAAACTTATTATTATGACGTGGGCGATGAAACCGTTCGCAGCGCAGCAGGTAAATTTGTTACCGATGACGGCGACAGCAGCTTGAATTTTATTGCTATTGCTGACGTTCAGGCAAGCAGCCTTGAAAACTTCCAGGAAGCAGCTCTTGTTGTTGAGGCAGCTCAGAACACAATGCCCAATGCCGAATTTATGGTTAATCTCGGCGACTTCACAAACGACAGCACCAACGAAGAATGGGATGCTTACGACACCGCAATGGGTGCTTATAACATCGGCACAACTCTGGTTCCCATTTCAGGCAACCATGACGGCCTTGGCGTTGAATATTGGTTCAACAATATGTTCTGCCTTGACACAAACGAAAGCGTTCAGATTAAAGACGGCGTTAACTATTCATTCGATTACGGTAATGTTCATTTTGCAGTTCTCAACACAAACGATCTTCTTTCAATTTCTTTCGCACAGCTTAAGTGGCTCAAAAATGACCTTAACAGCACCGATGCAGACTGGAAAATTGTTTGCATGCATAAGTCCCCCTATTCTCTCGGCAAGGACGCAAAGTGGCCTGACGCACTCTATCTCCAGAGTTCGCTTACAAAGGTTCTTGACGAATGCAACGTTGACCTTGTTATGAGCGGCCATGATCATCAGTATCTCCGCACAAAGGCTCTTAAAAATAATAAGGTTAACGAAGACGGAACCGTTTATGTTCTTGCAGGCACAGCAGGCACAAAAAGATATGAAGTCCGTTCTTTCCTTGAGGGTCACTTCTTAAAGAAAGATTTTATCGGCAATCTTGTTATTCAGAAGAACGGCTACGGCAACTATTGGGACGGCGAAGATTGGGATCAGAGCAGGCAGACAAATGTTGGCGGCTGCTTCAACACAATTTCCGTTAACGGCGGCAATCTCACTTTCAATTCCTATATTCTTGCGGATGAACCCGATGCAAATGGCAATTCTGTTATAACAAACACAGACTCTTTCACACTTACCAAGGCAACAGGTGAAAACAAAATCACCTTTACAGGCGACAACACAACCAGCGAGCTTGAATACAATCTCGGTATTGTTCCCAGCTTCCTCGGCCTTGCTGCCTATGCATTCGGTCAGTGGCTTCCCAAGTTCCTTATTATGGTTCCCGACCTTCTTAACATAGTTATTAACGAAGGCACATTCTAATTAAACATTATTATTATAGGGGCGTGCCGTAGGCATGCCCCTGTTTTTTTAAAATAATTACAATTGAAAAATTTCAAAAATCTATTGACAGACTCAAAATGTTGTGATAACATATTGTAGCAACTTACGGAGAGATACCGAAGTGGTCATAACGGAACGGTCTTGAAAACCGTCGTACCTTACGGGTACCGTGGGTTCGAATCCCACTCTCTCCGCCATTTTAAACAATTATATACATTATATATAGTTACCATGGAGAAGTACTCAAGTTGGTGACGAGGCGCCCCTGCTAAGGGCGTAGGTCGGGTAACCGGCGCGGGAGTTCGAGTCTCCCCTTCTCCGCCAAGCAAAAACAGACACTTTAGGGTGTCTGTTTTTTGTTTTATAGAAAAGAAATACCGAACGAACGCGACGGGGACCGGCGTGGGGCGAACCGCCGAAGCGCCGCCGGTGGCGGAAGAAGCGAGGCGGTGAGGTGAAGAAACAAGGAGCATAGCGTCCGACTCAAGGACGATAGGCGACTATGTTTCTGAGGGGGGAGTCTCCCTTTCTCTGCCAAGCAAAAACAGAAAAGAAAACAGAATGACTGACACAGAGAAAAGATAAAGAACAATGCAAAACACTCAGATATTATATTAGAGAGTAATATAGTAACAATTAAAGAATAAGATATTTTAAAATGCAAATCAAAAGAAAAACAAACGAAATCTGTTGATATATAAGGAATTAAGGGAGCTCAAAAGACTAAACGCACGGCAGAGTTGAGAAGAAGGGTAAAAAAGATTAAAAAAAGGTGTTGACAAATGGGAAAGGATTTGGTAATATAGTCGAGCACTCCGCAAGAACGGAATGCGAACGCACCTTGAAAATTAAACAACGATTTAAGAAAAACCCTTGAAGATTAATTTGAGTATGTACTTTCAAGTA
>JAZNPT010000005.1:0-7293 GCA_045589815.1 Acutalibacteraceae bacterium
CCCTCGGAAAGCACGATCTTCATATCAGAGATGATGGGAGCTGCATATGCAGTAGGCTCGTCGGGTGTGATCTGCGTACCGTTCTTGCCGAACACAGCACTTTCCGACCAATCGGAGAATTTGGACTGTTTTGTGCCGATCTCATTCTTCTCGGCATCGAAGGTTTCCCACTCCATATAGTATCGGCAGCGGATGTAAAGACTGTGATTTTCCACATCGAAGGAATAGATATCTTGCTCGTAGCCGTCACCCGTAAACTTCTCGGTAAGAATGGCGGGCTTATAAGGAACGAAGGTATCGGAATCGGGGCCTTCATAGTAGGTCAACCAGAAGAATTCAAAATCCTCCATCAGTTCAGAGCGAAGAGAAACACTTTGGAAACCTTCGCCGTAGCTGCCTACGTTGTACTGACTATCCCACTCGCTTGTATACTGCCAGTTGCTCTCACCATCCAACGATACGTCGTATTGCATTACGATTTCAAAAGACCAAAGACCGTATTTTTCGCGGAAGGCATCGCCTTCACGGTTGTATTCTGCCGCAAGAAGCGCTACCTCCGGATCGGCGACCATGATCATTCGCAGATGGTCGTGATGACCTTCGGTTGCATCCCCGTCGGTATAGACGAAGTAATTGGGGGCTTTCGGGGCAGGCAGTTCAAATTTCGATATATCGTTTTCCTCCGCCGCAAATGTCATCACCGAGAAAACAGATAATAGCAAAATCAATGACAGCAAAAATGCCAATAATTTTTTCATTGCATTTTCCTCCTCTTTGAATATGTTTTTTATGAAATGCTCGGAATGAGCTTATTCAACCACAAGTCTTCCGTCAATCTTATGGTCAAGATTCTGATGTGCGGAAAGATATTCGTCAAGTATCTCTCTGCAGGAGGTTGAAAGAATTCTCGGTCTGCCGTTTTTGCATATTTCATTATATGAAACCGAGAAAAAGCTTTCAAAGTTTATAAAATGATAATGCTGAAGCCCGATTTTATAGATTTTGTTGTCATCAATCGGTTCCCCGTTAAGAGAAAAATCCTTGAATTCATGAGTGCTGCGGTTATAAACAACCCTCATTCCCCTTGAAAGCTGATAAAATTCGCAATGCGAGCCTGTCCAGACCTCATCACGGAGCATAAATTCAATCATCCGCCTGAACTGTTTACCCGTTACCGACAGCATATGGGCTGCATCGTCATACGCAAAGCACTCGACAAAATCGGAGAAGAGAACAATCGGACCGAGTTCTGTGCTTCGCAGGCTTCCCGAACCGAGAAGCATAACATCAAGTCCGAGGCTTTCGCACAGTATGTCGGCAAAAAGTCCGCCGATTTCTGTTTCACGGTAGCGTGACGGATGGGTAAGCCGGCGTTTGAATTTCGTAACAAGGCGGCTGTATTTTTTGTCAGTCTGACCTTTGTAGAATTCAATTATCTTTTCAAGTGCTTCATCTCTCGGGCAGGTTTCTTTGCATATGGGAATGCTCTGCCAGTTATAGCTGTCAACACGGTTTTCGTCGGTGTTGACGGTTATGTCAAATCTTCCGATTTGATCGGTGCCCGTTCCCGCCTGCACGATAATAATATCGTTTACAACCTCGGGCTCGGTGATGAAAGTATGCGAATGACCTCCGATGATAATATCCACACCCCACGCAGGGTCAAGCCTTGCGGCAAGCTCTTTGTCTTCCTCAAAGCCGATGTGTGTAAGAAGAACGGTCAGATCAACATCAACGGCATTATAGGTGTTACATATTCTTCCGACCTCGCAGGCAGCTTCGTTGATGTCAACAAATGTGCCGATAAGTCCGTCTTTTTTTGTAAGTGCAAGCACCTCTTCGGTCAGAATGCCGATAAACAGAATTTTCATTCCGTCAATTTCAGCTATATGGTGAGGCTTGAAAAGCCTTGCACCGTTTGTTTTTATATAAAGGTTTGCGTTGATAATCGGAAATTTGGCACATTTCTCAATGAACAGGAGGTGTGCAATTCCGTAATCCGCCTCGTGGTTGCCGACGGTCACAACATCCGGGGCAAGCATATTCATAATTTCGATTGTCGATACTCCCTGAAATTCCGAGTCAATAACAGAGCCTCTGAACATATCGCCCGCAACGCAGTAAATGCAGTTTTCAGCTTCCGCTCTGACCTTGTTGACATACCCCGAAAGCATTGAAACTCCGCCCACAAGGCTGCTGTCAATTTCCTCGGCAAGAAAATCTCCGTGCATATCGTTTGAATGAAGAATTGTCAGTTTTTTAAAATTTTCCATTTCATCCTCTTTTCCCTGTTAATCAGACATTATCAACATTTTTGAATTTATAATATTCATTTACAAGGTTTCTGTAGCCGAGATTTTTTATGTCCTCGTATCTGAAATTATAGCGTGATTTTGTTCTTTTTCCCGTTGCGAGATAACGGATGCACTCCTGCATATATTCATCAATCTTTTTCAGAGTTTCATCGGTGTTTATAACAGGGAAAAACCACCGTGTCCACGTCAGCTCGCTGTAAATGGGATTATCATAAAGCTTTGTGTTGAACCGTTTTACAAAAGCTCTTGCCGCATATTCTCCGGGTAAATTTTTCTTGCCCGCCCAGCGAGAAAGTGACCTTGCTTTTCTTCGCATTTTTGCTTTGAGCTTTTCAAAAGAAACATCATTGATGTCAATTATTCCGTTGTGATAAGAAAAGCCGAGGAAAGTCCATTTTTCACCCGGATTTGTTATTGTTTCCTTATCGGGATTGATGGTGAGTTTTTTTGAAAAAAGGCAGTTTTTTATAGCCTTGATGCTTTCGTCAAGCTCGGATTCATCCTTTGCAAAAACAAGAATGTCATCCGAATATCGGATATAGGGAATATTTCGACTGAAGAAATATTCATCAAGCTCACGCAGATAAAAATTTGCAAGAAATGCAGATACGGGAACACCTGCCATAATCCCTTTTCGTTCTTCAAGCAATTCACCGTTATACTGCACATACGGATTTCGGAGAAGTGTTTCAAAAAACAAATATAATTCGGAATCGTCACTTAAAGCTTTTTTTAAATTCGGAAGAAGAATATCAACATCAACCGAGTTGAAATAGTCACTTATATCGGCTTTGTAGACATATCTGTCATTCAAATCCTTGATTTTCAAAACATCCTCTGTGGCTTTTTTAACTCCCGATTCTTTTCGGAAGGAATAAAGATTCGGTGAAAAAAGATAATCATAATCACGAAGAAGAAAGGAAATCAGCTTTAAAACATAGTTTTCTTCTCTGCCAAAAGTATAGACAGCTCTTTTTCTGCCTGCTTTTGATTTGCTGATAAGCGTTTTTTGCGGAGCTGAAAAGCTTTGATTGATTCTGATTCTGCCTGCAACGGGAAGATATTCCTTGCCGTCAATAAACCTCCGAAGGTCTGCAGTATCCTTTTCGCTTATGTTTCCCTGCTCAATTTTGTGAATAAAAAAGGCTTCCCATATTTCCTTTTCAAACAGTTTATCAATAACGCACATAAATCATTAAATAAAAAAACAGAGAGAAAATGATTTAACATCGCAATTTTGCGATACGAAACCGTACACGAAACGGCTGCCTGCAAAACTCATAAAGTTCCGTGCTGGGTTCTTCACAGGCGCATAAAGCTTTTCTCTCTGTTTTAAGCAAAAATTATTTGAGGTTTTCTCTTATTCGGTTAATGACATATCCGCTTTCGTTTTCCATTCCCTTGAAGAAACGGATGTAAGGAATGCCGTTATCGTCAAGAACCTTGTAAGTTCCTTTTGCAATCATAGAACGGTACTGATTCTTGTTCATAACAAGAACTGCAAGCTTAGGCTGAGAACCGTTTGAGAAAAGGTATGAAATCGGGTAGCAGCTCGGATGCGCACTTGCATCAAAGTTTTTGGCGTGAACATTTGTTGAGATTGAATAACCGGGGAAGCTTGCTTCGGTGATAACAGACGCAAAATAACTGTCATCGGTGTTGTATGTTTTCTGAACAAAAGGAGCAGAGGCGTATGTCTGCGATGACTGTGCATTACGGGCTGCATCGTCAAACTGCTGTGCGGTTTTATTGGCAAATTCCGTTACAGAAGGTTTAATAGCTTTGCTGATTGCATCACCTACTGCCTTGCTTACGCCATCGCTTATTCCTTTTCTCAAAATTCTTTCCAGAAATCCCATAAAGGTTCCTCCTTATAAATCTTTATATCTTATCAATATTTGTTTACGGCTTTTTATACCGAGTTTACGGTATATGTTTTTGCAATGGAAATGCACGGAAGAATGTGTAATAAACAATTCCTCCGCTATCTGTGCCTGCGTTTTGTCGGTAAGAAGATGAGCGAAAACCTCAAGTTCACGCCTCGATAGTTTTTCCAGCTCGGGATAAATTTCAAGCAGCCTCTTATGTTCGTTTTCTGCCAATGCAATATAATCGAAATAATTCAGTATTCCCATACGCCACCTCTTCAAGGATAATTATACTTTGTCAAGCTGAAGATGTAACCTGCCCAATATAGGGGGATTTGACACACACACTACCTTTTTGGGTAGTATTTCTCGTATATTCTTGAAAAAAAGAAAAATATAATTTATAATTGTATTTAGAAATGATACTGTTATGATTTGATTATATTGATTTTTTTGTCCGTTTTGCACCCCCCGTTTGGGGGGTTTTTAGGAAAAAACCACCTGTTCGGGTGAGTTTTTTAAAGAATTCAATGATTTTTACGATTTTGCGATGATTTTTCGCAGCAAAGGAAGGTGCGGTTTATGAATCACCCTATTCTCATAGGAAACCAGAAAAAGAGGAGAGATATTCCGCTTTGGATGCTCGTCTGCTTCTCTATGTTCAGCTTTTGGCAGATGGGATTTATTTATTATTTCCTTGAACCGTCCTCGGCAGCGGACGGGAAAATCCCACTACCTATTAACATCGATTACGGTACCACACTGACAGCAGTTTGTTACATCCTGGGCATCCTTACGATGATATTTTTACCGAAGATTATCGTGTGGACACAGCGGATAGCTACGGGTGTTGCGCTCCTTTCGGCAATCGCTTTCTTTCTCCCTCTGCCGGACGATATCCTGTGCTTTAACATTTACCTGCAGATTTTCTGTTGCTGTCTGATGATCGGCTTTGAAACCTTCCTTGTGGTCAACTGCTTTTCTGAAAAAAGCAGTATCAAGTATCTAACCTTCGGCTACGGCATAGCGGTGTTCCTGATCGCTTTTGTTCAGAATGAGGTGGTATCTGTCCCGTTCTCCACCTTCCGCTTTGGAATGGTAGCGGCGCTTGTACTTTTGTTTATTTTCTTTCTCCGTATGCCCACGGGCAAGGAGCATCTGCCGCGGTTTGTGAAAAAGAGCGACGGTCTTATCCCGCCGAAGAAGATGATGTGGGGGGCTTATCTTATTGCTTTCATTGCTGCGCTGATGGGCGTTGGCGGTCCTGCGGTTGTAGGCAAGGTCGAGCACGGCGTGTCTATTATGTATTTAGTAGTGGCTCTTTCAAGCTTTACTATGTATTTTCTTCATAAGAAGGCGAACATTCATCCCTTCCGCATAGCTCCCATGTTTGTCGGACTCGGTGGGTTCGGTTTTCTTGTAATGCTTGTGTCCGCATATGTTCCCGCACTTTCCTATGTCGCCTGTGCACTCATTGGATTCGGTATGACGGTATGTATGCTCGCTCCGCTTTACGGTGTGCCGATTATGAAAGCCTATCCGTCAAGATATGTGGCCTCCGTAATTATCGGGCTTGCCATCACGGCAGTTCTCATCCATGCGGTTATTGCCGAGATGTTCCTCGGTGCGTCTATTGCGCTGTATATCTTTTATGCAGTGATCATGGCGGTGCTTGTGTTCGTGTTTATGCAGGTGGAGCCGTTCCTTATGTTTGCCCTTCGCCGTCGCATTGCCGACGAGGATACCTCTGCCACAGCAGAGGTTGAGGTGCCTACTGTTCAAGCTTCACAGACCGAAACGAAAGCCGAATCTATGGTCACTACCGATACAGATACCACGGATGATCCGCTTTTAAAGCTCAGTCCGAAAAAGCGCGAGGTTGCAGAGCTTATCTGCATGGGGTATACCAACAAGGATATTGCAGAGGCTCTCGTTATTTCCGAGCACACTGTGAAGGATTATGTGAAGGATATTTATTATGCACTTGATGTTCACAGCCGCATAGAACTCGCTGCCCTGGTGAACAACTACCGTTTGACAACCAAGAAATAACAAAATCATTTTTACATTCGATAAATTCAGAAGATATAACCCGTAAATCGCAGCTACTCCTGTTATAGTCCGGATTATCGCACCGAGCGTAGCACTTACCATAACGTCATTTACGGTAACTTCAGTAATTATTAATCCCGCAGGTAGTTGCCTGCGGGATTAATTTGTTGTTACGGTTATAGTATTTTTCGGTCTGTTTATACATATATCAGCTCATCGCATACGATTTTCGTAGCTCTATGCTGAATATTTCCCATTCTCTGCACCCATTCAAGCTGGTCTTGCTCTTTAAGTTGCTCTGTGATGCCTTCCGCTTCTTTCATCTGCTCAATCAGAAGGCCGTACATTTCATTTGCTTGTTTTTCTATCTCTGCACAGAGCTGATACAGCTTACCTTCCGCAAGTAGCACAGAAAACACTACTTTCTTGTTATTGGAAAGGTAATCCTTGTAAAGCATACCCCATTTGCCGAGAACGATATTTTCTTCAGGAACTTTAATATCTGGCAAATAAAAGTCTCCATGAAGACTGTAACGGATTCCTGTTTGTTCGTTTGTATAGTGCTTTTTGAGTTCCATAATCACATCATCCTTTCCTATTTTCCACAAAAGTATCGTATGCGAACCTTGCTCCGAGCCTGAATCCGACCATAAAGCTATCTGCACAGCAAACACTTGTAAAAGCAGTGCAAGAGCTTGTATAATCCGCAAACAAATCTTTCAATTCGTCGGCAAGTTTTTCATTAAGACATTCTTCCTTTTTAGTTAGTTGACTTAGTTTCTTTTTCATCTCTGCTGTAAGCTCGGATGAACATTCCTGCGGCTCAATGTTTCCATAATAAAGCTGTTCAATAAAGTTAAACATATACTTTTACCTCGTTTGATTATTTTATTTGCGAGGAATTTTGTAAACAGCGTATATGGTTGTTTTCTTGAATATCCTTAAGTGAGGTAATCCCCAACATTGCGATAGCTGATAGAATTTTTGTTTGACATAAAAAGTCCTCCTTTAAATTTTGTACTTTCATTGTACAAATTAAAGAAGGATTTGTCGAATGT
>JAZNPT010000006.1:0-17015 GCA_045589815.1 Acutalibacteraceae bacterium
AGCACCGTGGAGTTAATCCTTTCGCCGCCACCGCAGCTTTTGCAGTAAATGCAGCCGTCCGCAATATTAAAATATATTTCGCCCTGCGGGTCATTGCCGCATCGCGGGCATTCCGTAAGGTCGGGCATAAAGCCCGAAAGAGCCATAAATTTAAGCTCCGTAACAGCCTTAAGAAAATCGTTTGAGCGTCTTTCGGTTTCAAGCAGATGCATTGAATTGAGTATCACCCGCAGATATTCCCTTGACGGCTCCATTTCGGGCACAAGCTCAACAGCAAGTGCACAGAAATACTGCGCAAGTGCAAGCTTTTCGATATTTTCCCGAAGCCCGAAAAAAACTTCTTTTGCAACCGCATCGTCGATTATGTAGCTGTCCCTGCTTTTATAAACGGAAAAATCCGCATAACAAAGGGACTGCGTTGCGCCGTGCATGCGGCTGTTTATCTTTTTTGCTCTGTTTGCAAACGCCCTCAAAACCCCGTATTCGGAGGTTAAAAGGGTAACAAGGCGGTCACTTTCCCCCGTGTCCGTTACCTTTAGCACCAGAGCGTCGGTATTCATTCTCATTCTGCTTTGCCTCCGCTGCGCCGCCGTTAACGCAATTTCTGAACTCCAGATAATCGCCTACGGAGCCGGATTTTGAAAATTTTCGCCATGCAGCGTCTTTATCCATATTCATCATCTCCCGTTAATAAATTACCCTCTTTGCAGGAAGTTATAAACAGGAAAATAATGAAATTAATCCAAGCCGAAGTTATGGATAATTCCTTCTCTGTTTCTCCAGCCTTCTTTAACCTTAACCCAGCATTGAAGATTGATTTTACATTGGAAGAAATTTTCCATATCGATCCTTGCCTTGGTTGAAATACGCTTAAGCATATCACCTTTTTTGCCGATGATTATTCCCTTATGCGTATCCTTTTCACAATAAATTGTTGCTTCAACATCCATTATGCCGCCGGTGGGCCTTTCACGCATTTTTTCAATGCTGACCGCAACACCGTGAGGCACTTCCTTGTCAAGGAGAAGCAACATTTTTTCTCTGATTATCTCGCCGGCCAGAACTCTTTCAGGTTGGTCGGTCAAAGTATCATCGGGAAAGAAATGAACGGATTCATAGGAAAGCTTTTCAAGCTCGCCGATAAGCAAATCTGTATTTTCATTCTTTAATGCGCTCACGGGAACAACCGCTTCAAAATCAAATATCCCCGTAAACTGAACAATGCGTTCCATGAGCTTTTCTTTTTGCTTGATTGTATCAATTTTATTAATTGCAAGCACAACGGGAGCTTTTTCCGCTTTAAGTCTTTTCAGAAGCTCAATTTCGGTTTCTCTTATCTCGCCTTCGGGTTCAACAACGAAAAGGCACGCATCAACGCCGGCAATGCCTTCGCCGACAGCCTTAATCATTTTTTCGCCGAGCTTGGTTTTGGGGCGGTGATATCCGGGTGTGTCCGTAAACACGAGCTGCGTTTCGCCTTTTGTAAGAACACCCATAATGCGTGTTCTTGTTGTTTGCGGCTTTTGGGTAACGATTGCCACCTTTTGGCCGAGCATTCTGTTGAGAAGCGAGGACTTACCTACGTTGGGGCAGCCGACTATTGCAACAAAAGCAGTTTTGGTCATTTTATTTTCCTCATTTTACATGTTTTTTGAAAAAATTTTTAATTCCGATCGGCCCTGCAAAAACAAAAACCAAACCGACCGCAACACTCAGCACAAGAGCGATAAAAACAGGAATATTTTCTTTATAGTAATAAAACATTGCAGAAAACGCTTCAGGCTGATAGAGAATTGAAATTCCTACCGCAACCGAGCCGATTGCCGCAACAAGCACTGCACCCGCTGCGGAATCCTTTGCAATTTTTGCAAGAGCATTGTTTTCTTTCGTTACAAGATCAACCGTTTTTTCTATTGCCGTGTTAACACATTCAAGAGCAGGAACAAGAGAGCATACCGCAAAAAGCACGGCGAACTGAGTTCTGCTGACATCAAAGAAATCATGAACGGTTAAAAATCCAAACATGAATGCCGTGAAGCAAAGATGTATTCTCATATTTCTTTCATGAGCGATGCAGTATGTAATTCCTTTAAATGCATACACAAAGCTTTTTGCTAAACCTTTCATGCGTTATCATCATCCATATAATAGCTTGAATTTCTTTTCAAGCCGAGATTTGTTAAAACCGTTTCTTCTTTTTCACGCATTCTGACGCTTTCAATGCCGCCGTTAACATGGTCATAACCAAGCAAATGGAGCATTGAGTGAACAGTCAGAAATCCGATTTCGCGTTGGAGAGAGTGACCGTATCTTTCCGCCTGATCGAGCGCATGAGGAACGGAAATCACGATATCGCCAAGCAGCTTTGCACCCGTGTCATTATTTGTGTCATAAACTCCGTTTTCGCCGAGCGGAAATGACAAAACATCAGTTGCCCTGTCAATGTTTCTGTATTGCTTGTTAAGCTGATGAATCGTGTCATCATCAACAAACATCACGCTGACCTCGGCTTTATCCGCAAAATTTTCCAAAGCCAAAACCGCCGTGCAACAACGGCGCACAAGCATACGAACACCTGCAGGAATTTTGAATTCGTTTTGTTCGTTGGAAATAACAACCTTAACCTTTCCTGTCATTCCTTTTCCGCTCCTCATCCTGTTTTTCATAAGCCTTAATTATATCCTGCACCAGCCTGTGGCGCACAACATCCTTTTCGTTAAAGCGAACTGTTCCTATATCTTCAATGTTTTTAAGAATTCTGACAGCTTCTTTGAGACCTGAACGCTTTCCGTCCGGCAAATCTATCTGAGTCACGTCGCCCGTAACAACCATCTTTGAATTAAAGCCGAGACGTGTTAAAAACATTTTCATCTGCTCTGCAGTTGTGTTCTGCGCCTCGTCAAGAATAATAAAGCTGTCATCAAGAGTGCGGCCTCTCATATATGCCAGAGGTGCAACCTCAATATCGCCGCGTTCCTGGTGCTTTTGAAAATTTTCTGCTCCGAGCATATCAAAAAGAGCATCATAAAGCGGCCTTAAATAAGGGTCAACCTTGGATTGCAAATCACCCGGAAGAAATCCGAGCTTTTCACCGGCTTCAACGGCAGGGCGTGTTAAAACAATTCTGTTAATCTCTTTGGCTCTGAAAGCCGTGACAGCCATGGCAACCGCAAGGTAGGTTTTGCCGGTGCCGGCAGGACCTATGCCGAATGTAATCGTATTATTTCTTATTGTTTCAATATATTTCTTTTGACCGAGCGTTTTGGGCTTTACAGGCTTACCCTTTGAGGTGATGCAAACGCAGTCTGCAGCCATTTGAACAAGTTTATCTTCATTGCCCTCGTTGACAAGCGACATAACATAACGGACATTCTGGTCGCTGAGCGATTCTCCGCGGTTAATAAGGGTCAGCAAACCGTTGATTGCACGAACACCCTTTTGAACATTCTCCGCCTCACCCGTGACCTTAAGCTCCGAGCCTCTGCTGATAACGGAAACAGAAAACTGCTTTTCGATTTGCTTTATATTTTCATCAAAGCTCCCGAAAAGGCTGACCGCCTGCTCCATTCTGTCAACATTAATAATTTGTTCAAACATATACTCACCCCAATTATAAAGTAGTATAACACAGTTTTTTATAAAAGTCACTATTATTTTTAGATATTTTATACTGTATTATTTACATAATATTAATTGACTTTTCAAAACCATAATGCTATGATTAACTAAATATATCAATATTTATAATGGAGTAAAATATGCTTGACTTTGTTTTGCAGATATCGCATTATGCTCTGCCTGTGCTTGGCATTGCGGTTCTCACTTTGTGTTTTGCCGCACTCCTTAAACGCAGACCTGTATCCATGGGCAAAGCAAGGCTTATAAACACCGTTAACGGCGATTCTTTTCCGCTTATCAGCCGTGAAACTTCAATCGGGCGCCACAAAAACTGCGATATCATTCTAAACTATTCAACGGTTTCAAGAATGCACGCAGTTATCGTATGCTCAAAAAGCGGCTGGTATATAACCGGAATCCGTTCCGATTCGGGAGTTCTTATAAACGGAAAAACAATTGAGAAAAAAGAATTTCTTAAAACGGGCGATAAGATAACGCTCGGCAACATCACTTTAATTTTTGAAAACAAGCAGGGCTGATAAATGACTGAAATCATAACACTTGAAAACGGGCTGAGAATAGTTCTTGAAAAGATTCCCGCCTCAAAAACCTGTTCACTCGGTGTGTGGATTGCAAGCGGTTCAAGCTACGAAACGCCCGAAACTGCAGGAACCTCACATTTTATTGAACACATCCTTTTCAGAGGCACTAATAAGCGTTCCGCACTCGATATTGCAGTTGAAATGGACGAAATCGGAGGCATTCTCAATGCTTATACCGCAAGAGAAATGACCTGCTTTTACGCTCACACTCTGACAGAGCATACACCGAAGGCGCTTGATATTATTTGCGATATGATAATGAATCCTCGCCTTGATGAGGCAGATATTGAGCTTGAAAAAGGAGTTATCAAAGAAGAAATCGCAATGTATGAGGATAGCCCTGAGGACCTTTGCGCCGACGTTTTTTATGAAAACGTGTGGAAAGGCAGCATGCTCGGTGCAAACATTCTCGGCACCGTTCAGACTGTTGATTCGGTGACCAAAGAGAGTCTTAAGGCTCATCTCGAAAAATTCTATGTTCCTGAAAGAATGGTTGTCAGCATTGGCGGAAATTTTGATGAGAAAGCCGCCTTGGATATTTGCAAAAAATATTTTTCATCCATGAGCGGAACCGGTTTTGAGCTGAATCCCGCATCTGCCGAATACTTTCACGGAATAACACGGATAAAAAAAGAGCTTATGCAGAATCAGCTTATAATCGGATTCCCCTGCGTTTCTCTTTGCGATAAAAAACGGGAAGCGGCTCTTCTGATTTCATCAATTCTGGGCTCCTCCTCATCCTCAAGGCTGTTTCAGCACATAAGAGAAAAGCTTGGTTTGGTTTATTCCGTTGACAGCGCAGTCGTTTCATATTTAAAAACCGGAATTTTCACCGTCTGCATGGGACTTAGCGAAAAATCGGAGAAAAAAGCTGTTTCTGAAGCATTAAAAATCATTTCCGAATTTTCAGAAAGTGTTACGGAAAAAGAGCTTGCAAGAGCAAAGGAACAGTCCGTTGCAAGCTTTGTTATGAATCTTGAAAACGTTTCGGCACGTGCCTCACGCAACGGCAGAAATGTTTTGCTCTATAACAAAGTTACTCCGGAAGATGATATAATTAACAGAATCCGTGCCGTAACGCTTGAAGAAATTCGCAGTATTTCTGCAGAAATACTCGATTTATCCAAAATATCATTATGCGTTGCGGGCAAAGTACGCAGCGAAAAGGCATATAAAGAAATCTTAAAAACAGGAAGTAGCAAAAATGATTAATAAAAATGATGTGAAACGCCTTGTTGTTAAAGTCGGCACTTCAACGCTGACTTATGACACAGGCAAAATAAATATCCGCCGCATGTCAAAGCTTGCCCAGGTTCTGAGCGACCTCAAAAATGCAGGAATTGAAATCGTTCTTGTAACATCAGGCGCAATCGGAGTGGGCGTAGGAAAACTCGGCCTCAAAGAAAGGCCCAAAGATACACCGGGCAGACAGGCGGCTGCAACAGTCGGTCAATGTGAGCTTATGTTCCTTTATGATAAATTTTTCGGGGAATACGGCAACATAACAGGCCAGCTTTTGGTTACAAAGGATGACTTTGAAGATGAAGAAAGGCACCGCAACCTTCACAATTCTTTCATGAAGCTGTTTGAATACGGCGCTATACCTATTGTTAACGAGAATGACAGCGTTGCGGTTGACGAAATTGTTTTCGGCGATAATGACAGCCTTTCGGCACACGTTGCGGAAATCGTTGATGCGGACACACTTATAATTTTGACCGATATCGACGGCCTTTTCAGCGCAAATCCCAGAGAGGATGAAAATGCCTTTCTCATCCACAGCGTTGATAAAATAACCGACGATATTCTTGCTCTTGCCGGCGGCAGCGGCACAAACCGCGGCACGGGCGGCATGATAACAAAGCTCCATGCGGCTCAGATTGCAACCGAAGCAGGCATCAACACCGTTGTTATGAACGGCTCAGACCCCGAAGAAATATATAAGCTGCTTGACGGCAGACAGATTGGCACTCTTTTCAAAGCATTGAGGTGAACAAAATGAACGAAATGATTAACATAGGCGCCCGTTCAAAAGCGGCGCAGAGAATTCTTGCCAAGGCAGGCGGAGCGGTTACGGACAAAGCTCTTATTGCTATCGCATCCGCTCTTGAAAAGAATTCTCAATATATTCTTGAAGAAAACTCAAAGGATATCCGCACGGCTGCAGATGCCGGTATTTCGCAGGCTTTGATTGACCGCCTTACCCTTACTCACGACCGCATTTCCGGCATGGCGCAGGGCTTGCGTCAGGTTGCGGCAAGTGAAAACCCTGTAGGCAAAGTTCTTTGGGGCGAAACAAGACCAAACGGATTAAAAATAGAAAAAGTTTCCGTCCCCATGGGCGTTGTTGCGGTTATTTTTGAAGCAAGGCCCAACGTTACCGCCGATGCTGCCGCAATCTGCCTTAAGGCAGGCAATTCCGTTATTCTTAAAGGCGGCAAAGAAGCAATCAACTCCAACAAAGCAATTGCCGCAATCATGCGTTCCGCTTTGGCCGATTCGGGGCTTCCTGAGGACTGCATAATACTTATAGAAAACATTTCAAGGCAGGCAGCAACCGAACTTATGCGCCTTAACGGCTATGTTGACCTGCTTATTCCCAGAGGCGGTGCAGGTCTTATACGCTCCGTTGTTGAAAACGCAACCGTTCCCGTTATTGAAACAGGTGTCGGCAACTGCCATATTTATGTTGACTGCGATGCAGATATCAACATGGCCGCCGATATTGTTGCAAACGCAAAGGCTTCAAGAGTGTCGGTGTGCAATGCATGCGAAAGCCTGCTTGTTCACAAGGATATCGCTGAACTTGCACTCATTTCAATCGGCGAAAAACTCAAAGAAAAAAATGTTGAAATCAGAGGCGATGAAGCAGTTTGCGAAATTCTTCCCTATGCCGTTCCCGCAGCAGATGAGGACTGGGCAACAGAATATCTTGATTATAAAATCAGCGTAAAAGTTGTTGAAGATATTGACCAAGCAATTGCACACATATCACAATACGGCACTGGTCACAGCGAAGCCATTGTAACCGACAGCTATACAGCCGCCGAGAAATTTAAGGCTGAGGTTGATGCTGCCGCCGTTTATGTTAACGCTTCAACAAGATTCACCGACGGCGGCGAATTCGGCTTCGGGGCAGAAATCGGAATTTCCACACAGAAGCTTCATGCAAGAGGCCCTCTTGGCGTTGCTCATATAGTCAGCTCCAAATATGTAATCAGCGGCAACGGACAGATAAGATAAATTGGAGGTCATTGAATTGGCAAAGAAAAATAACGGCGGCAAAAACAAGCTTGCTTTTCCCGTTGGCATCATCGCAAGCATTCTTGCCGTTATAGGACTGATAACCGTCATCGGATTTGCAACTGACACAATCCGCAGTTTAACGGATAAAACCGCTCAAAAGGCGGAATATGAAAAAATGCTCACACCCGTTGTTATGTTTGACCCCGACCCGTTTGACGATTTGACTCAGGCGGATATTTCCCAGCTTCTCAACAGCGCAGTCTGGGCCTTGCTCATGAGCGATGAAGGTGCGGATAAATACCCATATTCGCAGGGAGAAACCTTCGGAATTCTTGTTCCGCAGGAAGATATTGAAAAATATTTTGTAAGCCTTTTCGGAACAGAAATTGACCTCGCCTCTCTTCATTCGTCAATCGACATGAGCGAATATGAAATAACCTATGATGCCGCACTCAAAAGCTATATTCTCCCCGTTACGGGTGTTGAATCCGCCTATACACCCAAGGTTTATGACATAGAAAAGCAGGGAAGCTCGGTTATACTCAGCGTTGGTTACATCAGCAACCTTGCATGGGTTCAGCTTGAAGGCGGAGAATACAAAACTCCAGAACCCGATAAATATATGAAAATAACCCTGCGTGAACGCAGCGGCGGAATGTATGTTTCTTCCATTCAGTCTGTTGACGGTCAGGAGATTATCGGAACAACAAATTCCACCCGTGCCCCCGAAACGGAAGCAACCACGCTTGCGCCCGCAACGGAAATCACGGAAACATCTTCAACTGTTCCCGCAACCGACGAAAACGGTGAACCGATAACCGAAGAAGCTGTTACCGATGAAAACGGCGAAATCGTTACAACAGAACCGACTGACGACGAAGAAACAACCGAAGAAAATCTTGAAGAAGATTAAGTTTTTATTTGTATTCCACAAGGAGTTAAATTTGTAATGAATTCATTTGATAAGCATGCAAAGTCACTTGAATTTGATAAGGTTTTGGAAAGGCTTGCGGAATTTACAAGCTGTGATGATGCACGCTATAACGCTATGCACCTGAAGCCTGAACCTAACCTTGACCTTGCAAGGGCCTCGCTTAACCAAACCGTTGATGCTCACATGCTTTTGGCCCGCTTCGGTGGTCCCTCGTTCGGCGGACTGAAGAATGTTAACAACGCTCTCAGCCGCGCTAACGCAGGCAGCGTTCTCAACACAAAAGAACTGCTTGATATCGGCGGAGTTCTGAGAGTCATTCGCACTCTATCGCAATGGAGGGCATCAAATGCAGGGGTTGAGAGCGTTCTCGATACCCTTTTCAATGCATTGGTGCCAAACAAATTTCTTGAAACATCTATTTTCAATGCAATTATTTCAGAAGAGGAAATTTCGGATAACGCGTCCCCCACGCTTGCCGCAATCAGGCGCAAAATCCGCGTTCAGGAATCAAAAATAAGAGAACAGCTCGAAAAGTTTGCTCGTTCTCAGTCCCATTCAAAATATTTGCAGGAAAACATCATAACCCAACGTAACGGCAGATATGTTGTCCCTGTCAAGAGCGAACACAGAGGCGAAATCGCAGGCCTTGTGCATGACACATCATCAAGCGGCGCAACCGTTTTTATTGAGCCGATGGCGGTTGTTGAGGCTAACAATGAAATCCGTGTTCTTCAAACAAAGGAACGCGAAGAAATCGAACGCATTCTTGCCGAGCTTTCCGCAAGCGCAGGTGACTTTGCTCAAAGCATCAAAAACAGCTATGAATGCGCTCTTGAACTGAATCTGATTTTTGCAAAAGCACAGTATGCATACAAAATCAAAGGCTGCCCGCCTGTTTTAAATGACAAGGGAATAATAAATCTGCGTGCCGCACGGCATCCTCTGATTGACCCCAAGAAGGTTGTTCCCGTTGATATCATGCTCGGTTCAGACTTTGATACCCTTGTCATCACAGGCCCCAACACCGGCGGCAAAACCGTTTCAATCAAAACGCTCGGCTTGCTTTCCATGATGGCAATGTGCGGCCTTATGATACCGGCAGGCGACCTGAGCGAAATTTCTGTTTTTGACAAAATACTTTCCGATATAGGCGATGAGCAATCCATTGAGCAGTCGCTCTCAACCTTTTCGGCACACATGACCAATATTATCAGCATTTTCAATGAGGCCGACGACAGAAGCCTTATTTTGATTGACGAGCTCGGAGCAGGAACCGACCCTGTTGAAGGCGCCGCTCTTGCGATGGCTATTCTTGAAGCACTCCACTTTAAAGGCGCAAAAATCGCCGCAACAACCCACTATGCAGAGCTGAAAGCTTATGCTTTGGAAACTCCGAGGGTTGAAAACGGATGCTGCGAATTTGATATTGTTTCCCTTCGACCCACATACCGCCTGCTTATCGGTGTTCCCGGCAAGTCAAATGCCCTTGCAATCAGCGAAAAGCTTGGACTCGATATAAGCGTAATCAACCGTGCAAGCGACCTTGTTTCCAGCGAAAACAAGGAATTTGAAAATGTTGTTGACCGCCTTGAGGAAACAAGACGACGCATGGAGGACGAGTATGACAGAGCAAAGCAGCTTTCCGAAAAGGCGGATAAAGAAAAAGCAAATGCAGAAAAACTCCGTGAAGAAATAACAAAGCTCCGCGAACAGGAAATGGAAAAAGCTCGTTCACAGGCTCTGCGTGTTGTTGAGCAGGCAAAAAGAGAAGCATATTCACTTCTTCAGGAAATTGATAAACTCAAAAAAGAGCAGCAAAAAACCAAGGATGCAGCTGAGCTTGCAAGGCGAGCAAAAGCCGCTGTTAAAAAAGGCATTGAGTCCATTGATTCTGCCGCAGACCCTGTTATCGGCATTGAGGATAACGATAAAGACTATGTTCTCCCACGTGCACTCATTGCTGGCGACACGGTCATCATCCGCGATATCGGCAAAAGTGCAAAAGTTCTCTCCCCCGCCGATAAAAACGGTAATGTTGAGGTTCAGGCAGGATCCATTAAAACAAGAGTTAAGCTTGCAAATCTTCGCCTTTGCGAAAATGCACCTAAGAAAAAAGAGAAGAAATCATCCTCATCGTTTCAAGGCGAAAGCCGCTTAAATCTGGCAGCCTCAACAAGGCTTGACTTGCGCGGAATGACGGTTGACGAATGCCTCATTGAGCTTGACCGTTTCATTGACCAAGGGCTAAGAACGGGGCTGAACGAATTCACCGTTGTTCACGGAAAAGGCACAGGAGCGCTAAGAACAGCCGTTACTCGCTATCTTAAAGCTTCACCCTATGTTAAAACCAGCCGTTTGGGAGCTTACGGCGAAGGCGAAGACGGCGTTACAATAGTCACTTTAAAATAACATTTGTAAAGCAAGTAAACTTTACAATCACTAAACACCGGCTGCGTGTGAAAAAGTTTTCCACTTTATGTTTGTTAAAAAGTGGATATATATAGTATGGTTCAATGAATTTTCCCACAAATTACAGACTTTTCCACTCGTTTTTATAAATAAAGTGATTAAAAAGTGGAAAAAGTGTGAATTTCCTTTCAAAATTCCTCTTGACAATGCTTAATATTTTTAGTATAATATCGACCTGTAAAGCAAAGAAACTTTACAGGTCGGTTATTTTTCAGCGCTGAAATGCGATGAAAAAGGCCGCTATTTTTGTGTTTAATCCAAGAGAAGGGAGGGTCATATATGGCAAAAAATTATGAGATTGCCGTTCTTATTGATTTTTACGGCGAGATGCTCACAGCAAAGCAACGCGATTTTTTGGAATATTACTACAACGACGACCTTTCTCTCTCTGAAATTGCAGAAAATGAGGGCATAACAAGGCAGGGTGTCCGCGATGCAATCAAAAGAGCCGAAACCCAGCTTCAGGATATGGAAAGCCGCCTTGGCATGGCAAAACGCTTTGAAGAAATGCGTCAGGGGCTCAATGAAATCATTGAATATTCAACTTTGATTGCGGAGCACAACCTTCGCCACAGCCTTTCAAAAGAGATTAACGACTACAGCGTGCGTATCAAAGCCGCAGCAATGACAATGCTCGAAAGCTGAGATATGCTGCACTTTATTAATATGTATAAGAGGTGAAAAAATTGGCATTTGAAGGTCTTTCAGACAGACTTGAATCTGCATTTAAAAATCTGAGAAGCAAGGGCAGCCTTACCGAATCGGATGTCAGAAGCGCAATGCGCGAGGTTCGCATGGCTCTGCTTGAAGCCGACGTTAACTACAAAGTTGCCAAGGATTTCACAAATACCGTAACCGAAAAAGCAATCGGCGAAAAGGTTATGGAAAGCCTTACCCCCTCTCAGATGGTTATTAAAATCGTCAAAGAGGAGCTCATAAGCCTTATGGGCGGAACCAAAAGCCGCCTTGCTTATGCAAGCCATCCGCCAACAGTTATCCTTATGTGCGGTCTCCAAGGCTCAGGTAAAACAACCCATTGCGCAAAGCTTGCGCTTATGCTGAAAAAAGACAATCACCGCCCCCTTCTTGTTGCATGCGACATTTACAGACCCGCTGCTATCAAACAGCTTCAGGTTGTCGGCGAACAAGTAGGCGCTCCTGTTTTCGAGATGGGTCAAACCAATCCCGTAACCATAGCCAAGGAAGCTATTGCCTACTCAAAAGAACACGGCTACGATTATGTTATTCTCGATACGGCAGGCCGTCTTCATGTTGACGAAGAACTTATGAACGAGCTTAAAGCCGTTAAAGCTGAAGTTAAGCCCCACGAAATTCTTCTCGTTGTTGACGCTATGACCGGTCAGGATGCAGTTAATGTTGCCACTTCGTTTGATGAAGCGCTCGGAATTGACGGTCTTATCCTCACCAAGCTGGACGGTGACACAAGAGGCGGTGCCGCACTTTCAGCAAGAGCTGTTACGGGCAAACCGATTAAGTTTGTCGGTATGGGTGAAAAACTTGAAAACCTTGATGTTTTCCATCCGGACAGAATGGCTTCAAGAATTCTCGGCATGGGCGATGTTCTTTCGCTTATTGAAAAAGCGGAGATGGCCATTGACGAGAAAAAAGCAGAAGAGCTTGAAAAAAAGCTCATGCAAAATAAATTCGACCTCAACGATTTGCTTGACCAGTTTGAGCAGATTCGCAAAATGGGTTCGTTGCAGGATACGCTGGCTCTTATTCCCGGAATCGGCAATAAAGCCAAGGATATCGAGGTTGATGAGCGCAAATTTGACCGCATGAAGGCAATCATCCTTTCCATGACGGAAAAGGAGCGCACAAATCCCGACATCATTAACCCCTCACGCAAAAAAAGAATTGCAGCCGGCTGCGGCCAGACCATTGAAGAAGTTAACAGGCTTCTCAATCAATTCAGGCAGATGCAGAAAATGTTTAAACAGCTCGGCGGCAAAAAAGGCGGAAAACGCCGCAGGAAGCAAAAATTAAGAATGCCTGCAGGCTTTGACCCTTCACAGTTCGGAATGTAATCCAGCTTTGCTGATACATTATATATAATTAAATTAATATATTATTTTTTGGAGGAATTTATCATGGCAGTAAAAATCAGACTTCGCCGTATGGGCGCAAAGAAAGCTCCTTTCTATCGTATCGTTGTTGCGGATTCAAGATATCCCCGTGACGGCAGATTCATCGAAGAAATCGGCACCTACAATCCCGTTGCTACTCCCACAGAGGTTAAAGTAGATGCTGAAAAAGCAAAGCAGTGGATTGCTAACGGCGCTCAGCCCACAGATACAGTGAAGGCTCTTCTCAAAAAAGAAGGCGTTCTTTAATCCGTTAAGAGGTTAATTTTATGAAGGATTTACTTGTCAGCATTGCACAGGGTCTTGTTGATGACCCCGCAGCAGTCAGCGTTACTGTTGACGAGCCTGCCGAGGACGGCACCGTTGTTTATCATCTCCATGTAGGCGATAACGATATGGGCAGAGTTATCGGCAAGCAGGGCAGAATTGCAAAGGCAATCCGCACAGTTATGCGTGCAGCCGCAACTCGCCAGAATGCAAGGGTAGTTGTAGAAATTGATTAAGGAATATCTTGAAATCGGTGAAATAGTCGGCACACACGGTGTCAGAGGTGAACTCAGGCTTAACCCGTGGTGCGACTCCCCCGATTTTGCATCCAAATTCAAAACTTTATACTATGACAGCAATGGAGGCTGTGCGGCGCATATAAAAAATGCGAGGCCGCACAGCAACATTGTTTTGCTCACAATTGAAGGCGTTGACTCGGTGGAGAAGGCTCAACGCATGCGAGGTAAGATACTTTTCATGAAACGCAGCGATGCAAAGCTTCCCGAAGGAAGATTTTTCATTGCGGAGCTGATAGGCTGCACTGTTTATGATGCAGACAGCCCTGAAAAGGTTTACGGCACTTTGAGCGATGTCAGCGCAACAGGCGCAAACGATGTTTGGCACATAACAAACAAAGAAGGCAAGGAGTATTTAATCCCTGCCATCCCCGATGTTGTTATTGAAACAGATGTCGCCTCAGACCGAGTTGTTATAAGACCTCTGAAAGGTATTTTTGACGATGAGGATTGATATTTTAACGCTTTTCCCCGAAATGTGTGAAAATGTTCTTGGAGAAAGCATTATCGGCAGAGCACGCGCCAATGACTGCATTGAAATAAATTGCAGAAACATTCGCGATTATACTCTTGATAAGCACAATCGTGTTGATGATGCACCTTACGGCGGCGGTACGGGAATGATAATGCAGACTCAGCCGATATACGATTGCTATGCCTCTCTTTGCGAAGAAACAGGCGTAAAGCCGCACTTGATATATCTTTCACCTCAAGGCAAGACTCTTACTCAGGAGCGTGTCAAAGAGCTTTCCGAGCTTGATAACATAGCCCTTCTTTGCGGGCACTATGAGGGCATTGATCAACGCATTATTGACGAAATCGTTGATGAGGAAATATCAATCGGTGACTATGTTTTAACAGGCGGAGAGTTGCCTGCCCTTGTTCTTGCAGACAGCATTGCTCGCATGCTGCCCGGTGTGCTTGCCAACGAGGATGCTTTCACACTCGAAAGCCATTATTCGGGATTGCTCGAACATCCGCAATACACCAGACCTTATGAATGGCACGGAGAAAAAGTTCCTGATGTTCTGATATCAGGTCACCATGCAAACATTCAAAAATGGCAGCGTGAGCAAAGCCTTAAGCGTACTCTTGAGCGCCGTCCTGATATGCTTGAAAAAGCAGAATTAACAAAAAAAGATATTGAGTATCTTAAAACATTAAAGCAGCCCGAAGCTGATTAACTTCAGGCTGCTTTTTTATTTATATTGCAGCAAAAAAGCCACCCTGTATGGGTGGCTTAATTTTGTAAATTACTGCTCAACAGCGTAAACGCTGACCTTCTTGCGGTCCTTACCCATACGCTCGAACTTAACTGTTCCGTCGATGAGTGCGAAGAGAGTATCATCAGAGCCCTTGCCAACATTGTTGCCGGGATGGATGTGAGTGCCTCTCTGCTTTACAAGGATGTTGCCTGCAAGAACAAACTGGCCGTCTGCTCTCTTTGCGCCGAGTCTCTTGGACTCTGAATCACGGCCGTTACGGGTTGAACCCATACCTTTTTTATGAGCGAAAAGCTGAACATTTATCTTAAGCATTCTTTACACCTCCGTAGATTATTTTGATGTTTTCGGGATACTGCTTTGAAAGCTCCGTTAAATGAAGCTCCAGACCCTTGAGAACCGCTTCAGTCAGTTCATCGGTCTGATTAAGGGTTACGCTCATTGCGCCATCCTCTGCCTTTGATTCGGCATCGGCTCCGATAACATCGGTTATCGTGTTTGCTGCCATATAGGCCGCCGAGGAAACCGCAGCGCAGATTATATCTTTGCCGCTTTCGGCAAACATTGCGTGACCGCTTATTTCAAAGCCTTTAAGCTGTCTGTTTCCGATTAAGAATTTGACCCTGATCATGGGACAAAAACTTATGCGTTGATTGCAGAGATTTCAACCTTGGTGTAAGGCTGTCTGTGGCCCATCTTTCTCTTTGAGTTCTTCTTGGGCTTGTAGGTCATAACGGTAATTTTCTTTGCCTTGCCGTTCTTAACAACCTTTGCGGAAACGCTTGCTCCTGCAACATAGGGAGCACCAACGGTGATACCGTCATCGGTTCCGACAGCGATAACCTTGTCAAAGGTGTACTCGCTTGCTTCTTCAGCGCCAAGCTTTTCGATGTAGATAACATCGCCGGCTTCAACCTTGTACTGCTTGCCGCCTGTTTCGATAATTGCGTACATTCGGAATATCATCCTTTTCTTTAAGACTCGCTATTCTGTAACTCTTATAAGTGGGTTACCGGAGGCACAGAAAATCTGTTTTTGGGCATAACTCACCCGCCCCGAATATGCGGCATGAAGAATTATAACACATCATGCAAGTGTTGTCAAATGTTTTTTTACTGTTTTTAAAATTAGTTTTGGTTGCCGTCAACAGGCTCATAATTTGCCTGCTGATACTCGGGATTTTCAGGCTCCTCGGGCATTACAAGAGCCAAAATAAGATAAATTAATATCGGGCTTCCTATCGCAAAAACCGCAAGCAGAACATAAATGATTCTCAAAATGGTTGCATCTATGTTGAAATATTTTGCAAAGCCGCCCAAAACACCCAAAAGCTTTTTGTCCGTTTTGCTTCTGTAAAGTTTCTTTGCCATTATTTTTCCTCCTTGGTTTATCTGTTTTGTATGTCAGCTGCCGTGAGTGTGTTTCTCATCAGCATTGCAATTGTCATCGGTCCGACTCCGCCTGGCACGGGAGTTATAAATGAAGCCTTTTCTTTAACCTCATCAAAATCAACGTCGCCGCAAAGCTTGCCTTCTTCGTTTCTGTTCATGCCAACATCAATAACAACCGCACCGGGTTTAACCATATCGGCAGTTACAAATTTTGCTCTGCCAACAGCGGCAACAAGAATATCAGCGTTTTTACAAATATCCTTTAAACCATTTGTTTTTGAGTGGCATATCGTAACAGTACCGTTTTCGTGTAAAAGAAGCATTGCCATTGGCTTTCCAACAATATTGCTTCTGCCGATTACAACACAGTTTTTGCGGCAAACATCCACATTTGTGCTATGTATAAGTTCCATTACACCTGCGGGTGTGCAAGGTAAAAAGGAATAATCACCTATCATAATCTTACCGACGTTTATGGCGTGAAATGCATCAACATCCTTATCGGGTGAAATTGTATTTATAACAGCATTTTCGTCAATTTGTGCAGGCAAAGGCAGCTGAACAAGAATACCATGAATAGAATTATCATCATTGAGTTTTTTCACAAGCTTAATCAATTCTTCTTGAGTTGTATCAGCGCTTAATGCGTATTCGCGAGATACAAATCCAACTTCTTCGCAATCTTTCTTTTTGCCATCAACATAAACTCTGGAAGCAGGATTATCACCAACAATAATTACAGCAAGACCAATTTCTTGACCGTTTTCTTTCATTGCAAGAGCCTGTGAACGCACTCTATCTTTTACTTGTGCAGAAACTATCTTTCCACTTATGATTTCGCTCATATCTTAATCCTCGTTCAAT
>JAZNPT010000007.1:0-16949 GCA_045589815.1 Acutalibacteraceae bacterium
GCTTATCCGTTGCAAGGCGCAAACCTTCGCCGAAGCGCTGAAAATGAACAATTTCTCTTGCACGCAGGAATTTGATTGGTTCCCTAACATCAGGGTCATCAACCAGACGCAGAATGTTGTCGTATGTGGTTCTTGCTTTCTCTTAGGCGGCAAGATTTTTGGCCATGTCTGTGATAAGATCGCCTTTTCTCTGAATATATGCCGCATTAAACTGAACACCTGCATCGGAAGTAAAAGGTTCCCTTTTTCAGTTTGAATTCCACTCAATCGGAAGAGGAAAGAGCCGAACCTATAAAACCACCTCAATTGATGCAGAAAGCACCGATAAGAGGTGGTTCAGTATTTTTGTGAGTGTAATTTGACAAATTGGAATTTGTCAGTTATTATTTCTTGTATTCAAATAAGCGATACAGCTTTTTTGAGAAGCTGCCTGCATAAAGTTTTGCGAAAATAAATCTTTCAAATCCTTTCAATTCGTCTACGTATTTTTGAGGTATCATTGTGTGTTCTTTCACAAAAACAAGTTCATCGCTTTGATATGCTTGCGGGTTATCTATACCATAAACCTCGATTACGCCTACATCCTTTACCGGGTTTCTTCGTTTTGACATTTTAGCAGAAAAAGAAGTATAAGCGTCCACAAAAAGCGCAAGGTTTTCAAAATGAGCACACAGACTATCTGCCAGATTTTGCATTTCATCAACAGTCAAGTACATACTCACGCCTTCCATAACAACAATTGCAGCTTCCTTTTCCTTAACAGCTGTCAACCAACCGCAATCTCTTGCATCTCCTGCAATCATTTTGTAATTATCCGATTCGGCATAGTATCGTTTTCTTTCTTCAATAACTTCTGAAAAATCCACGTCGTACCACATATGATTTTCAGCTTTAACTCTTATGATGCGGCTATCCATTCCGCAACCGATATGAATAACAACTGCATTTGGTGCGTCTTCTATTTGTTGCTTTAACCATTCATCAAAAACGGCAGAGCGAACTCCCATATAGTATGCAAGCCACTTCGACTTGGATTTTCCCTTGAGCGAAAAGCCTTCTGCTTCCCAGATTTCTTCCGCTTTTTTATCTTCAAGAAATATCCCCTTTTTGCTCACATATGCTTTGCCGTACAAAGGAATATATAATGTTTTATTCACACCGTTCATATATTCACCACAAATTCTAATTTGTCGAACTCAATTAAGCTCTGAGATTTTCTCTTCAAGCTTCTGCACAAACTGACCAACAAAATAACCGTCAATAAAACGGTGGTTCACGTCAAGAGTCATATTGATAATATACTTGCCGTTTTGTTCCGTGTATTTACCCCATACAAGAATCGGTGCTGTATCATCTTTGAGCTTCGGGTCGGTGTAATCACGCTCGTTTGAACACATTGTAATATCCGCCCAAGGGATGCACGAAAAGACAATCTGCGATTCTCTTAATCCGCCGAGAGAATATACAGACAGAGGATTGTTTTCACTTTCCATTCGGGCATTCGTTGCAAATTCAATAATATCTCCGTCACAAGAAAGCGACACCATATGAAAGCTTGTTGCACCCTTTTTTAAATCTGTGAAACAAGGCACACGTCGGTCAATTTTAAAGACTTTGTTATCCTCTGTTTCAAGCAGAAATTCGTCAATTTCGTTAATTGATTGAGTGCAAAGATATATCAGCGAATAATAGAACGAAATCTTGTTTTTTCTTGTAAATGCAAGCAGATTGGTTATGTCAATATTGAATGCGACGCAGTAATGCGGTGTTGCAATGTTTGAATAAAACTCAAAATGCTCTTTTCTGTCCCAAGCATTTATATCAATTTCTTTTCTCATAAAGCACCTCTACAAATTCTAATATGTCGATTTGATTATACCATTCAAACAAAGAAAAAAGCAACAGTTTTCAGACTGGTGCTTTTATAATTTCAATTTAACAAATTGGAATTTGTTTAATTTAATTTTTTTGGCGTATAACCGAAATGTTTTTTGAAAGCGATGTTAAAATTGCGTATTGTAGAAAATCCGTACAAACGGAATGTGGATTTCACGAAAGGTTGACCTCAGAACCTTACCGATATATGTAAAAGAGGGAACAACTCTCAGATATTGCGAAGATAAAAACAATCTTCAGAACGGTATGGGCGAAATCATAAGAACAGAAGAATACAGATAACAGATAACCACCTCACTGCATTTTTGCGGTGAGGTGGTTGTTGAATTCTTATTTACAAAACTAAACGATTGTTTTTGCTTTTTTCAGTAACACAAAAGAATATGTAAGCACCGATAAGGCCGAAATAATAAGGAGAATATTGTGTAATGTGTTTATTTCAACTATTGCTCTGTGTTCCGCTGAAGCAACAAAGAAATATGATAAAAACATAAATGCAACAAATATGGGAAGCAAAATTCTTGCAAGCCATTCCATACCGGTCTTTTCTGCGTTGATGCCACCTTTTTGTGTCAGCAACGCTATGAGTATTGCGGTCAGAATAACCGCTACGGATATTGCAATTATCTGCACTGTATCCGAACTGTCAAAACGTCTTGCTATGGGACGGACAAGGTTCACACCTATTGTGCCTATAAAACCTGCAATGAATATAAGAATTTTCTTCGGTTTTTCGGGAATTTTAGAAAATGCAATTTCGGGAACATCCTCGCTTTTTTTCAAAGATATCAAAACTGCGGTGATTATGATACCTGCAATAAATCCCGTGAAATATTCCCAGCAAGACCATGCGTAAATAAAGCATTCTTCATACGGTGTTCCGAGTTGACGGTAACCGCCTTTTGTGAACCAGAAAAATAAATCGGATACCGTTATTGATAAACCGAATGCACCGCAAATAAGAACACCAACCCTTGCGGCAACCTTATCTTTGACAATGAATCTTGCGGCAAGAATTGCGCCCAAAGCTCTGATTGCAGATGAAACAGCCTGGATTTCTGAGAAATAATTTCTGCCGCCGATAATTTTTTTGCTCCAGGAAATATCCGCAAAGTGCTGCATAAACACCTTGTATGCCGAGCTTTCTATACCTTCGGTTTTAAGACCTTCTTCAAACATATCAACCGCTTCAGGTTGAATGAGTTGCACAATCCAATGCGAAAGACTCGCTTTTGAAATAACGTCAAAAATCAGGAATGCACCGATAACGACTATGAAATCTTTTACTTTCCATTGATGAGAACTGAAACCTCTGCCGAGCAAAACTCCGAACAGACCTGCCACACCGAAGCCGACGCAACACATAACAAATGCACCCGATAAAGGCGATATATACCTGAAGATATGCTCTGCACCTTCAACTTCGCTTTCACGGATAACGCCCGTTATCTGAGTATTTATTGTTCCCCAACTGGGCACGGTCAGAATAAATGACATAGCCGTTAAGGAAAGCCACCCCAAATCAAGTTTTTTGCGGTCTCCCATTACTGTTGTGATAAAAAGCAAATAAACGAACCCCACATTGAAAACACCTGCTTCCGAACCCCAGCCTCGTGAACCGCGCAGACGCCACAAAAATCCGAGAAGAAGTCCGCCGACAAGGATAATCAGAATTTTTTGCCATAAAGATTTTTTCTCTGTGCTGATCATTGTTTTTCCTCCTTTTTCTCTTTCCCGAATGTTAGTTCTTTTTTCAGATTATATCATTGATTATGATTAAAAAGCAACAGTTTTAAAGTGTTGCTCTTTTAAATTTGGTGTGATATAATTTTAGCAATCAGAATTATAGGAAGTGATTTTGTGCAGAAAACACTGAATGAAAAAAGTCGTAAGGAGCTTGAAAGGCTCAATAAGCAACTTGCAAAGCCCAAGGGCAGAGGTTATCTTGCTTATTTTATGTTTGTGATTGCGGTTATTTATATGGCTGATGAAATCGCATCACAAATCGGCATTCAGATGCAGACGGTTATTGCATCGCAAATTTTTGCACCCGTTTTCGGTGCAGACGTTGCGGTTGCAAGAATGTCTGCCTTCGGTACGGTTGCAACCGTGGGCTCTGTGGTTGCATTTATTTATAAACCGCTTTCCGATAAATTCGGCAGAAGAATATTCCTTATTATCAACACTCTCGGAATGGGGCTTGGTCTGCTGTTTGTTTCAATCGCAACTAACATTCCCGTATATCTTATCGGTGCATTTATAATACAGTTCTTTATTCCGCATGATATGCAGGCGGTTTATATTCAGGAATGTGCACCGCCGCAGCACCGTGCAAAAATATATTCCGTAATCAAATCCGTTGCAACTCTTGCAATTTTCCTTATTCCGTATCTGCGTCAGACTTTTATTACCGAAACCGATCTTTCGGGCTGGAGATATGTTTATATGATACCTGCAATCATTGCTCTCGGTGCAGGCATATTTGCATTCTTTACTGTGCGTGAAAGCGATGTTTTTATCAAAAACCGCATAAGACAGCTTACATCTCCCGAAACAGAAACAATCCTTAAATCAAAAGAAGACGGCTCCCAGGGCGGCTTTGCAAACGCATTGAGATATTGCTTTAAAAATAAACAAATGCTTTTCGTTATGATCGCAGGCGGATTTCTGATGTTCGGTATGCTGATAACTCAGTATTACGAAACCATTATGAACTACGGCTTTATGCAGGAATATCTTGCAAACGGTATGGATTTTGAAACGGCAAACGCAATGGCGGTCAAAGCTGTTTCAAAAGCACTTATGCTCTTCAGCTTCGGCTCGGCTTCATTCCAGCTTATAACGGGATTTATAGCCGATAAATTCGGCAGAAAAACAACCGTAATCGTTATGACAAGCTTTATGCTTATTACATATTTGCTTTTCTATTTCGGCTCAAGAAACAGTTGGGATGAATACCTTGTCGGCTTCTTCTGCGGTGCCGCAGTCGGCAGCTATTGGGCAACGGGTGATATGATAACTCTTATGTGTTCGGAATCCGCACCTACGGGAATCCGTGTTTCCATTGCAACGGTAAGACCTATTATAACGGGTGTTATTTATGCAATCGGAATGCTGATCAATATGGTTTTATCGAATATTCTCGGCGATGAGGCAATCGGTATGATTTGCTTCTGCACCGTTGTTCCCGGTATGATTATCGGAATTATTATTCTTATGCTGAAAGCCAAGGAAACCCGTGGTGTAAATCTTGAGGAAATCGGTGAAAACAATGAATAAACCCGATATTATTGTAATCAACCCCGATCAGATGAGGGCAGATTCTCTGCATCATCTCGGCAACCTTGCTTCATACACTCCGAATCTTGATTCTCTCGCCGATGAAGGTGTCAGTTTCAGCAACGCTTTCTGTCAGAATCCTGTGTGTGTGCCGTCAAGATGCTCGTTTATGACGGGTACTTATCCGCACACAAACGGACACCGAACGATGAGTTATCTGCTCCGTCAGGGCGAAGATAATCTCTACCGTATACTCAAAAACAGCGGATACTACGTCTGGACAAGCGGCAGAGGCGATTGCCTTGCAGGTCAGCAGACAAAGTGGCTTAAAGAGTGCACAAGCGAAATCTTTAACAAATGCGGCAAGAAACCGAAGGATGAGGGCAGAGGCGAAAAGGGAGATAAGAGATATCTCAGTTTTTACAGAGGTGAAATAACCAATGTTGAAGCTGACGGTATGTGCCACGATAATGATTGGGTTTGGACAAAAGGCTGTGAAGATTTAATCAGAAAAGCGAAACCGAATGAACCGATTTTTGCTTTTCTCGGTCTTAACAATCCTCATCCGCCGTATCACGCTGAAAAAAGATTTCTTGATTTGATTGATGAATCAAAAATTCCGCCTGCAAAAGCACCGTCAAAACCTGAAGATAAAAAGCCGTCAATGCAGTATGAGCTTTGCGATGCACTCGGAATTGCCGATTGGGATGCCAATAATATAACCGCACTCCGAAAGACATATCTCGCCCAATGTGCAAGGATTGACGAATTGACGGGCAGAATTATTCAGGCGCTCAAGGATACGGGCAGATACGATAATGCGGCAATATTCTTTTTCTCCGACCACGGCGATTTTACCGCTGATTACGGCATACCGGAAAAGGCACAGAATCTCTTTGACGACTGCCTTGTGAACGTTCCTCTTATCGTAAAACTGCCGGAATATATGCAGACCGACAGCGGCATAAATGATAATCCCGTTGAGTTGATTGATTTCTTCGCAACTGTTCTTGATATTACAAAAACAGCGGCATCATATACTCATTTTGGTCGTTCACTTGTTGATACAATAGCCGATAAGACCGTTTCGGTGCGTGATTTTGTTTGCAGCGAGGGCGGCAGATTGATAAACGAACCTCATTGTACCGAAGAAGTTGAAAACTATTTCGGTGTTGTTGCCGATGAATATGCGCCGAGAATAGGAATTCAACAGAAGAATGACGGTCAGCACACAAAGGCTGTTATGATAAGAACGAAAGATTATAAATATGTTATGCGCCTTTACGAAACCGATGAATTCTATGACCTCTCAAAGGGCAAAGAAACAAACGAAATTGATAATCCCGAATACTCAGATGTTATTGCCGATATGCGTTCAAAGCTTCTTGAATGGATGCTTAAAACGGCAGACAGCGTGCCGAAAGATAAAGATGCCCGATTCCCCGATGACTTTTATCTCGGAACAGTTAATGCAATGGCGGGATTCAGAGTGTCACCGCTTATCAAGGGTGTTATGAAGCTGATCCGCAACGATTTTTCATCGCTCGTCAACAAAGCTATAAAGCTTCTGAAAATCGATACAAACGGATTTTATAATAAGAAGATGTAACAAAAAACCGCTTCACTATGCGTAATGTGCAGTGAAGCGGTTTTGATATAAATATGGTTTTTTGGAGGTTAATTCGACAAATTGGAATTGGCTTTATAATAATCCATCTATTTCTATTGCTAATTTTGTTTTCATCGCATTTAATTCGACATCTGATGGACAGTTATCAGGACTATACATTTTCTCCATTGGATACCACCAAACTGGACCTTTACCATTGTTTCCTTAATGAAGCAAGACAGTCTTACATTTGAAGATGATAAAATCGGTATTGTCTGCCCGATATACGGTCATGAAATGCCTAAAATGGTCAAAGAGTTCGTCAGAAAGGCAACCTTTAAAACAGACTGTTTCTATATAATACTGACTTACGGTGCATTGCACGGCGGTGCGGCAGAGTTTGCAAATGATTATCTGAAATCCGTCGGCAAAAAGGCACAATATATCGCAAGCATAGTTATGGTGGATAGTTTTCTGCCGAATTTTAATATGACCGAGCAATGTGCGATTGATAAGAAAATTCCCGAAAACCTTGCAAAAATCAAAGTTGATATTGATAATAAAAAGTGCAGAATTGAAAAAGCAGGTTTCAAAAACAAGATGATTCACAAGGGTTATCTAATGATGGTCAAGGGTCAGGATGAAACCGTATGGGCAAAGTTTAAGGTTGAAGATAACTGCGTAGGCTGTGAAACCTGCATTAAGGTTTGTCCGTCTGCCTCGATAAATATTGAAAAAGGGAAAGCGGTTCATACAATGAAAAACTGTCAGGCTTGCTATGTCTGCGTTCATGCTTGTCCTCAGAAAGCGATTAAATTCACAATCCCTGAAAAGAATCCCGAAGCAAGATACAGAAATGAAAATATAACTCTTGAAGAAATAATCAAAGCCAACAATCAGTAAAGGAGAACAAAAATGAGCAAAAAAGTATTGATTTTATCGGGCAGTCCCCGGAAGAACGGAAACTCGGACATCCTCTGCGATGAATTTATGAAGGGTGCAGTTGAAGCCGGTAATGAGGTTGAGAAAATCCGTGTTGCAGAAAAGAACATAGGCTATTGCCGTGCCTGCTACGCTTGCAAAAACGGACCTTGCGCTATTAAAGACGATATGGCAGAGGTTCTGCAGAAAATGATTGATGCAGACGTAATTGTGCTTGCAAGTCCCGTTTATTTCTATTCGGTTGATGCACAGCTCAAGGCTCTCATTGACAGAACGGTTGCACGCTGGCTTGAAGTGAAAGACAAAGAATTTTACTACATTGTAACTGCAGCTGACGGCGAAGAAGAAGCCGCCGAAACAACAGTTAATTGCTTCAGAGGTTATGCCGACTGCGTAAACGGTGCAAAAGAAATGGGCATTGTTTACGGTATGGGTGTTTACGAAAAAGGCGAAGTCAAAAACACCAAAGCAATGCTTGAAGCATACGAAATGGGAAAGAGTATATGATAAAACGAAAGCGACAGGGATTTAATCCTTGTCGCTTTTGCATAACCATTACCTTGATAATCGGGAGCGGTTGCAATGTTCTTTATCTCAATGATACCGTTGCCCTCATCTGTAACAACACATTCGCTTTTTACACCGTTATTCATCAACCAGATTATATCATATATGATTATAAAATTCTACAGTATGTTTGACATAATATTGAAAGATAATTATAATTATTGCATCATATCTTTTTATTAACAAATCGGAGCTGATAAGATGAAAAAACTGTTTTCTTCGTTGTTTTGCCTTTTAATCGCATTTAATACGGTTATTCCGTGCTTTGCGGTTGGTGAAATAAATACACCGCAGATTATTGAAACCGTTTATCCGACGGATGAGGTCGTAATAGCTGATATTGTTATTGATGCCGATTCAAGCGGTGAGAGTGATGTTACTGCGATTATTCAGCAGGCGATTGATGACTGTGCGGCAAACGGCGGAGGTACGGTCTGGCTTCCTGCAGGCAGATACAGAGTAACGGGCAATATTTATATCCGCCAGTTTGTAACGCTGATGGGTGATTATCAGGACCCCGATGTCGGTGATGACTACGGAACAATAATAATTGCCGACGTTGAAAGCAGCGACAAGATGAATCCTGCTTTATTTACTGTCGGTGCAAGCGCAGGTGCAGTGGGTCTTACCGTCTGGTATCCCAACCAGAGCATTGATAACGTAAAGCCTTATCCGTTCACCTTCTATGTGGTCGGTAACGGCGATTATATGCTCCAGACAATAAAAAACTGCACTCTTATCAATTCCTATAGAGGAATCGGTGCGAGTGCAGAATGCGAAAACGGTATTTATGAGTGCCATGAAATGCTGACGATTGAAAACGTAAAAGGAACCTGCCTTTATCAGGGCCTGAATGCTCATAATTCAGCCGATGTTGATACCGTTAAAACTCTTTATATATCAAACGAATATTGGTGCGGAGCGGGCGAGGAGTTTAATGCTCCCGAAAGGCAGAAGCTTGATGAATACACACGCAAAAACGGCTGCGGTCTTGTAATAGGCGACCTTGAATGGCCCGAATTTGCCGATGTCAGAATCTCCGATATGCTTTACGGAATGTTTGTCAAAGAAGGCACTCGATACACCTTCAGCGGCGAATTTACCGACTTTTATATAACCGATTGTGATTACGGAATTTATATTCCCGAAGGCAACATAATTTCAAGAAAATATTCCTGGGGTACGGGCATAAGCAACGGTGTTATCGAAGGCAGTGAATGTGCAATATATGACCCCGGTGAAAACGCAATGATTCTCACAAACGTAAAAACCGAAGGCAGAATCAAGGGCAAAAATATCCGTATCTACAATGCGGACACAAGTGCGTTTGCACCCGATTATGAGCATAAGCACACAAAGCCTGCCGAAGTTTTGTATGTTGTATCAGCAGATAAAACAGGCAAAACCGATGCATCCGTTGCGGTTCAGAATAAGCTGAATGAAGCGGCAGAAACAGGCGGAATAGTTTATCTGCCTGCAGGTCTTTACCGCTTTGAAAATCCCGTAACTGTTCCTGCAGGTGTTGAATTCAGAGGCTCATCATCTGTTGCAACCCGTTGTCAGAGAGAGAACAGCAGCGGAACTCTCATTCTTTCATATTATGGTTTCGCTGCATCGGATAAACCTCTTATAACTTTAGGCGGCAATGCTTCGGGCATCAGCGGAATAAGAGTTGATTATCCTCTCAACAATCCCGTTGATGACAGCGGAAAATATATGAAAACCACCCCCGTTATCTACAGCGAATATGATGATGTATATATTATCAACTGTGCATTAACCCTTGCAAGCTGCGGAATAAAGCTTCAGAATTCCGACGGTACTTTTGTGAAAAAGGTAATCGGCTGCTGCTTTGAATCGATGTTTGATTTAACCGATTGCAATAATACTTTTATTGAGGGCTGCCTGCAAAATGCAAACACTCTGCCGAGAAACGGCTACGAAAAGCTTGGTATACCCCGTTTGACTGAGGATAAACTGTTTGAATATGTTTTTATTCCCATAACAAGAATTCATACAGATTATATAAGGCTCAATTCCTGCAACGGCGTTACCGTATTCAACACGTTTATTTACGGCGGAAAATCCTTTTTGAATTCGATTGACAGCAATGCCGTATTTGTTAATACAGGTCACGATGGTTCGTCAAAAACAGAGCCTGCACTTATTATGTCGGGCGGTGACATCACTTTCCTTAATTCCATGCGTTCGACCTCCGACGGGCAGCAGGGATATTATTTCTATTCAATTGAAAACGGCACAAGGTTCAAATCATATACCAGCCAGTCTGTTGATATGGCATATTGCGAGCATCCCGTAATTGAAAACATAAAACTTAATGAGCTCGATAAAAGCGAATGGATTTACGGCATTCTGCAGCCTTTTTACAGATTAATTGCATTCTTTGGAAATTTATATATGGATAATCAATAAATAACAGTAAACAAGGTGATTCAATGAGCAAATATTACAAATCCAAAAGCATAAAAATTGAATCAACGGGAAAGAAAATCGAACTGCTGATTTTCCGGCCGACTCTGAATGCCAAACCTAAAGATAAGACTCCTGCGATTTTATGGATTCACGGCGGCGGTTACATAACGGGTATGGCAAGAATGATTTATATGTCACGAGCCATTGACCTTGTCAAAAAGTACGGTGCGGTTGTTGTAACTCCCGAATACAGACTTTCAAACGAAGCACCATATCCCGCCGCATTGGAAGATTGCTATGCCGCTTTGAAATATCTCAAAGAACATTGTGATGAACTCGTAGCAAACAGCAGTCAGATTATGGTCGGCGGTGAAAGTGCAGGCGGCGGACTTGCCGCAGCACTTTGTATGTATGCCCGTGACAAAGGTGAAGTAAACATAGCATTTCAGATGCCGCTTTATCCGATGATTGATAATCTCGATACCGAATCGTCAAGAGATAATCACGCACCCGTATGGAACACAAAGCTCAATCATTTCGGTTGGAAGAAATATCTCGGTGATTTATACGGAAAAGATGTTCCGCCGTATGCGGCTGCCGCCCGTCAGACCGACTATTCAAATCTTCCGCCTGCTTACACATTTGTCGGAAATATTGAACCGTTTTATTGCGAAACGCTGACTTACATTTACAATCTGAAAAGTGCAGGAATTGAAGCAAAGGTTGATGTTTATCCGAACTGTTTTCACGCATTCGATATGCTCACACCGTTCAGAAAAGTCAGCAAAAAAGCAATAGCAAAATTTGAAAAGGAATATCTGAATGCCTGCGAAAAATATTTTGCAGAGCAGAAAGATCATTCAAAAACATAATTGAATTGAAATCACCGTTGCAGTAAATTGTACCGCAGCGGTGATTACTGTTTTTAGCATAAATTTCATAATATTGAACATATTTCTTGTGTATTGATTATTGACAGAATGAGAAACTGTCAACATAATTAAATTGTGTACAATTTAATTTTAAAAAATATATTTTGGAGGTCTGTTATGAACATTTATGATTTCAAGGTCAAAGCACAGGATGGCAGCGATGTTTCGCTTGCAGATTACAAGGGCAAAGTTTTGCTCATAGTCAACACGGCAACGGGTTGCGGATTTACTCCGCAGTATGACGGCTTGCAGGATTTATATGAAAAATATCAGGCGCAAGGATTTGAAATCCTTGATTTCCCTTGCAATCAGTTTGCAAATCAGGCACCCGGCGATGACGGGGAAATCCATTCTTTCTGCACGGGTCGCTACGGTATCACTTTTCCGCAGTTTTCAAAGATTGACGTAAACGGCAAAAACGAGTCACCGCTTTTCAGATATTTAAAATCACAAAAAAGCGGTATTATGGGCAGAAACATCAAATGGAATTTCACAAAGTTTCTTGTTGATAAAAACGGCAATGTCATTGACCGTTTTGCACCGACAGTAACTCCCCAAAAAATTGAAAGCAGAATCAAGGAGTGTCTGTAATGCGCTTTGAATATAAAACTGAAAATACTTGCGCTCATGCAATCAGCTTTGGTATTGACGGTAATGTTATCACAAATATCGAGTTTTACGGTGGCTGCAACGGTAATCTGAAAGCAATTTCAAAATTGCTTGAAGGCTCAACTGTTGAAGAAATCGAAGCAAAGCTGCTTGGAAATACCTGTGGCAGAAGCCATTGCTGATGCCGTGAAAGTCGATGCCAAGGATGTTACGATTCCGCTTATGGAAAAAGCAGATATATTGTTCCTCGGCTGCTCTTACTATGCTTTTGACGTGGATGAAGCAGTAAAGAAATTCATATCGGAAAACAGCAAAAATATTGGTAAAATCATATGCTTCGGCACGTCGGCTATGATGAAATCAATGATAAAACCGGTAAAAAAGGTTGCCGATGCAGCAGGAGTGCAGGTTGCAAAGGACGATTTTCATTGCAAAGGCTCATTTGGTCCGATGCACAAAGGGAAACCTGATGAAAACGACTTGAAACGTGCTGCTGATTTTGCTAAAATGATAACGGAACAATAAAAAAATCTTTCAGCCTTCGGTGATATAATGAAACAATCAAAATATGACGCATTAAAACTTGAAAATCAGCTTTGCTTTCATCTTTACGCCTGCTCCCGTGAGATTGTGAAAAGATACAAGCCGTTTCTCGATGAAATCGGTCTTACCTATACACAATACATTGCTATGATGGTAATGTGGGAAAGAAAGAGCGTGAACGTAAAGGAACTTGGCAAGTGCCTTTATCTTGATTCAGGCACACTGACGCCGCTTCTCAAAAAGCTTGAATCAAAAGGTTTCGTTACCCGTATGCGTTCCGATAAGGACGAACGCAATCTCGTGGTTGCAATAACTGAAGAGGGTGAAAAACTAAAAGAAAAAGCAGTTGAAATTCCTTTTCAGATTGCAGGGTGCACAAACCTTACCTCCGAGGAAGGTATGCAGCTGTACGGTATCCTTTATAAAATTCTCGGAAAGACTCCGTGATTTTTCAAGTATAATTTTTGGGGGAAAGAGTTTATGAACAATATTAAAGAATCAATCCGTCAAAGAAGAAGCGTTCGTACTTATGACGGTCGGGAACTCAGCCGAAAAGACAAAGACAGTCTTTGTGCATTTATGGAAACGATAGAAAATCCGTTTGACATTCCCGTAGAATTCAAATTAATGAGTGCTAAAGAAAACGGACTTAACTGTCCTGTTGTTGTCGGAACTGATTTATATGTGGGCGGAAAAATCAAATGTGTACCGAATGCAAACGTTGCTTTTGGGTATTCATTTGAAATGCTTGTGCTGTATGCACAGTCTCTCGGAATCGGAACCGTCTGGCTCGGCGGCACGATGAACCGCCCTGCTTATGAAAAGGTATTGGAGCTTGAGGCGGACGAGATGATGCCGTGTGCAAGCGCATTGGGTTATCCTTCAGAAAAGATGTCCTTGCGTGAAGGCATGATGCGGAAGGCTATCAAGGCTGATGAACGGTTGCCGTTTGAAGAACTGTTCTTTGACGGCAATTTCGATACTCCGCTGACAAAAGAAAAAGCAGGCGATTTGGCAGAACCTTTGGAAATGGTAAGGCTTTCTCCTTCAGCAGTCAACAAGCAGCCGTGGAGAGTGGTGGCTTCAGATAACACAGTGCATTTTTATCTTAAACGCAGCAAAAACTTTTCAGGCGCTTCGTCTCTTGATATGCAGAAGGTTGATATGGGAATTGCGCTTTGTCATTTTGCTCTCACGGCAAAAGAGAATAATCTTAACCCAATCTTTATGCAAGACGACCCCAAACTCATATTCTCACCCGAGCTTGAGTATATTGCGTCTTATAAGCTTGTTTGAGTTTTTAAACTTATTATTCTGCATTATGTTTATGCCCGAAATCTCATAAGGAATTATTATTATGGTTGAACCTCTTAAAATTTCAAGAAAAGAATTTCCGAAAAGCGAGCTAAAATCAGACGGTATGATAACTTTAAATGCTTGTTGCGATAATCATTCAATGCAATATATCAGAGATATTGAATATATTAACCGCAACGGAACACCGCTTTACATTCAGCTTTTGCTTCCCGATGATATAAACGATGCAACTCCGCTTATTGTTTTTGTTAACGGTTCGGCTTTTCATTGGCAGAATGTTGAGCAGAGTATCCCGAGACTGAGCCTGCTTGTGAACAGAGGAATCGCAATCGCCTCCGTTCAGTACAGAGGCTCGGAGGCCGCACCTTTTCCTGCACAGGTACTTGATACAAAAGCAGCCGTACGCTTTATGAAAATAAACGCTGATAAATACGGTCTCAACCCCGAAAACGTATATCTTATGGGAGATTCATCGGGCGGTCATACTGTTCTTATGGCAGGATTGACCGCGGGAATCGGTCGGTTTGAAGAAGATGTATACTGCGAAGCTTCCGCTGAAGTGAAAGGCATTATTGACCTGTACGGACCTACCGACATTACTAAAATGAACGATGAGCCTTCGGTTCAGAATCACATTGAGCCTGACAGCCCCGAAGGTTACTTAATCGGCAGACTTAACGTTCTTGAACATCCTGAACTGACTGCACCGACTGTAATCATGAACTGCATCAGCAAAGAAAAAGCAATTCCGCCAATATTAATTTTTCACGGAACAAATGATGAACTCGTTCCGTTCGGTCAAAGCTGTATGCTGTATGATAAACTTAAAGAATACGGTAAATTTGCAGAGTTTTATGCTATTGACGGTGCTCATCACGGCGGCAGAGAGTTCTGGTCAGAACAAGTGCTTAGAATTATAGAAAATTTTATTCTAAACCCGAAACGGTGATGATATGTGCTTGGCTCCTGCATAGATGTGATTGCAGTATCAAAACAGATTTCAAAATTTATGTTTTTGATACCGTGAGCAATGATTGAAAAGGATGAAGTTCTCAAAGAAAAGATCGATGAATACAAGGCACGGTGCGATATAAAACTTTTAAAAATCGGCACAAACTATTTATAATAAGAAAATGTAATTTAAAACCACTTCATTATGCGCAAATGCATAGTGAAGTGGTTTGGTGTTTTATATAGATTTTATTATGTCGTACTTCAATTTACTTGGATTTATCCTTTTTCCACCTTCCGGATAAAAAGAAGATGAGACCAATAACCATAGGCATATATCCAGCCAAGGCATCACCATACCAGAAACCTTGGCAACCCATTCCAACTGCAAAGCCAAGCAGCGCCGAGATGCCGATACGGCTTATTATACCGTCAATGATGGCAACGGCAAAATTCAGTTTGGCATTGCCCGAACCGTTCATAAGAGAAAAGCTCACAGAACGGGTGGCGGAACCGTACATATTGAGAATTGCCGGAAGAACAACTATGGACGCTGTTGCGAGCACTTCTTTATCACCGGTGAACATTCTGAAGATAGGCTCGGAGAAGAAAAATAAAGCAACAGCAAGGACTGTGGAGATAAGAACGCTGCTGTACAAAACAACTTTCATAATTTTAGGTACACGTTCATATTTTTTGGCGCCAAGACTCTGGCCCACCATTGTGCTGCCGGCGGTCGTGAATGACTGAGAAACAATGCCGATCATCATATTGATTTTGTTGTAGAGTCCCGAGAGTGCCGAAAATACAACACCGTAAAGATTAATCCACGATGTAAGAACAATCTTTGAAAGGTTAATGGCTGCAGATTGTATTGCCATAGGTACGCCAAGAGCCACCAGCTTTTTGAATGCCTGAGGGTCGATTCTGAAAGAGTCGGGTTTGAAGTTGAATCCAAAGCTCTCTTTATTTATGCACAAATATGTAAGTGCGATAATGAAGCTTAACCCCTGCGAAATTACAGTTGCCAATGCTGCGCCGAAAACCTCCATTTTTAATCCTGCAACAAACCATAGGTCGAGCACTATGTTAACTACGGCTGCAATGGCAATGAACACAAACGGTCGGCGGCTGTCACCCATACCGCGAAGAATTGCGCTTACAATATTATAACCGTAAATGAAGAATAACCCGAAAATGCAGGTAACGGTATAGTCCATTGTGAAAGCATAGGACTCAACGGGTGTGTTGAGTAAATCGAGCATTAGGCTACGGATGAAATAACAACCGCCGGAAATAACAATCGATATACCCAGGAGAAAGGTAAACATAGTTCCTATTGTCTTTTGAACAGCATCCATACGCTTTGCACCAACATCCTGGGAGATGATAACCTGTCCTGCAGACGAAAAACCCATAGCTACAAAGGTCAGCAGATGCAGAACGTCGCCGCCGATAGAAACGGCTGACATACCCTCACCACCGATATACTGCCCGACAACGATCATATCAACGATGTTATATATAGCCTGAAGTGCGTTTGAAACGAATAACGGAAATGCAAATTTGAGCAGAAGCTTGGTTACACTGCCGTTTGTCAGGTCGGTGACCATAGTTGATTTTAGTTTAGACATATAAATTCCTCTTTTTTGATATATAAAAACTGATTTATTGTGCTAATTATATCATAAACACAACAAAATACAATCGAAATATTTGAGTTATAATAAAAAGAAAAGCCCACAGAAAATCTGCGGGCTTCTTGTTTTATTTATTGCAATGCTTATCAAATGACGGGTTGAATGCATAGAAGTTCTTTTCATCGAGCTTATCCGTTGCAAGGCGCAAACCTTCGCCGAAGCGCTGAAAAT
>JAZNPT010000008.1:0-71093 GCA_045589815.1 Acutalibacteraceae bacterium
CCCCACTGCTGCCTCCCGTAGGAGTCTGGGCCGTGTCTCAGTCCCAATGTGGCCGTTCAACCTCTCAGTCCGGCTACCGATCGTCGGCTTGGTGGGCCGTTACCTCACCAACTACCTAATCGGACGCGAGTCCATCTTTCACCGATAAAATCTTTGATGTTTCTGCCATGCGACAAAAACATGTCATGCGGTATTAGCGTTCGTTTCCAAACGTTATCCCCCTGTGAAAGGCAGGTTACTCACGCGTTACTCACCCGTCCGCCACTAAACTTAAACCTCAATCAGCCGAAGCCTCAATCCGTAAAAGTTCCGTTCGACTTGCATGTGTTAGGCACGCCGCCAGCGTTCATCCTGAGCCAGGATCAAACTCTCTAAAAATTATATCTAAACGCAGTTCCCTGCGTTCAAATCATTCTTAGAGCTTAATCGCTCATGATGCCATCACTGACATCTCTTTTCTCGTTTTTCTCGAGAATTACTGCTGTACTTGAAAGTACATACTCAAATTAATCTTCAAGGGTTTTTCTTAAATCGTTGTTTAATTTTCAAGGTGCGTTCGCATTCCGTTCTTGCGGAGTGCTTGAATAATATATCACACCAAAATTGATTTGTCAACACTTTTTTTGCGCGTTTTTTCTTCTATTTTACAACTGTTCCGAGCGTTTCATTTTCTTGCTGAATGCGCTAATAATATTATTGTATGTTTATTTTAATAAATACATATTAAAAAACCACCGACAGTTAATTCTGCCGATGGTTTTGATTTATCTTAGCCGAAAATCGCCGTGATTACAGCTGAGAAAATACCTGAGAATTTGCCGAGTGCAAGAAGAATATCCGCACCGATATTTGTAAGCGTAGCTACTACGCCGCTGATACCTACCTCTGAAGCAAAGCTGTCATTAGCAAGAGCAAGGTCATTAACAGTTACGACCTCTGTTTCAAAAGTTGAGGTATCACTTTCTTTAACGGTAATCATACGCATACCTCTTACAAGGTCGCTGCCGTATGCGCTGTATGTTGCACCGGGTGTGTTAACGATTCTGACACCTTTATGTTCAACATCATAGGAGTTGGTATGGTCATGTCCTGAAAAGATGCCGAGAACATCACCCTGCTCTACCATCGCATCGAACTGACCATGGTTGTAATAACCGGGGCAAGGGAATTCAAGAACAAATCCGTTTATATTCTCTGTTTTGGGAAAGAACGAATATGTTTTGCCGTTATATGAAGGTGTGAGAACGCCCATTTCTACAGATGTTTCGCGGAAAAGAACATCATAAACATCGCCGACAACTATATGCTGGAAAGCTACGGCATTGACCTTTTTACCTGCAGCCTTTGCCAAAGCGTTACCTGTGTTTTTGTACCATTCAATCTGGTCGGGAGTTACGCTGTCATAACCGAGATCTATAAGCTCGCCATTTTCATTATATATAGGATTGCCGTTTTCGTCGCACTCATAAACGTGCGAACCTGAATCAAACATATAAACAGCGAACTTGGTTTCAAGACTGTTGCCTGAACCGAGAACGGGAAGCATGTGTGTTGCTGTGCCGTGAAGTGAGGGAACAGCATCATAAGCGAGACAATATTTTCCGCCGTATTTTTGGTAGAGCGGAAGAAGTTCATCATTTGACCAGCCCTGCTCACGGTCATGATTACCGAAAACAAGAGTGAAATAAACTTCATTTTCAACAAAAGGAGTTACAAGCTCCTTTATTGCAGCTTCTTTTGTGTTTGAAGGACCGGTGGTGTTATCGCCGCCGAGAACAACGAGATCAGGCTTATACTCTTTGAGAGCAGCGTCAATAAAGCTCATCATTCTGGAGTCCGCAGGAGTTTCATCCTGACAGTCACAGAGATGCATGATTTTGAATTCACCGTTTTTATCAAAGCGGAGAGGCTCTGCAACAGCAAGGTCAGCCGCCGAAGCAGAAAGTGAGAAGCATGCGCCGAACGCAATTATCAACGCAAGCGCAACAGAAAAAATACGTTTCATGTTTTTCCTCCTAAAACAAATAAATAATTGTTAATATTTTATATCAAACTTCAAATAAAGTCAACAATATTATGGAACAGATATTGACAATAATTTTTTGATATGTATAATAATTTAAGAGTTATTCTCAAATTCGGAGGCGATAGATAATGCGGATTTATAACACTCATCAAAGAAGAGCATTAATTGAGTTTCTGCAAAAAAACAGCGAAAAGTCTTTTACAATTGAAGAAATAATCGAGTTAATGAATCACGATGAACTGAGCCAAAGCACGGTGTACCGCCTTATGACAAAGCTTGTGGCAGACGGGCTTGTTCACCGCTCTGTAAAAGGCAACAGCAGAAGTTTTGTTTATCAATATATTAATGACCAAAAATGTGACGGTCATCTGCACATTAAATGCACGGGTTGCGGCAAGGTTTATCATCTTGACAGCAAAATAACAGACATTATTCAAAACGATATTAAAAGCAATACAAGCTTTGAAATCGACAATCATTCGGTTTTGCTTGGCAAATGCGGAAACTGCAAATAATCGGAGGATACATAATGAAAAAAACACTTTGTTTAATTATAATTTCAGTTATGATTATGGCATCTTTTTGTTCCTGTTCAACTTCGCCTGCCAAAGCCGACGGGTTACAAATTGTATGCACAGCATTCCCCCAATACGATTATATTAAGAATATTCTCGGCAATGAAAACGGGCTCACTCTTCTGCTTGATGACGGAGCTGACCTTCACAGCTATGAGCCAACCGCTCAGGACATTATTACAATCGGCATGGCTGATTTGTTTATTTATGTTGGCGGTGTTTCCGACAAATGGGTTGAAAGCACCCTGATATCCGCAAATAATCCAAGCCTCAAAAAAATCGCATTAATGGATATTGTTGACACGGTTGAAGAAGAATATGTTGCAGGAATGGAGCATGAACATCACGAAAACATCGGTGAACAGGGTGTTGACCGTTCCGAGGAAGACGAACATATCTGGCTTTCTCTTAAAAACGCTGCAAAAATCACAGATGAGCTTTGCAAGGCAATATGTGAAATTGACCCTGCAAATGCCGAAAAATACAAAGCCAACGCTGATGAATATATCGAAAAACTCAACAGCCTTGATACCGAATACAAACTTATGATTGACGCTGCAAAAAGAAAAACCGTTCTTTTTGCCGACCGATTCCCGTTCAGATATCTGGTTGAGGATTACGGACTGACATATTATGCCGCCTTTGCGGGATGTTCTTCCGAAAGCGAAGCAAGCTTTGAAACAATGGCATTTTTGATTGATAAAACCAAGGAACTTAATTTACCTGTTATTTTGACCATTGAAGGTTCTGACGGTTCAATAGCCAAAATGATTTGCGAAGAAACAGGAGTGCGCAGCGCTTCAATAAATTCCTGCCAATCCGTTTCTATGGCAGATATAAAAGATGGAACAAATTATGTTGATATTATGAAAAACAATCTTGAAGTTCTTCGGGAGGCACTTAACTGATGGCACTTATCAAAGCAAGCAACGTTTCACTCGGCTACGAAGGCAAGGCAATCGTTTCTGACCTGAACTTTGAGGTCAGTCAAGGCGATTATCTTTGCATCGTCGGCGAAAACGGCTCAGGAAAAAGCACACTTATGAAAACCCTGCTCGGTCAGAAAAAGGTTGTTAAAGGTGAAATAAAATTCGGCGACGGATTAAAGCAAAAAGAAATAGGATATCTTCCGCAGCAAACAGAAGTTCAAAAGGACTTCCCCGCTTCGGTTAAAGAAATTGTTTTCTCAGGCTTTCTGAACGCCTGCGGACTTCGCCCGTTCTATTCAAAAGCGCAGAAAATGCGAGCAGCCGAAATTATGGAAAAGCTCGACATAACCGACCTTGCAAGCAGCTGCTACAGAGAGCTTTCGGGCGGTCAACAGCAACGAGTCCTTCTTGCAAGAGCACTTTGCGCAACAAAAAAGCTGCTCGTTTTGGATGAACCGGTGGCAGGTCTTGACCCCGTAGTAACAAAAAATCTTTATAAATTGATAACAGAAATCAACAAAGAGGGCATAACTGTTATTATGGTTTCGCACGACATCCATGCAGCAATCGAATTTGCCTCACACATTCTCCATATAGGCAACAAGCCCCTTTTCTTCGGGACGAAAGATAACTATAAAAAAAGCGACGGCTGCCACTGCTTTATTTGTGACGGAGGTTGTGACGAATGAAAATGATTGAAACACTCACCTCATATTTCAGCTATCCGTTTGTGCGATATGCGCTTATAGCAGGAGTTCTGATTGCTCTTTGTGCCGCTCTTCTCGGAGTTAGCCTTGTACTTAAAAGATATTCAATGATTGGCGACGGACTGTCCCATGTTGCTTTCGGAGCAATGGCAATTGCAACTGTTTGCAGCATGGCTCCAATGACCGTTACGCTGCCGATAACAATAATCGCCGCCGTAATTCTTCTGGGAATAACAAACAGCACAAAAATCAAGGGTGATGCGGCAATAGCAATGATTTCTGTTGGCGCTTTGGCCTTGGGTTATCTTCTTCTGAATATTTTCTCCGCATCCTCAAACGTCAGCGGTGATGTTTGCACAACTCTTTTCGGTTCAACATCAATACTCACGCTTTCTCAAACTGACGTTTTTCTTTGCGCGCTGCTGGCCTGCGTTGTTATTATTGTTTTTGTTTTGTTTTATCACAAGATATTTGCCGTCACGTTTGATGAGGACTTTGCCTCAGCAACCGGAACAAATGCAAAAGCATACAACACACTTATCGCAGTTGTTACCGCAGTTGTTATTGTTCTTGCAATGAACCTCGTAGGTGCGCTGCTGGTTTCCGCTTTGATTATTTTCCCTGCCCTTGCGGCAATGAGAATATTCAAAAACTTCTTTTCAGTTATCATCAGCTCCGCTGTTATTTCGGTAGTTTGCGCCGTTATCGGCATTTTTATTGCAATACTCTACGGCACTCCCGTCGGTTCAACAATCGTTGCTGTTAACATAGCAGTTTTCATCTTATTTATGATAATAGGTAAAATTACAAAAAGGTCATAAAAAAACCGCCTGCGGCTTAATTAAACCGTAGGCGGATATTTTTATTCAGTTGCTTCGGGTTCAGCTGCCTCGGAATCAGTTGCAGTCATGATTGACGCAAACTCTTCGCCAGACAATTTTTCGTTTTCATAAAGCTTCTGAGCAATAGTGTGAAGCTTATCAATATGCTCTGAAAGAATGTTTTCGGTTCTTTCATAAGCGTTTCTGATAATGTTTTCGATTTCTTCATCAATCTGAGAAGCAACACTCTCGGAATAATTGCGAACCTGGCTGTAATCTTTTCCCAGGAAAACCTGATGGTTTTCTCCGCCGAAAGCGATGGGACCGAGCTTTTCGCTCATGCCGTATTTTGTAACCATGCTTCTTGCAATTTCGGTTGCTCTTTCAATATCGTTGGATGCGCCGGTTGAAATATCGCCGAGAACAAGCGCCTCTGCAACACGTCCGCCAAGAAGACCAACAAGGTTATCAAGCATTTCTTTCTTGGAGGTATAGTTTTTATCTTCAACAGGGCGATACAGAGTGTAGCCGCCTGCCATACCTCTCGGAATTATTGAAATCTGATGAACCGGGTCGGAATGTTCAAGATAGAAGCTTGCAACAGCATGACCGGCCTCGTGATAAGAAGTTAACTTCTTGGCTTTTTCGTTCATCTTGTGAGATTTCTTTTCAGAACCAACCTGAACTTTCAACGCAGCCTCATCAATTTCCTCCATTGTGATTGCTTTCTTATCGCATCTTGCAGCAAGCAAAGCAGCCTCGTTCAGAAGATTTTCAAGGTCAGCACCCGTAAATCCAACGGTTGCATGAGCAATGCTGTTAAGATCAACATCGGGAGCGATGGGTTTGCCTTTGGCATGAACCTTAAGAATTTCGGTTCTGCCCTTTGTATCGGGATAATTAACAGTTACCTGGCGGTCAAACCTGCCCGGTCTGAGGAGTGCGGGATCAAGAATATCGGGGCGGTTTGTAGCAGCAATAACAATAACACCTTCGTTTGCGCCAAAGCCATCCATCTCAACAAGCAGCTGGTTAAGGGTCTGCTCTCTTTCGTCGTGTCCGCCGCCCATGCCTGCGCCTCTGTGACGACCGACAGCATCAATTTCATCAATAAAGATGATCGAAGGCGAATTTTTCTTTGCCTGGTCAAACAGGTCACGAACTCTTGAAGCACCAACACCGACATACATCTCAACAAAGTCAGAGCCCGAAATCGAGAAGAACGGAACATCTGCCTCGCCTGCAACTGCTCTTGCAAGCAAAGTTTTACCCGTGCCCGGAGGGCCAACAAGCAAAACGCCCTTTGGAATACGTGCGCCGAGAGTATCGAATTTGTGGGGGTCCTTAAGGAACTGAACGATTTCTTCCAGCTCTTCTTTTTCCTCATCTGCACCCGCAACATCAGCAAATGTGGTTTTTCGCTTTTCATCCTTCGCCTGCTTGATTCTTGCCTTGCCGAAGCTGAGAGTTCGGTTGTTTTCGTTGGTCATGGTCTGATTCATACGCTTGAACATAAAGAACGTTAAACCGCCCATGGCAACAAGCAAAAGCAGAGTTGGAACAATATTATACAGCCACTCCCCTGTTGAACCCGCTATATAATCCGCTTTGATTTTGTTTTCGGGATTTTCGCGATTATATTTTATAACGCTTTCATGAATATCTTCAACAAACAGGCTGACGCTGGGAACGGTAAACGAGCGTTGCTGCTTCTCACCTGTAACGGTATAAACCAAAGCTCCGCTGCTGAGATTAAGCTTATATTCGGTTACCTTACCTTCATCAAAGAGCGAAACAATCTCATAATATTCGGTCTTTTCTCTGCCCTGAGACTGCGCATAGAAAAAAACACCGAAAATAATCAAAAGCGGTATAAGAATATAAGATAAAATTGTTGGCACTTTCTTTTTAAAATTGCCCGAATTATTGTTTTTAGTATTCAATTGGAATAATCACTCCTTAGATTATGTTGCCCTGGCAAAGGCGAAATTATTTTTCGTATACTTCTCTTTTAAGAACTCCGATAAAAGGAAGATTGCGGTATTTTTCATCATAATCAAGGCCGTAGCCTACAACGAACTCATCGGGAACCTCGGCTCCGGAATAATCCGCAAAAATATCGTCAACCGCTCTGCGCTCAGGCTTATCAAGAAGAGTGCATATCCTCATGCTTTTCGGATTTCTACTCATAAGAATTTTTTTGAGAGAGCTTAGCGTTTTTCCCGAGTCAAGAATATCCTCAACAATCAAAACATCATATCCCTCAAGGTTAATATCAAGGTCCTTAACTATTTTAACAACGCCCGAGGATTCTGTTTTGTTTTTATAGCTGGAAACACACATAAAATCTATTGCGCACGGAACGGTTATGGCACGCATCAAATCCGCCATAAATATAACCGAACCTTTAAGAACGCTGACCAAAAGCAGGTTCTTATCCTTATAATCTTCACTTATCTGTTTGCCGAGGCGTTCAACGATTTCACGAAGGGTTTCTTCGCTGTAATATACTTTTTCAATATCATTCAGCATTGCCGTCTTTCCTTTCATGCCCCTTGTTTTCATCATCTCTGAAAATTCTGATTTTCAAAACATTTTTGGTTCCTTTGGTTATTGAGGTTCTCGAATCGCATCCGACACCTTCAACAAGAACAATTCCCGCATCATCGGCAAAAACAGCAACTTCATTCCGCTTCTCAGGCGGAACGGAAAGCTCATTAAAAAGCTTTTTAAGAGTTTTGCTGCATCCGCGCGAACGAAGGGATATTCTGTCACCTGCTTCACGGCTGCGAACAACCATTCTTCCGTGTATTTTATCATAATCAAGAAAATATTCCAAGTCCTGTTTTGAAATGTTTTGTAAATTATTTATTTCATTAATATTAACAATTTCTGTTTCAATCCGTGCCTTGCCGAAGCAAGTTTTTTCCTCAACCGTTTCTGCATTATAAGCAACTCCGGCATCCGGCGGAAAATCAAGCATACCCTTGCGGACTCTTACGGTAACTCCGCCGTTAATCTGGATATTTCCCGATTTTTCAATCAAATCGCAGATTTGAGCAACAAATTTCTGTTCGGGCGTAACTCCGACACATTCTTCACATATTTTAATGATTGCCCGTTTTTTGACGGGAATCGGAGCCCCTGCAAGAATCGGCGCATCAAATCCGTTTTCTCTTTCCGAGTTTTTAACCAAACTCTCGGCAAGCGAAGAAAGAAAAGCTTCGTCTTCATTGACGGAAGAAATGCATCTGCCTGCATTTTGCTCAAATGACGGATTGATTTTGCAAAGCTCTGTTATAACATTATGCCTTATTCTGTTTCTGGTATATTTAACATCCGCATTGGTTGCATCGGTCACATATTCAATTAAATTCTTTTCACAAAAATCAAGTATTTCCGCTTTAGTGCATTCAATAAGCGGACGGATTATATTATCCCTTTTAACCGGTATAGACCCAAGGCCTCGCAAAGCGCTGCCACGTACAAAATTAAAAAGAAACGTTTCCACCCTGTCGCTCAGGTTATGAGCCGTTGCAATTATAATATTATCTCCCAAGGAATTGAAAAAGCCATATCTTATTCTTCTGCCGCATTCTTCAAAGCTTTCTCCGCTTTTTTTAGCCTCTTTGGCAACATCAGTCTTAAGGACATGAACGGGAACACCCATTTCGTTGCATTTTCGAACAACAAATTCTTCGTCTCTGTCAGCATCAGCACCACGCAAGCAATGGTTAACATGTGCCGCACAAAGAGTTATTCCGTACTCATCCTTTAATGAGTTCAAAACAGCCAAAAGAGCCATCGAATCGCTTCCGCCTGAAACAGCTGCAACAATGCTTGCTCCCTTGGGAATCATATTATATTTTTCAATTACCGATTTTACTTTATTATTCATCGTGAATCTTTTCAAGCTGAAGGAACAGAGTGTGTTCGCCATCCCACGCAAACTCAACGGTTCCGGTTTCACCGTGTCTGTTCTTAACAACTATTACCTCAGCAATATTGGCATCCTGCTGCGGTGCCTCCGTTTCATCATCTTCTCTCTCGCCTTTATAATAATCGGGGCGGTAAAGCATCATAACAATATCGGCATCCTGCTCGATAGAGCCCGATTCACGAAGGTCTGAAAGCTGAGGTCTGTGGGATTTCCCCCTGCCCTCAGTGCCTCTGGAGAGCTGTGCACAGCATACAACAGGGATATTCAAATCCTTAGCCATCATTTTGAGATTTCTTGTTATTTCGCTGACTTCCTGAACACGGTTTTCAGTTCTGGTGCTGCCCTTAATCAGGCCGAGATAGTCAATAATAACACACTCAACGCCGCCTAAACGCCTTGTTTTGGCCTTCATTTCGGGAACGGTGATGCTTGATGTGTCATCAAAATAAAGCTCACAGTCATTGAGCGCACTTGTTGCCATGCCGAGCCTTATCCATTCATCCTGAGAAATGTTACCGTTTCTCATTTTCATGCTGGAAACACGTGCTTCCGTGCCGAGAACTCTCATTGCAAGCTGTTCCTTTGTCATTTCGAGAGAGAAGAACAGCACCTTGCGCTTGCCCATTGCGGCAACATTACGGGCAAGGTTGAGCGCAAAGCTCGTTTTACCCATCGCAGGTCTTGCACCGATAAGAACAAGGTCGGAGCGGTTAAGGCCTGTAAGTATCTTATCCAAATCAGAATAACCGGTTGTGTAGCCTTTATAAAGGTCTTTATCTTCGCCGGTAATTTTCTTTAAGGTATCATAAACATTGTTAACGATGATATCCTTGAGCTTGGACGGCGCATTGGTTGTTTTGCCTTGGCGGATATTATATATTTTCTGCTCTGCATTATCAAGCAGAGTATCCGCAGTTTCTTCCTGATTAACAGCGCTTTCGATGGTTTCACTGGATATGTTGATAAGAGTTCGCATATAAAACTTTTCGCGAACAATTTTTGCATACATCTCAACATTCGCTGTTGACGGCACACTTTCGGCAAGCTGGAACAGATAATTTCTGCCCGAAGCATTGTCATAAACTCCCTGCTGAACAAGCAGGTCAAGTATGACAAGAGGGTCAATAACCTTGCCCGTGCTGTCAATGGTTATCATCGCCTCAAAAATCGCCGAATGCTGCGGAAGAAAGAACGCTTCGGGGCTTATATAAACCGCCGCTTGGGACAGGCAAGACGGGTCAACAAGAATGCTGCCGAGCACAGCCTGCTCAGCCTCCGCGCTGTAAGGCATTGTTATATTGTCAAATGAAAGCAATCCGTTATCTGCCATTATTATTCTCCGTTCGGATTATTATTCGCCAACCATTACAAACAGCGAAGCGCTGATTCCGTTATAAAGCTTAACTTCAACAGGATAAGTTCCGAATGACTTGATATCCTCAACAACAACCTTGCGTTTGTCAAGCTGCATTCCGAACTGCTTTGAGATTATTTCAGCAACATCCTTTGAGGTTACGGAACCGAAAAGCTTACCGTTTGCGCCTGCTTTGGCAGAAAGCTTAACAGTTTTGCCCTCAAGCTTTAACGCACTTTCTTTTGCGGCGGCAATCTCGGTTTCAATGCGGTGTTTTTCAGCCGCCTCTCTGTTTTTAAGCTCGCTCATAGCCTGTGAGTTTGCTTCAACCGCAAGCTTGCGAGGGAAAAGAAAGTTTCTTGCGTAACCGTCCGATGTGTTAACAAGTTCACCTTTCTTGCCAAGTCCTTTAACATCCTGTGTCAATACTACTTTCATATCAATTCTCCTTAATCCGAGTTTTTTCAAAAAAATCTTTAATTGCGGCATTCAACTGTACCTTTGCCTGAGCCATATCACAGCCCTTGAGCCTGCATGCCGCCATATTCTGATGGCCGCCTCCACCGAGTGCCTCCATAATAAGCTGAACATTTATTTCTCCCAGACTGCGTGCCGAAACATTTATTGCTCCGCCGTTTTCAAACAAAACAAACGAGGCTTTTATTCCGCTGACTTTCAAAAGCTCGTCCGCAGCCTGAGCGGAAATAATTCTGATATCGGGTGAATCAAAATCCGCCTGAGAAACGGCACAGCCCATAAAGCTTTCTGCCGAGGAAATAACCTTTGTGCGCAATTTGTTAACCTCCATGGAGGTTGCAAAAAGCTTTTTAACGCTGACGGTATCGGCATTTTTATCCTTAAGAAACGCTGCGGCCTCAAAGGTTCTGACTCCCGTGCCGACTACGAAATCCTTTGTGTCAAGCATAATGCCTGCAAGCAAGGCTTCCGCCACCGTTTTGGTAATGGCTATGTCAGGATTCATATATTGCAAAAGTTCGGTAACCATTTCACAAGCCGAGGAGGCTCCCGGGTCATGGTGAAAAATAACCGCACTTTCAATATTCATAACAGCTCTGCGGTGATGGTCAATAATCACACGCATCTCTGCTTTTTCGTAAAGCTTCGGAAACTCCAGCAAGCTCTCGATATGGGTATCAACCACAATGAGCAGGCTTTTTTTGCCAAGCTGTTCAAGCGCTTTTTCCTGCCCGACTATCAGCTCGCCCATACCCTCTTTTTCAAGCTTGTCTATAAGACTTGATGCCAGAGTTTTCTTTTTGTCCGTTGCAATACACACGGGGATATTAAAGCTCTGAGCTGCGCACGCAATACCCACCGCCGCACCGATTGCATCAAGATCGGTATATGAATGACCCATAATTATAACATTTGATGCGGATTTTATAAGCTCCGAAAGTGCGGAACCGACAACACGGCTCTTAACCTTGTTGCGTTTCTCGGCGCTCTTGGAAACACCGCCGATATAGTCATAACCGTCCTTGGTTTTGATTGCAACCTGGTCACCGCCCCTGCCGAGCGCCATTTCAAGGGCTTTCCTTGAATTTTTTTCGCATTGCTTGATATTATCGCCTGCAGCAACGCCAACTGAAAGAGTTGCGCCTGTTTTTCTTCCCTTGAACTCATAATCTCTGACAGTTTCAAGAATAGAAAATCGGTTTTCAATCATTTGTGTTATATTTCTGCGTTCGGTAATAATAAGATAGCGGTCATCGCTTATCCTTTTGATAACGCTGTCATAAGACTCTGACCAATTATCAAGCGCAGCTTCAATCTGGCTCTTTATTTCTGTTCTCTCGCTGTCACGAAGCTCTGTTCGGGAATCATCAAGATTATCAAGCTCAATCAAAACCGCATAGGGTCTGGAATTAAAATACTCAAGCTCAGTCTGCCTTAGAGACGTGTTATCAAGATAATAAAGCGCACAGTAGTTTTTACCGCCAGAAAGATACTTAATTGTGTAAACGGTGTAATATTTATCATTCACACAAATACTTGTTTCTTCCTCATTTTTTAAAACATCAAGCTTTATTCCGCCTGTGAATTTTGCGATATTGTCTGCCGCCGTGATTTCACCGAATGAAATTTCATTCAAAAACCTGTTGCTGCACCAAGTTATGTAACCTTCCTCGTCACAAACCGCAACGGGGAAAGGAAAGGCGGAAAGCACTTTCTGATCGGTAAAATCAAGCTTCTTTGACGTTTTTATAAGAAAACGTTTATATCTGTTTTTGGCGGACAATGCTCTGTAAACCGCAATAACGCAGACAATCAAAAATGCAATGCATTCGGCAATTGCAAGCCTCGGCTCAACAAAAGCAGTCATGGCAACAAAGGCCGCAGCAATCACCGCAGTCAAGCTTATCATCAGACCGTCATACCAAAAACCCTTGAATTTCATTTAGACCTCCATAATAATCGGAAGAATCATGGGACTTCTCTTTGTTTTTTCATAAACAAAATGTGAAACCGCATCTCTGAGCTTGCCCTTTATTGCGCCTATATCACTTATATTGCTGTAGTAACAGCTTTCGAGCGATTTTTCGGCAATTTTTCTTGCCTGCGTAATAAGCTCCTCGGCTTCTTTAACATAAACAAAGCCTCGCGACACAACCTCGGGGCCTGCAATCAGCTGGCCTGTTTCATAATCAATCGAGGCGGTAACAACAATTATTCCGTCTTGGGCAAGATGCTTCCTGTCACGCAAAACAACGCTGCCTACATCGCCTACTCCGTAGCCGTCAACAAAAACCTTGCCTGCGGGAACGGGAGCGCCCTGCTTGATTGACTTGCTTGTCATCTCCGCAACATAACCGTTATCGGCAATAAAAATATTTTCCTTGCCGATACCCATTCCCTCAGCCAAAGCAGCGTGCTTGCGAAGATGCTTCTGCTCGCCGTGAACAGGAATGAAATATTTGGGCTTAACAAGACCCATTATCAGCTTCAGTTCTTCCTGGCATGCATGGCCGGAAACATGAACATCATACATCTTTTCATAGATAACATGAGCGCCAAGCTTGAGAAGCTCGTTAACAACCTTTCCGACGGTTTTTTCATTGCCCGGAATGGGCGTTGCTGAAATAATAACATAATCGTTAGGGCAGATTTCAACCTTTTTGTGGTCTGAAAAAGCCATTCTGGAAAGAGCCGACATGGGTTCACCCTGGCTGCCGGTTGTTATGATAACAATATTCTCTGCGGGATAACGGTTAATCAAATCCGCGTTGATAAGAACATTTTCGGGAATATTCAAATAACCGAGCTGAGCGCTTATATTAACAACGTTTTCAAGGCTTCTGCCGATAATTGCAACCTTGCGGCCGAGCGAACTCGCAACATTGATTATCTGCTGAACTCTGTGAATATTCGAAGCGAAGGTTGCAACGATTATTCTGCCCTTGCCCGCTTTCCTGAAAAGAACCTCAAAGGATTCGCCAACCTTGCGTTCGCTTTCGGTGTAACCCGGTCTTTCCGCATTGGTTGAATCCGAAAGAAGACAAAGAACGCCTTCATCGCCAAGTTGAGCAAAACGCGAAAGGTCAATCATGCCGCCGTCAATCGGAGTGCTGTCAATTTTGAAGTCACCTGTTTGGATGATTGTTCCGCAGTCACATTTTATCGCAAGAGCTATGGCATCGGGAATTGAATGATTAACATGAATCGTTTCAACGGAGAAGCCGCCGAGTTTGATTATATCGCCCGGAGAAACTTCATGGAGCTTAACGCTGTTTAAAAGACCGTGTTCCTTAAGTTTGCCTTGAATAAGACCGATTGTGAGTTTGGTTCCGTAAACCGGAACATTGACGGTTTTGAGGAGATAGGCAAGGCCGCCGATATGGTCCTCATGGCCGTGAGTTATTACAATGCCTTTAATCTTATCTGCATTTCGCTCAACATAGGAAAAATCGGGAATAACGAGATCAACACCAAGCATTTCAGGGTCAGGGAACGCAAGACCGCAGTCAACAAGAAGCATATCGTCCTTATATTCATAAAGAGTCATGTTTTTGCCAACTTCATTAAGGCCGCCCAAAAAAGCAATTTTAACAGGGATCTCATTTGCTTTTTTATTATATTTCTTAGCTGAACCGTTTCTCGGCTTTGAGTATGATGTTTTTTTGCTTTGCTTGAGCTGATTGCTTTGAGATGCTCGGTTCTTCTGCTGTGATTTAGATTTCTGGAAAGTTTCTTTATTTGAATTGTTTTTTTTCTGCATACTGTCTCCTTTTTTAAAATTTTGTTTCGGTTTAAAATATATAATCAAGATGCAAAGTTTATGTTAATGAGGCAGTCGGCTCCTGCCCCACCATATATATTATCTCTTTATCTCTACAATGTCAAGTTTTAACTATAAAAATAATATATATATAAATATAATAATTACTGATGTTCGGATGCAGAATTAAGAATTTCTTCAATGTCAGCGCAAAGCTCATTAGCGGCCTCCATTGTGTCCGCCTCGGCAAGAATCCTCACTTTGTCACCACTGCGCATGGGAACTATCAGCAGCTTTCCGTTGCTTTTAACAAGCCTAACCCCCTCAAAATCATTCTTTTTTCTTGCTGTTTCTTCACCCACAAGAGAAGCCAGATACGAGGGAGAAAAACTTATTGAAACGGTTTTTTTGACAATATACTTTTCGGGAATCTCCGACAAAAGCGTTTCAATGCCGCACTCGCGCTCTTTCATAATCGATAAGAGCTTAACGGCAAGAAACAGTCCGTCCCTGACAAAAATCTGTTTTGCTGCAAGCCTGCGCGCTGCCGAATCCGAATTATCCGCAGGAGCACTCAGATATCTGAACACTTTTCTGCCGCACATCTGAGCAAGCGAATCAAGAAAATCGGGAGCATCATAGGGAATTGCTATATCCCTGCCGTTTTTCATTTCATTTAAACAGCATACCGCCAAAAGCTTCTCATGGTCAATGTGTCCGTTCTGAGTTTCGGCATTCAGCTGCATTCCCGAAGCATCAACATTAAATATAAGCCCTGCATCCTCACAGGCACCAAGGCGCAAAACAATGCTCTGCAAAAGCGAGCGAACGCTTTCGTTTTCACTTTTAACCGTTACACCAATTCCCCGAAGGCCGTGCGGCGCCTGCTTCAAAAGTTCTTGATTATAAAGAAGCTTAACATTCGACATGTCGGATATTTCTGTTATTTCATTTTCTTCAGCTTCATGGAATTCACATTTTGACATACCGCTTTCAATTTCTCTTTCAAAACATCGGGTTATTGAAAGCCCGCCCTCGCCGCATATTTTTATCCCTTTTTCATTTTTTCCGGCAACAAAAAGGCCTGCACCCAAACCGCAGAAATTTACCAAAAAATTCAGCTGAGCTTCAAAACACTCCCCAAAATTCCAAACCGCTGCGCCCGCTCCGGCAAGACCTGAGGTTATTGCAAGCTTCATAATCTCTGCACTTTTTGAACCGTCTGCTGCAATGCCTGATTTTTTTCCGTTTCGTGTGCCTGCAACCGCGGCACCAAGACGCACGCATGTTTCTGCATTAAGAAATGTGCCGTTTTTTTCGTCAAGCCCGCTTTCACCAAGATATTGCGCTTTTATACTGCCGTATTTTACGTTTGACGTAACAGCTGCACCCGAAGCTACTATTTTGCCGGGCCAAACAAGAACATTAGGCTTTAGGCATGCGCTCTCGCCGATAACACAGCCGGCTCCTGCCACGCTGTTTTCAAACATCTGAGCTCTGTTTTTCAAAGCCGCCCCCGAGCATATCAAAGCACCTGTCACCGCAGAGTCCGGCGCAAGCCAGCTGTTTTCAAGCACGGTGCAATATCTTACCTTTGCATTCGCTCCGATATAACTGCTGTCATCAATCACAGCATAGGGCCCTATTACTGCTCCGTCGCAAATCTCAACCTCAGAGCCGATATAAACGGGCGGAACAATGCTGTAGTCACCCTTAGGCAAACTATCCTTAACATATATTCCGTTTGCCGATGCTCCTATGGGCATCTTCATTTTGCCGTCAAAAACATCTCTCTGGCATTTGAGATATGCTTCGATGTTGCCGACATCGCACCAATAATCGCCTGTATGATAGCAATATATGGGCATATCGCGTTCGAGCATCAGCGGAAACAAATCGGCGGCAAAATCATATTTTTTGCCTTTCGGAATTAGTTTGAGACATTCGGGATTTATAATATAAACACCCGTGTTTGCAAGGTTGCTGACCGCCTGCGCCCAAGAAGGCTTTTCAACAAATCCGACAACCCTGTTTTCATTGCCCACCTTTACAATTCCGTATTCACGCGGGTCTTTTGTATCGGTTGCCACAACGGTCACCATTGCTCCGCTTGCCTTGTGATAAGCCATAATTTTTGAAATATCGAAATTGCACAAAGCATCTCCGCTGACTACAACAAACGGCTTGTCAAAATCCGCCGCTGCATTGCGCACGCTTCCCGCCGTTCCGAGCGGCTCATCCTCACGGTAAAAACTCAGATTAAGATTTTTATAACCCGACTCATAATTTTTCTCAATAATATGAGGCATATATCCCAAAGTAAGCGCAGCTTCGGTTACGCCTGCGGAAATCAGCGAATCAAAAATATATTCAATGATCGGCTTACCAAGAATTCTTGCCATAGGCTTTGGAAGAGTGCAGGTTAACGGCCTCAGCCTGCTGCCCTCACCGCCCGCCATAATAACTGCTTTCATTGAATCAACCCTTTCACAGATTTTTACATAGCAATATTATTGGCAAAAATACGGCAAATAACCGATTTATCTATTGTTAAATTCAAAAACGGATGATATAATGACTTAAAACTTGAATTCATGGAGAATTATTATGTCCGAACTTAAAAAAGTCAGCATTTTTACAGACGGTGCCTGCTCCGGTAACCCAGGCCCCGGAGGTTGGGGCGCAATCTTGCGCTACGGCAGCCGCGAGCTTGAACTCAGCGGCGGCGAAGCCTCAACTACAAACAACCGCATGGAGCTTACCGCAGTTATTGAAGCGCTTAAAAAGCTTAACCAAAAATGCGACGTAACAATTTACACAGATTCAAAATATGTTGCAGATGCTTTTTTGCAGGGTTGGATTTGGAACTGGTTGAAAAACGGATGGAAAAAAGCCGATAAAAAACCCGTTTTAAACCCTGAGCTTTGGCAGACTCTTTTAACAGAAATCAATAAACACGAATATAAAATAATATGGGTTAAAGGCCATGCCGGCCACCCCGAAAACGAACGCTGCGATAAGCTTGCAACAACGCAGGCTGCAAAATATATGTAAAAGGGTGATTATATGAACGCATTGGCTGTTATCATGTTTGTTTTTGCCGCTTTATCGGCAATTGCTACCACGCTTTCCTATGTTTTACCTGCATGCAGAAAAAACTATCTGCCTGCAAAAATGGTTTGCTCTGCTTTGTTCCTCGCAACAGGCATTTTTGCTGCAATGGCCGAAGGATTTTCATGCGAATACTCATATCTAATTGTTATTGCTCTCTTTTTCGGACTTATCGGCGACTTTTTTATTACCTGGCGTGACGGAAAAGCCTTTTTGCTCGGAGTTCTGTTTTTCTCAATAAATCATCTTCTCTATATTTATACTTTCGGCTTCGATAAATGCAAGCCTTCCATTATGCCCCATTGGAAATATATGGTTGCAGGCTTCCTTGTTGTTGCCGTTGCTGCCGTCTTACATATCAAAATGGATGAAATCAAGTTCATCGGCAAAAACAAACTCATGAATGTTTATTCCGTTATACTCATGATTTCCTTTGTGTTTGCGGTCACAAGAGGCGTTGTTTCATTTCTCGCAGGCAACAAAGCATTCGGACTTATGCTTATGATAGGCGGCGCATTATTCATGATTTCCGATGCTTTTCTCGGCGCTCAGCTTTTCGGAAAGCCAAAGACCAAGCACCCCGAAGCCTTTGTTTTGTTCACCTATTTCCCGGCTCAAACCCTGTTTGCACTAAGCATATTTTTTCAATAACTTTTAAAGCAAGAAACACCTTCGAGACGAACCTCGAAGGTGTTATTTTTAACTATAAATTTTAAAAATACATTAAATTGCTCTGCAAACCATTAATACCAAATAAAACCGAGAAGAAGAATTCTGATTATCCATTGCCACCAGGTGTATTCAACTTCAATCTCAAACTCGGCTGTTAAGCCTTCATATTCAACGGTTATAACCTGGCTGCCGATTTTTGAAGCATCAAAGCCCGTTGCTTTAATTTTTGAAATATCAGTTACGGTTTCAGTTTCTCCGCTCTCTTTAGTAACTTCAATTTCAATGCCGTTTAAATCAATATTTCCTCCTTTGTAGATATAAGAAGTTTTATTCGGTAACGAAGAAATTTTTATGGAAGGTTCATAAGAAATTTCGGGTTCATCTTCAACCCACGAAGCAGTTAACACAGTATCTTTTGCGGGTACAATATATTTATCCGCTGTTTTTTCACCGTTTTCATCAACCCAACCGTCAAACTTACAGCCGACTCTTACAGGCTCTTCGGGAATAAATTCCTCTCCAACGGTTTTAACAAGTTCTTTTTCGTTCGTTCCGTCAGCAAACATTCCGTCACCGGCTTTCAAAACAACCGTGCTCTGTGTTGTCAAGGGATAATAAGTAACCGACGTTTCAACATCAATTTCAAAAAGCCCTGTTGTTTCCTCAACCGATGAATTTTCTTTGCCGACAGGGAGATTAATATGAGCATAAACACCGTCAGCGCTGTTCATTATTGTTTCTTCAACAACAAAGAATTCGCCCTCACCCGTTGCGGTTTCAAGCACCTGCAACTCAAACTCCGCAAACCATTGCTCTCCGCTTATTTTTTTTGAAACAGCAGGAGAAAAATGATATGTTATTGCCAGACCCGTGTGACTTCCGGCAAACTCCTCGGTTATATATCCGTGCTTAACAAGGTTTGTGATGATTCTGTTTGTTTTGCTCAACTTGGCAAAAGAACCGCTCACCCCGTTAATTGCAGCGGAACTGTCAGGAGAATCGTTAACCGTCAAAAAGTCTGAAGTATCGGTTAAATATGAATCGGCGAAAAAATCATCGCTGTAAAAAACAATTATATCTCCCGCATTGGTAAAATAGTCGGTTTCAACAAAAAGCCTTGCCTTAACTTTTTCTCCGGGCGCTGCCTTTTCCGTATAAACCCACGAATCGCTAAACTCATCAAAGCAGTAAAACTCGGTTTTGAAGCTCAATGCATCGGCTGCTTGCGCAGCATCGGCAAAAGCAATTAAATATGTGTCGCCGTTATTGAAAATCCCGACAGCCGCACCAAAAAACACAGCTGCAACGGCGAAAAAAGAAATAATTTTTTTAATACGGTTTTTCATTGCTGATTTTAACCTCCTCGGAAACTCTTGAACAAAATTATAACATTAAACAACTGTTATTTCAAGAATATAAGTGATTATACCTTTGCGGTTGCTGCCAAAAAATTTTTTAAAATTTTCCTTTTAAAAAATTCATACAAACGGCAATAATATTAGCGGTGAAAAGAATGAAATCATTATGGACAAAAGACATTGTTCTGCCTGAATTTCCGACGCTGAAAGAGGACATAAAAACAGATGTTTTAATAATCGGCGGAGGAATTGCAGGCATACTCACAGCTTTTTTTCTGCACAAGCAAGGTGTTGATTATATTCTTGTGGAAAAAAGCAGAATTTGCAGCGGAAACACGCAGAATACCACGGCAAAAATCACGTTTCAACACGGACTGATTTATGACAAAATCCTGAAAGATATCGGCACCGACGGTGCCCGTCTTTATTTGAACGCCCACAAATCCGCCTTTGAAAAATACGAGCAGCTCTGCAAAAACATTGATTGCGATTATGAAAAAAGGGATAATTTTGTCTATTCCGTCAACAGCAGAGAAAAGCTCGAAAACGAGCTTGAGGCATTGGAACAAATCGGATATCCCGCAGAATTTTGCGAAAAAATTCCACTGCCGCTGAAAACCGACGGCGCAGTAAAATTCGCTAATCAGGCGCAATTTCATCCGTTAAAATTCCTTTCCGAAATCTCAAAAAATCTGAATATTTTCGAAAACACATTTGTGCGTGAATTGGCAGGCAACTCAGCTGTTACAAATACGGGAAAAATCGAGGCAAAGAGTATAATTGTGACAACTCATTTTCCGTTTATCAATAAGCACGGAAGCTATTTCATAAAGCTTTATCAGCACCGTTCCTATGTTATTGCATTAAAAAATGCACAGGTTGTTAACGGAATGTTTGTTGATGAAAATGATACGGGACTTTCCTTCAGAAATTACGGCAATCTGCTCCTTCTCGGCGGCGGCGGACACAAAACAGGCAAAGACGGCGGAAACTGGAACGAACTGCGTGACTTTGCAGCAAAAAACTATCCCGAAGCAAAAGAAGAACATTTCTGGGCTGCTCAAGACTGCATCAGTCTGGACAAAATGCCGTATATCGGCCAATATTCAAAAAGAACTTCAAATTTTTATACCGCAACAGGCTTCAACAAATGGGGAATGACGGGAGCCATGCTTTCGGCAATGCTTCTGAGCGATATTATTGCCGGCAGAAAAAATGAATTTCTTGAGCTTTTCAGCCCATCAAGAAGCATTCTGAAACCTCAGCTTCTTGTTAACGGATTTGAATCGGCAAAAAACCTGCTCACCGTCAGCGAAAAAAGATGCCCTCATCTCGGATGTGCACTAAAGTGGAACAAAGCAGAGCATTCATGGGACTGCCCATGCCACGGCTCAAGGTTTTCGCATGACGGAAAACTTTTGGATAACCCTGCAAACGGTAATCTAAAAAACAAATGAGGTGATTTAACATGGCCAAGAAAGGCATGAAACGAGCAAACGTAACCCACACAAAACCGAAGAACCAAGCAGCTGCCGTTCCGGAAATCAGCGGCAAGGCAAAGCACGGTCATACACAAGTTAAACCGATTATTGCGGGCACAAACGCTCCGCAATTAAAAGTTTATCACTCACCGTCCAATGCAGAAAAAGCAATTCCCAATGCATATCCCGCAATTGACAGCGACCTTGCCAGAGATAACCTGCAAAACGATTTAACGGCAGCCGATATTCAGGACTTATAGAAAAAACACCGTACGGTTAATTCAGCCGCACGGTGTTTTTTTATGACTTAAATCTGTTTCGGGGGTTCTTACCGCCGTCACGGTTAACCTTTGAAACGAGTATTGTGTCGCTCCCTATCACTTCAATATCCTCCCAACAAACACGGATTCTTTCGCGTCTGCCGCATATCCCCCAAAACTTCGGCCTGCCAAAAATAATCAGAGCCACAACACGCCCGCAGCAGGAATCAACCTCAACATCGCTGACAAGCCCTAATCGGCAGCCGTTGCATTTATCAATAACTTCCTTGCATCTTAACTCGGTTATACAACAATTCATATCACACCTCCACACATAGAATTATATGAAAAAAAACAAAAAAACAGACCGCACAAAGGCATTTCTTTGTGTCGGTCTGTGCTGTTTTTCAGATTTCTGAGCAAAAATATCACGCTCAGATTATATAAAATCACCGTTTCGGGTGATGTTGTTTCGGAGGCGTAAGCCCGTTCCTTATGCGTTAAGCAAAGCGTTGAGCTCAAAGATTTTGAAAAGCTTTTTGAATGTAAGGAACTTCTTCTCGCCTGCAATTTCGTTTATAAGTTTTTTCTCTGCTTCGTAAGTTGAAACTTCGTAGAATTTCATAACATTCATCCTTTCTTGTTCGTTGTGGCTTTATTATACATCATTTTCAGAAAAAGTCAAGTGATTTTGCACAAAATCAACTTTATGTTTTTGTGCAATTATTACAAATAATCATCTTTTTCAAATTATTCAGCCTAAACATAATAAAGGAAGATGTTCAAAGTTTTTTGTTTATTTTGTATATTTAAAGATGCTATTTTTGTCATTTTTGAACAAACAAAGTCTTTTGCCCAAAAACACATCAAAAAAACTTTGTTGAACTTTTTTATTCAAAAACGCAGATATTTTTGGTTATAAAATCTGAATCGCTGTATTTTTTGGCACAGGATTCAAAAATTCCCGCAACCTTTCCGTTCATATCATCAATGCCCTCAAGCATAGGAGGCTGGCGATGCGTTGCGATTTTTGCGCTGTTTCTCAGATGATATCCGTTAACCGATACTTCACCGTATTCAACGGCAAAATCGCACTCCCCTTTTGTTACGTCTTTATAATATTTCAGAAAAGAATCATTGTTTCTTCCGTAAGAAGTGCTCAAAGCAAAGGTTCCGTCAGGAAGCCTTGCAAAGCCTTGAACGCAATTAGGCGTTGTAAACACCATGGCAGGAACGCAGATTTCAGTTTTCTCAGCCGCAAACTTTTCCGCAATATCATCAAGCGAATATGCATTACATCTGCTGTATGTAGTTTCAAAAAGCGAAATAACTTTATGATGTGATTTGTCTGTATCGTAGCTTCCGTCAGAAGTGTAAGTATAAAACTCACCCGCATAGAGGTATTTGCCGTCACAGTTCAGATAAGAGCATTTAACATCGGTTGAAATATAATTCACCAAATCGATGCTTTCGCCGTCATTCAATTCCGAAATCTCCGCAAGCTCCAGCCTGTAAATGTTTGAACCATGGCAAACGTACAGATGTGATTCATCAACGGCAATTCCACCCACATGCCCGGTAAAATCTTTGCCTGCACGTTTTAAAGCGATTGTTTTTATTCTGCTTTTGCTTTCGGCACTCACAACAGATATAACCGACGCTTTTTCTTCATGATAATAAGAAATAAAATGCAGATTTTCCTCTTTGCTGAAACAATATCCCTGAGGAACAAATCCGTTTTCGGTTTCGGGGATTTCGCAAATTTCATAGTAATGATTATAATTTCTTGTTTCAAAAAGGCGACGAACAATCCTAAAAAACTCTTCAAGCTTGCCTTCAATAAGCAATCTTGTTTCGCTGACATCGCCCGTGGTTATGCCCTCAAAAGCCGAAACATTTATTGAAAAGCACGTTAATACAATGGCAATTGCCACAATAATAGCTGATATTCTTTTAATTTTCATTTATACCTCCGCATAATTAAAGGCGACCGAACGGCCGCCTTATTAAATTTATTATTTACGGAAGCCTGCAAAGCATTTCGCAAAGCTCCAAATAGAATTCCTGTGTTTTCTTTTTATCCGAAAAAAGACCGATTGCAGCCCCGTGGTCACCCTCTTCAACAGGCATAACATTCCAAACACCTTTTTTGATATTCTCGCTGTCATACTCAGTATGAGGCTCATCAAGCGGATATTTTGCGCTTTCGGTATTAACCAAAGCATCGTTGGCATGCCAGCTTTCATCATAAACAACGCCGGTTTCAGGGTCAACAAACTCAGGCATAATGCCCATCGCAACTGCAGTCAGAAATATAACGGGATTGGTGTTTAATTTCGGAATATCTATACCAAACAATTCAAGCTCTGTTGTTGTTGAAAAGGCATAGGAAAAATAATAGATATCTTCGTTAATAGAAAGCGTTTCGTTAAGCTTGCGTGTTCCTTCCGGAGTCAGATCATACAGACAAGAATCATCGCCGTTATCAAGCACACGCTTCATTGCGACAAACAAATTATCTGCACCGTCAACACCCGGAATTTCGGTTAATCCGTACTGCTCCAAATGGAAATCCACCAAACGGCCGTTGAAATATGTTCTGCCTGCAATACCGGCATACAGATAACTCAAAGTCTGAACAATATCATATAAATTCAGCATAACAAGCGGATAATAAACCGATGCGCTGTTATGAGGAGTGCATATTGTTGTTGCGCTTTTTACCCAGTCACCCTTGCCGCCTGTGAAAAGGCCTGAAATATCTTCAGGGGCAGTTGCTTCCATTTCCTCGGGAGAGCCTTCTGTTAAAAGCTGAATAAGCATTCTGACGGTTGCACCGCCGAAGCTGTGACCTATCAGATGAATCTGATGAATTTTTCCGTTTTCATCAAGTTCGCCCCACTCGGGTATCAAGGCGGTATAATATGTTCTGCCGTATCGGTCATGATTATATTTTTGCGAGTGCGCAACGCCATAATCAACCCTTGAACCGATAATCTGTGCATAAAGCTCGCAGGCTCTGTCCCAGGCGCTGCTTAAAGGCCCTACAGAAGCGGAATAGCATTCATAACCGTTCTGCTGCAAATACTGCATCAGGTCGCCCGTTGTTGCTCCCCAATAGGGAATAAGGCCGTTAATTCCCTCTGCGCCGCCCCAACCGTTGAGACCGTGAACAAATACAAACGGTTCTTCATTTTTTGGCTTCCAGCTGTCCTGTGCTGCAAAAGCTGACACCGCAAAAGAAGAAATCAGCATTGAAGCAACAAGAACAAAGCTTATCAGTCTGCGTATTTTCATTTTAACACTTCCTCTCAGCTAATAATTATAACATATTATATTAAAATTTTGTTAAGAAAAAACGGACAATTTTGCGCAATTGCCCGTTTTTTATAATTATTTCAAATTGCCGACCTTTCTTATAATGGACGCAAGTTCATCAACACCCATAATTTTTGGAACGGGATAAAGAGGATTGCCTTCCTTGTTGGCTCTCTTTGCGATGGTTTCAATATCCTTTTCCTGAACATCGAGATGCTCGGGGATATTGAGAAGCTTATTAAGCTCCTTGATTTTTGCAATGAAAAGATTGGCTTTCTGTGCCTCGTTCATGCCTGCGGTTTCAAGGCCTGCGATATCTGCAAGCTTTGCAAGAGGAGCATAGGCTGTTTCACCAAAAGCTTCAAGAACATAGGGCAATATAACTGCATTGGCAAGGCCGTGAGGTGTTCCGTACATGCCGCCGAAATTATGGGCAATAGCATGAACATAGCCTACATAAGCTCTTGTGAAAGCAATACCTGCAAGATATGAAGCTTCAAGCATATTTTCTCTTGCTTCAATATCCTTGCCGTTTTCATAAACCTTAAGGATATTGTCAAAAATCATTTTGGTTGCTTTTTCCGCTGCAGCGATTGTGCCCTTAGTATTGCTGTGGCCGATATAAGCTTCAACTGCATGTGTAAGAGCATCCATACCTGTTGTTGATGTTATGTGAGGAGGCAGACCAACCGTAAGCTCAGGGTCAAGAACCGCATATTTCGGGCGAAGAACGGGATCCTGAAGAGCATATTTTTCATGAGTTGATGGATCGGAAACAACAGCCGCAATAGTTGTTTCGGAGCCGGTGCCTGCGGTTGTGGGAACGGCATAAATAGTTGGCAGCTTTTTAAGAATTTTAAGCGTACCGCGCATCTGCTGAACGGTTTTGTTGGGTCTGGCAATTCTTGCAGCCGCAACCTTTGCGCAGTCCATGGGAGAACCTCCGCCGAACGCAATAACGGCAGAGCAATTATTATCAATATAAAGCTTCCTTGCATCTTCGATATTATTGATAGTCGGGTTAGGCTGTGTTCCGTCATAAACGGCATACTTAACGCCGGATTTATCAAGGCCTTCAAAGAGTCCGTCAAGAAGATGCAAACCCATAAGGCCCTTATCGGTTACAACAAGCACGCTGTTATGGCCGTTAGCCTTAACAACTTCAGGAAGCTTTTTAACACTTCCGGCGCCCTTAACAAGCTCAGGCTCTTTCCAATTAAGAAAGTTAACCGCAACACGGAAAATACCCTGATATGTTCTGCAATACATTTTAAAAAGTGTTGATGCTGCCAAAATAATTACCCCTATTCAATATAAATTCTGAATTTAGTATAACATACTTATTTTAATAACGCAATAGAAAATATCATTGTTGCAATTACATAATAAATATGTTATAGTTGTTGTAGTTATAAGCGGCATTTAAAATTCCATGAAAGGATTAAGAATTATGCTGAAAATCACGACATTTGAAAAAAGTTTTGTCGATTCTGCCGGCAGACAAAGAATTTTCAACGGTGTTAACCTTTGTGAAAAAGGGTGGCATCCTGACGGGAACCCCAAAAGGCAGTATGCATTTAACTTTGACGAAAAACTGATTTCCGCCTTGAGCAAAAACGGCTTCAATCTTGTAAGACTTGGGTTAACATGGGATTCCGTTGAACCCGAACCCGGCAAATACAACGAGGAAACCCTTGATAAAATTCAAAAGGTTGCCGACCTTTGCGAAAAATACGGCATATACTTTTATCTTGATATGCATCAGGATCTTTACAGCGGTGCTCCTCTGACAGCGGGTGACGGCGCTCCCGAATGGGCCTGCATAACCGACGGCGCCAAATTCACACCGACAAAGCTCGTTTGGGCTGAAGGCTATTTCTGGGGCAAGGCCGTTCACAGAGCTTTTGACCATTTTTGGGCAAACGATAAATATAACGGTATTCCTCTGCAAACATACTATTGCAACATGTGGAAGCATGTTGCAGAACGCTTCAAGGATCACCCTGCTCTTTTCGGTTTTGATCTGCTAAACGAACCCTTCCCCGGAACAGACGGCGGCAAGGTTTTCCGCAAGCTGATAACAAACCTTGCCAAAACTGTTATTACCGATAAAAGATGTAAAAAGCTTTGGATGCTTAAACAGCTTTTAAGCGGAAATGCCATCCGTGTTTTGGAGCCGTTTAATGACCCGAGCCTTTTCAGAAAAGTCACAAGTGCCGGCGATGAGCTTATCAGAAAGTTTGACACGGGCGCATATTCCGAATTCATCAATAAAGCAGCAGCTGCTGTTCGTGAAGTTACCAACAACGGCATAATCATAATGGAAAACAGCTACTATTCAAATCTCGGAATTCCGTATTCGGCACCTGCCGTCAACTATAACGGCAAACGTGAAGAAAAGCTTTGCTTTGCGCCTCATGCCTATGATTTGATGGTTGACACACCCGCATATAAATATGCAAGTAATTCAAGAGTCGGCTCGATTTTTGATGAACATAAAAGGTCACAGGACAGGCTCAATGTTCCTGTTATCGTTGGCGAATGGGGCGGCCAGTCAGAAGGAACGGATTGGCTGTATCACATAGAATATCTTCTTGACAAGTTCGACAGCAACAAGTGGAGCCAGACATACTGGGCATATTATGACGGACTTCTTGAAAATCCCATTATGAGCTGTTTAATAAGAACCTCACCCGTTGCTGTTTGCGGTATTGTTGAAAAATATTCTTTTGACAGGGAAAATAACATATTTACTCTTGAATACAATCAAGACAAAGAATATGAGCTGCCTACGGAAATTTATATTCATAAGACCGCAAAAAGCATCGAGTGCGACGGAAAATTCGTTCTTGAAACAATTGATGCAGAAAGCGGAGCCGCAATGCTTAAAATAGATGCAAATCAAGGCAAACATAAGGTTGTTATTACTTTCTGAAATAAAAAAGGGCGGGATTAACCCGCCCTAAATCATTAAATAAACAATGTTGAAAACTTTTCAACAGAAGCTAAAGAAAGCAAATCGTCACCTGCCACGATAATATGGTCGGCAAGCCTTATCCCCACCCCTGCAAGAATTGAAGAAAGTTCGCTTGTCATTGCCAAATCGTCTTTTGACGGAGCAGCAATGCCGTTGGGGTGATTGTGGGCAAAAATAACTTTATCGGCATTGTTTCTGAATGCAGTTTCAAGAACCGCTCGCTTATCAATCAACACACTCCCCGGAGTTCCTTCGCCAAGCTTGCAGCAATTTATCAAATTGCCGACCGCATCAAGGCAAAGCATATAAAAAACCTCAGATTTGATGCCGTAATACTTACCGGCAACATATTTTGCGGCTTCTTCCGGCTCTGAAAGAGTGATTTTACCCGAATTTTTCCCCTCAGCATAACGCCTGCAAATTCCGGGTATTGATGAAATCAGCAACGCAGAGCTTTCACCCATGCCTTCAACCTCAAGCAGTTGTTCATAAGATGCATCAAACACTCTGTTCAGCGAGCCAAAGGTATTGATAAGCCTGTGCGCAATTTCATTTGTATCCTTTCTCGGAATCGAATAAAACAGCAGAAGCTCAAGCAGGTTGTGATCCGGCATTCCTTCAACACCTGCTTTTCTGAAGGTTTCTCTTAGCCGCGCCCTGTGATTCTGATGAGGATTATTCATTTTTTGTTTATTACCGTTCAAAACCGCAACCCCTTATTTCTTATGTTAACTATTATACAACACAACTCGTGTTTTGAAAAGACTTTTTTACGGAGAGATGTTTATTGAAAACCTTTATTATTTCAAAAAATGATTCGGGACAAAGGCTTGATAAATTCATTTCAAAAGCCGTCCCGGCACTTCCGAAATCACTGATGTATAAATATATCAGAACCAAAAGAATAAAAGTCAACTCAAAGCGAAGCGAAATATCCACCAAACTTCTTGAAGGCGACACGGTTGATATGTATATCAACGATGAATTTTTTGCGCCCGTTGACGAGCATTATGATTTTCTTTCCGCCTCAAAAAATCTTGATATCGTTTATGAGGATGAAAACATTCTTCTTCTTGATAAAAAAGTCGGCCTGCTTTCACATCCCGATGAAACGGAATATAATGACACGCTTATTACCAGAGTTAAACGCTATCTTTATGAAAAAGGCGAATTTAATCCCAAGGACGAAAACTCTTTTGCTCCCGCATTGGTCAACAGAATTGACCGTAACACCGGCGGAATAGTGATCGCCGCCAAAAATGCCGAAAGCCTCAGAATTCTGAATCAAAAGCTCAAAGACCGTGAACTTGAAAAATATTATCTTTGCGTTATTCACGGAACTCTGAAAAAGAAAAGCGGCATTCTCACAGGCTGGCTGACAAAAGATGAAAAGAAAAACAAGGTTCAGGTTTTTGACCGCGAACAACACGGAGCAAAAGAGATACGAACAAAATATTCCGTTATTTCCGAAAAGGACAGACTCAGCCTTGTTGAGGTTGAGCTTTTAACAGGCAGAACACACCAAATCAGAGCTCACTTTTCCAGCATCGGCCACCCCCTGCTCGGCGACGGCAAATACGGCACAAATGCCCTTAACAAACCGCTCGGATATAAAAAGCAATTTCTTTATTCCTACCGCTTGCGCTTTGCCTTCACAACCGATGCCGGCATTCTTGATTATCTGAACAAAAAAAGCTTCGAGGTCGGCGACGTGTGGTTTAAACGAGAGTTTCTAAACGGCTCACTTACCGCTCAAAAATAAGTAAAATTATTAACAAAATGCAAATTGACTATAAATTTTCACAAAAAAGCTTGTAAAATTTATAAAAATAGTATAATATATTTACATTGTGCCGATTTTGTTCGGTCGGCAATTAATACTTAAGAAGAAAAGGATGAACAAATTATGGCAAAAAACGAAAGCTCAAAGAGCAAGGCTGAAATTTACCGCGAAGAGCGAAAAGCAAGAATCGCCAAGGCAGCAAAGCAGAATGCCAAGAGCATTGAAAAAAGAACAACCGCAGCAGGCATAATCAAGAAGGTTGTTGCAATCGTTCTTGCAGTTGCAATTGTCGGCGGTGTTGCCTGGAAGGTTGTTGACACTCTCGGCGTTATCGAAAAATTTGCAACCGCAGTTAAAATCGGCGATGATAAGGTTTCTGCCGCTCAGTTTAACTATTATTATTCAGCTCAGTATCAGCAGATGGCTTACTATGCAGATTATTATTCACAGAACGGTATGAACGTCGGCTTTGATACTTCAATTGCTCCTGACGAGCAGGATTCAACTCAGAAGGACGAGGACGGCAACACCCTTACTTGGGCAGACAGCTTTAAGAAAAGCGCTGTTCAGTATGCACAGACAGTTGTCGCTTATTATAACGAAGCAGTTGAAGCAGGTTATGAGCTCAGCGAGGATGAACAGGCTGAAATCAACGAAACAATTGAAGGCTACAGAGAAAGCGCTGCTGAAAACAACTATTCTCTTAACGCTTATCTCCGCGAATCATTCGGCGGCGGCTTCAATGAAAAGTTCTTTAAGCAGCAGCTCGAAATGGAAACCCTTGCCCAGAATTATTCAGCAGACAAGGCTGATGAACTTAAGGAAGGTATTTCCGCTGATGACATCAAAGCAGAATATGATGCCAACAGAAAAGAATATGACTATGCAGACGTTCGCTACTATTCCTTTGCTTTCACAACTTTAAAAGCTAATGAAGGCGAAACCGAAGAAGCTCTTGCAGCAAGACAGAAAGCAGAAAATGCTAAAGTAGAAGCTGAAGCAAAGGCTGTTTTTGATAAGATCACAGATGACGCATCTTTCGTTGCAGCCGTTAAGGAATACAAAAACAAAGACGCCAAAGACGCAGCTGATAAGGATTACACAACTCTTTCAGAAACAACAACTTATAATTCACTTGTTGCTTCCACATCAGAAAAAGCCGGTGACTGGGCATTCGATGCTGCTCGCAAAGCAGGCGAAAAGACAATGATCACAGGCGAAAAGGCCGTTTACATTCTCTACAGTGTTAAGCCCGTTTATGCTATGAACAGCGTTGACGTTCGTCATTGCCTTATTGAGTTTGAGGCCGAGGATGCAGAAAACGTAACTGAAGAAGAAAAGGCTGCTGCATACGAAAAAGCAGATGCACTTTATAAGGAATGGCTTGCAGGCAAAAAGACAGCAGATACTTTTGCAGAAATGGCAAAAGACAACACAGCTGACACAGGCTCAGCTGAAAACGGCGGCCTTTATGCAGGCATCAGAATCAGCGACAACTATGTTGAAGCTTTTGAAGATTGGTCATTTGACCCTGCAAGAAAAGCAGGCGACAGCGGAATCGTTGAAACTGAGTACGGTTATCACATCATGTATTTCGTAAGCGATAACACCGATGATCTTGATTGGGAAAACACAATCAGAACAGCTAAGGGCGAAGAAGCTCTCACCGCTTATGAAGAAACTCTCTTTGCTGAGGACGGCAAGTATGCTGTTAAAGAAAACAAGACTTGGATAAACAAAGTTTCCAATGATTTCTGCGACAAAATCAGAAAGAACCTCGCCTATTCATCAGCTAATTAATCAAACAAAAGGGTGTATCATTGCGATACACCCTTTATTTTTTTTATTCTTTGAAAACTATGCAAAAAGGAGTATGCACAAATATGCATACTCCTTTTATTAATATTAATCGAAGAGATAAACTCTTGTTTCGTATGGCTTTGTTGTGAAGGTGTTAATGCTGCTGTCAACAACATCATAGTTGGAAAGAACCAGCTTGCCCTTGCTTAAATCAAAGCCCTTTGGCGCTGTGAAGGGAACAGGCTTCTCAACAAATGAGTTAATAACAAGCATTCTCTTGCCTTCATAGTTGCGTTCATAAACGAAAAGCTTCCTGCTGCTCTTATAATGCTGCTTGAAATCGCCGTAAATGCAAATCTCATTTTCCTTGCGGAATTTAAGAAGCTTGCGGTAATAATTAAGGATTGAATTTTCATCCTTTTCGGCGGCTTCAACGTTGATATCGGTATAGTTCGGGTTAACCTTAAACCAAGCTTTATCAGCTGTTGTGAAGCCTGCATTCTTATCGGCAGTCCACTGAACGGGAGTTCTTGCGTTATCACGGGAAGCGCGGTTGGAAATTTTGAGGAACAGCTTATCTGAGCAGCCGAGCTTTTTGAAAAGCTGATATGTGCTCTTAACCTGCGTATCGGTATATTCATCAACGCTGTCCATTTTAACGTTGAGCATACCGATTTCCTGACCCTGATAAATGAAGGGCGTGCCGCTCTGGCAAATATACATTGTTGCAAGCATCTTGCCGCTTTCAACTCTGTATTTTTCATTGCCGTAACGGCTGATGATTCTGGGCTGGTCGTGGTTTTCGATATAGTTCGCATTCCAGGCGATGCCGTAAAGCTTGTGCTGCCATCTGTCATAAGCATTTTTAAGCTTTTTAAGGTTGAGAGGCATCGGCATCCAGCTAATCATAAAGCAATCAGCTTCCATGTGCTGGAAGTTAAACATCATGTTAAGAGTCTGTCCTGCACCCTCTTTAATAAAACGAAGAGCAAGCTTCGGAGTCATCATGGGAGCTTCGCCGACTGTCATGCAGTCATAGTTATCTGTAACAGCTCTGAACTCTTTGAGGTATTTGTCAAGATTGGGGCCGCACTTATAATGCTCCATGCCGCAGGCAACGGGAATGGGGAAGCCGTTGGGCAGACCTTCGCGTTTAGAAATGAATGTAATAACATCCTCACGGAAGCCGTCAACACCCATATCAAGCCAGAAACGGATAATATCCTTAATTTCCTCACGAACCTTGGGATTATCCATATTGAGGTCAGGCTGCTCCTTGCAGAAAAGAGTAAGATACCACTCATCAAGATCCTCGTTATAATGCCAACCGGGGCCTGCGAAGGTTGAGAGCCAGTTGTTGGGAGGCTTTTTGCCGTTGGGTTTCTTACCCTTGCGCCAGAAATAATAATCGTGGTAAGGATTATCCTTGCCCTTCTTGCTTTCCTTGAACCACTCGTGTTCGTCGGAGGTATGGTTGATAACAAGGTCCATAATTATCTTGAGACCCTTGCTGTGTGCAGCGTCAAGCAGCTCTTTGAATTCCTCGAGAGTACCGTATTCAGGATTAATATTCTTATAATCTGCTATATCATAGCCATAGTCATGCTGAGGCGATTTATAAAGGGGAGAAAACCAGATTGCATCAACGCCGATGCTCTTTATGTAATCAAGCTTTTCCATAACACCCTTGATATCACCGATGCCGTCGCCGTTACCGTCATAAAAGCTTCTGGGCCAAACCTGGTAAACAGCCATTTCCTTATACCAATGTTTTTTGATCTCTGCCATTTCACTCATCCTTTCGGGTTTGTTATATGATAGGTTCCTCCGATGAACCCTGTATTACATAATCTGAAATTTGTGTTTCGGCCCCTGCATTTACAGCAATATCAAAAGCACCGATTCGGTTACCTTGGGCGTCAAGCACCTCGGCAATTCCGCTGCCCTCAGAAGCCACAAACGAATAAGAGCCGTCAGAAAACAGAGTGTGGGACACTCCGTTAAAAATTATATTTTCGGCATCGCCGACCACTTTTCCGCTTACGGTTCCGACCGCAGTATGTGTTTTTCGGATTGCTTGCTCAACGGCAAGTTTGGCATTAACCATCGGATAATCCATAAGGTCAACGTCATTGTAATAATCCGTTTCCGTGTTAATTTTTGCAGTTGCTTCGGTTGACCCGCAAACAATCGCTTTAACCTCTGCACCTGAAAAAGACGGATTAACCGACCAAACCAAAGAAGCAACACCCGTAACAACGGGAGCCGCCATTGAAGTACCTGATAAATACTCATAGCCGCTGTTAAGCGAACAGCTGTAAACATTACCGCCCGGCGCCGCCAGGCTTACAACGGAACCGACATTAGAAAAATCAGACTGTATGTATTCTCCTCTGCCTCTGTTATCGGCACTTGCAACAACAATTATTCTGTCAAGAATATCTGCTTTTGATATTCCGTAAAAACCCGTGAAAATATTTCTTTCATTCAACGCAGCAAAATGCCCGTTGAAATCGGCATTCATCGGTTCTCCATAATAGTCACCGTTTCCTGCTGCCTGAACTGCAACAAAGTCATATCCCTTTGAAAGAAGCGACGACATCATAAGCGAAAGCGCAAAGGGCCCGAATATATCACTCAAGGAATTTTTGGAATCGCTTGTTCTCGACGGTGATATGCCGAGAGAAAAATTAATTACCTTTGCTCCTGATTTAACCAAAGCTGAAAATCCGAAGAGAATTGCAAGCTCAGTATGCCAAATCTGAATAATTTCAGGACTCCAGTCAACGCAAATCAGATTTGAGTTTTGACATATACCGGATATTCCGACGCCGTTATTGCCATTGGCACCGATAATTCCCGCAACATGACACCCGTGATAATCGGGATAGTTTCTGTTTGCCTGCTTCCTGTTAGGAAAACTGATTTTTCCTGCAAGCTCCGGATGTTCAAGTTCAAAACCGGAATCAACGATTCCAATATTTATTTTGCTGAAATATTCCGAATAATCCCATGCCTGCCTTGCCTGAATCGCCTCAAGCCACCAATTGCTGCCTTTGGGATTAAGTTCATCCCATGCAAAAGTGCTTTCAGCTTCGTCAAAGGGGTCATCGGGAACAGAATTGAATTCTGTTTTGTAAGTTGAAACCGGCATAGCAAAAACAATACCTTCATTGGACTCAAGCGCTTCGCATTTGCGCATAACCTCTTTATAGCTCATTGGCAAATACCGCAGAACATACAAATCGGCAGGTGCACACCAACCGACAAGAAATCCGCCGCAGTTTGCAAAAAGAGAAAGCTTTTGTGAAAAGCTGAGATTCCCGTCAATAAAAACAGCAACCATATCTTCAACAAAGCCTCGGTCCGCATCAACGGCAACAACGTCGGAATCGCCGATTTCATTAATAAATTCCGACTTGATTGACTCGACAGTATACGGAATCCCAAAAACAGCCTCACTGACCGAATCAACGATATCATTTAATGAAGTATAAAGAAAACCGGTAGCGGAGATTATAAATGACATAATAACCGAAATTATTTTATTAAGCATTTGATTCACTCCCTAACATTCATTTCTTTTTCTTTAATGTAAACTTCTCTGCGGGAAGCTGAGTAAAAACAATTGCAACAAACATAATCAAGCATCCCAAAAGCTCGCGGCTTGAAAGCTTTTCGTGAAGAAGAAGCCAGCCAAAAAGAACCGCAAACACAGATTCAAGGCAAAGCAAAATTGATGCAACTGCAGGCTCCGAATATTTCTGGCCGAAAATCTGAGCAGTAAAAGCTACTCCGCAACTCATAATGCCTGCATAAAGAATCGGAACACTTGCACTGAAAATCTCGTCAAGCTTCGGTTCTTCAAAAATAAACATGCAAATTATCGAAAGCGTGCCTGCAACAAAAAACTGCGCACAGGAAAGGGCAATGTTGTTAACGCTTTTACAGAAATGGTCAATAACAAGAATATGCGCCGCAAAAGCAACCGAACAGCAAATTGTTATTAACTCCCCTTTTCCAACAGAAAAGTCGCCCTTGGGGATGCTTAAAAAATAGAGTCCGCAAACGCCGAGCAAAACGCCAATCCAAATATTGAGCTTTGCTTTTTGCTTGAGAAAAATACCGATTACAGGAACCAAAACCATGTAAAGAGCGGTTATAAATCCAACCTTGCCAACCTCAATATAGTTAAACGCATGCTGCTGCAGATTGCCGCCGATAAAAAGCGGGATACCGCAGCAAATGCCGCCGATTAAAACATCCTTTACAGGAAACTTTTTTCTTTCATCGGATGGCAAAGCGGAATTCTCTCTTCTAAAGCTGAAAGCAACAAGAGGTATCAAAACAATTCCGCCGATAAGAGTTCTTATGCCGTTAAACGTGAAGGTTCCGATATGGGCGCCTTCGCTCTGTGCAACGAATGACATTCCCCAAACAACTGCGGCAAGAATGCAATAAAAAGGGCCAAGAAACTTTCCTTTGTTTTTGATAATATATCACTCCAAAACGTGCAATTACGAAAAACCGCCCACAGAAAAACTGCGGGCGGCGAAAAAACATAATTATTCAGCTGCTTCTTCTGCCGCAGCCTCATCTGCCGGAGCTTCTTCAGCAGGAGCTTCTGCTTCCTCAGCAGGCTCAATAAGAGCGCGGATTGACAGGCTTACGCGCTTCTTGTCATAATCAACAGCAGTAAGTTTGCAGGTTACCTTCTCGCCAACCTTAAGAACATCCTGGGGCTTGCTGATGTGACGGTCAGCAATCTGTGAAATGTGAATAAGGCCGTCGATGCCGGGGATAACTCTTGCAAATGCACCGAATGTTGTGAGGCCAACAATTTCAGTTTCGATAACAGAATCAACGGGATAGTTCTTCCTGAGAATCTCCCAAGGATTATCTTCGTCTCTTCTATAGCCGAGAGAAATCTTCTTGTTTTCAGCGTCAAGAGCCTTGATATAAACATCAACTTCCTGACCGATTGAGAATACCTCTGAAGGATTCTTAATGCGCTTCCATGACATTTCGGAGATGTGAACCATGCCGTCAACGCCGCCGATATCAACAAACGCACCGTAGTTAGTCATTGACTTAACAACGCCGCTGTATTTCTGGCCAACTTCTGCCTGAGCCCAGAAAGCCTCTGCAGCTTCCTTCTTTGCATCCTTAAGTACGGAACGGATGGAGCCGACAGCTCTTCTGCGCTGCTTATTAACCTCGATGATGCGGAACTTAACGCTCTTCTTGAGAAGATCTTCAAGAGCCTCATCACGGCGCTCTGTTGCAAGAGAAGCGGGAACAAATACGCGAACACCGTTTGAAACAACGAGAACGCCGCCCTTAATAACTTCTGCAACTGTTCCTTCAAGAACTCTGCCGTCTTCTTCAGCCTCAATGATGTCAACCCATGCCTTCTGAGCATCAAAGCGTCTCTTTGAAAGCATAACGGTTCCTTCAGCATCGTTAGTTTTCATTATAATAAGATCGATTTCATCGCCGATTTTAAGCTCTTTTGCTGCGTTTGCATTGGGATCAGCGCTGTATTCATCCATGGGAACAAAGCCGGCATGCTTTCTGCCGATATCAACCTGGATTTCAGTGGGTGTGATACCCATAACAACGCCCTTAACGCGCTGGTCTGTGCTCATGTTGCTCAGAGAAGCTTCAAGTGCTGCGGAAAAATCCATCTCGTCTGCTGTTGTTGCTGCTTCAGAAGGCACCTCCTCTACCTGGATATTTGTGGTTTCTTTTACGATTTCGGACATTTCTAAAAGTACCTCCTTAATTATTGCGGAAGGGGTTGAGGCCCCTGCCGTGACGCCGATTTCGGCGCAATTGGAAAAATCTATGGATTTGAGCTCTGCAGCTCTTTCCACCAAATATGTTTCGCAGTTTTCACTGCACACGGATTTAAGCTTGACCGTGTTTGAACTATGCCTCCCGCCGATAATTATCATCATGTCACATTTCTTTGACAGCTCAGCAGCTTCATCCTGCCTTTGGCGGGTCGCAAAGCATATTGTATCAAATATTTTTGAATTTGTACAGTCTATTTTTATTTTTTCTTTACAAATTTTCCATTCATTTTGTGAAAATGTTGTTTGAGAAACAACAATTATTCTGTTTTGGCATAAAAAAGCATTCTTTTCGAGTATTTTTTCAAGCTCGGAAAGACTTTTGAAAACAAAAACATTTCCTTTACAATGGCCTGTAATGCCCATAACCTCGGGATGAAGAGGGTCGCCTGCAATCAAAACGGGAATATTTTCTGCCGAGTTTTCAGAAACAATTGTGTGAATTTTCTTAACAAACGGGCATGTTGCATCGCAAATATCTGCCCCTACGTTTTCAAGCTCTTTATAAACGCTGCGAGCCACTCCGTGAGCGCGGATAATCACCTTTTGCCCCTGCTTAGCCTGCTCAGGAGAATCAATAATCCCCACTCCCTTTTCGGCAAGCTCGTTTGTGACATCGGTGTTATGAATCAACTGGCCGAGTGTTGCCGCATCGGCACCGGTTGAGGCAATCTCATAGGCCATGGCAACCGCCCTGTCAACGCCAAAGCAAAAGCCGGCTGTTTTTGCAAGAGTTATTCGCAATGTCCCATCTCCCAAAGCTTAACTATTTCCGCCATAATATTCTGGGCACATGCTCTGATTTCATCCCTGGAGCTTTCATCGTTTAATCCAAGCTTTTCATAAGGTATAACCTCGCCGAATCTGACTGTCAGCTTTGTGTGTTTTTTCATATCGTCCGAGGTATATATGGAAACGGGAAGAACATCGGCCTTTGCCTCCTTGGCAATTAGCGCAACTCCGTTTTTGGCTCTTGCAGGCTTGAATGTTTTAGAACGAGTTCCCTCAGGAAAAATGCCGAGAATATGGCCTTCTTTGACAACTCTGATGGCATAGTCAAGAGCTTCGGAATCCGCACCGCCCCTTACAATAGGGAATCCGTTGAGCTTTGTAAGAAAATACTTGGCAATCGGATTTTCAAAAAGCTCTTTTTTGCCCATGAAATGAAGCTGCCTGTTTTCAATGCCGCAGCCGATAAAAACAGGATCGAGGGCATTGATATGGTTAGATGCTATAATCAATCCCCCGTCAGCAGGTATATTTTCAACACCCACATATTCAATTTTATAGAGCATATTTTCAACGGCTTTGCCGATAGGTCTTAACTTATCATAAGTTTTGCTTTCGGAAATAACGGAATAATCGAAACCCTTCATTATACTTTCTCCTTAATTATTTTTATAATTGCATTAACCGAATCTTCAAGGCTTAAGCCTGTTGTGTCAAGAATAACACTGTCCTCAGCGGGCTTAAGCGGAGCAATTTCACGATGAGAATCATTATAGTCCCTTTGAATCATATCTTCAAGAACTTCCTCATAATTAACATTACTTCCCTTTTCAACAAGCTCCTTATATCTTCTCATTGCTCTCTCTTCTGGAGAAGCTGTGAGAAATATTTTCACCTTGGCATGCGGCAAAACAACCGTTCCGATATCTCTGCCGTCCATAATGCAGTTGTTTCTTGCTGCAATATCTCTCTGCAAATCAAAAAGGAATGCTCTGACTTCCGGAACAGCCGAAACATCGGAGGCTGCCATTGATGCCGGCGGAGTTCTGATTTCGGTTGAAACATTTTCTCCGTTAAGAAGAACCTTCTGTTCGCCATTTTCAAAAACAAGGTCAACGCTGATATCAGCAAGAGTTGCCGCAACCGCCTGCTTATCCTTTGTATCGATTTTGTTTCTGAGCGCATTAACGCCGACTGCACGGTAAAGTGCCCCGGTGTCAACATAAATATATCCCACGGCCTTTGCTGCTGCACGGGAAACAGTACTTTTACCCGCACCGGCAGGGCCGTCAATTGCAACATTGATAACATTATTGCTCATAATCATATCTCCGTTCGTTTATTATTTCTTCTGCAGCACTCAAGCCTGCAAGCCTGCCCGTTGAAAAGGCTATCTGAAGATTGAAGCCACCCGTATAGGCATCGGCATCAATAACCTCCCCCGCAAAATACAAGCCTTCAATCAGCTTTGATTCCATGGTTTTCGGATTGATTTGTGAAATATCAATTCCGCCTGAGGTGATAATAGCTTCCGCAACGGGTCTGAAAGCCGTAACGGTTATGCACATTCCTTTAAGCAGCCTTACCAAGGCCCTGCGCTGTTCTTTTGTTATCTGATTAACCTTTGTTGAAAGGCCGATTCCACTCAGTTTAACAATAACGGGAACCAACTTTTTGGGCAAAAGAGAATTGAGTGCATTAATGAAGTTTTTATTTGTATTTTCAGAAAAATCACGCAAAATTCTTGCATCAAGCTGCTCCTCGGTAAGAGCAGGTTTTAAATCAATATAGATTTTGTATCTGCCGCTTTTCATATTGCGTATGTGAGCCGAAGCACTCAGAATCATGGGGCCTGAAACTCCGAAATGAGTAAACAGCATTTCACCGAAATCCGTATAAACCGTCTTTCCGTTTTCGGTATCAACAACCTTTATTGCGGTATTGCGAAGCGAAAGGCCCATAAGCTCACTGCAAAAGCCCTCATGTATTTCAAGAGGAACAAGCGAAGGTAAAAGCGGTGTTATATTATGACCAGCCTGTTTTGCAAGTTCATATCCGTCGCCGGTTGAACCTGTTCCGGGATAAGAAAGGCCACCTGTTGCGATTATAACTTTATCAGCAAAGATTTTTTCACCGTTTTCTGTTTCTGCTCCGATTACTCTTGAATTTTCAACGAGAAGCTTAACTGCCCTGCCTGTCATAAATCTTGCCCTGCTTTTGGCATAGCTTGCAAGAGCATCAACAATATCGGCTGCATTATCGGAAACAGGAAAAACCCTGTTTCCTCTTTCTGTTTTCAGTTCAACGCCTCTGCTTTCAAAAAACTCAATAACATCAGACGGCATGAAACGGGAGAAGGCCCCATAAAGGAACCTGCCGTTGCGCGGCACATTGGAAATAAGCTCCTGAAGCGATGCGCAGTTGTTGGTAACATTGCATCTGCCCTTGCCGGTTATCATAACCTTCCTTGCAGGGCGCTCATTACGTTCAAGAACAATTGTTTCGGCTCCTGCATGGGCGGCACTGCCTGCCGCCATCAAACCCGCTGCACCGCCGCCGATAACCAGCAAAGAGGTTTTCATTTTTTTGCCTCCTCACCGGTACGGTAAACATGATACTCGTCCCATATTTCTTCAAGTGCCTTGAAATCTTTATAAACATCTTCACGCTTTTCTCTTGCACTTGCTGCAACAAGAGCATTGATAACGCTTAACGGAGCAACAAGCGAATCCACAAAGGAGAGCATGTTGCTTTTGGCAACAAGCAGATGAGTTGCAAACGGAGCAATGGGCGACATTTCGCCGTCGGTAATAGAGATAATGGTTGCTCCCCTGCTTTGTGCAAATGATAGAGCCTTAACTGTTTGATTGGAATATCTCGGGAAGCTTATCGCAATGCACACATCATCGCTGCCGATACGAAACATCTGTTCAAAAAGCTCACTTGAAGCCGAAGTATCAATCAAAACAACATTTTCATAAAGAAATCTGAGATAAAATGCCGCAAAGCTTGCCAATGCCGCAGAGCTTCGAACTCCTAAAATATATATTTTCTTTGCATTGTTTATCGCCTCGGCACTTTTGATAAAGGCTTCACGGGAAATGCTTTCACGAGTAGCCTTTATCATATCTATATCGCTCATAAAAGCTTTGTCGATAAAATCTTCTCCGCCAAGTCTGCTGGCAGCAACATCCATTCGCTGAACACTTGTGAGATGGCTTTTCACCATCTCCTGCAAATATTTTTGAAGCTCCGGATAGCCTTCAAAACCGATATTGGAAGCGAAACGGACAACCGTTGATTCGCTCACACCGACGGCCTTGCCGAGACTTGCCGCAGTCATAAATGAAGCCTTTTCATAGTTGGCTTTTATATAATCCGCAATCTTTTTGTGACCCTTTGAAAGACTGCCGTATATATTTTCAATTCGTGCCTGAAAATTTTCCGACATAAAGACACCTCTTTGTTTTCATATAAAACAAATATTACACTATAATTGCACAAAATGCAAGCGATTTTTACTGTTTTGCAAGTTTTCTTTCATTTTTTACAATTGACGGTTCAAACTCCATGGTGTATAATTATTCCAATCATAAAATACAATAGGAGATAATGATTATGTCAGCAGGAACAGTTTTGCATTATAGTGCCCCTTCAAAAGCATGGACCCAAAGTCTTCCCATCGGCAACGGTACTCTCGGTGCAATGATTTACGGCTCGGTTTCAAAAGAATTGCTCAGCCTTAACCATGACGAACTGTGGAACGGTGCTCCGAAAAACACGGTAAGAGAAGGCGCCCCCGAAGCTTTTAAAAAAGCTCGTGACCTTGCGCTTGCAGGCAAGCTGCATGAGGCACAGAAAGAAATAGAAAGTAATTTTCAAAGCACATGGAGTCAGGCATACATGCCGCTCGGTGACCTTGAAATTGACTTCGGAATAAAAGGCAGAGCAAAGAATTATGTTCGCACCCTTGACTTGAAAAATGCCGTTTCAACCGTTGAATTCGAACGCTCCGGCATTAGATATAAAAGAGAGTATTTTGCATCCTACCCTTCAAAAATTATTGCTGCCAAGCTCACATCCGAAGGCGGCAAAATGAGCTTCAAATTAGGCTTGTCTTCAAAACTTAAAAGCCACAGTTTTGTTGAAGGAAACACGGTTATTCTTGACGGTGAATGCCATGGCGAAAACAATATAAATAACGAAGCCAGCAACAAGGCTTATTTTGAAGAACCCGAAAAGCGCGGCATGCGTTTCAGAGCGGCAGTCAAAATCATAACCGACGGAAGCACCAAAGCGGTTGAAAACCGTTTGGAGGTTAAAGATGCAACAGAAGCAGTTCTTTTCTTTACTGCCGAAACAAGCTTCAACGGCTGGAACAAGCACCCCTACCTTGATGGTAAAGAATATATCAAACCCTGCATGGAAAGAATCAACTCCGTTAATGACTATGAAGCAGAAAAACAGCTGCATATTTCAGATTATCAGGAGCTTTTCGGCAGAGTATCACTGAACCTCGGTGAAGGCAAGGATGACATGCCCACAAACAAACGTCTTGTTGCATTCAAAAAAGATAAAAGCGATATTTCTCTTGTTACCCTTGTATATAACTTCGGCAGATACCTTGCAATTTCTTCTTCACGAAAAGGTTCACAGGCATCAACGCTCCAGGGAATATGGAATGACAGGATTACGCCTCCCTGGCACTCAAACTACACGGTTAACATAAACACCGAAATGAACTATTGGCCCGTTCTTATGTGCCGCATGCCGGAAGTAAACCTTCCTCTCATTGAAATGGTTAAAGAGCTCAGCATCAGCGGCGAGAAAGCAGCAAAAGGCCAATACAACGCAAAGGGTTGGACCTCGCACCACAACGTTGACCTGTGGAGACTTTCAACTCCTGTTGACGGCTGCGCTTGCTGGGCATTCTGGCACGGCTCATCCGGCTGGCTCTGCGAGCATATTTTTGAACATTATGAATACACAAACGATGTTGAATATCTCAAAGAAACCGCTTACCCCATCATGAAAAAAGCAGCAGAATTCTATCTTGACATCATGACGGAATACGAAGGCAAGCTTGTTCTTGCTCCCGGCACCTCTCCCGAAAACGGATTTGAATACGAAGGCAAAGAATGCAACGTTGCAAGATATTCAACAATGTCAATGTCCATTGCAAGAGAGCTTTTTGAAAACTGCATCAAATCCTGTAACATCCTCGGCATTGATGCAGACTTTGCTGCAGAGCTTAAGGACACAATTTCCAAAATGGCGGATTTCAAAATCGGCAGCGACGGACAGCTTCTTGAATATGACGACGATTATCCCGAGGTTGAACCACATCACAGACACGTTTCGCATCTTTATGCGCTCCACCCCGCCCGTCTTATTACAGTTGACGGCACACCTGAGCTTGCAAAGGCATGCCGCAGAACTCTTGAGCGCAGAGGCGATAACGGCACCGGCTGGAGTCTCGGCTGGAAAATCAATTTCTGGGCAAGACTTTTTGACGGCGACCATGCACTCAAGCTTATCGAAATGCAGCTCAGACCCGTCAAGAGCATCGGTGTTAACTACACCAAGGGCGGCGGAACTTATGAAAACCTTTTTGACGCTCATCCCCCGTTCCAGATTGACGGCAACTTCGGCTTTGTCAGCGGAATCACGGAAATGCTCATGCAAAGCTTTGACGGCAAAATCTACATTCTTCCCGCTCTTCCCTCAAAATGGAAAAACGGCAACGTCAGCGGTCTGCTTGCAAAAGGCGGCGTAATTGTTGATATTGAATGGAAGAACGGCAAAGCTGCAAAATACAGCCTTGAAGGCAAGGGTAAATTCACGGTTATTGTTGACGGAAAGGCAACCGAAGTTGAATTGACCGGTGAAAAGGTAAGCTTCAATGCCTGAAAACGAATTCGACCTTTACGATTTTGATAAAACGGTTTATCCGCATGACTCTGAAACGGTATTCCTGTTTTACTGCATTCTGCACAGACCCTATCTTATCCTGATAACTCCGTGGCTGCTGCTGAACCTCATTCTTTTCTTTCTCGGCTTCGGCGACCAATTCAAAGGCAGATGCTTTTCCTTTCTTCGTTTCATAGACGGAGAAAAAATGGCTGAACGTTTCTGGGAAAAGCAAAAGAAAAATATCTATTCTGTTTTTGAGCCGCAAAACAGGGAAAGACCCGTTATTGTGTGCTCCGCTTCGCCTGAATTCTTTCTTAAGCCGATATGTAAAAAATACAAAGTGCACACTTTAATCGCAACAAAGATGAATCCCAAAACAGGCAGAATAAACGGATATAACTGCAAGGATAAGCAAAAGCCGTTGCGTTTGGCAGAAGCCGTTCCCAACGCAAAATTCATTAACGTTTATTCCGATTCGCTCAAAAATGATATTCATATTTTTGAACTCGGGCAAAGATGCTTTCATGCAAACAAAGGCACTCTCACCGAGATGAGCATTGAGGAAATAAGAAAAAAAGTTAACAAATAATTTCAACCGCAGTCTTCTTAACAGGCTGCGGTTAATTTTTTGCTCATAGAAAGTTAACCTTTGCTTAAATTTTAAAAAACAGAATATATATATTTTGCCGCTATAATATCACAAGCTAAATATTTGCACGGCCTCCGGGGAAAATATCCGAGAGGTGAAAAATATGATTTATTTAGCTTTAAGTGCTGTTTTTTCCTATCTTTCAGGCAGCATCAATTCAGCGGTTATCATTTCAAAAGTGTTCTACGGCAAAGACATTCGCAACATCGGCAGCGGCAACGCAGGGGCAACCAATGCACTCCGTTCATTCGGCAAGAAAGTCGGTGCAGCGGTTTTTCTGTTTGATTTTTCAAAAGGCCTTATTTCGGTTGCCGCCGCAAGATGCCTTGTTTTCTTTTTTGAAGCGCCCTATGAATGCATTCTTATTGCAGGCTTCTTCGCACAATTCGGCCATACCTTTCCGATTTTTTTCAGATTCAAAGGCGGAAAGGGAGTTGCAACCGCTGCGGGCGCGGCCTTGGGAATAATGCCGATTGTTGCAGCTGCCTTGCTTGCTCTTTTTGCGCTTATAACCGCAACAACAAGAATAGTATCTCTTGCATCCGGTATTTGCGCAGCGGCATATCCGCTGTTGGCATACTTTTTTAGCGGCAACCATGGTTCACAGAATTTTGTTTTTGCCGTTTCTTGCGCAATAATGATTGCAGTAATGCATGCGCCGAATTTCGCACGGTTGCTCGACGGAGAAGAAAAACGCATATCATTCAAAAAAAGCAGTAATTAATTCTTTTTCGGAATTAGTAAATGTTTGTAATTCATCATTTTGCATTGACTGCATAACGCTGTCAAAGTATAATAGCCGAGTATTTAAGAACACGCTCCGTATTTTGGATTAAAGCGGGTGGGAAGCCGCATTTGCGGATTTAATAATAGAATTTATCGGGGCGTGTTTTTAAAAATATTTCATATAAAACGGAGGAAATCTATGAAAAACAGATTAAAAGGATTGCTTGCCGTCGTGCTTTCGATGGCATGCTTTCTGTCAACCACACCGATTACAGGCTTTGCTGCAGGCAAGCTTACGGTTAAAGTCAGCGAAGGCAATGTTACAGCTGTTGATTCTGACGGCAACACATTGAGCTCCCCTGCTGTTGTTGAAGCGGACGAAATCATTGCCGCCGACGGAAAGGGCATGTTCTATGTTACGGTAAACGGCCAAAAAGCCGCTGAAGGCTATGGCGAAAAGAGCTATAAAGGCTATACCGAAAACAATCCCGAAGCAGAGGAGAGCGGCAATACTTATTTTGACACTTTTACCGTTCCTGCAGCTCCCAAGGGATATACCGACGGTGCAACCGTCACTTCGGCGCAGAGCAAAGACTATTATAACCATGAAAACACTTATCACCTTGGCAATATTGTTAATATCGAATACTCCCCCATCAGCTACAAGGTTAATTTTGACCTTAACGGCGGCGAGGGCAAAATTGAAGCGATATCCGCAAAATACAATGCCGAGTTCACACTTCCCTCTTCGGATTCGGCATCAAACAACGGCACTTCCGTTAAAAGCTGGAACACAAAAGCTGACGGCAGCGGAACAAATTATGAAACCGGTGCTTCCGTAAAAAATCTTTCCGAAACAAACGGCGAAGAAATCACGCTTTATGCTCAATGGGGTGAAAACGAAACAAAAGAATACACAGTTACCTATTATCTGACCGAAACCGAACAGTACGACGAAATTCAAAGCTACAAAGAAGGTGAAACAATCGTTCTTCCCTCGTCACCTGAAAAAGAAGGCTTTAAATTTGCGGGCTGGATTCTCGGCGAAGAAAACGGTGAGGCAATTAAAATGCCTGCTGTTATGCCCAAAAACGACATCAAAGCCTATGCTTCATGGGAAATCAATCAATACGAAATAAATTATGTTGTTGACGGCACCAATTATATAACCAAGGTTGCACCCTACGGTTCGGACATCACTCTCACCGTACCTGCAGACCCTGAGAAAGCGGATCACGTTTTTGCGGGCTGGTTTGATGCAGAAGGCAACAATCTTTACAGCTACACAACCGTTCCCGCAAAAGACGTTGTATTTACCGCCAAATGGATAAGAAACGGCAACGTTGTCTATATGGTCGGTAATAAAACCTACAAGGCATATGAGGTTAAAGAGGGCGAGAAAGTACCCGTTCCCGAAGAAAATCCTCAAAAATTTGCTCACAAATTCAAAGGCTGGTCGCCCGCAGTCCCCGAATACATGCCTGCAGAGGATCTCACTTTTACCGCACAGTGGGAAATTGATAAGGAATTCGTTACCATTGTCATCGGCGGAACAGTTGTTGCTGGCGGAATTCTTGCAGCAATTACGGGCGCAGGCATAACAGGAATTTCAATAATCGGCGGAATCATTGCTCTTCTCGGAGTTACTTCCGGAATAAATAAGACTTACACCGTAACTTATAAGGTTGACGGTTCCGTTTATAAAACCTATAAGCTCGAACCCGGCAAAAAGATAACCGTTCCTGCCAACCCGAGCAAGGAAGGCTATAAATTTGCAGGATGGACTCCCGATATCCCCGACGAAATGCCCAAAAAGAATTTGACATTTGAAGCTAAATGGGAAAAGGAAAAAGATGATTCAAATATCGGTTCGGATATTCCCTCAACAGGTTCAACTTCCGCAGGCATTGCCGCTTTTGCAGCTCTGGCTGTTTCGGCAGCAATCGCAGTTCTGATTAAAAAGAAGAAAGATAAGTAAAAAGCTTTAATTTCATATTAACTCTTAAGGTGATTTGCTCGGATTGTTTTCTGCGCAAATCACCTTTTAATTTTATACAGTCTTTTATTGTAAACTCAAATAAACTGTGATATTATTTAAAAAACGGCAAGAGGTGAATTATATGATAAAAAATGCGAAAGATGCAGGAGCAGATAACTTAACACCTTCTGTTGCGCAATATTTTTCATGGATAAATAACACCAACGAGGGTGCAACGGAAGAACAAACCCTTATTAATCTGGATTTCTTCAAATACTTAAAAGATACATACGGCATGCAAATCAGAATTTACGCATGGGATGCAGGAAATTTTGACGGAGCAAGCGAGGGCTACGGAAACACCGAAAGCGCAAAATTCCGCAGCCAATATCCCGAGGGTTATAAAAACGTTGTTAAAAAAGCCGATGAACTCGGAATCCGCTTTGGTCTGTGGGGAAGCCCCGACGGTTTCGGAGATACTCCGGAGCAGGAAAAAGAACGCTTTGATTTCTTTGTTCATCTGTGCAAAGACTATAACTTTGCGCTTTTTAAGCTTGACGGTGTTTGCGGAAGACTCCGCCCCGAAAAAGCAGGTGTTTTTGCTAAAATGCTTAAAGAATGCAGAAAATATTCGCCCGACCTTGTTGTTCTGAATCACCGCCTTGATTTCTATGAAGCAGAAAAACACATCACAACATATCTTTGGAACGGCGATGAAACCTATGTTGACGTAAGCACCTGCAACAAACAAACCGCAATGCATCACAGAGGTTTTATGTTCACAAGAGGCCACACGGATAATCTTGAACGCCTTGCCGAGGACCACGGAGTGTGCATTTCTTCGAACGTTGACTATTTTGAGGACGAACTGATTTATCAGGCATTTAACCGTTCTCTTATTCTTGCGCCCGAAATTTACGGAAACCCTTGGTTTATGCGTGACGATGAGCTGCCCAAGCTTGCGAGAGTTTATAATCTTCATGCAAGAAACGCTGCAATCCTTGTTAACGGAAAGCTGCTGCCCGAAGCATACGGAGATAATGCCGTTTCGCGCGGCAGCGGCACAAAACGATTCATTGCAACCGGAAATAACAGTTGGGAAGCAAAAACAATTGCAATTAAAATCGGCGAAGAAACAGGAATGTTAACCTCCTCCCCCGTTGAGGTTAACATTCATCACCCATACGAAAAACATATCGGCACATTTTCGGTTGGTGACAGCGTTGAAATTGAACTTTTGCCGTTCAGGGCAACGCTTGTTGAGCTTACCGTGGCAGAAAAAGCTGAGCCGATGCTCACAAACTGCGAATATGAAATAATCAAAGAAAAATCTGACGGAACACCCGTTGAAGTTAAAGTTTTAAAAAGCGATGCCGGAGAAATAAAGCTGCGCAAAAACGGCATTGAAAGCTTCTTCATGACTGCTGAAAAGTGTGACATAAAAGAAAAACCTCCTGTTTTTCTTGGCGAAATAACAGAAAGTACAAGGCGCCCCGAAAACGGTGAAGAGCTTTATGAAGCGGCTATGTTTGCAATAAGCAACGATTCTCTTGAAAGCAGAACGATGATTCGCTCCGGAGAATCAAAAATTCCGCAGGTTAAAGCTGCGAGAGAAGCATTTTTTAACCAGGAATTTTATAAGCTACGCGGCTGCGAAGCGAAAAACATGTTTGACGGCAAAGCGGACACATTTTTTGATTCGCAAAGCAAAACCTACTGCGACGAGAATCTGCGCATTAACGGCGGCTGCCTGCGCATTGATTTCGGAGAAGAAATTGATTGCGACAGCGTTGAAATTGACTTTTTCTGCGCTGACTATCCCACAAGAGAGGTTGAAGAGCAAAAGCTCGCACTTACGGCCGACTATGCGCTAAAGCTTTCCGAATGGAAGGCCTCCGACCTTGTGAAGCTTGGAGTCAAACAAGAAAATTTTTCTGTTGATATTATAAAATTCACCGTGCACACAAAATACAGTCTGCCGGGCAAACTGATGACCGCCGCCTACGGAATTAACGATAAAATACGGTATTTGAGAATTGATAACCCCGTTGACAGAATTTATTCCGTAAGACTTATTAAAGACGGCAAGGAAATTTTTCTGCACTCACCTAAAGCAAATAACATGCAGGCGCATTACCGCCACAAAATAATTCAAAAATCGCTTTGCCGCGAGTTTGTTTTGCCCGAATATAACGCTGGCTCAAAACTAACCGTTGCAGTTAACGGCACTCACGGCACGGAATGTGTCTATTGCGTTGCGGAAATTAACGGCAAGCTCACAGGCTTCCCCGAAAGAGCTCCGGATTACAAAGCCAACCAATGGGAACACTATGTCTGCTCTTCCGATAAAAACAACACCTTTTTTATGGAGCTTCCGAACGGACTTGCAGGGCAAAAAATCAAGGTGTATGTTCTGTTCACCCAAGGCGGAAAGTCAGACGATGCCGTTTGCAATGTTTACATTTCGCCTAAGCATTAAATTTAGCAGCTTTACAATATTAAACTGTTGAAAAGTCGACAAATTTCTGTTATTATTAATTTTAGTATGCATTAAGCAAATTCAGCAAAAATCCGGGAGGTTAACATGAAGGTAAGCAACAATATTAAACACATTGGTGTCAATGACTGCGAAATCGACTTGTTTGAAGGCCAGTTTATTGTTCCCAACGGCATGGCATACAATTCCTATATTGTTTCAGACGAAAAGAACGCTGTTATGGACTCCGTTGACGCAAAGTTTATTCAAGAATGGCTCGGCAATATTGAATCCGCTCTCGGCGGCAAGGCTCCGGACTATCTTATCGTTCAGCACATGGAGCCTGACCATTCTGCAGGCATAAAAGCTTTTGCAGAGGCTTATCCCGAGGCAGTTATTGTTTCCTCTGACAAAGCCTTTGCAATGATGAACAAATACTTTTCAACCGATTTTGCACAGCGCAGAATTATTGTCGGCGACGGCGACTCACTCTCCCTCGGCAGCCGCAGCCTTAAATTCTTTACTGCACCCATGGTTCATTGGCCCGAGGTCATAATGACATATGATGAAGCCGAAAAAGTTCTGTTTTCCGCCGACGCTTTCGGAAAATTCGGCACAACCGATACAGATGAGGATTGGGCATGCGAAGCCAGAAGATATTATTTCGGCATTGTCGGCAAATTCGGCCCGCAGGTTCAAAAAACGCTCGGAAAGCTTTCCGGAGCCGAAATTGAAACAATTTGCCCCCTTCACGGCCCGATACTCAACGAAAATCTCGGATATTATCTTGACCTCTATAATAAATGGTCATCATATTCCGTTGAAAGCGAAGGAATTGTAATTAACTATACCTCCGTTTACGGCAACACAAAAAAAGCGGTTGAGCTTCTTGCGGAAGAATTGCTCAAAAACGGTTGCCCGAAGGTTGCGGTCAATGACCTTGCACGCTGTGACACGGCAGAAGCTGTTGAGGACACATTCCGCTATGGCAAAGCAGTTCTTGCAACCACCACATATAACGGCGAAATTTTTCCGTTTATGCGCGATTTCATCCACAACCTTACAGAAAGAAACTATCAGAACCGCACAGTCGGCTTAATTGAAAACGGAAGCTGGACTCCGGTTGCTGCCCGCACAATCAAAAAAATGCTTGAAAACAGCAAAAATCTTTCATTTGCAGAAACAACAGTAACAATCCATGCATCTGTTAAGGATGAAAACATTGAGCAAATCAAAGCTTTGGCAAAAGAGCTTTGCAGCTGAATCAAGAAAAAAGCCTTGTGAATTTTGAAAATTCACAAGGCTTTAATTTTAGCTTTGTATCGGTTTATTTTGCTGTTCTTTCAGCAGTATAAACAACATCAATGCTCTTTTTGAAAAGCATGAAGTCATATTGAGGTCTCCAGCTGTTGCCTGTTTCAACATCATCTTTGAATTCTTCTTCGGAAACAGCAACATTGATTTCGGCAACTCCGCGAAGCTCATCGCCGTCTTTATAAACGGTATCCCAAAATGCATGGTGGCCGATATAAGTTACGCTTTCGGGGATAAACATATATGTCATCGCCTGATTATAACTGAAAGCATCGGAGCCGATATATTCAAGTCCTTCGGGAAGCGAAACATAAACCTCGCCGAGCGCATCCTCGGAGGTGAAATGAGAATCCGAAACCGGAGAATCTGTTTTGTAGCTGTAAACATTTTCAAGCAGCGGGATTTCAAAAAAGCCGAGAGTTTCGATTATTTTAACTCCTTCGGGAAGATAAACCGTTTTCATGTTGGCATAGTTAAAGCAAAGTTCGCCTATTGTTTCAACCGATGAAGGAACAACAAATGTTAAAACGTCCTTTACATACTGCTCATAGTTCGCATCCTCTGCAGCAGGCTCGATTCTTGCCCCGTTTTCGTCATATTCGGCATGGCCGTATTTTTCGGCAAGATATGTGTCATGGTCGCACGGGCGGCAGATAATGCGGGTTTTATCTTTGTTATAAAGAACACCGTCAATATCACAGTAATTGGGGTTGTTTTCATCAACCTCAATTTGCTGCAATGCCCAGCACGAATAAAAAGCCTTGGGATCAACATGCTCAACCTCGGCGCCGATGTTGATTACCTTAACCTTTTCATCGCAGTTGAGGGTATATGCGCCGACTGAGGTTATCTTTTTGGTCTCGTCTTTTATAATTTTAAAATTAGAGTTTACGTCTGGATTCTCACGGTCATACTCAATGCTTGAAACATAGTCGATATCAAGCGTGGTTATATAACCCGTATTGCTGAACTTTGAAAGCTGATATCCTGCCTGAGTCTGCTCATATTCAAAGGTATCCTTCTGAACGGTTCTGACGCTGAAATAGCACGAAATTGAAACAGCAACAATAATAACCAAAGCAAAAATAGCTTTTTTAAGCCCGTAATGCTTATAGGGTTTGTTAATATGAGGCGCTGCCAGACCCTCAACCTGATAAGTCCATATTTCTTCTTCGGGAATATCAAGATGAATAGGTTCTTCAACAATTATTTTCTTTTCTTTCTTGCTCATACAATCCACCTCACTTAACCCAGATATCCGCCGGAAACGGTTACGCCTTCTTCTTCGGCCTTCTTTTCGGTTACCTCTGCGCGGCGCTTAAGAACTTCCATAACCATGTTCTGCTTCTTGCTGTCGTAGTCCCAGAACAGATAGGGAATGGTCATAAGAGCAAAGCCTATAACGTCAACAATTATCGGTATAACAATAATGCTTCTTCTTGAATCGTCAATAAAGAGAACATCCCAGTTGCTGTTAAAGCCGTACTTAAGAAGCATAAGAGGAATAATAAGGCCGACGAATGATGTTATGGGGCCTGTAAACCAACCGAAAACTCCGGAAAAGCTTTCGAGACGCTCACCGGAAAGATACATCTGATAGTCGCCGATTCGAACGTTCATATCGTGGCCCGCTGTTGTGGGAACAGTCTTTGTCATTTCCATAAAGAACAGAACAACAACGCAGATTGTGCCGCAAAGGGTAAGATTATCGCCGCAGAACCACATTGCGCCGGCGATGAGACCGTTGCCGACAGCTCTTGTAAGCTGATAGAAAATCATAATCTGCTTATATGAAAACCTCTTAAGAAAATAGGGTGAAAGCAGATCGGGCGGAGTTCCCGCAAACGAAATCAGCATAACAATAAGGCTGTAAGGCAGGCCGCTCAGGCGGAAGGTATAGAAATAAAGAATGGTAACAAAAGGAAGCATACCGTTGCCGAGCGAATCGATAAGACCGACTATTGTGTTTATGAGCAGATATTTGTTATGCAGAACGCCGAACATTCCGTCCCAGAATTTAATCTGAACTTTCTTTTCAACGGGAGGTTGCGGAATTCTTTCCTTAACCCTGCCGGCAAAAATCATTGTGAATGCGGCAAGCACACAGAATGTGATAGGGATAACATATCTGTAAACATTGATATCGGCCCATTCATATCTCAGCGAACCGATAACAGCCGGAATAATGATTCCGACAATGGTATTGAAGAAATGCGAAAGCTTGACGGGATAGCTGCGAACAAGAATTCGTTCCTGCAAATTGGGGCTGATGCTTCTTGTGCAGATTTCAAGGTTATTTGCAAAACCGAATACGTTATATGTTGCAAAAAGGAGATTAGCAACCCATACTCTGGTTGCGACATCGGGAATGTTATAAACAGGAAGCCAACCGATGAGAATAACCATAATGCATTTGGGAACAACATCACAGTAAAGGGAATATTTATATCTGCCGAATTTGGGTAAAAGCTTTTTGCGCCAGAAAATATTTCTTGCGCCGACCCAGCCTGTGTAAAGAAAATGCGTACCGAAAGTTTTGAAGCACGCGGTTGCGTTCATACCCTCCAAACCGTTCAGATATGTAATAAATGCACTTGTCTGGTTAAACAAACGTGAATAATCAAACAAAATTGTTGATATTCCGAAAAGCATCATTAAAACATATACCAAATAAAACTTTCTTTCTGTCTTTTTGGGCAGAAAGCCGAGGTTATCACAAACAAACCACCACATAAGTGCCGAAATATACCCCAAAGGCATATTAAGAATACCTATAACGGAGAATGTGAGATAAGGCAGCTTATAATGGTGCATGATAAGATAGCATGAAGAGAAAAAGCCTATGTATTCAAGCACCTTGGAGCCTGCATAGTTGCTGCCGACGGCAAAAAGAACATCCTTATATTCTTTATAAGGAACATATTTGCCTTCGGCAGGAGTATTCCAATGGGTTTTAATCTCAGTAAACAGCGACTGCACTTTTCCGAGCAAACTGCTCATTTATACCAAGCCTCCTTTATTTAGTCTATTTTAACATATAGGAAAGAAATAATCAACAAAAATATAATTTGATTTCAGCCGTTTTTTGTGATATTCTTAAAAATGATAAAACAAATTGGTAACAGGAGTGTTAATATGGGTAGAATAACAAAAGCCTTTCTTGCAGGATTCTCTCTGCCCTGCCTTGCGGCAATGGGTGAACCCCGCAAATGGAAATCCGCAAAATTCAAAAGAGAAGCGCCCGAAGCTCTCAGGTTTAATGCTGACGGAAAATTCAGAATTCTGCATATCACGGATATACATGATGTTGAACCCGAAATGGACGATGATGAAAACCGTGAAATCCCCGAAAGCCGTGACAAGGAAACAATTAATGTTATCGAAAAGCTCGTTGAAAATACCAACCCTGACCTTGTTGTTTTCGGCGGTGACAACATAAGCGGATACTGGCAGGAATTCAATTATAACTACGTTCAAAGCACAATTCAAAAAATAACCGCCCCCATAAGAGAGCGTAATATTCCCCTTTGCGTTGTTTTCGGAAACCATGACGGCGAAGAAGGCTTTCACACCGAATTCCAGATGCTGCAATATATGGAATACCCGAACTGCCGCTCCAATCTTAACGATGCCGATGTCTATGGCTGCGGTAACTGCTGCGTAACAATCAAAAGCAGCGACGAAAAAAAAGATGCCTTCGCAATCTGGCTTATTGACTCAAACGATTATCAGCGAAACTCCGAAGGCGGTTTGTCTTATGACTGTGTACACGATGACCAGATAAAATGGTATGAAAGCCGTGCAGCAGAACTTAAAGCAGCAAACGGGAACACCCCGCTGCCCGCTATTCTTTTTCAGCATATCCCAGTTCAACAGGAATATGACGGATTTAAAGAAGTCAGCGAAGCGGACGAATTCACATTTGAACGCGACGGAAGATTCTTTAAATTCGGCCATGAAATAATAGAAGGAAGAATCAGAGAATGCCCCTGCCCTCCCTGCTTGGAAAATGACCACAGAAACCAGTTTGAAAGCTGGAAAAAGACAGGAGATATTATTGCTGCATTTTTCGGCCATGACCATGTCAACGATTTTCACATAAACATTGACGGAATTGACCTTTATCAGACTCTCGGTGCAGGATATTTCACCTACGGCCAAGAGCACGGAGGAAGGCTCATAGTTCTTGATGAAAACAATCCGAAAAATATTTATACTCAATCCATTGAAATAGAAAGAATAACCGATACTAAGCTTTAATCATAACCCCCGGCTCAGCCGGGGGTTATTTCCACAACTAAAGGCATCAATAAGTAATCCCCAAGAACAAAAGTTCTTGGGGATTTGGCAATACGTCTCATTTTAGGACCACAGTTCGACAAATTGGAATTTCTTGTTTTTTAGATACCATATAGAACAATTCCAAGTATTCCCGAAATTATCACAAGCAGAATCGATGAAAACTCTTTCTTTTTAATTTTGTTCCATATCATCGGTATAGCAAACATAACGGTAAGAATTACCAACGAACGCCAATCAAATGAGATTGCAGTTGTTTTTATTGTATCAATTCCGAAGAATACAGTTAACGCCATTGTAACCGCAACAGACAGAATAAGTCCACCGAGTGCGGGTCGCATTCCGGCAATGAAAGTTTTAATTGCAGGATATTTAAGAAGATTTTTTATAACTGCCGCAACAAGCAAGATTATGATGAATGACGGAAGCACAACGCCGATTGTTGCGAGAAGTGCACCGAGAAATCCAGCCTGTTCATAGCCGATATATGTTGCCATATTGACGGCAATCGGACCGGGTATAACCGTTTCAACGCCGACAAAGTTAAGCAGTTCTTCTTCGTTCATCCAACCGTAGGATAAAACGGATTCTCCGGTAAGAGAAAGCATTGCATAACCACCGCCGAATGCAAATGCACCGACTTTCAGAAAGGTTAAAAAGAGTTGAAGATAAATCATTTCTTTTCTCCTTTCGCTTTTCTTGTTTTAACAATGAAAGCCAAAAGACCGATAACACCTGCGGCAAAAATAAACAGTACGGATGAAACGTGAATTTCTAAAAGAGTGCAGAGTATCATTGCTATGCAGGTGACAGAGAAAGCAGCTATATTCAGCGGAGTTTTCTTCATTTTTTTCAGCATTTTAAAGCCTGCTGAAGCAATCAGATAAACAACACATATCTGAATTCCATTGAATGCCGCAGCAACGATTGCGATATCCATAAATCGCTCATAAAAAACAGAAACGAAATACATAATCACAAACGAAGGTATGCAAATTCCCACCGTTGCAATAACTGCACCGAGAAAACCTTTCAGCTTATAGCCGATATATGTAGCAACATTAATTGCAATCGGTCCGGGTGTGCTTTCAGCAATGGCAACGACATCCATGAATTCGTCGTGTTCAATCCATTTTCTTTTTGTTATGAACTCATTTTCAAGCAATGCAATAATCGCATATCCTCCGCCAAAGGCAAAGCATCCGATTTTTAGCATTGATATAAACAGTTGTAATATAATACTCATTTTTTCAACTTCTTTTTGTTCTTACAAATTCTTATTTGTCGAAATGATTATATCACACATAATTAAAATTTACAATCGGATGCGGGTGTCCAGCCCACACTTCTTCACTATTACTTCTTACTTATTATTTTCCAAAAAATCCTGAATGCAATTTTAGTGAAGAGTGAAGAAGTAATAGGTAAAAAGAAAAATCCTGAACGCTGTCGCTTTCAGGATTTTTTGGCAGTACGTCTCATTTTAGAACCATCAAAAATTTTGATTATATCATCGGTATTTCTGTTATTCTTAATTTAGAACAACCATAAGGATAAAGAGTAATTTCTTCTTCGTCAGAAACGGCATCTAATGATTCGGGTACTCTTGCGCAAACATTTTCATAACCGTCTTCAAGACCCCAATTAATTTTTCTGGCTTTAGCTTTAATTACCACCGGTGGTTCATCACTCGAAAACGGAATATTAGCAATATTGTTTCTGAAAACAGTAAAAATATTACTGGTTAATGCATAATTCCAATCAGAAAGCGGTAACAACTCGTAATCACAGTACGGATACTTTCTTTCAACACCGTCTCTTGTAAATTCATACATTTTCTTTTCAAATTTGATGGGTATCGAAAAAACCAAAGAGCCACATTTGATTGTATTAAGGCCACTTGTTCTTTCTTCTAAGTAAGGTACTGTATCAAAAGTGATAATTATCTCTTTATTTTCATTAGCTTTAATTGCAAAATTCAAGTTTATATCTGTAACAGACTTATTATTTACTTTAACATTTTCAGCAAAAGAAGGTATACGGATTTTAAATATAAAATCACTTTTTGAATTTATTGTGTATTTAAATGAATTTACAAACGGATAAACAGTTTCCAGAACAATATGCTTATCCTCGGTTTTTAATTCTGACGGCAACGGTATTGCGCTTATTACTTCGTTATTGTCAAACATAAATGCCGAAAGAGCAAGTTTTGGGAAACCTTGGTTAAAGTTTGCCGTACAGCAACCAAAGTTCGGCTCAAGTCCAAACAAATGAGCTTCGCTGCTGTTCGTTCTGAAAAGAGATTTACCGGGAAATTTTTCACAAGCAATCTGGTTACTCATTTGTACATATTGATGAGTCCACATGTCATCGCTTACAGTTGCAGGCAATGCATTGAAAGCTACAACCTCTAACCGTTCAGCCCACTTATTATCGCCTGTAAAAGAAAACAAAAGCTCGTAAGAGTACATTTCCTCAACAACAGAGCAAAGTTCGGTTCCTTGAATTGCGCTAAGACCCGAAAGGCACTCGTCACCGGTAAATGTTTCAACCGATGTTCCGTTATATTCCTTTAATATTTTATACAGATATTCCGCATTATCAGTGTAATCAGCATCGAAAAGCTCACAATATAGAGCTTCATATTTCAACATCATCATAAGATTTACAATATGTGTTTCAAATCTCCAACGATTTAACGGTCTTTTCCATAATTCTATAAAATCATTATAATCCGCACCTTGATTTTTTAAAATTTTCGCAAGCTCCAGAAGCCATGATTCATTGCATCTTTTATAAATAAAATTAATTGCGATTAAGCCTTCATACCAACGGAATTTCCCCCAATTAAAAAGTCTGATTTCCCCTTTCATCAATAAATCATAATAGTTTTTCAGAACATTATAAATAACATCGGGTATTCTGGCATCTTTAGAACATTCATAATAAACTGTAAGAACCTTTGAAATCAAAAGAACTGCCCATGTATCATATTCTTTCCTTTCGGAATATTCACACGGGCAAATCCAACCGTCTGATTTTTGAAAAGATACTATTGAGTCAATATATTTTTTTGCTCTTTCAATCATATCTTTGTTTTCTAAAAGGTATGCCAGAGGAATAAAACCATCCAACCAATACGGCACTCTTTCCCATCCCTCTTTGGAACCGCCAATCCAAGCACTTTCCTTTATATCAGGCCAGATTTTATCAAGGTTACCGCTTAACCCTGCAGCCTGTATTTCTAATTGTTTTTTTAACCAACCCTTTGGTTTGATTTCGTTTGTTGTAAACAAATTCCATTTTCTCATATCAACACCGTCGAAAATTATTTACCTTTATAATATCACACAAAAAATATGACGTAAATAAAGAATATCATATTTTATATTGATAATATCACACACTATTAATATAATTCAGGTTGGTGATTAAAATGTCAGGAATTGATTTGGATAAGCCTATAAACTACAAACATTCATCATTACGCTTTTTTAAAGAAGGAGAACGGCATGTTTCGCGCATTTGTAATGACGATGTCCTGCTGTTAGTTTTTGATGGTATTCTGAATTTTCAGGAAGATGGTAAATCATATAGTATTAAAGCCGGTGAATATCATATTCAAAAACATAATTCCAAACAAACGGGTGAGAAACCAAGCGAAAAACCGAGTTATTTTTACGCTCATTTTATGGCAGAGTGGGATAATTCAAATTACACTCTTTTATCTGATGGTAAATTCGATTATTCTAAATGCAAATCATTAATTGATGAACTTGATTTTTTATCACATTCTTCTGTACCTTATATAATACAAACTGCAAAGTTTTATGAATTATTATCAATACTTTTCAAACCCATGGCTGTAAACACACTTGCACAAGAAATTGCTGATTACATTACTAAAAAAAGTACAGAAAATTTTTCAATTCAAGATTTATGTGATGAGTTCCATTTTAGTAAAAATCACATAATCAACAAATTTAAAAAAGAATTCGGTGTTACTCCAATAACATATTTAAACAAGGTTAAAATTAAAAAGGCCGAGTATTTAATGGAGGTTACATCTGATTCTCTTGATAAAATCGCATTAGAATGCGGTTATAATAATTATTCTAATTTTTATAACCAATTCTGCAAACATAATAACATTTCACCTGAACGTTGGCGAGAAACTAAACGTCATATTTAATACAGACATCAGATATGCTGCGTTGCTTAACCATTACTTTAAATAACGGTTATGTAAGAGCTGATTGATATGTTAATCAGAGATTTTTGGGCAATAAAAAAGCTGAAAGCCCTTGATTTCTCAAGGGCTTTCGGGGAGAGGTTCTAAAGTGAGACCTCATCATGGAGGTGCCACCCAGATTTGAACTGGGGAATAGAGGTTTTGCCTTACTCTGGTAAAATCCCAAAACCGTTGAAAAATAAGGAAAAAATCAGATTTTAAAAACCAATGAGTGGCATTATGTCGGTAATTTTTGGGGTTCAGAACTCTGCCTTTCTGCTAATTAAAAATGAAAGGAAATTACTATGTCAGAAAAGAAAAGAGAAAAAAGAGCAAACGGTGAAGGAACAAAATATTTTGATAAAAACAAAAACCGATGGATCGGCGAATTTCGCTATAAGGTAAACGGAAAAACTCAAAGAAAAATATTCACCGATAAAAGTCAGACAAATCTCAATAAAAAGATGAAAGAGTTTATGGTCAAACTCTATCTGAACGATCCAGGTACAGTCCCCTCAACTATCACATTCAAGGATTATGCTGAGCATTGGATGGAGACTGTTCAGAAAACAAAGCTTAAACCTACAAGCTTCATGAGAAAGGTCAACACACTCAAATATTATGTGTATCCTTTCATTGGTAACGTACCAATTCAAGATCTCAGAAATAACGATATCCAGAACATGGTAAACAAATTAAGCAACGAACTCGAATTCTCTTATTCATCCACCAAAAAGGCATTTGAAGCAGTATCTTCATGCATGAAGCACTACAGAATAAATGAAAGGGTCAATATCAATCCATGCGAAGGAGTTTCCTTGCCGACTTCAAAGAAAAAAGATTTATCGGATATCAAATTCTTTAACGAAGAACAGCGTAAAGCTATAGTAAAAGAAGCCGTCCGCAAAAATGAAAACGGCAGTAACTATTACCGTTTCGGATATGCGATTATTCTTCTGCTTTACACAGGAATGAGAATCAGCGAACTTTTAGCATTAACATGGAATGATGTTGATATTGTTGACAAAACAATTCTAATCAACAAAAATGCCGTTGTATCAAATCAGGACGGAAGTTATAAACTGATTAATCAGACAAGCACAAAAACCGCCAACGGCAACAGAATTATTCCTCTTTCCATCAAAGCTCTTGAAGCTATAAAAGAGCTGAAAAAGATTTCAGGTGATTCAAAATATGTTGTTTCCCCAAAAAACAACACCCAAGTATTACCCGGTTCAATTAACAGAACATTTCAAAAGATTCTCAAAAACGCTCCCGTTCCGGGAATTGATAAATCATACGGAGTGCATACACTTCGTCATACTTTTGCGACAATGCTTTTTGAAAGCAATTGTCCGATCAAACTGATTTCGGATATTCTCGGTCACTCAAGCACCAAAGTTACAGAAAACATATATATTCACGTTATTCAGAAACATAGAATAATGGCTATTGATAACTTTGATAAATATTTTGATTGATGCTAAGATCAACTTTGAATCCAAGATATACCAACCCCCGCATGGACAGCCATACGGGGGTAAGTGTTAATCAGAATATGCCTTTTGTAATGAAAAATATTCTTCTTGTTAAACAATAATATTTTTCGCCAAAAGCACATATATCTCATCAATTGAAAAATTCGTTTCCGGCGCATTTTTCAATAAACTCTTTGTGTTTTTTATCTGCAAAATATTTTTCCGTGCTTGATTCTTTTGCGAACCCAAGGATGCAAGCGATATTCTCGGGAGTGAAGTTATTATTTGCAAGAAAAAGGCCGAAGGAATCACGAAGAATATTGACTCCCCCGCCCTTATCGACTTTAATCTTCACGGCATCAAGAATTTTGTGAAACTCCCTGTTCACATAAGTTTCCCTTACGATTTCACCCTTTTTATTGCACACAACAGATTTACTGTTTCCGCTCTGTTCTTTCAAAGATTTAAGCGTTTCAAGAGCAAACGGAGTAAATTTAATGGTTCTGCTCGAATATTTATCCTTATTCTCAACAGCCTGCTGACCGTAAAGAATATTATCACATTCACCATAACTGCGGTCAGTGATTGTATTGTAAATCCTGATTTCATTCTTCTCAAAATCAACATTATTCCATGTAAGTGCAAGTGCCTCTCCAACCCTCATTCCGGTGTGAGCTATAAGAGCAACAGCATTACCGTAACGGTAAAAATATTTTCCGTCATCATCCTTTCGGGTTGCAGCTTCGCAAATCTTCTCAACCTCTTCCTGTGAGAAAAACACGGTTTCCTTTTCCTTTACGTTTTTACACGGATGAGTCACGCCTTTCATGATATCTTTACTGAGTTTATTGACATTTCTGTAATAATTCACAATCTTTTTCATAAGAAGATATGCCTTTTTTGCCGTTGATGCAGACTGCGTTTCCTTGATATTGCCAATCATATCCTGAATCATATCAGTGGTAAGATCGCCCATATATTCCGTGCCTATATGGGGAATAATCTGGTTTAAAAGCACCTGCTTTTCCCTGATAATGCTTGTGAGGATATAATTCAATAATCAAAATAAAAATCCGAATACTGCTGGATCGTTAATTTTCCCAAGCAAAGGCTTTTTAGGAAGAATACTTCGGAGAATTTATATATTTATACTTGCTATCCTTCCTGAAATATGATAAACTTATCATGTAATATCGTATCCAAACGGAGGTAAACTCTATGAACTATATAAAAGCGTCTCAGGCGGCGGAAAAATGGGGCATTTCCCCCAGAAGGGTTCGTATGCTCTGTGCGGAAGGAAAGATAGAAGGTGCTGTTCAAAAAGGCAAGCTCTATATGATTCCCGAAAACGCACAAAAGCCTGCTGACGGCAGAGTTAAATATAACATCTTCGCAGATATCGATGCTAAAAAGGCTCGTCTTTCCGAGATGCGTCCTCTTACTGTAGGTGAAGTTGAACGCCTTCGTGAAGAGTTTATGATTGAATTTACCTACAACTCCAACGCCATCGAGGGCAACACCCTTACCCTCAAAGAAACGGCTTTGGCTCTTGAGGGTATGACCATAGACCAGAAGCCTCTTAAAGACCATCTCGAAGCCGTAGGACACCGTGATGCGTTCCTTTATGTGCAGGATATTGCCACAAAGGATATGCCCATCAGCGAGAGCGTAATCAAAAATATCCACTCCCTTGTTCTGATAAACAGACCCGAAGACAAAGGCACATACCGTAGAATCCCCGTTCGCATTATGGGAGTTTATACAGAGCCTTTGCAGCCGTATATGGTTCAGCCTGCGATGGAAGGACTTCTGATTGAAGACAAAAAGCGTGCCGAAACGATGAATATAATCGAGCGCATTGCCCGTTTTCATCTTGAGTTCGAAGGAATTCATCCATTTATCGACGGAAACGGAAGAACGGGCAGACTCATTTTGAACCTCGACCTCATCTGCAACGGCTATCCGCCGATTAATGTCAAGTTCACAGATCGCAAGCGTTATTACGAAGCCTTCGATGCCTATTACCGTGATAACGACGCTTCAAAAATGACTACCCTCATCGCAGAATACGTCAAAGAAAGACTGGATGAGTATTTGGCTGTATTGGAAAGTGACAATTAAAAGAAAGAGGAACCTCAAATGGCTATTAAGAAAAATGAATTATACAGTTCTCTTTGGGCAAGCTGTGACCAGCTTCGCGGTGGTATGGATGCCTCTCAATATAAAGACTATATTCTGACCTTATTATTCGTCAAATAGAAGAAACAGTTTGTTACAATAAATTCTGATTATTCGTAACGAGGTGGAAAATGAAAAAATTTTTAAGTATGGTGCTTGCTATGATAATTTCTTTATCAGTTCCGTTTACCGCATTTGCGACTGAAAACGGATTCAAGGTTTACGAAAGCGTTATTGTTGTTTCTGCCGATGCTTCGGCGACGGATATCTATGCCTCGCAGAGATTAAAGCATTATCTTGACAGAATCACAGGTAAAAACATCGAAATTGTTACCAATAACGATTCTTCGGAATATGAAATCTGCGTAGGCGAAACAAACAGAGATAAAACTGATTTTTCGGAGTCCGCCGACGGAAGCTATATCATCACCTCAACCGATAAAAGAGTTATAATTAGCGGTGCAGGCAACAAGGGTACGATAAACGGTGTTTATGCATTTCTTGAAAAATTCTGCGGCTGTCATTGGTATGAGACGCAGGTGATTATCGCTCCTGAAAACAGTACTCTCACCGTTCCTGCCGATATAGATATCAAATACACTCCGTTTTTTGAATATACGGAAACGGACACCGCAAGCTCCCGTGATATCGAATTCTCACTTGCAAACGGTCTGATCGGTGGTGCTTACAGAGATTTTACCGCAGAGCAGGGAGCTGCCGTTGAATATCTCGGCAGATTCTGTCATACGATGACAACATTTTTCTGCAAATCCGAAACATATTTTGATGAGCATCCCGAATATTTCGCACTCAGAAACGGCAAGAGAACACCCAATCAGCTTTGCCTCACCAATGAGAAGGTGAAAGATATCGTGACGGCAGAGGTGCTCGAGCTTCTTGAATCGGAGCACAACCCCGATGCGGATATTCAGATTGTTTCACTCACTCAGCACGATAATTTTGATTATTGTCAGTGCAATAACTGCAAGGCGATTGACGATGAAAACGGCTCGCAGTCGGGTACAATGATTACTTTTGTCAACGAAATTGCACGCAGAGTAAAAGAACACGGCTACGACAACGTTGTTTTTGATACCTTCGCTTATCAGTACACAAGAAAAGCACCCACAAAGGCTGTTCCCCGTGAGGATGTTATTGTCAGACTTTGCTCGATTGAATGCTGCTTCGGTCATACTCTTGATGACCCGAAATGTGAGCAGAATGTTGATTTTATGAATGACCTTCGTAAATGGGGCAAAATCTGCAACAGAATTTATATCTGGGATTATGTTCATAACTACGCAAATACGCTTTGCATATTCCCGAATTTCGGCGTACTTCAGAGAAATATTCAGATTTTCTATGAGAATAATGCCAAGGGTCTTTATGAAGAGGGAAATTATTATATCGACAACAGCGATGCCGAGTTTGCCGAGATGAGGACATATCTTCTCTCAAAGCTTATGCAGAATCCTTATCTTGATTATGAAGCCGAAATGGACGGCTATCTTAACGGTGTTTACGGTCCGGGCGGATGCTATATCAGAGAATTTATTGACATCATAACAGAACACGCCGTTACCGACAGCAAGCATCTTTCAATTTATCAGTCGGCTGAAAATACACTTTATAATATGACCGATGAAGATGTTGAAAAATGCAATGAGCTCTGGGAAAAGGCAAAGACTGTTGCCGAAGATGATGAACAGCTTCAGCAGATTCGCAGAACGGAGCTTTCGTGGAGATACTGGAAAGCCGCAAACAAACGGGGCGAATTTTCACGCTGTCAGTTCCCGTATGTTTGGATGTCGGAGGGCGAAAAGCTTCACAATGATCTTAAAGAAATGAATGCCGTTCTGTTTTCGGAAGGCGGAACAAACCTTCTTTCGGACTGCGAATTGCTCTATCTTTACAGAGTGCCCTATAAATGGACTGTTGTTTATGAGGAATGGTTCTGGGATGTTCTGAATCCGCTTGCAGTAGGCTTTTACAAGCTGCTTGGTGCGGTTTATAATCTTTTTAATTAACAGATCAGAAAGAGCCGATAGAGTTGAACCATTGGCTTTTGTGCGCTACAGAGGCCATATTGCTGAATTCGCGTTAAAGATTGTGCGCTTTAGAACGTGACGTGAGCCATGAAATCCGATATAATATTCTACAGAAGAAACATTAATTGTCGGAACGGAGATTTTATGGGTTTTATTGAAGATTTATATTATGGCAACCTTGAGCCGCAGTCGTATAATCCTGAATTCGGTGCGGAATTGAAGAGGAAACTTAATGATCTGACCGAGCTTGAAAAGCAGATTTCAGATAAGCTGACAGGTGATGAAAAAGCGTTGTTTCTGAAATACACAGATAAGTACATCGAATTTACAGCTAAAAGTCTCACTGATGCTTTCGTTTCCGGTTTCCGTCTCGGTGCAAAATGTGCACACGATATATTCAGATAACAGCTCTAATTCCTTTCTTTCGAGAGGGTCATGACATAACAAGCTCCGCAGAAAAAAACTCTGCGGAGCTTGTGTGTTATCAGATATTATTTTTATACGTTGCAAAGCGAAAACAATCGGACCAAGCAGTAATTATAAATAAAACTCGTTTTCCCTATGTATGTCTTTGAATATGCTTAATTTCTGCGTTAATCCTTCCTGAATCGGAGGCGGTAAAACACGGGACTGTGCAGGGCATTTGGCAACGCAGGCCATGCACATTATACATTTATCAGCGTCAGTTAAAACTTCATTGTCCGTTACTGTGACGGCTTCGGTGGGGCAAACACAAGCGCAATGACCGCAGCCGTTGCAGGTTGCGAGCGATATCGGGGTAGCTGAGCCTTTTTTGACTTCCTTGTACGGATAGTATCCGGGAACGATTACAGTTCCCGTCTTGCCTTCTTCAATCGCCTTCAAAGCATTCTTTGTAAATTGCTGTATTTCTTCGATATCTGCCTTATCAGGTCTGCCTGCACCGACTTCAGGGACAATAGAATGCTGTGCAACCAAAGCTGCAGATGCTATAACCTCAAAACCGCTGTTTTTCATGGTGTTGTTCAGTTCAAGCAAAGCGTCCTCGTAAGCTCTGACGCCGTAAGCAACAGCCGTAATCGCTTTCTTTCCCTCTCCGTTAAGCTCTGCAATTTTGTCAGCCACGATTGCGGGAATTCTTCCGCTGAACACAGGAGCCGCCACAACAATCACATCCGAAGAAGGATTTCTGACGGCTTTATCCGAAAGATTGATTGCATTGACCGTTTCCGCAACGGCAGATGCAATGGCTTTTCCGGCTTTTTCTGTGCCTCCCGTGGGGCTGAAATAATAAAAATCAACTGTTTTTAACATGGATTAATTCCTTTCTTTTGACGCAAGAGCTATCCTTATTTTATCAGCAAATTGGAATTTGCTTATCTCTTTTTATAAACAACCAATTCAGGGTTTGCACCGTTTTCCTCATAAGTACAGACAAGCAAAAAGTCCATATTTGCAGCAATGCCGAAGCAACGGTCACCACCGAACTCACATTCCAATTGATTCCCGAGATATGTTGCATTGTCATCAAGGAATTTAACTGTCTGTCCGTTTGGAAGGCGGTATTCAAGGTTGATGTATCCGCCTACAAGGGCGTTGAGTTTTTCAACCTTCGGCATTCCCTCAATATTTAAATCGTTAAACTCACTGATTAATTGTTGCTTGAATTCTTCAAACTTTTCCGCACCGTCAAGATTTTTATATTTCTTCCAATACTCGAGCTTTGGCAGCATATCCTTCATATATGCACGGGCTTGTTCCGAAGTGAAATGCTCACTTGCCATATTCTGCACGCAGACCTCTATCAGCTCATCCATATCATGATACATATATTCGCCGTCGGCATAACACCATTTGCAATAATCCTCATTATAGAATCCATCTGTTTCCTTGCTGATATTTGCATCTTCAAGCGGCATACCGCAGCATTGGCATATAAGCTGTCTCGGAGAGCCTAAAAGAGTGTTGATAGAAACGTCAAACAGCTTTGATAACAGCTTCAGTGTTTCAGTATTAGGCGTAGTCTCACCGTTCTCCCAACGACTGACCGCTTGACGGGTTACAAATATTTTCTCTGCCAGCTCATCCTGAGACATACCGTTTTTCGTTCTGAGTTCAAGAATAATATCTTTTGTTTCCATAAATTTATCACCTCAGTATTATTCTAACGCCAAACGGTTATTTGAACAAGCAACTTGCTGTTGCTTTTGTTGTTTCATTTTAACAAATTGTATTTATTCTTTTATAAATGCTTTATCCTTATCAGGTATACCTGATTTATCAGTAACATACCGTTCAACCTTCATGCTTAAATTATACTTTTCACGAAGACTGATAATTTTCGGCATCATCGGTGACTTGTGGTGTAAGTCGAGTGCCTGCTGATTTTCACAGCTGTCAATCAAAAGAATTGTTTCGTTGTCGTTCACAGGGAAAAAGTATTCATATTTCAGGTTGCCTGCTTCGACACGGATTTCATCAACAATTCCGCTTGAAATCATTTCTTCTGCAAATTTTTTTGCATTTCCGTTTGTGCCTGAATAGTAAATGTTTATTGTTATTGCCATATAATTACCTTGAAAATGCTTGTTTATCTAATCAAAATATATCATATCACGGGCTGTTTTTGCTGTCAACTTTATGCTGCTGTATGCTCAAACAAATTTGTTGCAAAGAGAAAGCATTGTGAAATTATGTATTTATATAATTTAATGATGGGGCTGATAAAATGGTTCTTTTTCGTTTTTTGCTTGCATTGCTGACGGTTTTCGGAACGCTGTTTACGGATGCCGGTCTGAATTTTAAATATAAGTATCTGCCGATTGAGTTTGAAGTTGAGTCTGTGAGCGATATATATGTTCATGCGTATAACAACGCAAACGCGGTTGAATCCCCCTCAAAGAACAACTTAAAACAACAGATAAGCTAAGGCGGCAGGAATAAACCTGCCGCTTTTGATTTTTACCAATTCTGATCTTAATACAGTGTGTTTTCAGCAACTTTTTGTTGCTATGGTAATGTCCGATAAAACTATCTTTATCTGTTCTTTTTACCTCTGCGGATATAATCTTCATTGATTTCATTGCTCCAGCTTGAATCAAGACAAGCCTTTGCTCTGACGTTACAGACAGCTTTTGCTACGGATTCATAAACGATGCATGTGCCTTCTTTATCGGCATTGTAGTTTACGGCTCTGTCTGCACCGATGCCGTATCTTGCGGCAGTTTCAACTGCATCGATATTTGCACCGATGAAGAGGAATTCCCAGTCGTATCTTTCTTTCTGTCTTTCAATCATCGCCTTTACCTTGTCGCTCGAATAACGGCTGCTTGCATTCTCCATACCGTCGGTTGTGATGATGAACATTGTGTGCTCGGGCACGTCTTCGGGTCTTGCGTACTTGTGAACGTTGCCGATGTGGTGAATCGCACCGCCGATTGCATCGATGAGCGCAGTGCATCCTCTTACGGTGTAATCTTCATCTGTCATGGGTTTGATTTCGGAAAGCTTTACTCTGTCGTGAAGAACTTCGGATACATTATCAAAAAGTACTGTTGAAACGTAGCATTCACCGTCCTGCTTTTTCTGTTTCTCAATCATAGCATTGAATCCGCCGATTGTGTCGCTCTCAAGTCCTGCCATTGAGCCGCTTCTGTCAAGGATAAATACGAGTTCTGTAATATTGTTTTTCATTCTTTCGTCCTCCAAAAATAAAAATGTGGTTGCTTGGTTTCTCAACCTTACAACCACATTATAGCGAAGTATTAAATTGATTTGGTCGCTTGACGGGAGACTTTTGAATTTGTTTGACAAGTTGGAATTTTATAGATATCTTGAAACTTCTTCGAGTAATTGTGTGTTAAAAATATTATCAATTTCTCTATACGCATCACTATGTTCTAACACAGCAATTCTTTTCACATTTGTTGTTATTTGTATTTTAATTTTACTGTGCAATCTGTTTCTGTCTACGCCTTTATGATTAAGACCTTCTATCTTTTTATCAACATATTCCATTGCTTCAACGAGAAAATCAGAATAATCGAACAATCAAATCACCTCTACAAATTCAGTTTTATCAGCAACCCAACAACACCTGGTCAAATTCAAACAGAGCTTCGTTTATTTCAAAAATATCGTATACACCTTTTTGCAGGAAATATCTGATTATCTTATCAAAAGTGAAACTGCGGGAGAGTGTCAGACCTGCAGAGGCAAGCAAATCCTGAGTTTCGTCAAGGGTCAGTTCAAGTGCGATTGCAAATGCAACGGCTGTCTGCTTTGACGGCTTGTATGTATCGGGATTGCACTTAATTTTAGAGAATGTTTTCTTATCGACGTTGGCTTTTTTGTAGCACTCAACATCGGTCATTCCCTTTGCATCGATATAGTCAAAGAGTTTCCACGCAAAGGATTTATCCATCGCTTTCATATATTCCTGAAAAGTTTTGTTATCGACACTGCTTGTCGGTGTGGGCATTGAAGAACAAAGCTTTGGCTTAGAGGCTTTGAGTTTATCTCTCCGTCTGATTTCATTTGGAAGAAGCGTTCTTTCAAAGCATTCAATTTCCGCATTGAAACCAGCTTTTGAATCCTCAACATAATCATCGTCAATAAAACTTCTGATTTCATTGAAAACGACTCTGCTGAATTCATAGGATTTGCGGTCATAAACACAGAGATATACATTGAGTTCGTGTTCAAAAAGAAATTCAGTGATAACCTGAATGGCAAATTTCAGCACTTGATCTTTCGGATAACCGTAAGCACCTGCAGAGATAAGCGGAAATGCAACGGATTCGCAATCGTTTGCAACTGCGAGTTTGAGCGATTCTGTGTAACACGACTTGAGAATGATGCTCTCGCCCACAAGTCCGCCGTGCCAGACGGGACCCGATGTATGGATAACATACTTCGCATCAAGGTTGTATGCGCCCGTAATCTTTGCAGTGCCGAGTCCGAGAGGTCTGATTTTTGCGCATTCAGCATCAAGCATCGGACCTGCGGCAGTATGCACAGCAAGGTCGACTCCACTGTAACCCACCATTTCCGCATTGGTGGTGTTGACAATCGCATCAACCTTCATTTTTGTTATATCTTGTCTTATGATTTGTAACGGCACGGTATCACCTCATAACTTTTCAGATTATATAAATATTATACCACAAAAAGTCATCTTTGCAAATACAGACAATATAAAAGCAAGCAAAACCGTGGATATTTTACGGAAATTGCCACCCGAAAAACGGCATTTTTATTATTAAAAAGCGGTGATTTAGTGGCAAACAGTTAAAAAATGCTCAAAAAGCTTTCCCCCAAAAAGAAAAAATTTAATCTTTAAATTTAAAAAAATAAAAATTTTCTGAGGCTAAGAACAAGCTAATAGTTGTTGATATATAAGGGTTTCAGGGTTTTGACATAAAATAAATTCATTTTGGTAATCGGAACAAACATCATTAATTTTTACTGAACAAATAAAAAAATCGCCAACAAAAAGTGTTGGCAATAATGTTGGCATTTTAGGTGGCAATATGGTTAAAAATCGCTGTTTTAATGACATTTAAGAATAATAATCAAGGCTTTTCAAACTTTCAGAAGAAAAAGAAAAAGCCCCGAACTCGTTGTATATCAACGGTTTCGGGGTTTTTACTGGAGGTGCCACCCAGATTTGAACTGGGGAATCGAGGTTTTGCAGACCTCTGCCTTACCACTTGGCTATGGCACCGTATATAATTAATTTATTCTTTTCGGCATCAAATTATGCCAAAAAAATGGAGCGGATGACGAGGCTCGAACTCGCTACCTCCACCTTGGCAAGGTGGCGCTCTACCAGATGAGCTACATCCGCAACTGTTGGTGCCTCCGGCCGGAATCGAACCAGCGACACG
>JAZNPT010000009.1:0-36564 GCA_045589815.1 Acutalibacteraceae bacterium
CCCGAAAGAGTTCTTGCGGGCGAGATTATCCGAGAAAAGATGCTTCTTCTTCTCGATAAAGAAGTGCCTCACGGAGTTGCAGTCAGGATTGAAAAAATGCGTGAACGTTCCGATGGCAGCAATATAATGAATATCGAAGCGACAATCTATTGCGAAAGAGAAAGCCATAAAGGCATCATCATCGGCAAAAAGGGTGATATGCTCAAAAAGATTTCAACCAGAGCAAGAGCAGATATGGAAAATTTCTTCCAATGCAAAATCAACCTTCAGTGCTGGGTAAAGGTAAAGGAAGGCTGGCGCAACAGAGAGGGTCTTATCCACAACTTCGGACTGGATTGATGTCTGATTGTGATAAAAATTTTCAGAATTTTCTATATATAACTTCTTCCGTTCAGGTTAACTTATTAACGGGAGATGATGAAAATGGAAAAAGAACAGGCGTGGCGCAGATTTTCAAAAACCGGTGCGGTTGCGGACTATCTTGAATTCCGTAACTGCGTTTCAAACGTTACTTCGGGAGCAAAACAGAATGAGAATGAATACCGACGCTCTGGTGCTCAGGGTAACGGATACGGGGGAAAGTGACCGCCTTGTTACTCTTTTGACCTCCGAATACGGAGTTTTAAGAGCCTTTGCAAACCGAGCGAAAAAGATAAACAGCCGCATGCACGGCGCAACGCAGTCCCTTTGTTATGCAGATTTTTCTGTTTATAAGAGCAGGGACAGCTACATAATTGACGATGCTGTTGCAAAAGAAGTTTTCTTCGGGCTCAGGGATAATATTGAAAAGCTTGCGCTTGCTCAGTATTTCTGCACCCTGGCAATTGAGCTTGTTCCTGAAATGGAGCCTGCAAAGGATTATTTGAGAGTTATACTCAATTCGTTGCATCTGCTTGAAACGGAAAGACGTTCAAACAACTTTTTGAAGGCTGTGACAGAGCTTAAATTCATGGCAATTTCGGGCTTTATGCCTGACCTTACGGTTTGCCCGCATTGCGGGGATGAGCCGCAGGGAGAAATATTTTTTAATATTGCGGACGGCTGCATTTTCTGCAAAAGAAGTGCAAGGGGAGGCGAAAAAATCAATTCAACCGTTCTTGCGGCGATGAGGCATGTCTGTGCAAATCCGATTGAGAGAATGTATTCGTTTTCTCTGCCTGTTCAGGATGAAAGGCGCTTTGCCGAGGTTTGCGAAAAGTTCTTGATTTCGCAAACAGGCAAACGGTTCAAGGCGCTTGAGTTTTATAAATCATTATTTTAATCATGAAAGGAAACAACAAAATGAAACTTGACGGATTTTTCCACAAGCTGTTCGGAACAACTCCGGGCAAAGGCGTTCAGCCCAAAGAGGCCATCGCCTACAGCGTTGCGGGCTTCGGTCAGAACTTTATCTGCACCATCATCGGCTCGTACTTAACAATTTTCCTCACAGATGCGCTTCTGTTCGGTGCGGAGGGCGTAACTGTCGGCACGGTTACAGGTTCAATGGCTGTTGCATATCTTATGCTCGGCACCCGAGTTTTTGACGCATTTAATGACCCCATCATGGGCTCAATCGTTGATAAAACACGCACAACTTGGGGCAAATGCCGTCCTTATCTCAAGTGGATGGCTATCCCCATCGCAATCATGACCATTGCCTGCTTCCTTCCTGTTTTTCAGGCTAAGGCAACATCATCGTTCATCTTTGTAGCAATTATCTATGTTATCTGGAGCGTTGTTTACACAATCGCAGACGTTCCCTACTGGGGACTTTCAACCTGCCTCACCAATGATACCGTTGTAAGAGGAAATATTCTTACTGTTGCACGTATGGTGTGCACCGTCGGCGCAGGTATCGTTACTGTTTTTGTTCCCATCATCACTAATGGCATCACCGCAAAGTTTAAGTATACTGCAGATGATATCGGTGCAATTCTTGTTGACAAAGCCGACGCAATTGCAAAAATGGTTGTAAATCAGGGTATCACTGCCGAGGAAGCAGCCGCTTCATTTGTGGGAACCGTTAAGGCAGGCATGGAAATCAGCAATGCCGATACTCTTAAGTGGACTTATTTTATCTGCGCTGTTGTTCTTGTTATCGCTGCCGTTCCTATGTTCTTCTATGGATTCAAGAACACTAAAGAACGCTTTACAGCTGACGATAACCCGCCCTCATTCGGTCATAACCTTAAGCTTCTCTTCAAGAACAAAGAGCTCCTTCTTATCGTTCTTTCGGGTGTTCTCGGCGGCGCAAGAATGGTTTATTCCTACACAGGCGGTCTCTATTTTGCAAAGTATGTTCTTCAGAACGAAGGTTTATACAGCCTTATAACTCTTCTTGTTGTTCCCGGCGGACTTGTAGCCTCTGTGCTTGTTCCCTGGATGTCAAAGAAGTTCACAAAGAAATGGTCATATATTGTTGTTCACCTTTTCGGCGGCGTAGTTATGGCTGTTATGTATTTTGTCGGATATGACGCACCCTGGAAGCTTGTTGTTGCCGCAATCGGTCTTGTTCTTCTCGGTATTCCTCAGGGCGTTAACAACATCATCACCTATGCTATGATTGGTGACACCGTTGACTATCTTGAATGGAAAACAGGCGAAAGAGGCGAAGGCATCTGCTTCGCAATGCAGACTCTTATCAACAAAATCGGTATGGCAGTCGGCGCATTCATCGGCGTTATTTCCTTCTCGGCAGCAGGCATCAACTCCGAAACAGGTTTTATTTCGGCAGAGGGCGCAAACACTCTCTGGAATATGCTCGTTCTCTCCGGTGTTATCAGCATGTTCGCCTGCGCAGTTCCCATGTTCTTCTACACAATCACAGAGAAGAAGCAGGCGCAGATGGTTGCCGAAATTGAAGCGAGAAAAACGGAAACCGTTGCCAAATAAATACTTATTTAAACAATGCTCGTCGGATTTTTTCGGCGGGCATTATTTTTATCATATTAGCCCCTGCAACAGTCATATAATCAAATAAAATGAATTAATGCGGGGGATTAAAATGGATAATGAATATCAGGGCTTCCGGCGGGAGGAGCGTAGTGAATACCGAAGCAGGTTCAGAACGGTTGATGAGGATGCTTTGCCTAAAAAGAGCAAAGCTCAGAAAGAAAAAACAAAGACCGACTATCTGATTAAGCTGATTCTGCTTCAAAGTGTGCTCAGTATTCTTATTGTTTCCGGGGCCTTTTTGGCCTCGAAAATAAGCCCGAATTATTTTGCGGAAATGAAAGAAGATTATGACAGAATAATGCAGAAAAACATGTCGGTGGGCGATATTGCGGGGCAGCTTAAGGATGCGGCGGAGTTTGTGTTTGAGCCGGTTAAAACAACAGAACAGGCTGCCGTTCAGGCTTCGGTTAATCGAGAGGTGCGGCTTAACGAAAATTATTCCGTCAGTTCCTATGAGGTAACGAGCGATGATACGGGAGAAATTATTGCTGTTGGCGAAATAACGGAAAGCGGAGCGGGCGGCAATGATATCGAAACAATGCAGGCGGCAAAGGGTACTTCGTTCGCTGCATATTGTGTCAGCACACTGCCTGTGATTCCGGTTGAAAATGCAAGAATAACGTCTCGTTTCGGTTACAGAACACATCCGATAAGCGGCAACTACGGATTTCATACAGGCTTAGATTTGGCTGCTGCCGAAGGAACTGCTGTGTCTGCATCCTTTTACGGCAAAGTGATAGAAACGGGCAGCGACGATGCCTGGGGAAAATATGTTTTAATGGAGCATTCCGATAACCTTGCAACATTCTACTGCCACCTGTCGGAAATATATGCAGAAGAAGGTGCAGTAATCCGACAAGGTGAAACTATAGGTCTTGTGGGTTCAACCGGATGGTCAACCGGCCCTCATCTTCATTTTGAGGTGAGGATAAACGGGATAAGGGTTGATCCTGAAATTCTGCTTTATCCCGAAAATGCCGATGAAGCTTAACCTCGGTAAAACCGACATAAGAATTAATGTTTCATTTGCCGCTGCGGTAACGCTGTCGCTGATTCTGGACGGCAGCGGCGTTTGTGCCGTTGCTCTGCTTTGCTGCATCATTCACGAGGCGGGGCATATAATATGCCTGCTCGCTTTGGGCGAAAAGCCAAAGAAAATAGAGCTTTCCTTTTACGGAATCAAGCTTGAACGCACGGAACTTCCTTGTATTAAAGGCGCCGAAGAAATTGCGGTTTATATTTCGGGTCCCGCAACCAATATCGTTCTTGCTGCGTTGTTCTTTCTTTTAAGCGGGATTTGGCAGGGAATGAAAACGGCTGCTGTTATCAGCCTTCTGGTTGGTGTGTTCAACATGATTCCGTGCAGACCGCTTGACGGAGGAAATGTTATGTTTGCATTTATCGGGTTCTTTTTAAATAAAGAAAAGACAGAGAAAATATGCAAAACAGTTTCTGTGGGCGTTCTTTTGCCGCTTATAACGGCAGGAGTTGCAATGATGATAACAAACGGAAATATAACTCTGATTTCTGTCGGGGCATATCTTGCCGCAATTACATTTATGAATAAAAAAGAAAAGGAAAACATAAAGATATAGATTTTTTTGCAGATGTGTGTTATTATATAGTGGATTTAAAAATGACAGGAGAACGTTTATGTATCCCAAGGAACTTGAAAAGTTTTTGCTTAAGGTGCAAAAGCCCGGCAGATACACCGGCGGTGAGCTTAACAGCATTGTTAAGGATAAATCAAAGATTGATATCCGATATGCTTTTTGCTTCCCCGATACTTATGAAATAGGCATGTCCCATCTGGGCATGAAAATACTTTATTCCCTTGTTAATGCAAGAGAGGATGCCTGGTGTGAAAGAGTTTTTGCTCCGTGGGTCGATATGGAGCAGGTGATGAGGGAGAATAATATTCCTCTTTATGCTCTTGAAAGCGGCGATGCAATCCGCGATTTTGATATTCTCGGCTTCACAATGCAGTATGAGCTCAGCTATACCAATGTTCTGAATATGCTTGACCTTGCAGGTCTGCCTGTCAGGTCAAAGGACAGAACTGCGCTCACTCCTATTGTTATTGCTGGCGGGGCCTGCGTATGCAACTCCGAGCCTATGGCTGATTTTTTTGATATAACTTTGCCGGGCGACGGCGAGGAAGTTACAAACGAGCTTATTGATTTGCTTAAAGAGCATAAGGCAAAGGGCTCAACCAAGAAGGAGTTTTTGGCTGCTGCCGCACAGATAAAGGGCGTTTATGTTCCTTCTCTTTATGAGGTTGAATATAACGAAGATAACACCGTTAAATCTGTTAAGCCAACCTGCGGCGCACCCGAAAAGGTTGTTAAAAGGAATGTTGCAAATCTCGATGAAATGTTTTCTCCGTCTGAATTTGTTGTTCCGTTTCTCGAGGTGGTTCATGACAGAACAACGGTTGAAATTTTCCGCGGATGCATAAGGGGATGCCGATTCTGCCAAGCAGGATTTCTTAACAGACCTTTAAGAAGCAAATCACCCGCAACAGTTGAGGCTCAGTGCCGTGCTATATGTGAGAGCACAGGATATGACGAGATTTCGCTTTGCTCTCTCAGCACAAGTGATTACAGAGGGCTTGAAACGCTAATTAAGAACATGCTTCCGTGGACTGTTGAAGAAAAAATCAATATTGCGCTTCCTTCTTTGCGCGCAGATAATTTCCCGAAAGAGCTTATGGAAAAGCTGAATGCGGTTCGCCGCAGCGGTTTGACGTTTGCTCCCGAGGCAGGAACCCAGCGTTTGCGTGATGTTATAAATAAGAACATAACGGAAGAAGAGGTTTTAACAACTGCCGCTCAGGCGTTCGCCGGAGGATGGACTGCCGTTAAGCTCTATTTTATGATTGGCCTGCCAACCGAAACAGAAGAGGATATTCGAGGCATTGCCGATTTGGCGCAGGCTGTTGTTGATGAGTTTTATAAAAATCCGGATAAGCCCAAGGGGAAGAGTGTAAGTGTAAGCGTAAGCCTCGCTTCGCTTGTTCCCAAGCCCTTCACACCGTTCCAATGGGAGCCTCAGGATAAACCCGATGTTCTTATTGAAAAGCAGGATTTCCTTATTTCCTGCGTAACAACAAGAAAGGTCAATGTTTCCCGCCATGTTCCGTGGACAAGCTTTCTTGAAGGTGTTTTTGCAAGAGGCGACAGACGCTTGGGTGATGTTATTGAAACGGCATGGCGCAAGGGCTGCAAGCTTGACGGCTGGTCGGAGCATCTCAAAAAAGATGCATGGGAAGAAAGCTTTGCAGAAAACGGAATTGACCCCTATTTTTATACTGCAAGGCGCCGCGATTATGAGGAGATTCTTCCCTGGGAGCATATTGACTACGGCGTAACAAAGAAATTCCTTATAAACGAGAATAAAAAGGCCCACAAGGGCGAAACAACCGCTTGTTGCCGTGAAAAATGTGCAAGCTGCGGTGCAAACAAGCTTAACGGAGGTGCGTGCGATGAAATCGGTAAGACTGTGGTTTAAAAAAGACGGTCTCGCCGTCTATATTTCGCATCTGGATATGAACCGTTGCATGACCAGGGCGGTGCGCAGGGCTCAGATTCCGCTTTGGTATACCGAGGGCTTTAATCCTCACCCATATATGACGTTTCTCATGCCGTTGCCGCTGGGTCAGGCCGGTTTAAGAGAGCCTCTTGATATTAGAATTGAGGATGATATGTCATTTAAAGAAATAAAGGCTCGTCTGAATTCGGTTATGCCCGAAGGCATTGAGATTGTTGATGTTCAAAAGCCCGAGAACAAGCCCAATGAAATTGCAGCCGCAGAGTATGAAATAGATGTTTGTTTTGCTGACGAGGCAGCAGCCGAGGCTTTTGCGCCTGCTGCTGAGGAGATTATAAACGGCGGAGTTCTTGAGGCTGAAAAGAGAAGCAAACGTGGCATAAAAACCGTTAATCTTTGCGAAATGATTCGTTCCTTTGATGCAAAAGCAAACCGTAAAAAGGTTGAGGTTAAGGCTGTTCTTGCTGCGGGCAACTCCGTTAACCTTAATGCGGAATTGCTGTTGAACACTCTTTTTGAACGGTTTGCTGCCGAGCCTGAAAAAACTGACATAGTCAGAACCAAGCTTTTAAAGGAAGATTTAAGCATTTTTGAATAATATTTCTGCCAAAGAAACCGAAGTTTACGGCGATTTGTTAAAAATATCAAAACTTTCCGTATTTCTCAAAAAAAAGCTTGCATTATTTAAAAACTTGTGATATTATATTACTCGCATTTGTGCCGTCATTAGAGATTTTGCGTCTCAAAGACGGGGTTTAATGCCAATAACATTAAAGCGGGTGTTCCTCTTTCGGCGTTTGCGGTTACGAACATCTGAAAAAAATCGGAGGAAATTTACAATGGATGCACTCAAATTAATTGCACAGGATTCACTCAAATCCGAAGTTCCCGCAATCGAAGTTGGTGACACCGTTAAGGTTCACGTTAAGATTCGCGAGGGCGACAAAGAAAGAATTCAGCTTTTCGAAGGCACTGTTATCGCTCGCAAAGGCTCAGGCGTTTCCGAAACCTTCACTGTTCGCCGTGTTTCCTACGGCGTAGGCGTTGAAAGGGTTTTCCCCGTTCATTCTCCTAACGTTGCAAAGGTTGAAACAGTCAGACACGGTCGTGTTCGCAGAAGCAAGCTTTATTACCTCAGAGACAGAGTCGGTAAGGCTGCAAAGGTTAAAGAACAGATCAGATAATCAGCATGAAGGTGTAACAATTTTTAGTTGTTACACCTTTATTGTTATTGTATTAATTAATTACAACTAATTTGACCGATTGAAGAAAGGAGAACGCAATGCGCAGAATCGAAGAATTCTGGATAGAATTCAACCCGCCCGTTCATCAGGAAGAACCTGTTTCAAAGGTTATTTCCCTGTGCTACGATGTGATGGATTCATTAAAAGGTGCGGTTGTTGTAGTTTTTCTGATTTTTGCGTTTGTGTTCAAGGCGGTCGGTGTTGACGGCGATTCGATGTTTCCGACCCTAAGGGACGGTGACTGGGTTGCGGTATCGGGCATGGCGGCAGATATAGAGCAGGGTGATATCGTAGTTGTTACTCAGCCGTGGGAAAGAAATGTCCCCATAATCAAGCGGGTTATTGCAGTCGGCGGCGATACGGTTTATATTGATTTTGATGCCAACAAGGTTTATGTTAACGGTATTGAATTGGAAGAAAGCTACATTGCAGAACCCACACGTGTTCAGTATGACATTGATTTTCCGTTGACGGTTGATGAAGGTATGCTGTTTGTGATGGGCGATAACCGCAATGTGTCGCTTGACAGCCGTTCAAGCAAAATCGGTTTGATTGATGAAAGATATGTTCTCGGAAAAGCTCTTGTGAGAATATATCCTGCTTCCGAGTGGAAAATATATGAAGATTAAGGCAGAGAGGTGTTTTGAATGAACGAAAAGAAAAACGAATCAGAAAAGGTCGCAGGTCTGGTTGGAACGGCTTTTGATGTTGTTTCAATTTTAGCGGCTGCGATTGTGGCTGTGGCATTCGCATTTATCTTTGTTTTCAGAACTGTCGGAGTTGTAGGCGGTTCAATGCTGCCCACGCTTCACGAAAACGACCGTATTATTCTTACTTCGTCCTGCTTTGAACCTAAATACGGCGATATTGTTGTTACCTGCCAGCCTGCAAAGTCAGCAATTATTGAGGATGTTCTTGTTAAAAGAGTTATAGCAACCGAAGGACAGACTGTTGATATCGATTTTGTTGAGGGTGTTGTTTATGTTGACGGAGTTGCTCTTGACGAGCCTTATATAAACGAACCAACTCATGACAAAGAAGATTTTTCAGGGCCAGTAACGGTTCCGGATGGCCATGTTTTTGTTATGGGCGATAACCGTAACAGGTCGACGGACAGCCGCAGCGACCTTGTCGGCTTTATCAGAGAAGAATATATACTCGGGAAAGCTCTTTTCAGAGTTAATCCCTTTACTAAGTTTTGATTGATATGAATGAAAAAATGACGGTTCAGTGGTTTCCCGGCCACATGGCCAAAACCAGAAGACTTATGAAAGAAAGCCTTCCGCTTGTTGATGCAGTCTGTGAGATTGTTGATGCAAGAATACCGGAAAGCAGCAGAAATCCTGAAATTGACGAAATAGTCGGCTCAAAGCCGAGAATTGTCTTGCTTAACAAATGTGACCTTGCGGACGATAATGCAACTGCTCTCAAAATTAAAGAGCTTGCAGGCAGAGGAGTTGTTGCTTTGCCCGTTGACTGCAGAAGCGGAAAAGGTCTTGAAAAGTTTCAGGGCGCAGTCAGGGAGCTTTTAAAAGACAGAATCAAAGCCAATGTTGAAAAGGGCATGGGCGGCAAGTCTCTTCGAGTTATGGTTGTCGGAATACCTAATACCGGCAAATCCTCTTTTATAAACAGGATGGCCGGCAAAAATCGTGCCAAGGTTGCGGACAAGCCCGGTGTTACACGCGGAAATCAGTGGTTTGCAATCGGTTCCGGCATTGAGCTTTTGGATACTCCGGGTGTTCTTTGGCCGAAGTTTGAGGACCCGGAGGTTGGTTTTAAGCTTGCATTTATAGGCTCTGTAAAGGATGAGATACTTGACAGCCAGGAAATCGCTGTCAGGCTTTTGCAGGTTATGCAAAGGAATTATCCCGAAAGGCTGAAAGAAAGATATAAAATATCGGATTTTGCCGATCTTGAGCCCTATGAATTGCTTGAGCTTATCGGTGCAAAACGCGGCATGCTGATTAAAGGCGGCGAAACCGATACCGAAAGAGCGGCTGTTATGCTGCTTGATGAATACCGTGCAGGCAGGCTCGGTAAGCTTACTCTTGACTGAGAGAGGAGTTTAGGTTATGAGGAAGAAAATGGCAATTTTTATTGCTGTTATTTTAGTGCTTGATGTTATAGCACTCGGAGTTATTTTCTTCACACGTGATTCTTCAAATCTGAATATTAATTCAAATGCCGTCCCCGGTGCCGATCCCACAACAACCGAGCAGCAGGAACTTTTTTCCCGAGTGAGTTTTGTGGCGGTCGGTGACAATCTGATTCACAAGCCGATTTATAATCAGGCCGAGGCAAGGACCGGCAACGGCTATGATTTTTCCTATGCTTATGAAAAATTTGCCGAACGAATTGAACAGCCTGATGTTGCAATTCTGAATCAGGAAACGATAATTTCAAAAGAACACAACGTTTCAAGCTATCCGATGTTCAATTCTCCCGTTGAGCTTGGCGAAGAAATGCTTGAACTCGGCTTTGATGTTTTTAATATTGCCACCAACCATTCAATTGACTGCGGCGAAAAGGGTCTGATTTCGGCAATTAATTTTTGGAAGGAAAAGAATGCAATAACAACAGGTGCTTATCTTAATGCAGAGGATTTTAAAAACATTCCCATGCATGAAGTTAACGGTGTTAAAATTGCATATCTCGGTTTTACGGAATCCACCAACGGGCTTTCGCTTCCCGATGATTCCGAGGTTATTCTTGTTCGCGCAACCGAAGAAACGAGGCTTCAGCAAAGGATTATTGAAGCTAAGGAAGTTGCGGATGTTGTTGTTGTTAATGCTCATTGGGGCAATGAATATACTCATGAACCTACCGAAACACAGCGCGAGCTTGCAAAGAAGCTTGCTTCATGGGGGGCGGATGTCATAATCGGAACACATCCTCACGTTATTCAGCCTGTCGAATATATCACAAATCAGGATGGCAGCCAAACACTTGTTGCCTATTCTCTCGGCAACTTTATTTCTGCACAGAACAGAGGCCCGAGAATGCTTGGCGGTGTTTTGAATTTTGAAATTGTTAAAAACAACACAACAGGGGAGACAGTATTTGAAAATGTTAAGTTTTCCGGAGTTGTCACTCATTACGGCTACAGCTACTCGAATCTGAGAATTTATCCGCTGGATGAATACAATGATGAGCTTGCATCAAAGCACGGAGTCCTCAGCAAAACCCCGGATTTCAGCCTGCAATATCTTAGGGATATAATCAATGAAGTAATAGATAAGCAGTTTCTTGCATAATACAAAGGCTGCACCGTCAAACCGCAAACTGTTTGGCGGTCAGCCGTTTTTATATTTTCGGAGGTATAATCATGGATTTTGAATATGAATTAAAAGCCAAAAATAAGGGCTTCAAAGCGGTTTGCGGTGTTGACGAAGCGGGCAGAGGGCCTCTTGCAGGGCCTGTTTTTGCAGCTGCAGTTATTCTGCCGGAAAACTGCGAGATTGACGGCCTTAACGATTCCAAAAAGCTTTCAGAAAAGAAGAGAGAGGCCCTTTTTGATATAATTAAGGAAAAAGCGATAAGCTGGAGCGTTGCAAGCGTTGATGAAAAAACAATTGATGAAATAAATATATTGCAAGCAACATATCTTGCAATGAAAAATGCGGTTGAAGGACTTGAGGTTACGGCGGATTATGCATTGATTGACGGCAACAGAATGCCGCCGATTTCAATCGACGGAGAAACTATTGTTAAAGGCGATGCAAAAAGTATGTCTGTTGCCGCAGCATCAATTCTTGCTAAAGTCAGCAGGGACAGATTTATGCTTGAGCTTGATAAAAAATATCCTCAGTATCAGTTCGCAAAGCATAAAGGCTACGGCACAAAATTGCACTATGAAATGCTGACGGAACACGGGATTTCCGATTGCCACAGAATAACATTTCTTAAAAGCTTTACAGGTGAAAAGAAATGATTAAGAACAAAACCGGTGTGTGGGGCGAGATATATGCGGCTCGCTATCTGCGCGATAACGGCTATGAAATACTTTCTTCAAACTATGTGTGCCGTTTCGGCGAATTGGATATTGTTGCTTCAAAAGATAATAAAATCTGTTTTGTTGAGGTTAAAACACGCAACGAAAAAACAGAAACCAGACCCATGGAAGCTGTTGATGAAGGCAAAAGGCAACGCATTCAAATGGCCGCAAAAAGCTTTATGACGTTGGCAAAAATCAAGAACGAGGTGCGTTTTGATGTGTGCGAAGTTTACCTTGATGATAACAATGAATTTGCCGGCATAAACTATATTAAAAATGCTTTTTAGGTGATGATATGAAGCTTTTTGACTTGCATTGCGACACAGCAGGGGAATGCTTTAAGCAAAGGATTCCTCTAAAAGACAGCAATCTGCACATAGATTTGTGTAAAGGAAAATTACTTGACGAATGGTGTCAGGTTTTCGCAATCTGGATTCCTGATGAATTGCGAGGAAACAATGCACAGAATTACTTTGAAAGTGTTTTCGATAACTTTAAGCAGGAGATAGAGCAAAACAGTTCCGAAATCGTTATGTGTCAATGCTTTTCAGATATTAAAAAAGCTGTTGCAAACAAAAAATGCGCCGCAATTTCTGCGGTTGAAGGCGGTTCGCCATTCGTTGAAAAAGGCGGAGCATATATTGCAAAAGAATACGGCGTAAAGCTGATTACCTTGACATGGAACGGAGAAAACGAACTGGGCTTCGGTTGCCAGACCGGCAGCGATTGCGGCCTTAAAACGGCCGGAAAAGAGCTGGTTCGTGACATGAGGGATTTGAATATTGTTGCCGATGTTTCGCATCTTAACCGCAGAGGTTTTTATGACGTTGTTTCAAGCGGCGCAAAGTTTGTTGCTTCACATTCCAACTGCGAAAAAGTGCTTTTGAGTACCCGTCAAGATAGTGAAGATAAATTTTTCTCCTGCCGAAGAAGCCTTAATGATGAGCAGATTAAATTGCTGGTTGAATGCCGGGGTCTTATCGGCATTAACTTCTGCCGAAGCTTTTTAGGTGATAGCGGCGATGACGGTTTCGAGGCTGTTTATCGCCATATCGGGCATATTCTTGATTTGGGAGGCGAAAGCGTTCTTTCAATCGGTTCGGATTTTGACGGATGTGAAATCAATCCCGAGCTTGCAGGTGTTGATAAAATGGCTGATTTGCGCTGCTTTCTTCAAAAAAAAGGTATAGATATATCCTTGCTTGATAAAATTTTTTTTGAAAATGCATATAACTTCTTGAAAAATGTTTTACAAGATTGAAAATATATGATATAATATTTTGAATTACTTTTTCCGAAAAGGATGATGTTAAATGAATTATGTAAGCACAAGAAATACTGCGGTAAAGGTTTCGGCTTCGCAGGCAATAACAAAGGGAATTTCTTCTGAGGGCGGTCTTTTTGTTCCCGAAGCTCTTCCCAGGTTTGCCATGAGCGAGATTGAAAGAATCGCAGGTCTTGATTATATCGGCAGGGCAAAGGAGATTCTTTCTCTGTTTTTGACTGATTTCACAGAGGCTGAGGTTGATTCCTGCGTTAAAGGTGCTTATGAAACAGGCTTCTCAAGCGAAAAGGTTGCGCCTCTTGCTAAAATTGAGGACGGCGTTCACATTCTTGAGCTTTTTAAAGGCCCCACATGCGCTTTTAAGGATATGGCGCTTCAGATTCTTCCCAGACTTCTTACCGTCTCAAGCGGCAAGGCTGCCCCGGGCACGAAAATTGTTATTCTTGTTGCAACATCAGGCGATACAGGCAAGGCCGCACTTGAAGGCTTCAAGGATGTTGAAAATACGCAGATTCTTGTTTTCTATCCCAGCGACGGTGTAAGCCCCATGCAGAAGCTTCAGATGTGCACTCAGGAGGGTAACAATGTTGCTGTTTGTGCAATCGAAGGCAATTTTGACGATGCTCAAAGCGGCGTTAAAAGAATTTTTACCGATAAGGCTATTGCTGAAAAGCTTGCTGAAAATTCTATGGCCTTTTCTTCGGCAAATTCAATCAACTGGGGCAGACTTTGCCCTCAGATAGTTTACTATTTCTCTGCTTATTGCGATTTGATTGCAAGCGGCGAAATCAAAGCTGGCGACGAAATCAATGTTGTTGTTCCCACAGGCAATTTCGGCAATATTCTTGCTGCATATTATGCCAAGGAAATGGGTCTGCCTGTTAAGAAGCTTATCTGCGCTTCAAACAGCAACTCGGTTCTTACCGAATTCCTCACAACGGGTGTATATAACAGAAACCGTGAATTCTTCACCACGATTTCTCCTTCAATGGATATACTTATTTCAAGCAACCTTGAAAGACTTCTTTATTCAATTGCGGGCAGCGAAAATGTAACTTCATGGATGAAGCAGCTTTCCGAAAACGGAAAATATGAGGTTGATGCGGATACTCTCGCAAAAATCAAATCAGAGTTTGCCGCAGGCTGCTGCAATGACGATGAAACAAAGGCAACAATTGCAAAGGTTTTCAAAGAAAAGAATTATCTTTGCGACACACATACCGCTGTTGCCGTTAAGGTATATTATGATTATAAAGCTCAAACTGGTGACAGCACTCCCGCTGTGATTGCTTCAACTGCAAGTCCGTTCAAATTCAGCGCAGCCGTCCTTGAAGCGGTTGACGGTAAAAATGAAAACCTTGATGAATTTGAAATGGTTGAGCGTCTTGCGGAAGTAACCGGCAAAAGCTGCCCCGAGCAGCTTGCAAATCTTCGCAATAAAGCGGTCAGATTTGACGGCTGCTGCTCAAAGGACAGCATGGATGGCGTTGTTTTTAATATGCTGGGTATCTGATTTACATGGTGCCTGTTGCGTTTTCGTTAAGCTTGAAGGTTGAACACTGTGTTTCGCCGCATTTGCAGGCGGAGGAATTGCCAACCTCAATGCTGCCGGCGGTGCAGGCTGTTTCGCCCTTGTGATAAACGCAGTTTTTGGCAAAGCATGTGATTTCGCTGATTTTTTTGTCCATTGCTCTGTTCTCCTTTCGGTTATTACAGAATTATATCTGCAATATTTATTATGAGCAGAGCAGGGAGAATTATTTTTGGAAAGGATATGTCTATGGCTCTTTTTGCAATCGGAGACACTCATCTTTCGCTCGCGACAGGCAAGTCGATGAATATTTTCGGCGGTTGGACAGATTATGAAAAACGTCTCGAAAATAATTGGCGCCGCCTTGTGCGTGATGAAGATACGGTTGTTATTGCCGGCGATATTTCCTGGTGCATGAATATGGAGCAGGGATTAAAAGATTTTCAATTTCTTGATTCTCTGCCGGGAAGAAAAATAATTCTTAAGGGAAATCACGATTATTGGTGGGCAACCAAGAAAAAATCGGATGAATTTTTTGAAAAATATTCTTTAAAAACTCTTAACATACTTCATAATAATGCTTATACCGAAGGTGATTTTGCGATTTGCGGCACCCGCGGCTGGTTTTTTGATGCAGAAAGCGATGCGGATAAAAAAGTTGTTCTTCGCGAGGCAGGCAGACTGAAGGCTTCGATAAATGCTGCAAAGGAAACGGGTCTTGAGCCGGTTGTTTTTCTTCACTATCCGCCAATCAGCCTTGCTCAGAAATGCAGCGAGATTTATGATGTGCTTGTTGAAGAAAACATAACGCGCTGCTATTACGGCCATCTTCACTCCTATTCCCACACAGGTGCATTCATAGGCGATAGTGACGGAATACGTTTTTCGCTTATTTCAAGTGATTTTTTGGAGTTTTGTCCTGCTTTGGTTTATTAGATTATGTCAATATGACCAAAAGAAAGCCAAAAAAACAGGAAAATTTAACTAAACATCAGAATTTATAAATATATATAGAAATTTCAAAAATTATTTGCTATAATTTACAGGTTGAAATATCAAGCAATCGGTTGTCGGTTAATCGGTTGCAAAACGGAGGAATTCAAATGAGCTTAGTATCAGCAAACAAAACAGAAACAAACACCTATGCAGTTGAAATCGCTATTGCAGCTGAAGATTTCAAAGCAGCTATTCAGAAGGCATATCTCAAGCAGAGAAAGTCAATCCAGATTCCCGGCTTCCGCAAGGGCAAGGCTCCTCTTATGATGATTGAGAAGCTTTACGGCCAGGAAGTTTTCTTTGAGGATGCTCTTGATATCGTTTTCCCCGAAGCTGTTCAGGCAGCTTATGACGAAGCAGGCATTGTTCCCGTTGATTCACCCCGTGATTTCGATGTTAAGACAATGAGCAAAGAAGAGGGCGTTGTTATGACCTTCAACGTAACAGTTAAGCCCGAAATCACTCTTAAGGCATACAAGGGCCTCACTGCTGAAAAGGCAGAAGCTAAGGTTACCAAGGAAGAAATCGACCACGAAATTGAGCACATGCTTGACAGAGGCGCAAGAATCGTTAACGTTGATGACAGAGCTGTTAAAGACGGCGACATCACAGTTATCGACTTTGAAGGCTTTGTTGACGGCGTAGCTTTTGACGGCGGCAAGGCAGAAAAATATGAGCTTACAATTGGCTCAGGTTCCTTCATTCCCGGCTTTGAAGAGCAGATTATCGGCCACTCCATCGGCGAAGAATTCGATGTTAACGTAACCTTCCCTGAGGCTTATGCTCCCGAGCTTGCTTCAAAGGCTGCTGTTTTCAAGATTAAGCTTCATGAAATCAAGGTTAAGGAGCTTCCCGAGCTTGATGACGAATTTGCTAAGGATATGGGCGAATACGAAACAGTTGACGAGCTTAAGAAGGGCATTGAAGAAGATATGCTCAAGAGAAAGCAGGATAGCGCTCAGCATGCTTTTGAAGATGCAGTTATCGATGCTCTCTGCCAGAACGTTGAGGGTGAAATTCCCGAATGCATGTATGAAAACAAAGCTAAGGAAAACATTGATTCCTTTGCTCAGAGAGTCGGCCAGCAGGGCATTGACCTTGACACATACCTTATGTATATGGGTATGGATAAGTCAACCTTTGAGGGCCAGATGAGAGAGCGCGCTGTTGCTGACGTTAAGATTGAGCTTGCTGTTGAAAAGATTATCGAGCTTGAAGGCATCAAGGCTTCAGACGAAGCAATTGCTGAGGAATATACAAAGATGTCTGAAATGTATCAGATGGATGTTGAAAAGATCAAGTCTCTTGTTCCCGAAGCAACAATCGCTGCAGAGCTTGCAAGGCAGGATGCTTTGAAGGTTGTTATTGATTCCGCAAAGGCAAAGAAGCCCGCTGCAAAGAGAGCAACCAAGAAGAAGGAAGCTGCTCCCGCAGAAGGCGAAGAGAAGGCTGAAGAAGCAAAGCCCGCAAAGAAGCCTGCAGCAAAAAAGACAACCAAGAAGGCAGCAGAAAAGACCGAAGAAACTGCTGAATAAGTTTGAGGATTTTTAACTATACTTAATTATGAGTTTATCGAATGAACCGGTTTAAACAACCGGTTTATTCATTAATTGCGGAGAAAGGATTGATTTTATTATGGCATTAGTACCTTACGTTGTTGAACAGACAAACAGAGGCGAGCGTTCTTATGACATTTTTTCCCGCCTTTTGAACGACAGAATTATCGTTCTCTCCGATGAAGTTAATGACACAACAGCAAGCATTGTTGTTGCTCAGCTTCTCTTTCTTGAAGGCCAGGATCCCGAAAAGGATATCAGCCTTTATATCAACAGCCCCGGCGGTTCGGTAACTGCAGGCATGGCGATTTATGATACTATGCAGTATATCAAGTGCGATGTTTCAACTATCTGCATGGGTATGGCTGCTTCAATGGGTGCATTTCTGCTTTCATCAGGCGCAAAGGGTAAAAGATTTGCTCTGCCTAACAGCGAAATAATGATTCACCAGCCTCTCGGCGGTGCAAGAGGCCAGGCAACCGAAATCAAGATTGTTGCCGACCATATTCTCAAGACAAGAGAAAGACTCAACAGAATTCTTGCAGAAAACACAGGCCGCTCAATCGAGGAGATTGCAAGAGATACTGAAAGAGATAATTATCTCACCGCTCAGGAAGCAATGGAATACGGCCTTGTTGACAAGGTAATCGCAAAGAGATAAAACAGGAGGCAAAACATGCCCAGAGATGAAGAAAGAAGGGTTTCCTGTTCGTTTTGCTACAAAACACAGGATCAGGTTGATAAGCTTATCGCCGGCCCTAATGTATATATCTGCAACGAGTGCATTGACCTTTGCTGTTCAATAATCGAATCCGAGCCTTCTCATAAGCACGGTGTGTTGGATTCCTCTGACTTACCCAAGCCTCAGGAAATCAAAGCTAAGCTTGATGAATATGTTATCGGTCAGGATGCGGCAAAGATTGCGCTGAGTGTTGCGGTGTATAATCATTACAAGAGAATTGAAAGCAGAGGCAACACGGATGTTGAAATCCAGAAGAGCAATATTCTTTTGCTCGGCCCCACAGGTGTTGGCAAAACAATGCTTGCTCAAACCCTTGCAAAAATACTTGATGTTCCGTTTGCAATTGCCGATGCAACAACGCTCACCGAAGCCGGCTATGTCGGCGAAGATGTTGAAAACATTCTTCTCAGAATTATACAGGCAGCTGATTTTGATATTGAACGCGCAGAACGCGGCATTATTTATGTTGACGAGATTGACAAAATTGCCCGCAAGAGCGAGAATCCTTCAATAACAAGGGATGTCAGCGGTGAGGGTGTTCAGCAGGCTTTGCTTAAAATAATAGAAGGCACGGTAGCAAACGTTCCTCCGCAGGGCGGCAGGAAGCATCCTCAGCAGGAGTTTATTCAGATTGACACCTCAAACATTCTCTTTATTTGCGGCGGCGCTTTTGACGGAATTGAAAAGATTATCGAAAAGCGTTCCGAGGGTTCAACCCTTGGTTTCGGCGCTCAGATTAAGAGCAAATCTGAAGCGGCAAAAGAGAATATTATGGAAAAAGTTATTCAGCAGGATTTGGTTAAGTTTGGCATTATTCCCGAGCTTGTCGGCAGAATGCCTGTTGTAACAACTCTCAGAGAGCTTGACAGAGATGCTCTTGTGAAAATTTTGACAACTCCAAAAAACGCAATTGTTAAACAGTATAAAGAGCTTTTCAGGCTTGATGATGTTGAGCTTGAGTTTGATGACAGTGCGCTTGAAGCCATAGCTGATAAGGCTTTGGAAAAGAAAACCGGCGCAAGAGGTTTGCGTTCCATCATTGAAAGTGTGCTTATGCCTGTTATGTATACGGTTCCGTCCGATTCAACGGTTGAGCGTGTTTGCATAACCGCGGCATGCGTTAATGATGATGCGGCTCCGCTGATAGAGCGTAATCCCAACAGTAAGCGAGCAAAAATGGCTCCGCCGCCAAAGGTTACAAAACCTAAAAATGCAGGATAAAATTACTCCCGGCAGTTTGTAAGCTGTCGGGAGTTTTTATGTTTATTCTCTTGTAATTGTTTTGACCCAATTAAAGCTGTTAACCTTGAAATATGCCACAATGCATTTGAGAACCTGGTCTGCCTTGAGGCATGCAAACGTAACAACAACGGGGAATTTAAAAACAAACGCACTCAATGCACTCAGCGGCAAAACAATCAGCCACATGAATATTATATCATTTTTTAAAACGAATGAGGTTTCACCGCCGCCGGAAACAATTCCGCAAAGGGCTGGTGCTTCGTAAGCGGTTCCGATAATTGTTACACAAAGCACCCAAATGAACTGATTTGTGATTTCAACTGTTTGCGGAGTGGCATTGTAGAAATCAATAATCAGATTTTTAGAAAGAAGGAGTATTGCGCTGGAGGTTACACCGATTGCAAGAAAAATGAGCTGCAGATTTTTGCTTCTGCGTTTTATGATTTCCATTGGCTTGTTTTCGCCGACTGTTTTGCCTATAAGCACGCAGGCAACGTTGCTGGAAGCGTAGCAGATAACCGTTGCAACCTGAAAAAGTGTTGTTGCAATGCTGTTTGCCGCAATTGCGCTTTCAACAAGCCTGCCGATAATTGCCCCCTGAATGCTCATTGCTATTCCCCAGGAAACGCTGCTCATCATAAGGGGAAGACCGGTTTTGAAGTAGTCGCGAACCATCTGTTTATCAACAATAAACAGGTCACGGATACGCATTTTCAGCTTTTTGTCAATGAACAGCAGGTAAATTACCGTAACAACAAGCTCAATAAGTCTTGAAATCAGAGTTGCAACCGCTGCGCCTCGTATTCCCATTTCGGGGGCACCGAATTTTCCGTAGATAAGAATATAATTGAGAAAAATGTTAACAGCAAAGGAAGAAAGCGAAACATAGAATCCGATTTTAACTGTTTCCACGCTTCTGAGAATCGCAAGCAGGATGGTTGATAATGTAAATATTAAGTACGTATGCTTAATTACATCAAGGTAAAGTACAGCCTGTTCGATAACACTTTCCTTATCGGTGAAAAGGCGGATTAATGTGTTCGGAGCAAAAGCCGCAAAAGCAAAAATAAGCCCCGTAAAAATTATTCCGAGCCACATTGCAACGGCGGAAACCTTAAATATGGGTTTGGTTTCTTTTTTGCCCCAATATTGCGAGGCGATAACCGTCATTCCCGAGGAAATGCCCGATGCCGCCATGTTAAGAAAAAACTGAATATTGTTGCATATTCCGACGCCGCTTAGTGCGGTTTCGCTGTATGCTCCCATCATAACCGAATCGGCCAGATTAACGCCGAAAACAATAAGGTTTTGCAGAGCCATTGTTAACGTCATTGTAAAAAACGCTTTATAAAAAGCTGAGTCTTTAACTGTGTTTTTCATTTTTTTCTCCGTTCCTTTAAATATAAAATATTATATCATTGCATATTTTAAAATTCAATATTGATGTCAAAAAAAGCGGTTTTATAAAAAAATTAGAGTAATCTTAATAAAATGCTAAGAAATTAATTGTTTTTCAGAATAAAGCGCAGGAGAGGCAATGCTATACTTTGTGCAAGGGACAAAAGTAAATATTTGCAAAAAGTATAAAAAGGGTGGTATGAATTTGAACGTTTATGATTTTGACAACACGATTTATAACGGAGAATCAGGCGTGGATTTGTTTCTTTTTTATTTAAAGAAAGACCCGAAGCTGATTACTCTGTTTCCGACAGCCGTGAAAGCAATTGCAAGATATAAGTCAACAAAGATGTCGATTGACGATGCTCTTGAAAATTATGCAGGTGTTGTTGAAGAATATGCCAAAACAATTGACGATATACACGCAGATATCAACAAGTTTTGGGATAAAAACAGCAGTAAAATTAAATCGTTTTATTTCAAGCAGAGAAAGGACGATGATGTTATCCTTTCGGCTTGCATTGATGTTGTGCTTGAAGAAATCTGCCGCAGACTGGATATTAAAAATTATATCGGAAGCGAAACGGATTTGGTTAATTACAAGCTGGTTAATTTCTGTTATCGCGAAAACAAGGTTAAAGCCTTCAAAAAGAGATATCCGGATGCAGTTATTGAGAATTTTTACACAGATTCTTATAACGACCAGCCGATGATTGACCTTGCACAGAACGCATATTTGGTTAAGGGTGACAAATTAATAAGAATTAAATAAAAATGAAAACCGGACTGCATGCAGTCCGGTTATTTTTGCTTTATGAGTATTTTCTTGACCATGCATAGGGGGAGAAGAGCATTAGCATGGGAATCAGTTCAAGTCTGCCTGCAAGCATGTCAAAGCTTAGAACAAGCTTGCTGAGTGTTGAAAAATCAGCGAAGTTGCCGTAGGGGCCAACCGCTCCGAGACCGGGACCTATATTACCGATGCAGGCAATGACTGATGTTGAAGTGGTTACAAGGTCACGTCCGTCGAGCGCAACAATAAGCATTGATATTGCTGCAACAAGCATATAGGTTCCGAAGAAAACCGAAACGCTTTTCACAACAGGCTCATCAACTGTGCGGCGGTCAACCTTAACTGTTTCAACGCTGCGAGGATTGATAGCCTTTTTTATGTCGCGCAGGCCGCTTTTAACAAGGATGATAAGACGTGATATTTTGATTCCGCCGCCGGTTGAGCCCGCGCAGGCTCCGACAAACATTAAAAAAACGAGTATAAATTTTGATATTACCGGCCATGTATCAAAATTAGTCGTTGAAAAGCCTGTGGTTGTGATTATGGACGAAACCTGGAAAAACGCATATCTGAACGAATCACCCACATCGTGTTTTGTGAAAATGAGGCTTGCTGATATAATCAGAACCGAGGCGGCAACAATACCAAGATACCATCTTAATTCTTCATTTTTTAAAGCCTGTTTTCCTTGCTTGATAAGCATCATATAATAAAGGTTAAAGTTAACTCCGAATATAAGCATGAAAACGGCAATAACCATTTCGGAATAAACGCTGTTATAGCCTTCAATGCTGTTGCTGAGAATTCCAAAACCGCCCGTGCCGGCTGTTGCAAAGGAATTTACGATACTGTCAAAAAACGGCATTCCTCCGGCAAATAGTAAAATGATTTGAAGAACCGTGAGAACGCAGTAAATGCCGTAGAGTATTCTTGCTGATGCGCGAAGCTTTGAAACAAGCTTTCCGACAGTAGGGCCGGGAACCTCTGCTTTCATAACATGCATGGAGGAGCTTTCTGTTTTAGGCATAACGGCAATAACAAAAACAAGAATACCCATTCCGCCAATCCAATGAGTGAAGCTTCGCCAAAACAGCAAACTTTTCGGAAGGGCTTCCACGTTATTGAGAATTGTTGAGCCTGTTGTGGTGAAACCTGAAACGGTTTCAAAAAAAGCGTCAATAAAGCTTGGAATATATCCGCTGATAAAAAACGGCATAGCTCCAAAGAGTGACATAAGAATCCACGTCAGAGCAACAATGGCATAGCCGTCTTTGGCATAAATGGTTGTTTTTTTGGGCTTTTTGTGGGTGGCAATCAAGCCTGTTGCGGCAAGAAGAGCTATAGTCAGCGAAAATGCGGTTAATGTGTTATCACCGTAAATGATTGCACCAATAGCGGGAAAAACAAGAAGAAGCGCTTCAACAAGCAGGATTCTGCCTATGTTGTAGAATACCATTCTGTAGTTCATAGTGTGCCTCCGCTGTTATCAGACAAAAATGTCATGAAGATCTTCAATTATTCTGCCTGTTGTAACAACAATAACACTGTCATTAGCAAGCATAACATCATTGCCGCCGGGGAAAATTGTTTTGCCGTTGCGGATAATGCAGCCGATGAGAAGATTGGGGAGAAGCTGAAGATCCTTAAAAGGAATATTTTCATATCCGGCATTTTCGGGAACAATGAATTCAACGGCTTCAACTTTTCCGTTAACAAGCTTATGAAGTGTTTGAATTTGCGAATTACCTGCAGAGTTGTGAAGAGCGCGGACATAACGGGTAACAAGATTACCTGCTGCAATCTGAGGTGAAACGATTGTTTCAAGACCGATGTCATTAAGAATGGAATATGAATGGCGGTTAACCTTTGTTATAACCTTGTTGATTCCTTTGGATTCGGCATACATTGAAACAATGATGTTTTCTTCGTCAATTCCGGTCAGTGAAACAAGAGCATCCTGCCTCTCGAGACCCTGTTCATCCAGAATATCTTGGTCTGTTCCGTCGCCGTGAATAACGGTGACATCAGGCAAAACGTCTGTCAGATGATAGCAACGGTCATTATTTTGCTCAATGAGCTTAATGTTGCGGCCGGTATCTGAAAGCAGTTTGGCAAGGTAATAACCGATTCTGCCTCCGCCGATAATCATAACATTTTTGATTTTTTGCTTATAAACGCCGGTTTGCTTCATAAAAAGAGAAAGCTCTGCCCTTGTTCCGGTGATGCTGATTATATCATCGCAGCGAATAATGAAATCACCGGAGGGGATAAACACTTCTTCGTCTCTTTGGACGGCACAAACAAGAACCTTTGCCTTGCTTTTTTTGCGAAGCTCATAAAGAGGGGAGTCGCAAAGAATGTTGTCCGAATGGATGCGAATGCTGGCTATTTCAATTTTTCCTCTTGCAAATGAATCAAGGTTTGCCGCCGAGGGGAAACGTATTATCCTTGAAATTTCGTTTGCGGTTTCAAATTCAGGGTTAACAATCATGCTGATGCCGAGTTCGTTGCGAAGAAATTGCATTTGAGCTGCGTAGTCCGGATTGCGGACTCTGGCAATGGTGTTTTCAGTGCCCATTTTTTTAGCGATAAGGCAGCAAAGAATGTTCATTTCATCCGATGCTGTAGCGGCAATGATAAGCTTTGCCTTCGAAGCTCCTGCCGTTTCAAGAGTTTCGCATGTTGCGCCGTTTCCCCAAACACCCATGACGTCATAAGTGTCAACCAAGGAGGAAACCTTGTCGTTGTTTGTGTCAACAACTGTAATGCTGTGTCCTTCGGAAACAAGCTGTTTGGTCATGGTGACTCCGAGTTTTCCAAGACCGATAATTATAATATGCATGGTAACAATGTCCTTTTTACATATAATATTCGTTATTTGTTTTCAGCTTTTTTGAATTCTTTAACAAGAAAGAAAAGAGGGATAAAGATTAATGCGCCAACAATAGCGGCACCGAGATAAATATGAGGAGCGGGAATGTTAACCATTTCGCCATAGTCATTTGCATATTGCGCGGTAGCAAAAACATCGGTGATTTCAGCTGCAATTCTGGGACCTATAAGCATGGGCAAAAGAACAGAGAATATCATTCTGATGCCTTGAAGCTGGCCTGCTTTATCCTCGGGAGTAAAGTCGCGGATTGCAGCGTTGAGCATAATCATCAGCAGACCGTATCCGACAAGTGCAATAACTGCCGAAAGAGCAAACCAAATTATGTTTTTATCTGCAAAATAAACGAGAACAAGACCGATAATGAAAAATGCTGAGCAGATATAAAGGAAAGGAGCTTTGCCTTTTTTATCGCTGAGAATAACAATGGAAACAAGGGCTGCTATTGCTCCGCCGATAACGGCAATTGCAAGAATTATCACGGGCAGAGTGAGTTTGAGGGTTTCCATATCAATGTAATGTGCAACATAAATGAAAAGATAAGGGAAGAAAATCTGGCTTGCAATGGAAAAAATACCCATGCAAATGAGTGAAATATAAAGGCTCTTGTTGCTTTTGATAACAGAAGGTCTGAAGCCGTATGAAAGGCATTCTCCGAAGCTTGCGGTTGTTTTCACACCAGATCTTGATTCTTTGATTGAAAATATGCCCACAATACCGCAAACAGAAACAATAATGCCGAGTCCGAGGAAGCATGCGGGATAACCGAATTTTCCTGAAAGTGCTCCGAATGCGGCTGTAACGGCTACCATTGCAATAACGGGAAGAAGAGCAAGAATTGATTCGGTTTTGGCTCTGTTTGAGGATGAGGTTATGTCCGTAATCCATGCGTTAAAAGCGGCATCGTTGCTGGTTGAACCCATAAAGGTCATAATGCAGTCCATAATGATAACAAGAATAATGGTTGCGGAAACTGCTGCAACGGGAGTTGTGCCCATGATTTTGGCAACGTTTTCGGGAGATATGAGGGAGAATGCCATAACGGTTACGCCCCACACAATATATCCGCCGCAGATGAAGATTTTGCGTTTGTTGATTTTGTCGCTCAGGCTGCCCATGAAGAGGGTTGTAAGAACGGCAACAACAGAGCTTGCAGCAACCATGTTTGAAATATCTGTTGAATCGCCGCCGATTTCATTGAAAAGAAAAAGATTGAAAAAGTTGTTTTCAACTGCCCATGCAACCTGACCCATAAATCCGAACAAGAGAATGTTTAAAATGAGAGAAGGGCTGAGTTTTTTGTTTTTTTCCATAGCTTTAACCTCCGAAATGTTCTATTATTTTGAATATGATAAATCCGATAACAGCAGCTCCGCCAACAGCTGCTGCGGCGTAGGCAAGGACATGAAGCCAAAAGCTTTGTCTGTCCGAAACACGTTTAAAAATCGGGCCGAGGCATTCGCATTTAAGTCCGAATTCTTTAAAATGTTTAAGTTCATGCTTGAAGTTTGCGGGGTCGTTTTCATCAATAGTAACAAGTCTGACGCAGGAGCGGCAGCCGTCTGTATATGCTCTGAAGCCTGCGGTTTTATGCTGCGCAAGGAAAATGTTATCCACATATCCCGAAAAGTCATTAAGGTGGTCATGCCCGAAGAATGCGCCGAGTACGCCTCCAACCTTTTTCCAACTTGCAAACTGACCGCTGTTAACATCGGGCGAGCAAGGACCTTCGCCCACATATCCCTCAACGCCCTTTTTGCCTACATAGAACGTTTTGCTCTTTGTGTTATAGCCTCTTACGGCAACGGGCAGCTCCCAAAGCCTTGCTTTTCTGAGAAGCTCATATTCTTCGGGAACGGGAGTGTGCTGAAATACAAATGAGGGCATTGGCTTTCCGCCGTTAATTTTCTTAAGCTTTGCGCTTTCATTCTCAAACCATTCAATCTGGTCCGGATGAACATAGTCATAGTGTGATATTTCTCTGTTTTCATGGCAATTGTTCGAATCGATGAACCAAAGGCAGAAAACAGGCTTTTCACCGTTTGAGGAATAAACAAGCTCTTTGAAATTCGCATTTCCCGTAACTTCGGGCGGTGCATCGTTGCGCATGATAACACCGTCAATGCTGTTATAAATTTCTACCACGGCATCTTCGTTGCCGTGATCATGTTCGTGGTTGCCTAATACAGAGGCAACGGGTATCCCTCTGCTTGTTATCGGTTTAACAAGGTCGGAAACCATCTCCTTGAAACTTTCGGGATTTTCCTGATATAATTCCGTGCTGCAGTTATCACCCAAAAGAACGCATAAATCGGGTTTATATTCGTCAAGTGCGGCATTCATGAGCTTTTGCATGTCCTTGAAATTCAGGCTTGTTTTATAGTCATAATACTCATGAATGTCACCGAAAAGAAGGATTTTGAATTTGCCGTCAGCATTGAATTTAAGTTTCATTTTTATCACCTTACGAATAGTTTATTGCAATGGCAATCAGCATCAGCGCAACGGAAAGAATGCCTTCAAGCGCAAACAGCTTCCATGAGAATTTGAGCCATTTGCCATAAGAAATATTAACAAGGCCGATTGCAACAATCATGATGCCGCTTGTGGGATAAAGCAGATTTGTGAATCCGTCGCCAAGGCAGAATGCAAGTGTAACGCTTTGACGGGTAACATCAACCATGTCAGCGAGAGGAAGAACAATAGGCATGATAAGGAATGCTTTTGCCGTGCCGCTGCCGACAAAAAATTCAAGAATAACAATGAATGCAAAAAGCATCAGAATTGCCGCATAGGGTGAAACGCCTTGAATAAGATTATAAACAAAATTGAGAATGGTCGGGATTATGTTGCCTTGGTCAAGAATATAAGTTATCGAAAGAATTATTACAATAACAGGTATTATGGGGGCGATTGTTTTTATGCCTTCACCAAAGCTTTTTAAAAGCTTTTTGCCGCGAAGTCCGGAAAAATGACCTGCCAGAATCCCTCCGACGGTAAACAGCACAGCCATGCATGGAAGCGAAATCATTCCTTCGGCACCCAAAACAAAATCGAGCACTATGCCGACAAGGACTCCCGAAAGGCAGAAAAGAAATGCTTTGGCAGCTTTTTTGATTTCGTTGTTTGCAAGCACGGCAACGCTGTCGTCAAGGCTGAATTTTTCGCGAAGTGCAATGTCCGTTTCATAGCAAAGTGATTTTTGCGGATTCTTTTCGATTTTTTTTGCATAAACGGTTAAAAATCCTGCCAAAACGGCATAAACACAGGCAAAAACAATAATTCTGTATCCGAGACCGGAAAAAACAGGGATATCCGCCATTTTTTGAACGGTTGCAACGTTGAATGGATTAAAGGTTGCCGCCGTGAAGCCAAATGCAACGGCGATAAGGCTCATGCCGAGACCTACGAACGAATCCCAGCCAAGCGCCAAGGAAATAGCAACGGCAATCGGGACAAGTGTTACGGATTCTTCAAGAATGCCGGCTGTTGAACTTAAAAACATGCAGGCAAAAACCATCACATTAAGCAATACATATTTTTTGCTTCCGAATTTTTGAATAATCAAAGCCATTATGTATTTGAGAACGCTGCATTTATCAAGAATCAGGAATGTGCCGCCTATAAGGGTAATCATAACAATTATTCCCGCACCCGTCAAAGCGGTGCTTGTTCCGAAAACAAGAATGGGAGCAAGAATGATTTTCCAGATAGGGAGCTTATCTTCAATTTGAGTGTAGGTTCCGTTGATAATTGTTCCGTCTGCGTTGGTTTCGTATATTCCTCGGGGCAAAACTTGAGTCAGAAATCCTGCAAATGCCATTATTGCAGCTAAAAGAACGCAGATAAGAACTATTGTTTTTTTGTTGATTGAAAGACCGGACTGTGCTTTTTCGGCGTTAGGCAAAATTATCACCCTCTCTAACTGCGGGTATTGTAACACAAATATGAACGACTTTGCAACATTATATTAAAAAATAATATATAAAACTGCAAATTCGGTGTTGTGTAACGGAAAATAATGTGATAAACTAAAAGAAAAACTGCTAAGAAAGGTTGATTTTTGTGAAAAAAATAATTGCAGTTATTCTTTCCGCAGTCATGATTTTTTCAGTTCTTGCTCCTGCGGCATCAGCGGCAAGCGGCAAATGCAACTGCGGTGTTTTGCCCACCATTTATGTCGGCCCGCTCGGCAACACCGATATCTATGAAAATCCCGGTGAAGAAAACGAAAGAACACTTTTCCGTCCTTCTACCGAAACGATTGTTCAGCTTGTTGTGAAGCTTTTGCCTTCTATCGTTTCGCTTCTTGTAACCAAGAATTATGATAATTTCGGTGATACTCTTATTGATGCTGTTTATGATGCGTTCGGTGCAATGGCTCTTGACGGCAACGGCAATTCGGCGGAGAATGTTGATGTTATAATCGATTTGCCGGTTGAAACAGAACACGGCAGGGATTATCAGTATTATTTTCATTATGACTGGCGCCTTGACCCTGTTGAGGTTGCAGGCCAGCTTGATGATTTTGTTCAGCATGTTAAAAAGCTGACAGGTCATGACAAGGTTAATTTCAGAGCTTCCTCCATGGGCGGAGTTGTTACCTTAGCCTATTTTAACGAATACGGCTGTGATGACGTTGACGCATGCATTTTCCAAAGCTGCCCTCTTCTCGGCACTGATGTTGCAGGTGATCTTCTCAGCCGAAAGCTTGCACTCGATTCAAGAGCGCTGCTTGAATATGCAACTGACGGCTACCCGCCGTTCACCTTTGGAGATACCATGCTTTATTTCCTGTTCAACGGCCTTTTCTACAGCGGACTCGTTGACCTTGTTTACGGTGCTGCCGAGAAAATACTTGATAATCTTCAAACGAGAGTTTTTGATGAACTTCTGACGCCCGTTTTCGGAACTCTTTTGGGCCTTTGGGCATTTGTTCCCGATTGCTCCTATGAAGAAGCTAAGAAAATCAACCTTGATCCCAAAACTCAGGCGGGTCTTATCGCAAAAGCAGATTATTACCACTATCAAATCCAGCAAAGAGCGGACGAAATCCTCAACGGCGCAATCGATGACGGCGTTCGTATCATGATTGTTGCAGGCTACAATATTCAAAGAACTCCTCTTGTTGAAAATATGAATAACAACAGCGATGCAACCGTTGACACCAAGTATGCCTCTGCAGGCGCAACCGTTGCGCTTCTCAACGAAACTCTCGGTGAGAATTACAAACAGGCTTGCACTGACTGCGGCCATAACCATCTTTCACCCGACGGAGTAATCGATGCATCAACCTGCATTTTGCCTGAGCATACATGGTTTATAAAAGATATGCTCCACTCCAATGCTCACGACGGCATAATGGAAATGTATTATTGGTTTATGTATGCTGATGAATACTATGACGTTTGGTCAAATCCCGCCTATACTCAGTTTATCCAAAACGATAAACCCAATTTAAGAGTTATCCCGATGGGTAACTTTGCTGAGGGTGCGGTGGCTCCCGAATTTGAAGAGGGTGACTCTTTCTATAACAAGTTTGAGAAATATGTTGCACCTGTTACGGACAGAATTTTCTCTGTTCTCGATAAGTGCAGAGAATGGATAGGCTTTGAAAACTGAATAAAACACACTTGCGGATAAAAAATAATCGGGAGGCTAAAACCTCCCGATTTTATTTTTGTGGTGATTTTATGAATGCTCGGATAAAGCTTTCCGCAAGAGCTGCATTGGCAGGCTCACAATTAAAAATTATAACTCTCGTAACAGCTGTTATGTTTTTATCGCTTGTGTTTTCGCTGTGCAATGCGGCAATGAATATATTCTTTTATACGGCCGAAAAATACTTTTTGATTGCTTTTGCTATTGCTTCGCCGTTTGCGGCAGTTGCGGCAATAGGCCCTCTTCGTCTGCTTTTGGAAATCAGGCATTTGCTTTTGGCTAAGGGTATCAACCCGATTCATGGGGTTAAAATCGGGATTTCAGGGGCGCTTAAAGCCTGCAAAATGTGCATAACGCTTTTTGCAGTCAAGCTTTTCTGGTTTCTTGTATTTGAAGCTCTGCCGATTCTCGGCACATGGGCTTTGGTTGCGTTTGTTGACGGAAATGCACTCAGTCTGAGGGCTTTTTATGTGCTGCTTGCAGGCATCTTTGTTCTTGCAGCAGCAGGCATGGTTTTTTATTTTTGGTTTATTCAAAGATATTCAAAAGCAATGTTCTATATTGCGTGTTTCAAGGATTTAACCGTAGCACAGGCGATTGAAGAGAGCGTAAGAAAGACTAAAAACAAACTTGCCGATATATTTTTGTTTAAACTCAGCTTTATGCCATGGTTTCTGCTTTGTGCGGCGGTGATTCCTGCGCTGTTTGTTGTTCCTTATTATAAACAAAGCGTCACCTGCTATTTTTTAAGTAACAGGTGACGTAAGTTTAAATTTTAATTTTAAAAACAGCCTTTTTAATTTTATCGCTGTTCATCTTTATGCAGGGCTTGTGCGTATCATTCGGGGCAAGAAAAACAAACGTGCCTTCGGCAAGGGCAACACGAGTTGCGGCTGCGGTTTGCGCTGTAAAAAACTCAATGTCGGGTTTATATCCTGTTGAATCTTTAGCAAATTCAATGGGAAGCACGTCAATTGCTTCTTCTCCTGTGATTGCATATTGCAAATCGTGATAATCTCGGTGTGCTTCGTAGTCGCCGCCGCTTGCGGGCTCATATTCCGAGATGCCGACCTTAATGCCTTCGGCAACATCATAGCTGCCGCATTCAAGGGCTTTCATGTCATTTTCTTCAACAAATTTTGCAATTGCTTCAAAAGCGGGGTTGATAGCTGAATAATTTCTCAAATTTTTTGCGGTATCGTAAATCATGCTTTATTCTCCTTTTTGTAATAGAGATATGACCCTGCAACGGGTATTACAATCATTATAATCGTTGTTGCAGCAAAAAGCCATACCCAATTTAAAAAAGAAGTTGCAATTATAAAAAGTCCGCCGATTACCCAAATTTTGCCTGCAAGGCGATGGGTATAATTCCAGTTCTTTTCGTCATTCAAAGCCCACGGCACTTTGATGCCGATAGAGTAATTCTGCTTGCATTTCGGCATATAATTTCCGATTACAACAAATAAAAAGCCGAAGAAAAGCATGCAGGCTGTGCTGATATCAATTTTTGAATTGAGCGTGTATGCATAAATTATTCCGTTTATAAAAAGCGAAATTGCGGGGCAAATCCAAAGCACAAGGCCCATGGATTTTTGAGAGATGTTTTTCTTTTTAGGGTCAAGGTTAGTTATTATGGTGCAAAGCCAATGCACAGCCAGCATAAACAGCGGCAGGCCGAAAACCGCAAAGCCTTTGTCCGCCCAACCGTCGGCAATTCCTTGAGCATTGAAATGAACGGATATTTCATTCGGAAGCTTATTCCATAAAATCAAACCTGCAAGAATGGGCAGAAGAATGATTATTGATGTGAAAATCAAAAGCTTCAAGTTCTTTTTAATCATTGTTTTTGTCTCCTTTCAAATCTTTTATCCAAAGAAGAGTTTCTTCAAGCACGGATGCGTTTAATTCATAATAAATAAATTTTCCGTCACGAGCATCACGGATTAAATCAGCTTCTTTCAGAACGGAAAGATGCCTTGAAATTGCAGCAAAGCTTATGTCAAAGCATTCCGAAATTTCGCCTGCGGACCTTGTTCCTTTTTTCAGCATGTTCAGTATTTCACGCCTTGTCGGATCGGCAAGAGCTTTTAACGTGTTTTGAATGCCCATTGGCTCACCTCACATTTAACATTTAACTTAATTGTTAAATAAATTGTATCATGCCTTTTAATTTTTGTCAATATAGATTGACACTTTTTTTGCCTCATGTTAAACTGAATATGAGTTAAAAAAGGAAAGGGCTAATATTTAATGAAATATATATGCATAATTCTTGCGACGCTTCAAATGTGGACTTTTAATATTTTCACAAATAATAAAACTCAAGCGATAGGGGTGAACAAATTCGTGGAGCATCAAACCTTTGAAACCTTCGGAACAAGCTCTGCATGGTGGTCGCAGACGATAGACGATGAAGAAACAGCCCGTGAAATTGCAAGGCTTCTCTATGATGACAAAACAGGTCTTGGTCTTGATATTTACCGCTATAATATCGGCGGCGGCGAAGCGGATAATCCCGATTGCCGAATCTGGGATGTAACAAGGCGCACAGAAAGCTTTTACGTTTTGAACAAAGAAACAGGCGAATATGAATATGATTTCACCCGTGATGCAAATGCAAGAAGAATGCTTGATTTGGCGGTTGAATACGGTGCGGAAGAAGTTATCCTTTTTTGCAACAGCCCACATTATTCAATGACGGTCAGCGGCCAGGCATCGGGCGGCTTGACGGAATATGCATCGAATCTCCCGAAAGAGAACTACCAAGCGTTTGTTGACTACGTTTTAACTATTGCAGATTGGTTTGTTGCTCAGGGCTATCCCGTAACGGCGATATCGCCGATTAACGAGCCGCAATGGAAATGGGGCGGAGATTGGGTTGGTCAGGAGGGCTGTCACTATTCGGCCGACGAAACCGTTGAGGTGCTTGAGCTTTTTGCTCTTGAGATGAAGAAACGCAACTCTCCCTATAAACTCAGCGGGCCTGAAAGCGGCGAGCTTTCACCCGGATATTATGAATACATAGACAAATTCTTTGCAAGCAAAATTCTCAATGATTTTTGTGACACTTATGCAGGCCACAGTTATTGGCTTGATAATAAGCTTGATATTAAATCAGCCGCTGGCGAAAAGTTCAGAAATGAATATCCGAACAAAAAGCTTGAAATGAGCGAATGGTGCGAATTGCCGCTGACTATTGATTCAACAACAATCGACAGCGGAATTTACATGGCAAATATCATTATACAGGATTTGAATCTGCTCAATGCTGTTTCATGGCAAAGCTGGACAGCCGTTAACGGCGACGGCCTTATGGAGCTTAAAGACGGCAAGCTTGTTATTTATAACAGATATTATGCATACAAGCATTTTTCGCAGTTTATTGAAAGCGGAATGACCCGAGTTGATGTTATGGACAGCCTTGAAGGCAACAGCCAAATTGCTTCAACAGCATTCAGGGATGACGAAAAAACGGTTCTGGTGCTTGTAAATAATGCAGAAGCTGACCAAAACATAAAGCTTTTCGGCTGCTGGAAGGCTATGGATATTCATCGCACGGATTCTGCAAAAAACTGTGAGCTGATTTATTCTGACGAGTTTTCCAAAAACGTTGAACTGCCGGCAAGAAGTATAACAACAATAGTTTTACATTAATATTTTTGATTATGAGGAGGAAGAACAATGAAAAAATATAAAGTGGGCGTGGTAGGTTGCGGCGGTATTGCCAAGGGTTCGCATTTTCCGTCATATCTTCTTGAAAAGAGAGTGGAGATAGTCGGACTTTGCGATATAAAAATTGAAAGAGCCGAGTTTGCTAAAAAAACGCTCTTTCATTCCGCAAAAACTTATGCAGACTACAAGGAAATGTTAAAGGATGAATCAATTGATTATATTGATATCTGCACACCGAATTATCTTCATTCCATAATTGCGGTTGATGCTCTTAATGCGGGCAAGCATGTCCTTTGCGAAAAGCCCGATGCCGTCAGCGTTGAAGAAGCCCTCAAAATGAAAGAAGCTGCCGACAGAAACGGCAAAAAGCTTATGGTTATCCGTAATAACCGTTACTACGGAACCTCGTTTGAAATTAAGAAATTTGCAGAAGACGGCGGTTTCGGTCAGATTTATGCAGGCAGATGCGGCTGGGTGCGCCGCAGAGGCATTCCCGGCAAGGGCGGCTGGTTCACAACAAAAGCTCAGTCAGGCGGCGGACCGCTGATTGACCTTGGTGTTCACATGATTGACCTTGCAATCTGGTTTATGGGTAACCCCAAGCCTGTGAGCGTCAGCGGCAACACCTTCAGCAAGTTTGCCGATAACGACTCCGTAGACTCGCCCGAAGCAAAATTCGGCGATAAGATAGAGGACGGCACATTTGATGTTGAGGACCTTGCCATGGGCCTTATCAGGTTTGATAACGGCGCAGTGCTTCAAATTGAATTCTCATGGGCTTCCAACATAAGAAAAGAATATCGTTTTGTTGAACTCAGAGGTGAAAAAGCCGGCCTTGAATGGATTGACGGCAAGGCTGAAATATTCTATGAAGAAAAAGGCCGTCAGTTAAATAAAAAGGTTAAAGGTAAGAAAACACCGCTCGCTCACAAGGTTAATATCAGCCATTTTATTGATGTTCTTGAAGGCGCAGAGCCTGTTTTTGTTCCCGAACAGGGTATTGACATGATAAAGATACTTTCTGCAATTTATGAATCTGCCAAAACGGGCAGAGAAGTAATTCTTTAAAGGAGCAGCTGTATGAATGCGCTTTTGTATTTCCTTTCATATTTGTTTTCGCTGCTGATAGCCTTGCCCGGTATCGTTTTTTCCTGCGGAGATACCGTTAATGACTACAGCTTTAAAATTGATGCATCTCAGGTCGGCGATGCTTTGCCGAATGTTGTAAGTAACGTTAACATCTGGGATATGAAATCAAGCGATCAGTTCACGAATCTGAAAATTAATGAAGAATATAATATTGCAGATTTTGTTGAATATGTTCAGCTTATGCAATGCACAGGAGGCAACGGCACAAGGGATTTGTTTGTTGACCCATATAATTTTGAGGTTCTTGATGATTATGATTTTCTGCCCTTGATTGAAAATTGCAGAGGAATTGTCGAACTCGGAGCAAAGCCGCATTTAAAACTCGGTAGCGTTCCTCTCAAATATTCTTCTCTCGCACAGTTCAGCGAATCTTTTGGTACCAACAGATATCCGCCCGATGATTATGATGTTTATTATAATTATATGGCTGCAATGGCTCAGGCTCTTGTTGATGAATTCGGCAGGGAAGAGCTTCTCAAATGGCGCTTCGGAGTTATGACAGAATACGAAAACGCCGATTGGTTTATGGCGGTTGACGAAACTCCCGAAAGCTCGGCAGTTGCTTACTGCAAGCTTTATGACTATACGGTTGCCGCTTTGCAGGATGTTATCGGCGAGAATGTTTTTGTAGGTGCGCATTCAATGACTGTTACCGAGGGCTTGTGGGATGAAAAAATATTCATAGAGCATTGCGCCAACGGAACAAACTACAAAACAGGAAAGAAAGGGACAAGAATTTGCTTCCTTTCCGCATCTTTTTATGATTCCGAGCCGGGCGAATATACCGGAGGAAAAACACTTCCCGAAACAATAGGATATCTGAAAAAGTGCGCCGAAAAAGCAGGTCTTAAAGGCTTGATTTTCGGAATTGATGAGGGCAGGCTGCTTTGCGGCAACTCAAGCGGAGCGGATGATAATCAGCTTTTGACCAGAATAGTTGGCCATACTTATCAGGCGGCTTATGATGCGCGCATATATAAACAGCTTTTTGATTGCGGCGGAGACTATTTTTCAGCCTGGGGCTATCTTTCGGGCGGATTGTTTGACGGGAATCCGACTGTCAGCTGGCATGTTGCAAAAAATATTTCTGCGTTTGCCGGCTTAAAGAGAGCCGCAGTTGAAAAAACAAAGATCGGAGTTTTATATGATGCTCAGGTTGAAACGGTTGCCGCTTTCGATGAAGAAACAAATACACTTCGCTTAATGGTATATAATTTTAAGAACGATAAAGACTACAATAAAAACGTTGACCTCAGTTTTGAGATAAATGCACCTCAGTTCAACGGAAAAAATGCTAAAATTACCGCATATACCGTTGATGACAGCTGCAACTATTTCGATGAATGGGTTGCAGACAGAAAAACTTACGGCATCGGTGATGATTGCTTTGGATGGTCGCCCGATGACCCTCAGATTGATTCTTCTGTGACTTTGAATAACGAGGCGGCAAGAGAAATATACTTCACAAAGCTTCGCCCGAAGTATGCCGAATGCTCCCGCCTTGAGCCGGTTGCCGTAAAGAGCACGGTTGAAAATTCCGTGATTAAAATTGATGCTTCGCTCAATGCAAACGGAGTTATATTCTATGAGATAACACCTTGTTAAATAACAAATGCCGGCTCACTTAAGAGCCGGCATTTTTATTGTATTTGAAAACCCCTGGCTGTGCCAGGGGTTCCGAAAAAGCTTTAGCGATGAAAAGAAAACTCCTCTTGCAGAGAGTGCGGCTACCAACAGCACAGCTAAGCAAAAGGAGAACATTCAAAAAGAATGCTATCAGCAGTATATCATAAAAGAAGTAGAATTTGTAAACAGAATAATAAATAAATGAAAGCAAGGGAAAGAAGAAATTAAATGTCAACGCTGTCTTTAAAAAGGCATCCTTTGCAAAAGGAATACGTTGGGTACGCCTTAAGGCG
>JAZNPT010000010.1:0-152152 GCA_045589815.1 Acutalibacteraceae bacterium
AATTTCTCCTGCAGCAACAGTTGCACGCCGTACATCGGATATTCCTTCACTTGCATGGCAGGATACAATTCCCAGCGCATCAGACTGCCAGGGTCTTACAACAGTTAAGAATGAGATAACATATATCTTCCTTCAGGATACTGTTCACAACTTTACCTGCGGTGAAAACCCTGCTGATTCCGAAACTCCCGTAGAAAAGAAAACTGCAACATTCCTTGAGAATGACGGAACTCAGATTTCGGCTCTTGAATATGCTCCCGATGAAACCGTTGAGATCCCCGCAGCAGTTGAAAATCAGTACGGTTGGGCTGACGTCACAGACGCTAACTCACTTACTTACGGAACAGTAACAACCGATTTGACAGGCCTTACAATGCCTCAAAAGAACATCACATACAAGCGTGTTCTTACAACAGATAAATTTGACATTACCGTTGATGTTGACGGCGGAGCTGTTGATGCTGACAAGCTTCCCGAAGGCACAACCGCAAACGCAGACGGTTCAATCACAGTTAAGGCTCCCATCAATACAGATATTGACCTTAATACTGTTATTCCCACAGATGCTCTTTCTAAGGCAGGCTATGCAGCTTCCTGGGATCCCGCAACAGTTAAGATTGAAAACATAATTACCGGCGCAACAGCAAAGGTTGTTTGGACTCCCGAAAAGTACGAGGCAACCTTCTATCTGGATAAGGCTGCTCTTGACAGCGGTGAGGCTCTCGGCACGATTAAAGATGTTGCCTATGATGCCAGAATTTCATATTCGGCAATAAAAGATGTTGAATATAAGGATGAAAAAGGTGTACCCCTCAAGTTTGCAGGCTGGATGGACAAAGACGGCAACGAAGTAAGCACCGGTGATACAATCAGCAAATATACTTACACCGAAAACATGTCCTTCTATGCAAAATGGAATCCCTACAAGTATTCAACAACCGTTATGGTCAGAGACTATGAAAACGGCGGCTGGAAGATTCTTGAAACCAAGTATGCAGACAACGGCACTCTTGCTTTAACTGCAGTTCAGGCAATGGTTGAAAATGCAGGATATATTTATGTTGGTGTTTCAGATTCCGGCGATGCTTATAATAAGCTTTCAGCACCAATCCCCTATGATGCTGCTGCAAAGCAGGTTTATGCATACACCAAGACAGAGATCGACGTAACATGGCAGGTTCCCGTAGTTGATGCAGAAACAGGTCTTCTCACAGAAGAATTCACAACTGATAATGCTAAGTTTGAAACCCAGCCGTTCACCGGAGCTTATTCTGCTACTCAGGTAACAACAAAGCTCAGCACAACCGCTACCACAGGCTACAAGTTCCTTGGTTGGTTTGACGAAAACGGCAAAGAGGTTGCTTACGGTGCAACCGGTGCAACTCTTAACACCGCAGACGGCCTTGAGAGAGTAATTACAGCAAAATATGAACTTGTTGAGTATTCAGTTGCATTCCAGCTTCGTTCCGGCAGTTCTTATGATGTTCTCAGCATGAGCGGAAAATACACAATCGGTTCTGATCTTAACTTTGCTGATGCAACATTCACGAGCAAAGATACTGGTAAAGAAACAGAACTTCCCACCATCGGTCTTGAAAACAGCAAGCAGCCCAACGGCGGATATGCGCTTCTTTCGGGCTATAAGTTCATGGGCTGGTATCTTGGTAAGGATACCGTAAATGAAAAAGAGCTTAATATTGAAGATGCACTTACACTTAATGCTGATATTATCAAGACTTACGCTTCCGGTTCTTCAATTACCGTTACAGGTAACTGGGTAGGCGAATATTATGAGCTTGTTATTTACTATCAGACCGGCGATTCAACTGAAGAAGTTGCAATGGAGCCTATTATGGTTCAGACAGATGCAAAGCTTGACGAATATCTTAACAACGCTAAGGCAATTATTAACGCAAATCTTCCCGAAGGCAAGACATTCAACAATTGGAAGTATGATGGCGATGAAACAACAGTAAACTACATGCCTGCCTACGGCGCAACCTTCCATGCTCAGTATACTTCAAATCCGATTGCTGTTTACATTGATTTCAATAACAGCACAGAAGAAAATCCCCTTACTCTTGCAGAGACAATGCAGCCGTACAGCGGTCAGAACTGCTACTACGGTTTAGACCTTGACGAAGTTCCTCCTGTTTCAACAAGCAATCCCAATCCTCAGAGCTTTACCGGCGCTATCAGAAATATGACAATCACAAAGACTCCCGGCGAAACTTACGAATGTGTTGATTGGGTAATCTATCATGTTCCTGCAGGCAAGGACATTTATACCATAGGCGATTGGGAAGAAGGCGTTAACGATGACAATGACGGAAAATCAATCGCTAAGACTACTCTTATTTACCAGGCTGTATGGAAAGAGCATGGCGAATTCTTCTTCAGAATTAACGACACAAGCGGTGCAATTTCAAGAGCACTTGGTAAGGACTTTAAGATGTATTATTGGTATAACGGATTCCCGCGTGATAAGGAAACCGGTTCCGATGTCAACCTTGATCCCGAATTCAACATGATTCTGTTCTATCAGATCAAGCTTGAAAACTGGGATTGGAGCAGATTCTTTGATATCGATATGTGGAAGTCACTTACTCTTTGCATTGATCCCTACGAAATCAACAAATCGGCTCTCAACCCTGCAAACTTCATTAAGCTTCTTCAGGCTCTCTTCCAGGGTCTCGGAAACGGCTTTGAAGGCGAAGGCGATTCAATTATCTAATCAGATATTTGGCTGATTAAGCAATAAGCGTAATCCCCCTGTGCATTTGCACAGGGGGATTTTTGCGGTTAAAAGATAATGCTTGCACTTATGGCGGAAACAATAAAGCTTGTCATATCGGCAAGCAAAGCTGCGGGAATGGTGCATCCGCTGTTTTTTATTCCGACGGAACCGTAATAAACAGTAACAGCATAAAATGTTGTTTCTGTTGAACCCATTATTATTGAGGCCACGCGGCCTTCAAAAGAATCCGGGCCGAAGTTTTGCAGTATTTGTTCAAACATGGTTAAAGAACCGCTTCCCGAAACGGGGCTGATAATGGCCAAAGGCAAAACCTCCGAGGGGATGCCGCTGAGACTTGCGATTGGTTCAAGCATTTGGGTTATAACTGACAGTGCGCCGGATTGCCTCAGCATGGTAACGCCTAGAACAAGACCCATAAGAGTCGGTAACAGATTAACGGCTGAACCGAATCCTTTTTTTGCGCCGCTGACAAAGCATTCAAAAACATTTAACCCTTTTGCCAGACCGCAGATAACGATTATAACCGTTATTGAAGGAACTGCAAAAGCGGTTATTTTTTCCATTTGATGCCCTCCGAAATTTTAATCATAATGAATGAGGCTGTCAGGCCAACAGTTAATGCGGCCGCCGAAGATAACCATGAGGCGGGCATTATATCAAACGGATTTTTGCAGCCGTAATCCTGTCGCATGGATGCAACGGTTGTTGGAATAAGATGAAAAGCGGCAGAGTTCATAACAACGAATTTAATCATATCTGAACTTGCCTGAGTTTGCCCCTTGTTTTCTTCCTGTAGCCGTTTCATGGCCTCAAGTCCGAGAGGTGTTGCGGCATTGCCAAGCCCAAGAAGATTTGCTGTAACATTCATGGAAATTGCCTTGGCGGTTTTGCTTCTCATATTCATTTTAGGAAAAATAAGCTTCATTGCAGGCGATAAGGCACGGCACACAGCGGTTGTAACTCCGGATTTTTCGGCTATTTCCATTAGTCCGCTCCAAAGGCAGATTGTTCCGCCGAGCCTTATGCAAAGTGAAACCGCATCCGATGCGCTTGAAATAATTGAGTTTGAAAGTGTTGCTAAGTTGCCGTTGAAAACAGCTGCAACAACTGAGAAAACAAGCATTCCTGCCCAAATATAATTTATCATCGACAATCTCCTTTCGCACAAGCAAAGCGTTTTCAAAAAAATGTTTTCAACAATATATGTTAATATTCTCCAAAATATGACCTAATTCGTTGACTTTTATTCAGAAAAGTGGTATAAAATAAACCGAAGTATATAAGAGAAATCCCATATTTGGAGGGTGATTTATGTTTTCTGGATTTGTTCGTGAAATCGATGATGTCGGCAGAATTGTAATCCCTAAACAGTTGAGGAAAGAGCTTGGACTTACCGAACCGCATTGCAGATTGGAAATGTTTTCAGACGGCAAGCAAATAATTTGTAAAAAGGCTGTTGAAAATTGCGTTTTTTGTAAATCGGAAACGGATTTGGAAGCTTTTGAAGGGAAATATGTTTGCAAAAGCTGCATGGATAAGTTAAAAACGAAATGATTTTTGCCTCGCAGGAGATTTAACTCTCTTGCGGGGATTTTTTATCCTTCCTTTGAATATATATGATTATCGACCCGTGATTTTGCATAATAAACGAAGCAAGCAACAAAACTTTGTTTCTGAGAAAGGATAATTAAGATGAATTGGCATTCATTATCTGCATTTGCAGCATCACAAGAACTGAAAACAAATATACAAGACGGAAGAAGTGACAGAGAGGCGCAAAAGCTTCTTGAAAAACACGGAGAAAACAAGCTTGCGGATAAGAAAAAGCAATCTGTTTTAAAACAGTTTTTTGTTCAGTTTTCGGATTTTTGCGTTATAATTCTTTTTATTGCATGCATCGTTTCTTTTTTGACCGGTATTGTTGAGGGGAAAGGAGATTTCGTTGAACCTATAGTAATTTTGGCTATAGTTATTCTGAATGCGGCAATCGGGGTTTATCAGGAAAGACGTGCTGAGAAGGCTATTGATGCATTAAAAAAGCTTTCGGCTCCGACTGCCACGGTAAAACGTTCGGGAAAAATAAAAAAGATTCCTGCTTCACAGATTGTGAAGGGCGATATAATTTTTTTGGAAAGCGGAGACATGGTGCCTGCTGATGCGCGACTGATTTCGGCAAACGGATTAAAAGTTCAGGAGAGCGCTCTAACAGGCGAATCCGAGCCGTGCGAAAAGCTCGCAGATGCTGTTTTTTCTGAAAGCTGCGCCCTTGCAGACAGGAAAAACATGGTCTATTCTTCGACAACGGTGATTGCAGGCAATTGCTGCGCAATAGTTACGGAAACGGGAATGAATACTCAGGTTGGCAAAATTGCGCATCTTCTTGCCAACGAGGAATCGCCGCAAACACCGCTTCAGCTCAGATTGGAAAAGATAGGTAAAGCGCTTGGAATAGGTGCATTGGCAATCTGCGGAGTTGTTTTTTTGCTTGGAATAATCAGAAAAAGCGGCTTGCTTTCTTCGTTTATGCTCTCAGTCAGCCTTGCAGTTGCGGCAATACCGGAGGGTTTGCCTGCAATAGTGACAATTGTTCTGTCAATGGGTGTTCAGCGCATGGCTAAAAGCAATGCAATCATCCGCCATCTGCCTGCGGTCGAAACGCTTGGCGCTGCTACGGTTATTTGCTCGGATAAAACAGGGACTCTGACCCAAAACAGAATGAGTGTTACTCAAATCCGAAATGCGCTCAAAGTGATTGATTTCAATTCTCATGAAGCAGAGGAGATTCTTCTGTTGGGTTCTCTTTGCAACAACTCACGCGTTTCTAAAAAAGGCAAAAAAACCGTGTTCAGCGGCGACCCGACCGAAACAGCAATTCTGAGCGCCGCTCACATTGCAGGGGTGGATATTTTCGGGCTTGAAAAGAATTATCCGAGAAAACACGAAACACCGTTTTCCAGCGAAAGAAAGCTGATGTCAACCGTGAATGAATTCGGAATTGAGGAAAAGCTTGTTGTAAAGGGAGCACCCGATGTTGTTTTAGCAAAATGCAGCAAGGTGTATGTTGGGGGAAGCGTTTCTCCCATGACGTTGCAGAGAAGACGAAAAATCGAAGAGCAAAACGAGGCTATGGCCAAGGATGCCTTGCGTGTTATAGCTGTTGCATACCGTTCTTCGCAAGGAAGCTATGAGGAAAGCGATTTGATTTTTGCAGGACTTATAGGAATGAATGACCCTCCCCGGCCCGAGGCAGCCAAGGCGGTTGAAACCTGTAAGCAAGCGGGTATAATTCCTGTTATGATTACCGGCGACCATATTGTAACGGCTTGTGCAGTTGCAAAACAACTTGGAATACTTGACGGTGAAAGCAGAGCTATGACGGGCAGGGAACTCGATGCGCTAAGCGATGAGCAACTTTCGAAGGCAACGGAAAAATGCCGAGTTTTTGCCAGAGTAAGCCCCGAACATAAGGTAAGAATTGTTAAAGCGTTCCGTTCGCGCGGCGAAATTGTTGCCATGACGGGCGACGGAGTTAACGATGCCCCTGCGCTCAAAGCGGCGGATATAGGCTGTGCTATGGGCAAGAACGGAACAGATGTTGCAAAAAATGCGGCAGATATGGTTTTGACAGACGATAATTTTGCAACGATTGTTAAAGCAGTCGAACAGGGCAGAGGAATATATGACAACATAAAAAAAGCCGTGCATTTTCTGCTCGGCACAAATATAGGTGAGATAATAGCGGTTTTTGCGGCTTCATTGCTTGGCTTTGCCCCTCCGCTGATACCTATTCAGCTTTTATGGGTTAATCTTGTTACGGATTCGCTTCCTGCAATGGCTTTGGGAACAGAGAAAACAGAAAAAAATATTATGAGCCGCAAGCCTGTGTCACCAAGCAAAGGTTTTTTCGCTGACGGTCTGTGGCTTGATATATCTCTGGAAGGCATGCTTATAGGCGTTTTAACCATGCTTGCCTTTTCAATAGGCTGTTTCATGTTTGGGGAAAAAAACAATGTTGTTTTGGGCCGAACAATGGCCTTTTGCACTCTGAGCTTTTGCGAAACTGCACATGCAGTCAATATGCGTTCGTCTTTGCCCCTTTTTAAAGCGGGAGTTTTCAGCAACAAAATGATGAACTGTGCCGTGGCGGCTTGTGTTGCGGCGCAGGCTGTGGTAGTTGTTTTGCCTCCGCTTGCTGAAATTTTTGGCGTTATTCCATTGAATACGCTCCAATGGTGTATCGTGGTGGCTTTGTCGCTTGTTACTCTTGTTGCAGGTGAAATCGGGAAGCTGGCAACCTATAAAAAACACCCCTCTGATTCATATTGATCAGAGGGGTTAAGCTTTATTTAAGCATATTGCTTTGATTCAGAACCTGGGTGTTGTATAAAAACAAAACATCGCTGTTTTCAAAATTTATATATTCGCCGAGAATCTGCGATGAAATGTATCTTATGTCAACAAGCGTGATTTTGCTGTAGCCTGAAAGCATAAGAGGGGCAAGTGAAGAGCCGAAAGAATCGCGGAAAATAATCAGCTCTTTCTTTTCTTTTGCCAGAGGGTTTTCGGCGGATATAACTGCCGTTGCGCCCGAAAGGAAAACATCGTATTTATCGTTGCCGTTGAGCTTGCTGATGTTATAAACTCCGACGCTCTTTTCCTGAGTTTCCATATTATAAACCAATGCCTGCTCCGTTGTTTCGCTGCGCAGGCAAACAAGGCTGTCGGTTTCTGCTCCGAATGCAAGCCTTGAGGCATAAACTCCGTCAAAATCTGAAAGCCTTTCCGCTCTATATTGCGAAAAAGGTTCGGATTTGAAGCCCATTTCTGCGCTCAGCTTTTTAACAACAGGCTCAAGGGTTTCCTGCCTCCAATGAGTGTCGGTTCTGTAATAATTGTTAAGCTCAAGGCAGTCAAAAATATTGATATATTTCATATTTTTAACGCTGCCTGTAAAAATCTCAATCATTTTTTCGTAATCAAGCGAAGGATATCCGTTTTGCTTCGCAAGAAAATAGTTCTTGTCAGGGATAACGGAATAATAAACTCTTGTATTTTTATCTGCAAGATATTTTTCATAGATTGAGTTGATTTTTTTTGCAGTGTTTTCAACTGAGCTTTCGCTGAGAGTCGGTTGAATTTCCGAAATGTGGCCGTCTGCGAGAAAAATTCCGTTATTGTCCTTTTGACCGAGAAGCTTAAGCTCAATGGCCGCTTTTACGGCGCGAAAATCATCACGCTTGGGGAATTGGTCTGTAAGGTAGCTTTCAAGCCCGTCAAAAAATGATTTATCCATAACCGCGTCAAAAGAGAATTCGGGGAATTGCGCAGCCTTGCGTCTTTCAGAAACAAGAACGGAAATCGGCTCTCTGAAAAAGAAGGAAGCACCGAGGACAATTATAAAAGCCGAAAAGCAGACCGTGCAAGCTATATTGAGTATTTTTTTGCCCATAGTAACCTCCTTTTAAAATCTGAAATATAAAAACGGATTGTATGACCCGTCAATCAAATATGCCGTAACTGCGGTCAGCAACGCAACAATAACAAACGGTTCAAGAACGGATGTGATTGCAGCGCCTGCCTTCGTTTCCCTGATTTTAAGGACGGCATTTTTAACAATCGGTGTTGAACCTACAGCGGCAACAACCAGCAAAACGGCATAGCTGCGCAAATAATAAAGTGTTGTATCCGTGCAAAGCGGATATGCGCCGGTAAACATGCCCGAAAGGTCAGATATGGCACCTTCAATTCCGTTTGCGTTGAATATAACAAAGCCTATAAGCACAGCGAAAATCAAATATAAATGCCCGATAACACTTGGAACTTTGTCCTTGATTCGTTTGGGTATACTTTTTTCAATCAGCAGCAGGGCGGCAAAATAAAGGCCCCAAACAATGAAAGTCCAGTCTGCGCCGTGCCAAAAACCTGTCAAAAACCAAACCGTTAAAATATTAAGGAAAAAGCGAGCTGTTTTAACTCTGTTTCCGCCCATGGGGATATAAACATAGTCTCTGAACCAGCTTCCCAGAGTGATGTGCCAGCGTCGCCAGAATTCGGTGACGGAGGTGGAAATGAACGGATGGCGGAAATTCTCGGGGAATTTGAAGCCGAGCATGCTGCCAAGGCCGATTGCCATATCGCTGTAGCCGGAGAAATCAAAATAAATCTGCAAAGAGAAAGCAACGGCATACAGCCAGAAAAACAATGTGGATTTTTCATCTGTGCTTCTGAAGGTTTCGCAAAGGCTGCCGAGAGAGTTGGCAATTAAAACTTTCTTGGAAAATCCGAAAACAAACCTTCTTATTCCGCAAACAAAACCGTCAAGGCTGTGAGTGCGGTGCTTCAGTTCATTCATAACGTCCGTATATCGGACGATGGGGCCTGCCACAAGCTGGGGAAAAAGCGAAACATAGAGAGCAAGATTGATTATATTTTTTTGCGCGGGTGTGTCGCCGCGATAAACGTCGATGTTATAGCTGATTGCCTGGAAGGTGTAAAAGCTGATACCGATGGGCAAAGCAAGCTTGAGAAGGCCAATATCGGTGCCGAAAAGGCCGTTGATGCCCGATATAAAGAAATCGGTATATTTAAAGAAAATCAGCGCAGAAAGGATGACGATAACGGAAAGAACGGTTAAAAGCTTGCGAGGAGTTCCTTTTGCGCGCTCTGTAAGAATTCCGAAAATGAAGCTGGAAAGTATAACCGAAACCATAAGAATGAGATATTTCGGTTCTCCGTAAAAATAAAAGAAAAGGCTGGCCGCTAAAAGCCACAAGTTTTTTGCCTTCATCGGCAAAATGTAATAAACGCCCAAAACGATGGGCAGGAAAGCAAACAGGAAAGTTAGGCTTGAAAAAAGCATGGTGTTTCTCCTCAAAAAAACAGAGGCTGTCCGAAAGGGCAGCCCCTTGAAAAAATTTTTTATTATGCGAGAACTACGCCATCCTCAGCGGGGATTTCTTCGCCGTCATAAGCGGGCATGTCAGCAGGCATGTCCATTCCGCCGATTCCGTCGTCAGCAGGAATTTCTTCCTGAACTTCGCCAACCTTGGTGAGAGGCTCTGAAGCGGTGTTGTTTGAAACTGTTGCGAATGCTTTGCAAACATCGTCAACAATTGCTTCTTCTGCCATAACCATCATGATGATGTTGCCGCAGTTAACAACGGCAATCTTTTCAGCAGCAACGCAAAGCCATTTTCTTGCATTAACGCCGTTAAGAATCTCGTTTTTGAGAGCTTCGATATCAGCGCCTTCCTTTGCCTTAACAAGGCATAAAGAATAGGGGATTGAGCCGATCATGGGTTCTGAGAAAACAGCGTTTTCGATTGAATCTGTTGAAGCAACGCCGAGATAATAGTTAGCGGCATCAACATCTGCAAGGTCGATTGCTGTTGCGGGACCCATAGCCATTTCGATTGCGGTTGCGTTGGCATAAATCTGGTCGGCTATTTCTTCAAGAGTGCCGGTAAGAGCTGCGGGGGCAAGGGTGGTGGTTTCACCGCCGTTTGCGTTTTCGCCGCCGTTGCTGCCGCATGCAGCAAGAGCAAATGCCATTGAAACAGCAAGGATGAGACAAATAAGTTTTTTCATGTTTGGACTCCTTTAGGTTTTTTTATTATTTCCGAACATCCGAAATAATATCAGATGTTTATGGCGTTTTAATGCTTTTTGTTTGAATTTTGTGTTAATAAGATCAAAGCTCGATTTTCCAGAACGCAACGTTAAGGCGCTCATAAGTATAAGTTATATAAAGTGAGCCGTTCATATATTCAATTGCGGGGTAGGAAAATTCGCTGTCCTTCTTTTCTTCCTCAAGAACAAGAACAGTTTCCCAGGTTGCGCCGTTATCGGAGGATTTTTGAAGAGTGAGAGGTGAACGTTCGCCCCAGTTTTCTTCAACAGGGTTTGAAATCAGATAAAGCTCACCGCTCGGCACGCAGATAACGTCGAGCCCGCTGTTGTTGTTGGGCAAATCGGTCGGATAGGCTTGGCACCAAGTTTTGCCGAAGTCGTCGGAATCGGTTCTGTATGCTCTGCCTACGGGGGTTCTGGTGAGAGCGTGGACCTTACCGGGTTCGGATTCCCACAGGGTGGGCTGAATCATCGGAATAAGATTTGAAGTGTATTTATTCTGTGTGTTGAACATGGGAACAGCTTGTTCGGTTTTGATTTTTGCGGTTTTCTCCCAGCTTTCGCCGTCATCGGCCGAAATGTCAATAAAGCAGTTCCATCCTCTGTTTTCCGTTGATGCAGGGGCAAGAATATTGCCGTTTGAAAGCCTGATGCACTTGTTCTTAACGGGGCCTCTGCCGCCGCTTCTGTCGCCCTTAACCAACTCCTGCGGAGCGCCGAAGCTTCGGCCGCCGTCGGTTGAAACACTCACAAATGTGCGCCAGGAGGGGATGTTTCTGCCAACTTTAAAGAACAGCATGACATCTCCGTTTTTTCGAAGAAAAAGAACGGGATTCCAATGGGGGAGATTTTTGTTGTAGCTTACCGCCTTTGGTTCGCACCAGCCGTTTTCATCACGGCGGGCATACCAAATATCAACGTCTGCAGTGCTTTCCTTTGTTCCGCCGAACCAAGCAGCCAGAACACTTCCGTCAGGCAGGGGGAGAACGGTTGATGCGTGGCAGTTCGGAGTGGGGAGGGGATTGCAGATTAATTCTTTAATAAGAGTTTTCATTATATTCACCTTAATCTTCTAACCGATATAATTCAAATTCGGCAGGATTTGCCTGCTGAATGATGAGCGGTTTTTTGGGTCTGCGCTTTAAGGGATCATAGGAATATTTTCTGCATTTTCCGTCGGGCGCAACAAGCCCTTTTTTGATGCAAAGCACCGTTTGCTCATCAGGGGATAAGCGCCCGTGCTTGCAGTATTCACATGCTGCGGGATATTTTTTCTTTTCAAGAAGCTTGCTTTTCATGAGTTCAACACCCTTTCCTTCAAATTCTAGCATATTTCGGTTTTATTATCAAGGTCTAATATGAGAAGTGCCGATAAAAAAAGCAAAGAAACCGAAGCAGGCGCAGAAAATGACCATAAAGCTGCGTTTTGAGAGATAGAAAGAAAGGTTTGTTCTTCAATCGGAAACAGTTTAAGAAGCACCGATGAGGAAATGAATGCTAAAAATGCATGAAGTATGCGAAAAAAGAAAAAAACAGGCATGTTTATGCCAATATCTTTTGCAATGCTGAAAATCTGCAGATGAACGCAGATGCCGCCGAAGGCACATACAGCGGCAAGCATCGGTATTGACAGCTTGCCTGCCGAATTTACACATCCGTTGGTAACTTCAAGAAGGCATTCTGCGGCAAGCCTTAAGCTTTCGTTCTTTATGAAAGAGTCAATTATCGAGGTAATTCCCGAAAAAAAAGCAACAAAAGCGCAGGCGGTAAGCATGGCGGCGGCGCTTGAAGCCACGCTTTCAACAACGGCATCGGAAAAGGATATATGCCTTGGAGCAAGCCTTTTGATATCTTCCTTGCATTCAGGTAAGAAACGGGTTAAAAGACCTGTCAGGAGCGAAGAAAAGCAAAGCGACAGAAATATGATTTTTCCTGTTTTTTCAGAGCCGAGAAGTATTCTGCCGACGGCATTGACGGAAAAACCAATGCCTGCATTCACAGAAAAAAGCATCAGTCTGCTTGCCTGCGATTTGCTTAATGCGCCCGATTGATACAGCGACTGTGCCGATTTTGCACCGGCGAGGTATCCTCCGAGCTGTGAAATAATAATTGCGGGAAGCGCCTCTGCCGGCAGACGGAAAAGGCGCTGTATTATCGGATTTACGGCTTTTTTTGCCTTGGCAGGCATTTCTCCGCTTCCCGTGAGTGAGGCGGCAACAAGAAAAGGGAAGAGGGACGGAATCACTATTTGTGAGCATTTGTTAAGACCCAAGCCGAGGCCTTTTGTGAATTGTTCGGCATAGGCGAACAGAAAAATAAATAACGCAACCCCTGCAATCAAAGTAAAAAAACGATTTTTTTTCAAACAGACCACCTCGGTTAACTCTATGCCGAAGGTGACGGTTAAAGACTTGTTCTTTTTTATTTCCCGTTTTCATAACATAGACACAGGGGGAATGGTATGAAAAAGAAGAACTGCCGCAATTCGGGCAGAGGCGAAAGAATAATAGAGTCAATCAGTCGCAATCTTGACTTGCCTCAGGATACTGTGGCAGGCTATGCTCATGTTGAGCTCTGCGGCAACAGGGAAGCGATAATTGAGGGCTGCCGGGGAGTTTTGGAATACAGCGACAATGTTATAGCTTTAAATACGGGGCGGTTAACGGTACGTCTGTGCGGCTGCGAGCTGACTATTGTTTCCATGCAGAACGGGCAGGCGATAATCAAAGGCATAATTACCTCCCTTGATTACAGCAATTAGGAGGGTTTTATGCTCATACTGAAGCTATTAAGATTTGTTTTCGGTTATGTCAGCTTTACTGCCCGAGGAGGGTTCCCCGAAAGATTTATCAATCTTTGCCGCCGCAATAAAATTTTGCTTTGGGAGCTTAAAAGCAGGGACTCCGTTATAAGCGCCTGTGTTGACTGCACAGGCTATAAAAAAATCCGCTCTGTCGCAAGAAAATCGGGGATGCAGGTGAGGATAAGCCAAAAGCATGGTCTGCCGTTTTTTCTTGAACGTCACAGCCGCAGAATAGGTGTTTTGATTGGCGCCTGCCTCTGCGCTGCGGTGCTGCTGATTCTTTCAACAAGAATATGGAGCATTGATGTTGTGGGCAATGTCAGAGTGCCTGCGGAAACGATTCTCGGTGTGTTTGAGGATTTGGGCATAAAAAAGGGAACAGCAGGGTCAAGGATAGATATAACCGCAACGGAAATCGCCGCCCTGCAAAGGCTGCCCGAGCTTTCATGGCTTAATATTAATGTTGCGGGAAGCGCTGCAAGAATCGAGGTTCGCGAAACGGTTAAGACTCCTGATCTTGACAAGGATGATGCGCCGTCGGATATAGTGGCGGCAAGGGACGGCCAGATTGTGATTTTGCGCCCCTTCAACGGCACACAGGAGCAGCGCATAGGCAACCCTGTCTTAAAGGGAGATTTGCTGATAAGCGGAATAGAAGAAAACAAGGATTTAACCGTCAGCTTTTGCAGGGCAAGCGGATATGTTGTTGCGAGAACGAAAAGAAGCGTTTCAGTTTCTCAGCCCTCACAAATCAATGCGGCTAAGGCGGTTTCTGAAAAAAAGAGCTATATACTCCATTTTCTTTTTTTCTCCGTACCGCTCGGGAGAATACCTGCCGAAAATGCTTACAAAGAGAGAAGTGAGGTTTATGTTAACGGAGTAACTTTACCTGTCGGGATAACCGAATGCACTCAAACCGTTTATCAAAGCGGCGAGATTGAGCTTTCTGCCGGGAGGGCAAAGCTGTTGGCTTTTTTGCGTTTTTTTGAACAAAGCAGCGAAGAATTCCGTTATCTTGAGGTTGAGCGCACAGAAATCAGCTTTGACAGCAAGAGCAACAGCGTTTTTAATGGTGAGTTTGTGTGCCTTGAAAACATAGGTACGGAACGCCCGATGCAGATTGAAGAGAGCGGAGAAGTGCCGATTCGGGAATAGAGCGAATAAAAACAGTTAAAAATTAAAGCGGACTTATTTCAGTCCGCTTTATGTTTATTAAATATTATTAAAAATATTTGTTTTTCTTATTGAATAGAACAATGGTATTCCGCCTGCTAGGCAAACCGCAAGTTCGCCTGCACCAACCTCAAGCGCATAAATTATGAATGTTGCAAGCCTTGTTTTATCCGTCGGCAAAAGAAATGTTAATTCCGCACCTACTATCAAAGCGTTAAAAATAACAGGCATAATAAGTGACAGTGCAGGGAAACTCTTAAATTTAACATTTCTCAATGCTCTTGCGGTGATTGCCGCAAGCAAGGTTGCAAGTGAGCCGAAAGCAATGTCCCAGATTCCGAACGGGCTTGTTATGTTGCCGATAATGCATCCAACGGTTAATCCCGGGATTGCGGCAGGGGTGAACACCGAAAGAATCGTGAGAGCTTCGGAAAGACGGAATTGAATGTTGCCGTAAGCGATTGCGAAAACTGCGCAAAGGTAGGTTGCGGCGGCATAAATTGCCGCTATCATCGCCCCTTGAGCGAGATATGTGAGTTTTTTCTTATTCATTTTTTATGCTCCTTTTGCTGCCGTGCAGCGCCTTTAGTTTTGTTTGACACCGAGCAGGTGTCTGTCAGGAAGGTTTCGAACTGACATTTTTGCTCTGTATATATTAAAGGTATTCGGCGAGTGCCTTGAGATTTTCAACGGCTACGCTTGCTTTTATATCTGATTTTTCATATTCCGCAGGGGTTGTGACTCCGCTGTAAACCAAAGCGCAGGGAATGCCGTGGTTTGCACCGATTGCAATATCTGTTGCAAGACGGTCGCCGACAAATGCAAGTTCGCTTCTCTCACAGCCGAGCATTTCGGTTATATAATCAACGGTTGCAGTCATGGGCTTGCCAAGAACAACGGGTCTTTTGCCTGTTGAAGCTGCAAAAAGCTCAATCATTGAGCCTGTGTCGGGCATATAACCGTCTGCAGTGGGGCAGTTGAGGTCGGGGTGAGTTGCAAGATAGACCGCACCGCCGTCAATATATCTGACAGCATCCCACATTTTCTGATAGGTGAGAGTGGTGTCAAATCCGAGAACAACAATGTCGGGATTTTCCGAAACAAGATTGATTCCCGCTTTTTCAAAATCGCCTGTCAGTCTTTCGTTGCCGAGAAGAAAAACCTTTTTGCCTTTATAATTTTTGTTGAGATAATCTGCTGCAACGTGTGAGGAAATGATAACTCTGTTCTCATCAACGGGGAAGCCCATTTTCTCAAGCTTTGCGCGGCAAACCTCAACATTGTTTGATGAATTGTTGGTGAAAAAATAGAAGTCTCTGCCGCTTTCTTTAACTTTTTCGATAAAATCCGTGGAACCGTCAATAATATTACCGTCAAGGTAAAAAGTTCCGTCCATATCAATTATAAAATATTTGGTGTTCTGAAAAATTTTGCTGTTCATATTTTAGCTCCTTAAAAACGGAAATTATATTTATGAAAATGCATATTAAAAATTTTTGTGCCGATTTGGAACAATTGCTGAAATTGCTGAAAAATACCTGTATAATAATGTTGATATGTGTGAAAAAGGGGTGAAAAGTGACGAATGCGAACTTTTTTGGAAGTTGATGACAAAACATTTGGCGATGTTTTGAAAATATACAGAAAAACCAATAAACTGACTCAGAAAAAGGTTGCGGAATATCTCGGGATTGACCGTTCAACCTATGCAAAGTATGAAACAATGCGCAAGCCGGAGATAGATGTTGTTTTAAAGCTTTCAGCGCTTTATCGCATATCGCTTGATGATTTTATGAGTTCGTTTTTCGTTGAGACATCAGAACCCTCTGCGGTTGTTGCTGTTTCTGCCCCCGAAGGAGAGGAAACTCTTCTTGAAGTAACCCCGAGTGAAAAGAGGCTTCTAATGCTTTTCAGAAACAGCGTCCGAAAGGCAGAGATTATCAAAAAAGCCGAAGAAATATATTATAAAGATAACGAACTCATTAAAGAGGTTAAGGGCTGCTGAATATTGCAAATTTATGCCCCCTGTTTATATAACAGGGGGCTTTCTTTATTGATTTGCTTCTGAAGAGGGGGCTTCGATTTTGCCGGTTACGTTTTTGATGTTGTTACGGGCGTTTCTGATCTCATTCAGGCTGTTTGCGATTGCCTCATCGGCAGTTTTCATTATGTCCTCAATAAAATCGCCTGCTGCAATTCTGATTTCGGCAGACCATTTGTTGGCTTTGTCAATAGCTTCGTCGGAACGCTGCCTTGCATCTTCAATTGTTCTTTCAGCCTGCTCGGAAGCGGCATTAACAATATTTTCAGCCTGAGCCTTTGCGCCGGCGATTGTTGAAGCGGCATCGTCCTGAGCAGCTTTGCTGATTGATTCGGCAGTTGCTTTTGCTTGAACAACGATTTCGCTGTTGTCAACCATGGCGGCAGCTTCAAGCTGAGCGTTTGCTCTGATTATTTTGGCGTCCTCATTAGCGGTGTTGATAATCTGCTTTGCCTGAGCCTCTGCCTCCGCAATTTTATTCTTGGAATAATCTTCGGTTTTCAAAACAAGAGCTCTTACCTTATCCTCAGCGGCTGAAATAAGCGCACGTGATTTCTCCTGAGCGCCTGTCACTGCGCTGACTGCTTCGTTTTTAGCCTTGACAAGAAGGTTGTTTCTGTCTGCAACAATGGCTCTTGCCTGTGTGATTTCGTTCGGGAGATTAAGGCGGATATCCTCGATTGCTGTTTTGATAGCATTTGCATCAACGCTTACCTTGTTGGAAAGCAGGCCTTTTGAGCCGGCCTCTATAATATCTTCTATCTGGTCAAGTAAACTTTCAATGTTCATTTTGAAAACCTATTCCTTTCTTTTATTCGTTTTATTATGTCTTCACATACTTCCGACGGAACAAACTCGCTGATATCGCCGCCGAATTCGCAAACCTGTTTAACAACGCTTGACGAAAGATACATGTTTTCGGCATTGGCAGTTAAAAATACCGTTTCAAGCTCCGGATTGAGTTTTTTGTTTGTTAATGCCTGCTGAAATTCATATTCGAAATCGGAAACCGCCCGAAGGCCTTTAACAACGGCGCAGGCACCTTTTTCGTCGGCGTATTCGGCAAGCAAGCCGCTGTGCATATCAATTTCAATATTATCAACATCGCCGAGGCTGCGTTTTAGAAGCTCAACCCTTTCCTCAGCGGAAAAATAGCTGGCGGGTTTGTGATAATTTATCATTACAACAACAATAACCTTGTCAAAAAGCTTTGCTGCGCGGTGGATAATATCAATATGGCCTATTGTGACAGGGTCAAAGCTTCCCGGGCAAATTGCCGTTTTCATTGTATCATCCCTTCCGATAAACGGTTACGGCCGTTTTGCTGTATTTATATTCTTTTTGTTTGGTCAGGCCTGCGACTTCATCATCAAGCTCTTCTTTAAACGGATGCTCGCAAACAACAAGGCCGCCATCGGCAATATGTGAGCCGATTTTGGCAAGAGCTTTTTGCAGCAAGCCGTTTGCATAAGGCGGATCAAGAAAAGCTATGTCAAAAACTTTATCCGTCATGGTTAAAAAGGCAAGCGAATCTGTCTGAGCTACGAAAGCGTTGCCGTCGAGCTTCGTTTTTGCAAGGTTTTCTTTGATAATGCGGATTGCGTTTTTATCTGCATCAACAAAAACCGCACTTTCGGCACCTCGGCTGAGGGCTTCAATGCCAAGCTGACCCGAACCTGCAAACAAATCAAGAATTCTGCGCCCCTCAATTTCGAACTGAATGGCGCTGAAAATTGCTTCTTTTACCTTGTCTGTTGTGGGTCTGACGTCTGTACCTTCAAGCGTTTTGAGGGTCATGCCCCTCGCTGAACCTGTTATAACTCTCATTAAAAATCCTCCGAAGAGTATTATCACTTTATTATCGCATTAATTATGATTGAATGTCAAGATAAAATGTTAACAAAAGGAAAAAAAGTTGTAAAATTAATCCTCGCTGTGTATATTTTTACCGTTAAAAGCTTCAAAAACCGCTTTAGCTGCATTTTTGTTCATTCCCTTAACTGCAGCGAGTTCATCGATGCTTGCCTGTGAAACCGCTTTAACCGTTTTGAAATGTTTCAAAAGAGCTTTGCATCTGTTTTCTCCGATGCCCTCGATTGAGGTGAGAGAAGAGGAAAGGGATGATTTTTTTCTGCGGCTGCGGTGATATTCAACCGAGAAACGGTGAACCTCCTCCTGTATCGTGGAAACAAGCGTGAATGCCGCTCTTTTTGAAGTCAGCGACAACTCATCTCCCGAGCAGGCAATGGCTCTTGTTCGGTGGTGAGAATCTTTAACCATGCCGAAAAGAGGAATATTTAGATTATATTTATCAAGTACGGGCTTTACCGCATTCACCTGGCCGCTGCCGCCGTCAAGCAGAATCAGGTCGGGCAACCTGCCGAAGCCTTCGCCGCTGTCTTTTTCTTCAAAGTAGCGCAGGATTCTGCGCTCAATAACTTCAGCCATTGAAGCATAGTCATCCTGCCCCGAAAAGCCCTTTATTGCGAAACGGCGATAAGCTTTTTTGAGCGGCACACCGCCCTTGAAAACAACCATGCCCGCAACGTTTTCGCTGCCTGCCGTGTGCGAAATATCGTATGATTCGATGAATTCGGGCGGAGTTTTGAGCCCAAGGAGCGTTGCAAGCTCATCAAGCGCAGCGGTGGACTTGCCTGTTTTGCCAAGATAAATTGCAAGCTTCTGAGCCGCATTTGAGCGGCACATTTCAACAAGTGAGTGCTGTTCTCCGCGCTGAGGAACAGCAATATTGACTTTCCTTTTTGCAAGAGATGAAAGCCATTCGCACAGCACCTCGCTGTCACTTACCTCGCCGTCAATTGCAATTCGGCGCGGCACAAAATCTCTCATTGAATAATAGCTTCTCAGAAGCTCATGCCTTGCTTCCGGCAGGTTTTCGGGAGTGTCGATTATGAAATATTCGCTGTCATAAAGACGGGAGTTTTTGAAGCGTAAAACCGAAAGGCAAGCTTTGGAATCCGAGCAGACGGTTGCAAAAACATCCTGTTCCTCAACCGATGCGGCAACAACCTTTTGCTTTTCGGTAACTTTTTTGATTGCATTTATCTTATCCCTGATTTTAGCGGCCTTTTCAAACTCAAGATTTTCAGAAGCAGCCATCATTTTTTCTGTCAGAGCATCAATTGCCTTGCCCGAACCGTTGATGATAAAATCAATTGCCTGGTCGATTGCTTCCGCGTGAGCTTCGGCTGTTGTTTTGCCTGCGCAGGGGGCGGCGCACTGACCGATGAAATGGTTAAGGCACGGGCGGCTTTTTTTATAGTCCCTCGGAAAAACCTTTGAGCATTGCGGCAGAAGAAAAATTTTTTTGGCCGTATCAATTGCATTTGTTATTCCGTACGAGTTGGTGTAGGGGCCGATGTATTCTGCGCCGTCATCGAGCTTTTGCTTGACGGCAAGAATGTTTTTCCAGCCGTTTGAGGTGATTTTGATGTAGTGATAGCCCTTGTCATCCTTCAACAGAATATTGTATTTGGGTGAGTGTTGTTTAATCAGCGAGCATTCAAGAATGAGCGCTTCAAATTCGCTGTCACACATAATATAGTCAAAATCTTCAACGTTTTCAACCATTTTGCGAACCTTGACCGTGTGGTTGTTTTGCGAACCGAAATAGGAACTGACTCTGTTTTTTAAAGCCTTTGCCTTGCCGACGTATATTATTTCGTTGTGTTTGTTTTTCATAAGATATACTCCGGGAGTCAGGGGCAGGCTCATGGATTTTTTGCGAAGAAACGGCAGCCTTTCGTTCATTCTTGTCACCTCCGATGCATTTATTTCCGATTATATTATATCCCCTAAGCACATTTTCTGCAAGAGTATAGTTTTACAAGATAAATAAAAAAGCCCTGCAAGCATCAGACTTGCAGAGCTTTGTTGCTGACAGAATATTTTGAAAAATACCGTTAAAAGCAAATTGATTATTTTGCTTTATGATCAAACGAGCAGCCGCAGGAGCAGTTGCCGCCGCATGAGCCGCTGTCGGGGCAGCCGATGCATTTTTTGCCTTTTTTCTTTGCTCTGTAAATATACAAAGCAGCAAAAGCAACAATTGCAAGCAGTATTGCGATAATGATGATATTTTCCATCTGTATTCTCCCGGTTTTTATTTTTTACCGCTCATTGCGGGAACTTTTTTGCTCTTGAGCGCATTTTCTTTTTTGAGTTTTTTGTCAGAGTTGATGCAAAGGGCGGCTATTATAGCTGCAAAAGCGATAACGGCAATGAGGCCGGGAACAAAGCCTGCACCGAATGCACCTGTTGTGATAAGCGTGCCGATCTGATATACAAGATAGCCGACCGTGAAGCCTGTGCCGAGCTGGAATGCGATGCCGCCCCAGAGCCACTTAGCGCTCTTCATTTCGCTGTTCATTGCACCGATTGCTGCAAAGCAGGGAGGTGTGTAAAGGTTAAACATAAGATATGCAAGAGCTGCAACCTTGCTGATTGCCATAACGCCCGCAACCTCTGCGCCTGCGCCTTCCATAAGAGCAAGCTCTTCAGTGTCGATAAGATTTTCAAGGCCTACAAAGCAAACAGCGAGGGTACCGACAACGTTTTCTTTGGCAATGAAGCCTGTGACAGCGGCTGCTGCAAGCTGCCATGAAAGAATGCCTGTAACGGGAATGAGAACATAAGCAAAGGGGCCTGCGATGGAAGCAAGGATTGATGTATCTGCCGATTCTGCAACATTAAAGCTCCAGTCAAAGGTCTGCATAATCTGAACAGCTGTGTTGCACAGAAGAATGATTGTTGCGGCCTTAACTATGTAAGCCCAGCCGCGGCTGCACATTGATTTGCAAGCTCTCCAAAGGCTGGGAACTTTGTATTCGGGCAGCTCAATGATAAAGAAGGATTTTTTTGACTTATAGCCGGTAATTTTATTGATAATAAGTGCGCCGAAGAAGATAATAACAATGCCTGCAAAATACATAAGAGGGCCAACCCATGATGCATCCTCAAAAAATGCGCCTGCAAAAAGTGCGATAACGGGAAGCTTAGCACCGCAGGGCATAAACGGAGCAAGCATTGCGGTTGCTCTGCGCTCACGCTCGTTGCGAATTGTGCGGCAAGCCATAACGCCGGGGATAGCGCAGCCTGTGCCGATAACGAAGGGAATAATTGATTTGCCGCTCAAACCAACTTTTTTGAATATGGGGTCAAGGACAACGGAGGCTCGAGCCATGTAGCCGCAGTCCTCAAGAAGAGCGATAAGGAAATACATAACCATAACAAGGGGGAGAAAGCCGATAACGGCAATAGCGCCGCCGATAACTCCGTCAATAAGCAGAGCGTAGAGAAGCGGGTTTGCGTCTGCAAAAAGTTCTCCTAAAGCGGCTTGACCGTTTTCAAGCCAACCTGTAAGAAGGTCTGCAATCCAAACACCGGGTCCTGCCTGCGAAATCCAGAAAACAGCAAACATAACAACCGCAAAAATGGGAATTCCGAGCCATTTGTTTGTGAGAATTCTGTCTATCGTATCCTGAAAATTCTTTTTATTTGTGAGAATCTTGCGGCTTTCAACGCTTGCAACAATTCTATTAACAAAAGCAAAGCGATTTCTGTCCGCTTCGACAACAGCTTTTTTGTCGGCAAGGTCAATATTGCCCTGGACATAAGGTGCTGTCTGATTTTTGCCTTTAGCCTGCACAGCGGCCTTTACAACTTCTGTCAAGCCGTTAGCGGAGGTTGAAACGGTTTCCACAACGGGGCATCCGAGCTTTTCGGAAAGAGCAGCAACGTTGATTTTTGTGTCTTTCTTTTTGTTGATGTCAGTTTTGTTAAGAGCAACAACAACGGGAACACCGAGTTCAAGAAGCTGCGTTGTGAAGAACAGGCTTCTGCTCAGATTTGTTGCATCAACGATGTTGATGATAACGTCGAGCTTCTCGTTTTTGATATATGAGCTTGTGATGCTTTCTTCTGATGTGAACGGAGACATGGAGTAAGCACCGGGAAGGTCAACCGCTATCAGCTCCTCACCGCCGGAAAAGCTTTTTTTGATGGGGTGCTCTTTCTTTTCAACAGTAACACCCGCCCAGTTGCCGACCTTTTCGTTTCTGCCGGTGAGAGCGTTGTACATCGTTGTTTTGCCGCTGTTGGGATTGCCGGCTAAAGCAATTCTCATTTTTATTCCTCCTTATACCGGGTTTATGCTTACCTCGCGGTTAGCTTGTGCTAACCTGCACACAAAAAAATAATCCGCCTTCGCCGATTATCTTTCTTTCATCAAACAATTATTGCTTCTGCAAGCTGATTGTCAATGTTATATCTGCCGTCTTTAATTGATACCACGCAGCCACCCTTGAGATGAGATATAACCGTAATGGGTTCACCGCTGTAGCATCCGAGAGAAAACAGAAAAGCATCAAGCTCTTCGTCATCGGTTTCAATGTCGAGAATAATATATTCTTTTCCTTCCTGTGCCGAAAGTAAATTCATAACAATCCCTGATTTCTTTGAGTTAGTCTTTACTAATCTATTTATATATTAAAGTATTTTTTTGGCTTTGTCAACTTGTTTTTTTCAATCTGATTTTTTTTGGCAGTTTTTACAATATGATTAGTTTAGACTAACAAAAATATTGTGCATTTTGTTCCCGCTGTCTGAATTTTAAGGAATTCTTAATGTTTAATCAATTGCTTTAAGCCGAAAAACTTGTTATACTTTTGCAAGATAATAAAACAAGCGGAGGATATTATGGCTTCCAAATACTACGACGAAAAAAGATTTTATAATTTCAGGGAAATAATCAACTATTCAGCAGAGCGTTTTGCCAAAAAGACTGCATTTCAAATAAAAATCTCCGAGGGAAAATATGAAAACATAACCTTCTCGGAACTGAAAAAGCTTTATTACGGACTCTGCACAAAATTCATTAAAATGGGTTTCAAAGGGAAAAGAATAGCTGTTATCGGAGCAAACTCGTTTGAGTGGGCGCTCTCATATCTTTGCGCTGCAACGGTAGGCGTTGTTGTTCCCATCGATAAAGAACTTCAGGCTGAGGATGTTAATGATTTTCTCAACGCTGCAGAATGTGTTGCCGTTTGTACGGATAACGCAAAAATAAGTGCTTTAAAAAATGTTGCAGCGCGCGAAATTGAATATATTTCTTTTGATGATATCAGAATCTTTGCAAACGAAAGCACAGATACAAATGCTGTTGATTCCATTGAAATTCGCAAAGATGAGATGCAAATTCTGATTTTTACTTCCGGCACAACAGGTAACTCAAAAGGTGTTTGCCTCTCTCAATATAATCTTTGCTCCAATATTTATTCAACAGTTCAGATGGTTAAGGTTAAGGAAACAGACAAAACCCTGTCCGTCCTGCCTCTTCATCATACTTATGAATGCACACTTGATTTTATTCTGTTTCTTACCCGCGGAGCCTGCATCTCATATTGCGACGGCTTAACAAAGGTTCAAAAGAATCTTGTTGAATACAGCCCCACGGTTCTTGTTGCGGTTCCCGCCTTGCTTAAGATTCTCAGCAAACGCATCAAAAAGGCAATTGCTGCGGATTGCCCCCAAAAATACAAAGCATATTTTGAGAATGAGTCGCTCGCAAGTGCTTTGAGCAAAACACCTTTTATTATAAGAAAGGTTATTTGTTCCAAAGTCAAAAAATCCCTCGGCGGAAAAATCAGGCTGTTCATTGTTGGCGCTGCGGAGCTTGACACTTCGCTTGTTGACGATTTTGCCGCTCTCGGAATACGCACTCTGCAGGGCTATGGCCTCACCGAATGCTCACCCTTGCTTGCAGGCAACAACGATTTCCACCTCAATCCCGCTTCAACGGGCATTGCAATCCCCGATGTTCAGCTGAAAATTCATAACCCCAACGATGAGGGTGTTGGTGAAATAATTGCAAAGGGCGAAAATATCATGCTCGGTTATTTCAATGACCGGGCGGCAACCGATGAGGTTCTTAAGGACGGATGGTTCCACACAGGCGACTTGGGATATATGGACGAGAACGGCGACCTTTTTATAAAAGGACGTATAAAGAACGTTATAGTTACGGAAAATGGCAAAAATATTTATCCCGAAGAGCTTGAAACGAGGCTTTCAGAGTTCCCTGAAATCGGAGAAGTGCTTGTTTTCGGCGCAAAGGAAAACGGCGAGTCCTTTGTTAAAGCAAAGATTTTGCCCAATCTTGAATATCTTAAAGAAAAATTCGGCAGAACACCGAAGGATGAAGAAATCAATTCTGCCGTGCAGGGAGCAGTTAAAAAGGTTAACAGCAAAATTCCCAAATACAAAAACATCAAAATCGTTGAGGTTCTTTCCTCAGCGCTTGAAAAAACAACCACTCAGAAAATCAAGCGCTTCGGTAAAAATATAAAATGATCTCTGCCACCGGGTAGCAAAAATGCAAAAAGCATTCGTTAACGTGTCGTTAGGTCTTTGAAGATGCGTTAAACGGATGCTTTTTTGATTGGAGGAGTTTCATGAAAAATTATTTTTCAAAGGGCGAAATTGCTCTTTGGAGTGTATCCGTTTTGCTGATTTGCGTTTCCTTTGCGATTTTTGACAGGGAAAATAATCTTACCCTTGCCGCTTCGCTCATAGGAGTAACATCATTGATTTTTAACGCCAAGGGCAACCCTGTCGGGCAGCTGCTGATGGTGATTTTCAGCATTCTTTACGGCATAATCTCATATTCGTTTTCTTACTATGGCGAAATGATTACTTATCTTGGCATGACAGCTCCCATGGCTGTTTTTGCCTTGATTTCATGGCTCAAAAATCCCTATAAAGGCAACAAAGCCGAGGTAACGGTTAATCATGTCAGTAAAAAAGAGGTTGCTTTTATGCTTCTTCTGGCAGCGGCGGTCACGGCAATTTTTTATTTTATTTTGGATTTTTTCAATACTGCAAACCTGATACCAAGCACGCTTTCTGTTACCACAAGCTTCATTGCAGTTTATCTGACATTCAGGCGCAGCGCATATTTTGCTGTTGCCTATGCCGCCAATGACATTGTGTTGATTGTTCTGTGGTTGATGGCATCGATGACCGATATTTCTTATGTATCTGTCATAATTTGCTTTGGTATGTTTCTTATAAATGACCTTTACGGCTTCATTAACTGGAAAAGAATGGCGAAACGGCAGAAAATCGGTGTTGATATGTAGTGAGCTGTTTGATATAATGTTTTTATTATATAGTTTCAAGAGGTTTTTATGATTCGTGCAAACGAAAGCATAATCGGAATCCTTGCCCATGTTGATGCGGGCAAAACAACGCTGACGGAAGCTGTTCTTTTCAGAGCGGGCGCAATCCGTCGGCTTGGCCGTGTTGACAAAAAAGATTCCTGGTTTGACTCACACGCGCTTGAAAGAAGCCGAGGCATAACCATTTTCTCAAAGCAGAATCCGTTCAAGCTTAACGAAAAAAGCTTTACTCTTGTTGATACCCCTGGCCATGTCGATTTTTCGGCGGAAATGGAGCGCACTCTCGGAATTCTGGACTATGCCGTGCTTGTTATTGACGGAGCAAGCGGTGTTCAAAGCCACACTGAAACTATCTGGGAGCTGCTTAAAGAATATAAAATTCCTGTGTTCATTTTTGTTAATAAAATGGACAGAGACGGGCTTGATAAGGCTTCGCTGATTTTAGAACTTAAGAAGAAGCTTTCGGAAGAATGCGTTGATTTCACTCAGGAAAAAAGCTTTGTGCTTGAAGAAGTTTCGATGCTCAGCGAGGATATGTTGGATGCTTTCCTAAGCGGGAATGCGGATGAAAATTTTTGGACTCAAAGTATTGCACAGGCAATTGCAGGCAAAAAGCTTTTTCCGTGCTTTTTCGGTTCGGCTTTGCAGGGCGACGGTGTTGATGCTCTGCTTAAAGCTATTGAAAAATATACTTTTTGCAAGGAATATCCCGATGATTTCAGCGCACAGGTTTATAAAATACTGCATGATAATCAGGGCAACCGTCTCAGCTTTTTAAAAATAACAGGAGGATGCCTTTCGGTTAAAGCTGCTTTGGGCAGCGAAAAAATCGACCAAGTCCGAATTTATTCGGGCGAAAAGTTTGAAACAATAAAAGAAATAAGCGCAGGAAGTGTTTGTGCCGTCACAGGCCTTGCAGGCACATATCCCGGCGAAAGAATAACGGCACATGGTGAAAATCACGGTAATGTCCCGAAACTGAGGCCTCTGCTTTCCGCCCAAGTGCTTTTGCTTGACGGAACAGATATACATACGGCTTTCAAAAAGCTTTGCGTTATCGGAGAAGAGCTTCCCGAGCTTTCTGTTCGAATCTGCAACTTTTCGAATGAAGAGCAGATACAAATTCAGGTTATGGGAAAAATTCAGCTTGAAATACTTAAATCCCTTGTTGAAGAACGCTTCGGCATGTCAATTGATTTTGGTCCGTGCCGCATACTTTATAAAGAAACGGTTGCTTCTCCGGTTATGGGCTACGGTCACTATGAGCCGCTTCGGCACTATGCCGAAACACAGCTTCGCATTGAGCCTGCGCCGAGAAACAGCGGAATATCGGTCGGCAACGAGTGCAGCCTTGAGATGCTTGATTCCAATTTTCAGAATCTTATTCTCACCCATATACGGGAAAAGGAGCATATCGGCATTTTAACGGGTTCGCCGTTGACCGACGTCAGAATTGTTCTTACTGCAGGGCGTTCTCACCTTAAACATACGGAGGGCGGCGATTTCAGAGAAGCCACCTACCGTGCAATCAGACAGGGCCTTGAAAAGGCTGAAAACATATTGCTTGAGCCGTATTACTCTTTTACCCTTCGCATTCCGTCAACGGCAATGGGCAGGGCAATTTCGGATATTCAGCGGCTTTGCGGCGAGTTTGACCCACCCGAAATAACAGAAACCGAAGCAATTATAAGAGGCAGCGGCCCTGTTTCAAAATTTATGGATTATCCCGAAGAAATAATATCCTACACAAGCGGCAAGGGCGTTATCTCAATGCGCGAAAACGGATACCGTCCGTGCCATAATGCTGATGAGATTATCAAAACAATCGGCTATGAAAAAGAGCGAGACCTTGAGAATCCCTCGTCATCCGTGTTTTGTTCTCACGGGGCGGGATTTGAGGTTAAGTGGCAGGATGTTGACAGCATGAGACATATCAAATAGAAAAGAGGCAAGAAAATGGCAAAAATTATCGGCGAAAAAATCCCCAATATTCCATGGCAGAAAAAACCGGATGGTAATAAATATCCCGTCTGGCGTTACAGCGGCAACCCCATTATCACACGTGACAATCTTTTTATGGCAAACAGCATTTTCAACTCCGCGGTGGTACCTTTTGGTGACGGCTTTGCAGGCGTTTTCAGGGTTGACGTTATGAGCCGAGACCACACTCTTGTTGTGGGCTACAGCAAGGACGCAATTAACTGGGAGCTTGAAGAGAAAGTTATTTTCAGGGGCTATGACCCCAGACTTTGCCTTATTGAGGGCAAATATTACCTTTCCTGGGTTAACCTCACACCTCACGGCACAACAATCGGAATTGCCTACACAACCGATTTCAAGGAGTGGACTCAGCTTGAGGATGCATGCTACCCTGTAGCGCGCAACGGCGTTCTTTTTCCCAGAAAAGTCAATGACGAATATCTCCTTCTCATCCGCCCCTGTGACAGAGGTCACACGCCCTACGGCGATATTTTTCTGAGCCACAGCAGGGATTTAACTTATTGGGGCAAGCACAGATTTGTTATGAAGCCCGAAAAGAATTGGGAAATGACCAAAGTCGGCGCAGGCCCCACACCCATCGAAACAGACGAAGGTTGGCTTATGTTCTACCACGGCGTGCTCACAAGCTGCAATGGCTTCACCTATGCAATGGGTGCTGCAATTCTTGATAAGGATGAGCCCTGGAAGGTGCTTCACAGAGCAGACTGTTTCATGCTTGCTCCCCATGAATTGTATGAGTGCGTGGGCGATGTGCCCAACGTAGTTTTCCCCTGTGCTGCTCTTGCTGACAGCGAAACAGGCAGAATCGCAATTTATTACGGCGCTGCAGACACAAGCGTTGCGCTGGCATTCACAACGGTTGATGAAACAATAGATTTCATAAAAAAGAACGATTTGATTAAATAAAAATAACGGACTGCAGAAGGTTTAAACCTCTGCAGTCCGTTGTTGTTTTATTATTATGCTTTAGCCGTCAGGCTGATAACATCAATTGCACCAACGGGGCAAACCTCGTGGCACTTGCCGCAGCCCGTGCATTTTTCATAGTCAACCTTTGCACAGAAGCGGTCGATTGTAACCGCACCTGTTTCGCATGCTTTAACGCATTTCATGCAGCCGATGCAGCCCGCTATGCATTCCTTGCGGGTGATGGCGCCTTTATCGTGGTTTTTGCAAAGCACGGCGGCTTTTGTTTCTTCAAGCGGCATCATTTCGATAAGACCCTTAGGGCAGGTTTTAACGCACATTTTGCAGGCCTTGCACATATAGGGATTGATTCTGGCAATGCCGTCGCAGATGCTTATTGCGTCATATTGGCAAACCTCAACGCAATCGCCGAAGCCGATGCAGCCGTAGATGCATTCTTTGGGTCCTCCGAAAATCTGGGTTGCCATTTTGCAGCTGTAAACACCCTGATATTCAAGCTTGGTTGCGGCATTTACATTGTGACCCTGGCAAAGCACAACCGCTGCCATTGGCTTAACCTCGCCTGCTGCAAGGCCTGTTATTTCACCGATTGCCTTTGCGGTGTCATTTCCGCCGGGGGCGCAAAGCGCAGTGTCTGTTGTTTCGCCCTTTGAAAGAGCGGCCGCATAACCGTCGCAGCCTGAAAAACCGCATGCGCCGCAGTTTGCGCCGGGCAGGCATTCTCTGATTGCTTCCGCTTTTTCATCAACGGGAACAGCAAAAACCTTTGATGCGATTGAAAGACCCAAACCCGCTATAAGACCGGTAGCGGAAACAATAATAACTGCCAGTAAAATAGGATTCATTCCGTTACCTCCTTAAGCGAAAATTCCGTCAACAAGGCCTGTGAAGCCCATGAACGAAAGTGAAACTATGGATGCCGCAATCAGAACGATGGGCAGACCCTGCAAAAACTTGGGTATATCCGCACCTTCAAGTCTGCTGCGCACACCTGAGAAAATAACCATTGCAAGCATAAAGCCGAGGCCGGCGCCAACGCTGTTAAGCATTGATTGAGCAAAGTTATATTCCTTGGTGATGTTGAGAAGAACAACGCCGAGAACAGCGCAGTTTGTTGTGATAAGGGGAAGATAGATGCCGAGTGCGTTATAAAGCGGTGGCATAAACTTCTTAAGAATAAGTTCAACAAGCTGAACAAGAGCGGCAATAACAAGTATGAAAACAATGGTCTGAAGATAATCAAGGCCGTTAGCGACAAGAAGAAACTTGTTGATTGGATAGGTTACGGCTGTTGCAAGCGCCATAACGAAGATAACCGCTGCGGACATACCGACCGAAGTGTTAAGCTTCTTTGAAACGCCGAGGAAGGGGCAGATTCCGAGGAATTTGCAGAGAACAAAGTTCTCGGTCAGAATTGCCGTGAGGAGAATTGACAATGCTATTTTCATGCTGTTTCATCCTCCTTTTTTTCTTCGCCGCATTCCTTACCTTCAGCAAGAAGTGCGCAGTTTTTGGCCATCGGGCATGCCTGGCAGCCGCCGAGACCCGCTCTGGGCTTGCCCTTCTTTTCTGCAAGCTTGTTGGCGCATGCCATAAGCAGGCCGAACGTGAGGAATCCGCCGGGAGCAAGGATAAATACGGTCATCGGAGTTAAAAATTCTGTCCAGGGAAGTGTGAAGCCGTTGAAGCCGTTAAGCACGTTATCGCCGAAAAGGACAAGAAGGTTCTGAGCGCCTGCAAGGAATGTGCCTGCGCCGAGCACTTCTCTGACAGATGCCATAAGGCAAAGAGCGATTGTGAAGCCAACGCCCATTCCAAGGCCGTCAACAGCCGAAGCAATAACTGAGTTCTTGCCTGCAAAAGCTTCAGCTCTGCCGAGAATAATGCAGTTAACAACAATAAGAGGAAGGAAAACACCGAGAGCCGCATCAAGTGCGGGAACAAATGCTTTCACTATCATCTGAACAATTGTAACAAAAGATGCAATAACAACGATATATGCGGGGATGCGCACCTTCGAGGGGATAATCTTGCGAAGAAGCGATATAACGATGTTTGAGCAAACAAGAACTATCATTGCGGAAATACCCATGCCCAATGCGTTAACAACGCTCGTTGAGGTTGCAAGGGTGGGGCAGGTGCCGAGAACAAGACGGAAAACAGGGTTTTCTGCAATAAGACCTTTGGTAAACTCCTTACCGAGAGATTTCTTTTCAGCCAATGTTCTCACCTCCTGCTGCTTCAATTGCGGCGTTAACCGCATTAACAACCGCTCTTGATGTTATTGTTGCGCCGGTAATGGCGTCGATTGAGTTTTCGCCTGCCTTGTCTTTTGAAACGGTGATGCCGCTTACAAGGCCGATGAATCTGTCACGGAAGCTCTGTTCGGCAGCCTTTGCGCCGAGGCCTGCAGTTTCCGCATGTGAAAGAATGTTAATGCCTGTAACTTTGCCGTTGATGTCAACACCTGTCATAACGGAAATATCACCGCCGTAGCCTTTTGCAGTGTTAACAACAACATGACCGACAACGTTGCCTGCTTCGTCAAGAGCGGCAACAACGCTTGTGCCGTCCTGCGAAATCTTTGCTTCGCCAAAGCTTGCCGCGTCGGCAAAAACCGTCTGCCTTGATTTGATTTCGGTCTCAACCGCAAGCTTTTCAATAATCGGGGCAGTAACGGAGTTTGTCATTCCGAGAAGGAAGGTTGCAACAAGGCAGATAACAAAAAGAGTAACGGTCGGAACAAGATATTCCTTTAAGCTTTTCATTTTGCCTCACCCTCCTTTGCTTTCTTTTCTTTAACTGTGCCGAAGGGCTTGGGAGCCATAATTGTTTCAATATGAGGAACGAGAAGGTTCATGATAAGAATTGCGAAAGATACGCCTTCGGGAAGAGAGGCAAAAAGTCTGATAACGCAAGTCAGCAAGCCGCAGCCGATACCGAAAACGATTTTTGCATTTGATTTGATGGGGCTTGTTGAATAATCTGTTGCCATGAAGAAAGCGCCGAGAAGCAGGCCGCCACCCATAAGCTGATACGCAAGGAATTCAAGGTCAAACTTGCCTGCAATAAGCATAACAACGGCAACCGTGCCGATATAAGCAAGGGGGATTTTAGGCGAAATAACCTTTCTTGCAATAAGATAGATTCCGCCGATGATGAGAGCAACCGAGCAGGTTTCGCCTATACAGCCGCCTCTGACTCCGAGGAACATATCAAGGAGCGAGGGCAGAGCCTCTGTGGATTCCCCGCCGATGATTGCGAGCGGAGTTGCGGTTGAAACCGCATCCGTTTTCCAAGAAAGGGGGGCAGTCCAGTTGCCCATAGCCTGGCCGAATGAAAGAAGAAGAACTATTCTTGCAACGATTGCGGGATTTGCAAAGTTCTGGCCTATGCCTCCGAACATCTGCTTAACAACAACTATTGCAAAGAAGCTGCCGATTGCAGCCATCCAAAGGGGGATGCTGACGGGCAGGTTGAATGCAAGAATAAGGCCTGTTACAACTGCGCTCAAATCGCCGATTGTGTTGTGGCGCTTCATTACTTTTCTTGCAACATATTCCGAGAGAACGGCCGAAATAACCGTTGTTGCCGTAACTGCAAGAACTCTTGGGCCGAAAATAGCGATTGATGCGCCGAGAGCGGGCAGCAAGGCGATGATAACATCAAGCATTATTCTTGTTGTTGTGTCTTTTGTGCGAAGGTGAGGCGATGCACTGACAACAAGCTTTTTTCCGTCAACCATTATTTGTTGCCCTCCTCTCTGAGAATTGTTTTTGCAAGGCGCATGTGCTGAACAAGGGGCTTGCCTGCGGGGCAGGCAAAGGCGCAGCTTCCGCACTCCATGCATACCATAACACCGAGCTGCTTGAGCGCTTCGGGATCCTTTGCCTTTGCAGCTTTAACAATGTTAGTGGGCATAAGGCTCATGGGGCAGGCGATTGCGCATCTGCCGCAGCGTATGCAGTCCTTTTCAGGCTTCAGCACAGCATCGTTTTTTGAAAACGCAAGGATTGCGTTGTTTTGTTTGAGAACGGGCAAATCCGTTCCGACTATGGCAAGACCCATCATCGGGCCGCCTGTAAGGATTTTGCAGGGCTCTTCTTTGAAGCCGCCGCAGAAATCGATTATTTCGCTGATGCTTGTTCCTACGGGAACTCTGACATTTTGCGGATTTGCAATGGCAGAGCCGTCAACAGTCAGCGAACGGCTGACAAGAGGCTTGCCTGTTTTAAGATAGCGTGCAATGAAAGCGGCGGAAGCAACATTCATAACAACGCAGCCGACATCGGCAGGCAGCTTTCCCGGAGGAACTCTTCTGCCTGTGGCGGACTGAACCATCATTTTCTCTGCGCCCTGAGGATATTTTGATTCAAGAATCATAAGCTTGACCTCATCGTCAACATCGTCTTTGTGGTCAGCTATATTTTTCAGAACTTTAAAAGCCTCTGGTTTGTTATCTTCAGCCGCAATGACAACTCGCTTAAAGCCCAACATTTCTTTAAGAGTATAAACGCTTGAAAGAATATCCCATGAATTCTCCATGCATTCACGGTAGTCAACGGTTATGTAGGGCTCGCACTCGGCGGCGTTGATAACAAGTGTGTCAATGTTTTTATCAGCAGGGAAATTAAGCTTGATATGAGTCGGAAAGCCTGCGCCTCCAAGGCCTACAAGGCCTGAAGCTCTGACAGCTTTGATTAAATCCTCTTTGCTGTCAACCTTCGGCGGTTCAATGCCATCCCAAAGCTTCATCTCTCCGTCGGATTCGATTGTTACAGCCTTTGACATAACTCCGTTCGGGAGCTTAACATCGCCGACTGCCGCAACCTTACCGGAAACCGATGCATGAATCGGTGCGCTGACAAACTTATCGGTATCGCCTATAATCTGGCCAACCGCAACCGTATCACCAACCTTAACAAGCGGCTCGCAGGGAGCGCCTATATGCTGCTGCATGGGAATGGTGACGGTTGAGGGAACGGGAATTCTGACAACCTCGCTCTCAGCCGTGTTTTTATGGTGAGCAACCCTTACGCCGCCCCTGACCTTTTTGACAGCTTTCAGAACACCGTCTACTCCGGCCTTAACCATAATATCATCCTCCAATCGTTTAATCTAAATGTGTTTATTTTAAATAGAAGTATTTTTTTACCTTTTCAAGAGCAGGCATAACCGCTTTAAGAACAATGCCTGTTACTGCGCCTGTTGCTATGCCGAAAAGGGCCAGTGCGGGAGCGTAATAAACAATGCTTGCCGTTCCTGTTATAAAAACAGCAGCAAAAAGTTGGCCGAGGTTGTGGCAAAGTGCGCTGATAACGGAAATCCCGATAAGTCCCAAAGCTTTGCTCGCATATTTTATCAGTAGCCACATGGCAAATGAAGAAATTAATCCGCCCGCAAGGCTCATTATCCCTGCCGTTAAGCCTCTGGTTACAAAAGCGAAGCAGCCTTTAACTGCGGCAATCGCTGCCGCCGCCGGCAAGCCGAGGTTGCCTGCAGCAAACATTGTTATAATATTTGAAAATCCGGGTTTTGCCCCGGGAGGAAGCCACGGTATCGGCGGCAAAAGGCTTTCAAGCGCACCAAGCGACAGGGCAAGCGCACAAAGAATAGCCGAAAGCGCCGTTTTGTATGCAATATTTTTTTTCATAATCAATAAACAACTGCATCAACATCGGAGCCTGTTACAGTAATTGCTGTTTTGGCAGGCAGGCATACCGCCGTGTCGCCATGTTTGCTCAATTTGCCTGATGCCATGCAAAGCTTGTCCTCACAATCGGCCTCATCAAACCAGACTTCACCGTTTTCGGCTATGATTGTAACAGACGGCAATGTTTTAGGCCGAATAACTCTTTTTTCGTTCACGGAAAGTAAATCTATTGTTTCAAAAACCTCGCCGTTAACGGTTATTACCGCTTGCGGAGCTTCGGTTTTTGTTTCGCTCCAAAGCATAAAAACTGCCGCGGCAAGAATAATTGCCGCAATAACGGCTATATCGCCTTTTCTGAAAAATTTCAAATTCATTGCATCACCAAAGTATATGAATTATCGGTAATTTCAATGATATCATCCGCACCGTTTTCGGCTAATATCTTTTTGTCGTTTGTTACAAAAATTGCTTTGCATCCGAGTTCCCTTGCAAGCTCGCTGCCTTTTTCGTATCCGAGAACAAAGCATGCCGTTGAAAGAGCGTCGCTGAGAATGCCGCTTTCAGAAACTACGGTTACGCTGACCAAGCCGTTATCAACGGGATAACCTGTTTTGGGGTCAAGAATATGGTGATAAATCTTTCCGTTTTGCTCAAATTGCTGCTCATAGCTGCCTGATGTTGAAACACAGCTTTCAGAAATACGGAGCTTTGCGATGTAGCTGCCCGAATTTCCGCTCGGGTTACGAATACCAACGGTGAATTGTTTGTTTCCCATAAGAAGCACGCTGCCGCCAACGCTGACAACAGCTTCTTTTATTTTTTTATCGCTGAGGATTGCTTTTATTTCATCAAGTGCAATGCCTTTGCCTGCCGCACCGAAATCAATAACAGCCTGTCCGTCAGCCATGTTAAGCTTTTCACCCGAAAGAGAAATCTTTTGGTAGCCGCTGTGAGAAAGAGCCGCCGCAAGCTTATCGGCATTCGGGATTTCGGGGTTTGAGCCGAATTGCCAAAGGTCGCTGACTGCGCCCAGAGTGAAATCGAACGCACCGTTGCTTTTTTGGCAAACATCAAGCAGAACCGAAATATAACCCCGAACCTTTTCGTCAATCTCTCCGCCGCCGTTTTGATTGATGCGGTGTATAACGGAGTTTTCTGAGGTTCTTGAAAGAACATCTTTGTCCAAACTCTCGGTTATCTGCTGAATTTCGGTTGCGCATTCATCGGAATCCGCTCCCGTCAGCTTAACCGAAACATAGGTGTTCATCGCAAAAAAATCAGCGGCTATATTTTTGCCGTGAATTCCGTCATAAATAAGAAATGCAGCAAGAATCAAAGCCGCAATAACGGCTGCAACCGCCGCTTTCTTTTTCATCAGCAAACACCCACCCATTCTTATAATTATATATAATACACCTTATTTCAAAACATTTCAACAATTATTGTTACATTTCTATAGATTTATATTTGAAAAAAGTGAAAAATATGCTAATATTAATAAAAAACGGCAAAGGAGTGCTTTTATGGCCGATTCGGTATATATGCCCGCAAGATGCGTGTGGGGGAATAATGCGGTGGTTGAAAATTCCGCTTTCCTTGCTTCGTTAGGCAAAAAATGTCTGATATTGAGCGGAAAAACAGGTGCAATCCTCAGCGGAGCACTTAAGGATGCAAAAGAGGCTCTTGAAAAAGAAAAAATCAGCTATGAAATATTTGATGAAATCGGCGAAAATCCGTTTATTTCCGTTTGCTGCAAGGCGGGAGAAGCCGCAAGAAAAGCAAATGCGGATTTTTTGCTCGGTATAGGCGGAGGGTCGGTGCTTGATGCTGCCAAAGCCATTGCAATTTATGCGTCAAATCCGGAGCTTTCTCCCGTTGATATTTATAAAAGAGAATACAGAAATCCGCCTCTCCCTGTTGCACTGATAGGAACAACGGCGGGGACCGGCAGCGAGGTAACTGCGGTTGCCGTTTTGACCAATGACGAAACGGGAATAAAAAAGAGCATTTCGGGGCCTGACTGCTATGCGGCAGTTTCATTCTGCGACCCAAAATACACCTCGTCACTTTCCTATAACACAACCGTTTCAACCGCACTTGATGCTTTTGCACATGCAGTTGAAGGGTTTTTCACCCCAAAATGCAACGGAATCATCCGCCTTTATGCCGAAAAATGCATTCCCGAGCTGTATCAATGTTTAAAGAAGCTTTCGGTATCGGCTGAAGTTTCATCCGAACTTCGCGAGCCTTTGTATAATTCTTCGATATATGCAGGCCTTGTTATAAACACCTGCGGAACAGCATTTCCCCACCCTTTGGGATATGTGCTGACCGAAAATTACGGCATTCCTCACGGCACGGCGTGCGCCGCATTTTTTGCACCATTCATTGACAGATGCCGTGAGTTTGCTCCCGAAAAATTCTCCGCCTTTGTTGCCATGACAGACAGCGCAGAAGAAGTAAAGTCTGTTATTTCTTCACTCACAAAGCTTGACGGTGTTTCGATTTCTGCCGAGCAGGCAGAAAAATACGCCCTGCGTTGGCAGAGCGTAATTCCGAGGAATTTCACCGCTTCCCCCGGAGGGCTGACGCAGGCGGAAGCGGCTTGTATTCTCACTTCGGTTTAATCAAACCGTCAGCAGCCGCAACCGCAGCCGCAGTCATTGTTTCTTGCTGTCACACCGCAGCCGCAGCTGTTGCCGCAGTCGCCGTTACAGAAGAGAAGAATGAGGATAATGAAAAGGCACCAATTGTTATTGCATCCGCAACCCATGATCTAACCTCCCCGTTTTGTTTTAAGCGATTTTTCAACCGCTTACATTCACATCTTATGTGGATTCGGGGAAAGTGTTACGGCATTTCAAAAAAATTCCGCCGAGGCCATCACAGGCTTCGGCGGTTATTCTTTTGTTTAGTTTTTGAGGCTCTGCATGGGAGCGGGGATTCTGCCGCCTCTTGAAATGAACTTTGCAGGGGAATATGTTGAAAGAGGCATAACGGGGCCGCTGCCGAGCAGACCGCCGAAGCTGAGTTCTTCACCAACAGATTTTCCGATTGCGGGAATAACTCTGACCGCAGTTGTTTTTGAGTTGACCATGCCGATTGCAGCTTCATCGGCAATTATTGCCGAAATAACCTCTGCGGGAGTGTCGCCCGGAATGTTTATCATATCAAGGCCTACAGAGCAAACCGCAGTCATTGCTTCAAGCTTTGTTATGCTCAATGCACCGCTTCTTGCGGCATCAATCATGCCTGCATCCTCGGTGACGGGAATGAATGCACCCGAAAGACCGCCAACATGCGAAGAAGCCATAACACCGCCTTTTTTAACGGCGTCGTTAAGCAAAGCAAGGGCAGCTGTTGTGCCGTGGCAGCCGCAAGCCTCAAGCCCCATTTCCTCAAGAATGTGTGCAACCGAATCGCCGATAGCGGGTGTGGGTGCAAGGGAGAGGTCTACAATGCCGAACGGAACACCGAGCCTGCGTGAAGCCTCGCTTGCAACAAGCTGACCCATGCGGGTTATTTTAAATGCTGTTTTCTTAATTATATCGGCAACTTCTGTCAAGTCGCAGTCGCCCGCCTTTGCCAGCGCCGCCCTTACAACACCGGGGCCGGAAACGCCGACGTTGATTACGCAATCGGGTTCGCCTGCGCCGTGGAATGCGCCTGCCATGAACGGGTTATCTTCGGGAGCGTTGCAGAAAACAACAAGCTTGGCGGGGCCGATGCAATCTCTGTCCGCAGTCAGCTCAGCACTTTTTCTGACAACTTGACCCATCATAGCAACGGCATCCATGTTGATGCCTGCTTTTGTTGAGCCGATATTGACCGATGAGCAAATATGGTCGGTAACGCTCAAAGCCTCAGGGATTGCTTCTATGAGTTCCTTGTCGCCGGGGCCGAAGCCTTTTTGGACGAGAGCGGAAAATCCGCCAAGAAAGTTAACTCCGCAGGTAACTGCTGCTTTTTCAAGCGTTTTTGCAAGCTTTACGGCATCTTTATCTTCGCATGAAGCAAGAATCATAGCTGCGGGAGTTACCGATATGCGCTTGTTTATGATGGGAATGCCGAATTCTTTTTCAATCTGTTCGCCTGTTGAAACAAGATTTTTTGCGTAGCGAGTTATTTTGTCATATACTCTTTGGCACATAACGTCAACGTCGCTGTGGCAGCAGTCAAGCAGCGAAATTCCCATTGTTATTGTTCGAACGTCCAGGTGTTCGTCCTGAATCATAGTTATTGTTTCAAGAATATCTCTTGCATTAAGCATGGTTTTACTCCTTTAGATAGTATGCATTGCGTTAAAAATATCCTCATGCATGGCATGAATGGAAAGACCCATCTCATCGCCTGTTTTGCTGAGCATATCTGAAAACTCAGTGAAGGGGATATCCGATTTTGAGATATCAACCATCATAATCATTGCAAACATATCCTGAAGAATGGATTGGGTTACCTCAAGAACATTTATGTTATGGTTGCAGCATTCGGTTGAAATTTTGGCCAAAATGCCGACCATGTCTTTACCTATAACTGTTATAACTGCTCTCATTGCTATGCCTCCGTTTTTCTATTTGATATCCAATATTTCCGAAATATCGCGAACAACAAAATCCGCGGCGGTGCTGACATTTGCTTTCTTGGTGAAAAGGCATCCGTAAGTGCCTGCGTTTTTGCCGGAAAGAACGTCAATTTCTCTGTCGCCTATCATTACGGTTTCGCTTTTATCAAGATTATATGTTTTGCATATCCACTCAACCGCGTCGGGCGCAGGCTTTGAGGGAAAATTCATTGAGGAGTCCACAAAAGCTGTGAAAAACCTGCTCATTCCGTGTTCCTCAAGATAATGCTGAGAGGATTCTCTGCCTCGGTGAGTATATAAAAAATGCTTTTTGCCGTTGCTAAACAGCGCTTCAAGGGTTTTATATGTGTTTTCAAACGGCAGCGCAATGGGACGAAGGGCGTAGTTATGTTCATGCATACGAAACACGGCTTTTTCTTCATCGCTGACACCGTAATGTTCAAAAGCATCGGCAAAGGTTATTTCAAGCAGCGCTTTGGCTTCGTCATAATCGGCGGTTTTGCCGAATTCTTCAAGCGCTTTGATAAAAGCCGAGGTTATGTGGGGGTAGCTGTCAAACAGCATACCGTCAAAATCCCATATATAATTTTTCATATATCAATCACCGTAGCCGTTGGGATTCTGCGACTGCCAACGCCATGAATCTTCGCACATTTCGTTGATTCCTCTTTCAGCAACCCATCCGAGTTCATCTTTAGCTTTTGAAGGGTCGGAATAGCAGGTTGCGATGTCACCGGGGCGTCTGGGTGCAATAACAAATTTAACGGGTTTGCCGCTTGCCTTTTCAAATGCTTTAACAACCTCAAGCACGCTGTAGCCGTTGCCTGTGCCGAGATTATAGGTGAAGCAGCCGTTTTCATTAAGAACCTTTTCAACAGCCCTGATGTGACCCAAAGCAAGGTCAACAACATGAATATAGTCACGAACACCCGTGCCGTCAGGGGTGTCATAATCGTCACCGTAAACGTTGAGGAATTCTCTTCTGCCGATAGCAACCTGAGCAATATAGGGCACAAGGTTGTTGGGGATTCCGTTGGGGTCCTCGCCGATTTTGCCGCTCTTATGGGCTCCGATGGGGTTGAAGTAGCGAAGAAGGGTGATGCTCCACTCATTATCGGAAGCATAAAGGTCCTTGAGAATTCTTTCTATGTAAAGCTTTGTTGTACCGTAGGGGTTGGTTGTTTTGCCCTCAGGCATGTTCTCCTTGAGGGGGGAGGGGTTTTCGCTGCCGTAAACCGTTGCAGATGAACTGAAAACAATTTTTTTGCAGCCTGCGGCTTTCATTGCTTCGCAAAGGATAACAGTGCCGCCGATGTTGTTATCATAATATTCAAGAGGCATTGAGCAGCTTTCGCCGACAGCCTTAAGACCCGCAAAGTGAATAACTGCGTCAATCTTATTCTCGGCAAATATTTTGTCGAGTCCGTCGCGGTCACGGATATCGCATTCGTAGAATTTAACATCCTTTCCCGTGATTTCTTTTATACGTTTTACACTTTCGCTCTTGCTGTTGCAGAGATTATCGAGTATAATAGTATCATATCCTGCGTTGAGAAGCTCCACGCAAGTGTGTGAGCCGATGAATCCGGCACCGCCTGTAACAAGAATTGACATATATATCCCTCCGAATGTTAAGTGAACAGAGAAAAATGAAAAGTTAAAAGTTTAGGGGCTATGCCGCAATTATATTCGGGTGCGGGCGGAGTCCGCCCGAAACTCTTCACTCTTCGTTTTTAATTTTTCACTTCTTTTTGAACTTACTATGCTATTATAAATATATTTTTTAGAAAAATCAACGGAAGTCTGAACAATATTTCCGAAAAAGGAAGTGTGTTTTTTGTTAAGCTATGAAAATTTGAAGAAAGACAGCGAAATTCTTGCCTATATTGAAGCCGCAAACAATGTTCTCGGGGCAATCGGCTACACGGAGCACGGAGTTGCCCATTGCGTAAAAACCGGAACCGATGCAAGCCGAATCCTTGCCTTGCTCGGCTACGACGAAAGGGAATGTGAGCTTGCAAAAATCGCAGGGCTTATGCATGACATCGGAAACGCAATCAACCGCACCGATCACGCCCAAAGCGGCGCTTTCCTTGCGTTTGAACTGCTGCGGGCAAGAAATTTTCCGTTTGATGAGGTTATCAAAATAGCAACCGCCATCGGTCACCATGATGAAAAAACGGCCGCTGCGGTAACGCCGCTTGCTGCTGCGCTGATTCTTGCCGATAAAAGTGATGTGCGTACTTCAAGAGTGCGCAATAAAAACACGGTTTTCAATGATATTCACGACAGAGTCAATTATGCTGTTTTCAGTTCAAAGCTTGATGTTGATAAGGAAAATAAGCTGATTTCGCTCACCCTCAAAATTGACACGCTTGTCTGCCCCGTTATGGAGTATTTTGAAATATTTCTTGAAAGAATGGTGCTTTGCAAAAAGGCTGCCGAATTCTTAGGATGCGATTTTGAGCTAATTATTAACGATACGAGGTTACTGTGATGCAAAAATTAACCGATGTTTCAACAATCAAAGATATTCTTGCCCGCCACGGCTTCCATTTTTCAAAGGCGCTCGGGCAGAATTTTATTATCAACCCCGCAATCTGCCCGAGAATGGCGGAAGAAAGCGGAATTGACGAAAACAGCGGAGTTATTGAAATAGGTGCCGGCATCGGAGTTTTAACCGCCGAGCTTGCAAAACGTGCAAAAAAAGTTGTGGTTATCGAAATCGACACAAAGCTTTTGCCGATTCTTGATGAAACGCTAAAGGATTTCGATAACATCGAAATAATCAATCAGGACGTGCTGAAAACAGACCTTGCGGCTCTGATTAAAGAAAAATTTGACGGCATGCCCGTTTATGTTTGCGCAAATCTGCCCTATTATATCACATCGCCGGTAATTATGGCCCTGCTTGAAAGCAGGCTTCCGATTGAGGCAATAACCGTTATGGTTCAAAAGGAGGCGGCGCAAAGGCTTTGCGCTCCCGTGGGCAGCCGCCTTTCGGGCGCAGTTACGGTTGCGGTTGATTATTACGCAAAAGCAGGAAAGCTTTTTGATGTTTCGGCAGGTTCTTTTATGCCCGCACCCAAAGTTGACAGCAGCGTTATTCGCATGGATATACGCAAAGCTCCAGAAATTGAAATAACCGACGAAGAGCTGTTTTTCAAAACGGTTCATGCAGCCTTCGGTCAGCGCAGAAAAACCGCATCAAACTCCATAAGCGCAGGCACGGGATTCCCCAAAGATATTGTTATCAGAGCGATTGAAGAGTGCGGTTTTCCCTCTGCTGTGCGTGCGGAAGGCATGACAATGCGGGAGTTGGCGAATTTGAGCGAAAAGATAGGCTGTTTGTTGAAAAGCCGCTAATTTTTCCTTGACAAAAAAATAAGTATAGGTTAATATCAAAGAGATAGAGGTGCGAAAGCTAAGAGTAATTCTCATGCGCAGGGAAATCACGGAGGATGAAAGGAGCTTTTGCCGAAGTGAATGCAGGCTTGCCCGAGGCGGCATTTGCTGGGACGCTGCAAAATATGCAGCGTACTGTCACGGTTGTGGAGCGCTATCTGAAAATCTTTGATATAGCATTGATTTTTTGCTTCGATATGCAGCCGTGTTGTATATCGGAGCTTATTTTTTTGGAGGTATTCTAATGACAAACAAGAGAAAGTTTGCGGCGATTTGCATTATCATCGCTCTTCTCGGCGCAATGTTCAGCTTTTCCGCATTCGGAATTGCAACAGAAGACGGCGCAACTCCCGTTGCTGACGGCGAAGCAGCAGTTCTTATGGCTGCAGGTGCAGAAGCTGCGGAATCATCGGCATTTTCCGTTGACGTTGACGGCGAAATCTATGATTATGACCTTTCTGACGGCGACTCCGCACACGAATATGTTGACAATTATGCGGACAACCTCACAAACGATGCAGGTTTCAAGGCCCATATTGAGCAGGCTATCGCAAAGGTACGTGAGAGCATCGGCAAATATGCAACGGTATGGGCACTTGTTCCTCCCGTTATTGCTATCGTTCTTGCTCTTATCACCAAGGAAGTTTATTCTTCACTTATTATCGGCATCGTTGCAGGCGGCTTCATTTTTGCGGGCGGCAACTTTGAAACAGCAATCAACCATGTTCTTTTCGACGGCTTTGTTGCAAGCCTTTCGGACAGCTACAACATGGGTATCATCATCTTCCTTGTTCTTCTCGGAATGCTTGTTTCACTCATGAACAAGGCAGGCGGCTCAGCAGCATTCGGACGCTGGGCATCAAAGCATATCAAGTCAAGAACAGGTGCACAGCTTGCAACAATTCTTCTCGGCTGCCTTATCTTCATTGATGACTATTTTAACTGCCTCACAGTCGGCTCGGTTATGAGACCTGTTTGCGATGAAAAGAAGGTTTCAAGAGCAAAGCTCTCATATCTTATTGACGCAACGGCGGCTCCCGTTTGCATCATTGCTCCCATTTCTTCATGGGCAGCAGCAGTTGCAGGCTTCGCAAGAGGCGCAGGCGCAGAAAGCGGTATCAGCCTTTTTGTTCAGGCTATTCCCTATAACTTCTACGCACTTTTTACTATTCTTATGATGGTTATTCTTGCAGTTGCAAAAGTTGATTTCGGCCCGATGAAGCTTCATGAAAGAAACGCTCTTGAAAAGGGCGATATCTTCACAAGCGGTGACCGTGTTGTTAACGATGATGCTGATATCAACCCCAAGGGTAAGGTTATTGACCTTGTTCTTCCCGTTGTTGTTCTTATTATCACATGCGTTATCGGCATGATTTACTCAGGCGGCTTCTTCAGCGGAGAAAGCTTCATTGACGCATTCTCAAATTCCGATGCTTCCGTCGGCCTTGTTATCGGCTCGGCAATCGCAATCGTATTTGCTGTTGTTTATTTCCTTATCAGAAGAGTTATCAGCTTCAAGGATATTATGGCTTCTCTTCCCGATGGCTTCAAGGCAATGGTTCCCGCTATCCTTATCCTTACATGCGCATGGACTCTTAAGGCTATGACAGACAGCCTCGGCGCAAAGATTTATATTTCCCAGCTTGTTGAGGGCAGCGCAGGTGCATTCCAGGCACTTCTTCCTGCAATCATCTTCCTCATTGCTGTTGGCCTTTCCTTCGCAACAGGAACATCATGGGGCACCTTCGGCATTCTTATTCCCATCGTTCTCAGCGTATTTGAAGCAAGCAATCCCCTTACTATAGTTTCTATTTCTGCTTGTATGGCAGGTGCAGTTTGCGGCGACCACTGCTCACCCATTTCTGACACAACAATCATGGCTTCGGCAGGCGCTCAGTGCAACCACATCAACCACGTTTCAACTCAGCTTCCCTATGCTCTCACAGTTGCGGGAATCTCGTTTGTAACATATATCATTGCGGGCTTCCTTGCAAAATCCGGCCTTGCAATTGTTGCTCTTCCCGTCGGCATTGTTCTTACAATCGCAACACTTCTTGTTATCAAGAGTGTAACAAAGAAAAAGGCATAATTTCTGCATAGGTTGAATTGAAAGCCTTCCGTTTCGGCGGAAGGCTTTTTTGCGTTTCAAAACTTGGCAGTTGCGGGCCTGCACTTGATTTTAAAAAATATAATGATATAATAAACAACAGATATTTGCAAATCAAGGGAAAGCAAAGGTGATAAAAATGAGAAAAACAATCAATATCAACAATGACTGGTCTTTCATCAAAGACGGCGAAATAACACAGATTTCTCTGCCGCACACATGGAACGCGCTTGACGGTCAGGGCGCAGAGGACAGCTATTACAGAGGCAGATGCGTTTATGAAAAAACCATTCCGTTCTATGACGGCAGGGTTTATCTTGAGATTAACGGCGCCAATACGGTCTGTGAGGTGTATATAAACGGCATTTATATCGGCAGCCACGAAAACGGATATGCGATGTTCCGCTTTGAAATAACCGATTTTCTTAATCCCGATGAAAACAAAATCCGAATTATTGTTGACAACAGCGAAAATGAATTTCTCTATCCTCAAATGGCGGATTTCACATTCTACGGAGGTATTTACAGAGATGTTAACATCATTTGCGATGTTGCGCAGTCTCACTTTTCTTTGTTGAATATGAGCCTTTGCGGCATGTATATAACCCCCAAGGCTGATGGCAGAGTTTTTGTTAAAAGTCTTATTGAAGGCAGCTGCATGGGTCTGACAAAGGAGTTTGTTATTACCGATGCTGACGGCAATGAGGTTGCAAAAGAAGAAGTTTCTGCCGACACCGATGCCGTTAAGCTTTTTGTTGAGAATCCGATTTTCTGGAACGGCGTGGAGAATCCTTATCTTTACACCATGACTGCAAGGCTTAAAAAAGACGGCGAAATTATTGATGAAGTCAGCGACCGCTTCGGCATTCGTGAATTTTATTTTGACAGCGAAAAAGGCTTCTTCCTTAACGGAAAGCAGGTTAAAATTAAGGGCGTTTCAAGGCATCAGGACTGGGAAGGCCTCGGCAATGCGCTCACAATTGAAGAGCACAAAAAAGATATTGAACTCATTAAAGAGGTGGGTGCTAATTCAATTCGCCTTGCTCACTATCAGCATGACGAAAAATTCTATGACCTTTGCGATGAGGCAGGTTTCCTTGTATGGGCGGAAATTCCTGTTATTTCAAGATTCAGCAAGAAAAAGCAGAATCAGGCAAAATTCATGCTTGAAGAGCTTATCAAGCAGAATTTTAACCATCCCTCAATCTTCTGTTGGAGCATTGCCAACGAAATCGCAATCGGCGGCGCAGGCTCAGGTGTGCAAGAAGGAATTGCCGAACTTAACAAAATCGCTCATCAGCTTGATTCAACAAGGCCCACCGCAACGGCTCAGGTAACGTTCAGTTCAATGAATTCAAAACTTAATGATATACCTGATATTTTGGGCTACAATCAATATTTCGGCTGGTATGTTCAAACGGTTGATGCTATTGATGAATGGCTTGATAATTTCCATGAGAAAAAGCCGAACATCAAGCTCTGCATTTCTGAATACGGCGCAGAAGGCATGACTAATCTTCATTCCGCAACGCCTGTTCAGGGAGATTACACCGAGGAATACCAGGCTCTTTATCATGAGCATTATATAAAGGCTCTTACCGAGCGTGAGTGGCTTTGGGGCTCTTATGTCTGGAATATGTTTGACTTTGGCTCTGCCATCCGCAACGAAGGCGGCGTAAGAGGCAGAAACAACAAGGGCCTTGTTACCTTTGACCGCAAGACGAAAAAAGATGCTTTTTATGCTTACAAAGCACATTGGTCTGACGAAAAATTTGTTCATATTGCAGGCGAAAGATTTGTTGACAGACCAACGAGAGAGCAAAAAATCAAGGTTTACTCCAACTGTGACACCGTAACTCTCACCGTTAACGGAGAAAAGCAGGAGATGACGGCCGATAAGATTTTTGAATTCGATGCCGTCATAAAAGAGGGTGAGAATGTTATCACCGCAAAAGCAGGTAAACTCACCCATAAAATAAAGATTAACGGAACGGATGTTCCAAACCCCGACTATATTCTCCCCGAAGGCTGCAAAAGCTTTGTGCGCAACTGGTTCAATTCGAGCGAAGATATTAACCCGGACAGTCTTTCACTCAACGATAATCTCGGCGATATCATTTTCAACAGCGAGGTTCAGAAGCTTATCAAAAACCATGCAAATATAACGGTTGATAACGATATGCCCGTTCTTAAAACTATCGGAAAAATCCCGCTCAAGCCAATCAGCACAATTGCTTCAAAGCTTGGCGCAGGAAACGCCGTTTCAATGGCCAATCAGTTCTTGCAAACCATAGAAAAGGATAAAAAACAATAAGGCATAAAAAGCCCCTCCGCCCGATTGAAGTCGGCACGGAGGGGTTGCTTTATTTATTGGTGTTTTTATGAAAAAAGAATGCTGTTTAAAATTCCTTCAAGTCTTTCCTGCTTGCCCGAATCGGGGATTGCGGTTTTGCCGAGAGTCTGAGCGTGAGCGGCAAGCTCTTCAAGAGTTGCTTCGCCCGATGCTATCTTTGCACCGATACCGCTTTCATAGCTTGCATATTTGTTTTTGATGAAGTCATCTATTCTGCCGTCCTCAATGATTTCGGCCGCTTTGATAAGGCCGAGAGCAAAGGTGTCCATGCCGAGAATGTAGCTTTCAAACATGTCCTCATAGGTGTTGCTCGGTCTGCGGCATTTGGCGTCAAAGTTCAGGCCGCCTGTAAGTCCGCCGGCTTTTATAACTTCATACATGCACATTGTTGCCTCATAAACATCAAACGGAAATTCATCCGTGTCCCATCCGAGAAGATAGTCGCCCTGGTTGGCGTCAATGCTGCCAAGCATGCCGTTGATTGCGGATACTCTCAGTTCATGCTGGAAAGTGTGGCCCGCAAGAGTGGCATGGTTTGCCTCAATGTTCATCTTGAAATCCTTGTCAAGGCCGTATTGGCGCAGGAACCCGATTGCGGTTGCGGCATCGAAATCATACTGATGCTTCATCGGCTCCTTCGGCTTGGGTTCAATATAGAAATCACCTGTGAATCCGATTTTTCTGCCGTAGTCAACAGCCATGTGCATGAGCTTTGCGATATTTTCCTGCTCAAACTTCATGTCGGTGTTAAGAAGGGTTTCATAGCCCTCTCTGCCACCCCAGAAAACATAGCCTTTTCCGCCGAATTTAACTGTTAAATCAAGAGCCTTTTTGATTTGGGCGGCGGCAAAGCAATATACCTCTGCGCTGTTTGTGCTGCCTGCGCCGTTCATGAAGCGGGGATTTGAAAACATGTTTGCGGTTCCCCAAAGGCACTTGATGCCGGTTTCGTTCATTTTGCCGAGAATATAGTCACCGATTTCGTCAAGCCTTGCGTTTGTTACGTTGATATCCTCGTCCTCGGGAACAAGGTCAACGTCATGAAAGCAGAAATATTCAATGCCGAGCTTCTGCATGAATTCGAAGCCTGCGTCAACCTTTGCTTTTGCATGCTCCATTGTGCCTTTTTCCGCGCCGAAGGATTTGTCAGCGGTGTCTCTGCCGAACATATCTGTGCCTGCCGCACCGAGGTTGTGCCACCAGGCCATGGCGAAGGGAAGGTAATCCTTCATCGGCTTGCCCATTATTATTTTTTCTGCATCATAGAATTTGAAAGCAAGGGGATTTTTGCTCTTTGCGCCTTCGTATGCGATTTTGGGTATATTTTTAAAAATTTCGCTCATGTTATTGCTCCTTATTTAAATCCGCAAATACTTCTTTGAGTGACGGATATATTTTTCTGAATTTTTGGTATTGCTTTTCATAAAGCTCAACAAGCTTTGCATCCGGAAAAACAGTTTCGGATATTCCGACAAGCTTATCACAGGCATCGCTCACGGTTTTGTATTCCCCGCAGCCTGCCATTGCAAGAATTGCTCCGCCGTAGCCGGGGCCTTGCTCGGTTTTGACCGTATCAAGCGGAATTCCGAGGATATTGGCCATAATCTTTTTCCAAAGCGGGCTTTTTGCTCCGCCGCCGCAGATGTTGCTGCGTTCAATCCGGATTCCGAGAGCTTTTGCAACCTCAAGGCTGTCACGGATTGCGAAGGCTACGCCCTCAAGAACGGCCTGCAGCATATCGCTCCTTGTTGTATCGGCCGACATTCCTATGAACACGCCTCTTGCGTCGGTGTCATTTATCGGGCTTCTTTCACCCATAAGATATGGCAGGAAATATACTCTGTTTCTGCCGAGCCTCTCATCCGTGATTTCTGACTGGATGGCGGAATAATCGCTGTCACGCAGAATTTCATCCATGAACCATTTATTGCAGGAAGCTGCCGAAAGCATGCAGCCCATGAGATGATAGTTGCCGTCCGCATGCGCAAATGCGTGGAGTGCGTTGTTTGTGTCAACCTTAAAGGAAGTGTCTGAAATAAAGATTGTTCCCGATGTGCCGAGCGAGATGTTGCATTTGCCGCCGCCGAGAGTGCCTGTGCCGACCGCAGCTGCCGCGTTGTCGCCTGCGCCGGCAACAACCTTGACAGCGTTGCCGAAACCAAGCTCATCGGCTGTTTCTTTTTTCAGTTCTCCGATAATCTCAAAGCTTTCAAAAAGCTTTGGCATCTGTTCATCCTTTACACCGCATATATCCAGCATCTTACGGGACCAGCATTTGTTTTTAACATCGAGCAGCAGCATGCCTGAGGCATCTGAATAATCGGTTGAATGAACACCTGTGAGGATATAATTTATATAGTCCTTCGGGAGCATTATTTTTTTGATTTTTGCAAAAAGCTCAGGCTCGTTTTCTCTCATCCACAGCAGCTTCGGGGCGGTGAACCCCGCAAAAGCAATGTTGGCCGTGCATTCGGAGAGAATATCGGTTCCGACCGAGTTGTTAAGATAGTCAACCTGTGCCGCCGTTCTTCCGTCGTTCCAGAGAATTGCAGGGCGGATGACCTCATCTTTTTCGTCAAGGACAACAAGGCCGTGCATCTGGCCGCCGCAGCCGATTCCCGCAACAGCCGATTTATCGGCATTTTCGGTCAGTTCTTTTATTCCTTCAATAACCGCTTTGCGCCAATCCTCGGGGTTTTGTTCTGACCAGCCGGAGCGCGGATAAAAAACAGGATATTCCTTTGAAACTTCATTAAGGATTTCGCCGTTTTGGTCAACAAGCAGAAGCTTGACTGCCGAAGTTCCCAAATCAATTCCGATATAAAGCATCTGTTCACCTGCTTTTGGTAAGTATATTATTAATCATTATAAATGTGCTAAACGATTATGTCAATTGAGTAATAAAAATAAAGCCGTAAAAATCTTTCGAGGATTCTTACGGCCTGATTTTTAATTAGCTTTTTTAAGTCTGATTACATTCCAGCTGAATGGCTTAAGCTCAACCTCAAGGTTGGAGCCGTCAAGAGCGGGAACAGGGTTGTTGTGAGGCTTAACCTTGATGTTGTCAAAAGTGTTTTCATCTTTTCTGTGATAGCCGTCCATTGAAATGAACTCGCAGGGCTTGTAACCGCCGAAATCCATGAGGTTAACGTCAAGAACAACGCTTTCGTCAAGGCTCTTGTTAACGCAGAAAATTGCCATTTCTTCGTTTTCTTCGTCATAAGTAGCGATTGATTCAACGTAAGGAACATCGGTGAATGCCTTGCAGTCATATTTGGGGCAATCAATGAGCGGAAGAAGGGCGCTGCCTCTGCCGTAGTTTGAAAGATGCATGAACGGGAAATATGTTGTCTGCTCAAACACTCCGCCGCCTGTTTTGGTGAAAATCGGAGCAATAACGTTAACAAGCTGAGCAAGGCAGGCAATTTTAACTCTGTCGCAATGGCGAAGAAGGGTTATGAGAAGCGAGCCGACAAGAAGGGCATCCTCGAAATTATAAATATCCTCAAGAAGTGCAGGAGCCATGCTCCATTTTTCATAAGGCGCATTGTTTGAGTGATACCAAACATTCCATTCGTCAAATGAAAGATTTATGGTTTTCTTTGAACGCTTTCTTGCCTTCACATAATCGCAGGTGCAGATGATTGAATATATAAAATCATCAACCTCAAGGCTTCTTGCAAGGAAGCTCATAACATCGTCGTCATGGTTGCCGTAGTATTGATGCAGCGAAACATAGTCTATGCTGTCATAAGCAATTTCAAGGCTTTCGGCTTCCCATTTACCGAAGGTGCTCATATTTCTGCTTGAAGAACCGCAAAGAACGGTTTCAATTCCGGGGGAAGTCCATTTCATGACTTTTGAAGCTTCAAGGGCTGCTCTGCCGTATTCAACCGCAGTTTTTGCACCCATCTGCCAACCGCCGTCCATTTCGTTGCCAAGGCACCAAAGTTTGATGTTATGGGGTTCTTCAACGCCATGGCTTCTTCTCAAATCCGACCAATATGAGCCTGACTTATGGTTGCAGTATTCAACAAGATTTCTTGCTTCGTCTGCGCCTCTTGTGCCAAGATTGACAGCCATCATGCATTTTGCATTTGCTTTTTTGCACCAGTTCATGAACTCGTTGGTGCCGAAGGTGTTGGGCTCGGTTGTGCCCCATGCAAGGTCAAGCCTTTTGGGTCTGTTTTCAACAGGGCCTACACCGTCTTCCCAATTATAGCCGGAAACAAAGTTGCCGCCGGGATAACGAACGATGGGAACATTAAGCTTTTTAACCAAATCAATAACGTCTTGGCGAAGACCGTTTTCATCTGCTGTCGGATGCCCCGGCTCGTATATGCCGCCGTAAACGGCTCTGCCGAGATGCTCAATGAACGAGCCGTAAATGCGTTTGTCGATATCGCCTATTCTGAATTCTTTGGCAAGGGTAATTTTAGCTTTCATATTTTCACCTGCTTTGGCTTTTTTTGCTTTTCTTATTATCTTATCATATTTTAGATTTAAAGCAAGAGTTTTGCATAAAAATTCCTCAACAGGCAATTGTATAAACGTGAATGGAGTGATTTTTTGAAGCAGGTTATTATAACAGCGGACAGTGCGGCGGATTTGCCGAAGAATGTTGCGGACAGATACGGAATAAGAATAATGCCCATGTATGTTATAGTTGACGGCATGGCAAGAAGGGACAGCGTTGATATTACGGCGCAGGAAATTTTTGATTTTGTTGACAAAACGGGAAAAATTCCTAAAACCTCTGCGGTTTCTCCCGGAGAATACACCGATTTTTTTGAAACACTTTTGCAGGATGGGGGAGAGGTTGTTCACCTTTCTTTTTGCTCGGAACTGTCATCAACCTTCCGAAATGCAAAAATGGCTGCATCGATGCTTGAAAATGTTTATGTTTTAGATACTCGCACTCTTGCAGGCGGAATAGCTCTGCTTGCAATCAAAGCATGCGAAATGCGAGATAGCGGAAAAAGCGCACAGGAAATATATTCCCGCCTTTCTTCGCTTGTTCCTTCTGCAAGAGTGAGTTATGTTCTGGACAGCATAGATTTTTTGCGCCGTTCGGGAAGATGCTCGGCAGCAGCGGCTTTCGGGGCAAGCCTGCTTTCGGTTAAGCCCTGCGCTGCAATGGAAAACGGCAGAATTGAAGTTACAAAAAAATATCGCGGCAAAGCCAAGGAAGTCCGAGCTCAATATGTGAACGAACAGCTTGAAAAATATGAAAAAATAGATTTCTCGTCAGCGTTCATTTATCATTCGGGGGTAGATTCCGCTCAACTTGATTCAATAGAAAAAAAGCTGAAAGACAAAGGGTTCAAACAAATAATAACAGCTTTTACAGGCTGCATGATAAGCCTGCACAGCGCAAGAGGTGCGCTCGGGGTTCACTTTATTGCAGATTGATTAATACACGTCGATTTTAAAACATGCATTGACTTTAACTCCCTGATGCTATAAGATAATTATATGAAATACATTTAGGAGAGTTGCTATGAAAAGAACAGTTGCGCTTTTAACGGCTTTGATCATGCTTTTATCATTCACCGCCTGCAATGACGGTAATCAAAAAGCGAAGTTGCCGTCCGAAACAGATTCATTTTCGCAAACGTCGGTGTTTGAAAATACCTTTGAGGAATCAAATACGGAAAAAACATCGGTTGAAGCCGAAAGCATACCGTTAACAACAGTAAATGATGCTGCGGAAGGCACAACAACTGCAATCGAACTCACGGCAGATCCATCGCAGTGGGCAAAAGAAGAAATCATTGATTTTTATAAAAAAGCAGCTGAAAAATCAAAGCCTAAAGCTAAATCAAATCAGGTTATGGTTCTCGATGAGCTTATAATCAATGACGGTGACGGCGCACTCGGATTCTTTATTAAAATTCTTGAACCTGCCATTGCATCGGTCATTGAGAAGAATGCTTTTGATTTTGACGGCATAACCGGCGGATTCGATAACCTTTCTGTTTCCGACGTAAAAAACATCAAAGCCTATAAAAGCGGCGAGTATACGGTTGTTGAAATGACGATGAAAGAACAGACGGACGGAATTCACGGCGATGCGTATGCAGGCACGGTGGGCCATGCAATAACTGTTCTCGGCGATATTTCAAAGGTTCTTGCCGAATTTCCGCAATTTGATGTTGATGTTGAAAATGCGGATATTGCTGTTCATTATGTTGACGCAACGGTAAAGGTAAAAATAAATAAAGACGGTATTATTGAAAAGGGAACATGGAAATATACCTGCGACCCTGAAATCAGGCATCTTGATATCAGCGGAATCATGATTAACAAGGCGGATGCCAAGATTGATTATATAATTACGGTCGGCGGCGGATTTTAAAAAAATAACCGGCAATTCACAAATCGGTGAATCGCCGGTTTTATAATTTCGGATGGAATGAATATAAAAAAACGCCGAAACCGCAACGGTTTCAACGGTAAAAATTTATTCGTAAATGAGAAATAGCCCTTGACTGATGTTTCTTTACACAATCAATCAAGGGCTATTTCTGATAACTCTTAGTATCTAACATCTTTGGGTAACCTCTCTTTCTGCAATATTGTCCAATCTTAAATTATTCGATTTTTGATTTTCGCTTCTTTTAAGATTGTGGCTAAGACTGTTAAATTTCAATTTTTGCTTTGATTATTTGAAATTATCAAGTCTTAAGGTTTTTACCTTCTCATCGGTATCACCCTTTCCTTGACTATAATATAGCATATATTTTTGGGGTTTTCAAGTTGGAAATTTGTATAAAGTTAACTTGTTTTGCTTGTGTAAAACGCAGAAAATTGGTTAATATGTCAACAACATCTGCAATTCCTGTTGACATTGAATAAACAATGAGTTATTATTATAATGTTGGGGTTTGAAAAAACTCCTTCTTTTTTTGCCCAAAAACTGATGTGCACTTGATGACGGCGATTTTCAGGAATTTCTTTATGCCCTTTCGAACCACTTGCTGATAAAACAAAAAAGAAGCAATTCCTGCGGAATCACTTCTTTTTCTGGTACGAGTGTTCATAACGGATTCAATGAATAAATTGTTAACGGCGGTTAAACACACATTGTTTCAAGTTATCATTAACAACCGAAAGGAATTGCAAATTACAAAAAACAAAATGTATGAGGTATCGGAACTCGGTTACGTCGTGCGGCAGAACGCAGTTTGATTCCGATATGAACATGGCAGATAAAACAACGGCTGCTCCGTGTGTGAAGCAGCCGCTGTTTTTATCTGAAAAGTGATATGATTGCGCCGATAGTTTTTATGAATATGGCAGAGATTTTTTCGATTATTGTATCTGCGGTATTAATATCGGGGTCAAACTGCATCTTACCGTCCGAAGTATCGGGCGCAAAACGGATATTATCAATGCTGATATCGGCATCGTTTTCGCTTGCAAAAGCAAAGCGGATTTCCTCAACCTTATTGAGCCTGCCGCAGGGTCTGCCTGCACCACCCTCATTGCCGAAAAGATAAAGTCTGTTAAGGTCAACTGTTACAAGATGCCACTCACCGTCGGCAGGGATTGTTGCTTCAACACCCTTTGTGCCGTTAACCGCAGGCGAATACCATTCAAGTGAATTTTTTGAAATTTTGATTTCGCTCAATTCAACGTCTGCACTGCCGTTATTGCGAACGTAAAAGCTCATCTTGCCGTAATCGGAATAATCATTATCGGTATCTTCAAATTTTTTACCCGATTTATAATTGAGTGCGGGGCTTAAGGTGAATTCCGTGCCGCCATTTAAGTTCATAACACCGTTTGTAAAGGTGATTTGCGCACCCTCTGCCGACCAGGAAGAATAATCCCTGTTGGCCTCCATTTCGTTCATAACGTGCCAGGTAAGCTCATCGTTGCAGTCCGTCCACGGTCTGTCAAACCAATAGTGAGTGCCTACGGATTTGTCCGTTACAAACTGACTTACGGGCAAGGCAAGATTGCCGTCTGCCGTTGCGTAAAGATTGGAGCGCATATTGCTCACGCAGTACGCATAGCTTGCGGATGCAGGTGCTGTCACATCATCGCTCCACACCCTTACAGTATCTGCCGAAACGATTTCGGCATTAGCCTGAACGTAAACGCCGTCTGCGCCGCAAACCGCAAAGCCGTGAAGCTCATCGCCGCCGCAGGCAAGTCCGTCACCTGTATTTCTGAATGTGACATAAACGCCGCCGTCACGGATTTCCGCTTTTTCAACGGTTGCAGCTGTGTAATCATCATCGCCGCCGTAAACGAGACCCTTTGCAGCAAACGCCATTCTCTCGCCTATTTCCTGCTTGCATTCGGGGTGGATTGATCCTGCCTCGGGCACAAACGTGAGAGGCACGTCATAAATTGTTACGGTTGCTCTCGACCCGGGCTGTGCCGCCTGAATATTGCAGTAATTGATATTCCAGTCCAACATATTCAGACCGTCATCAGAGTAAAGATAGGCTGCAATCTGCGTGCAGATAAAGGGCATACGCTTGTTTTCATAGCCGAAAAGCTCAGAATATGAACGCTGCATCAGATCATAGAAATCCGCATAGCCTTCCTCTGTACATTCGAACATCAGGTCAGTTTCACCCTGATACCAGATCATACCCGAGGGTCTGAAATTCCTGAGTGGATGAATCTTGTGGTTATAGTTGGAGGTCATATCGTGGTAAATGCTTGGTTTTGTCTTTTCCCAATCTGATTTTTCTATGTATTTCTCGGTGGAAATAAGATAATTCTTGACTTTGCTGTCGCCGTCAATGGCGTCTCTCGAAAGCCAGCTTGCAATTGCAGAGCCGCCAAGCGAAGCGTTGAGTATGCCTACGGGCATATCAAGTTCTTCCATCATCTGCACCGCAAAATAATAGGCAACGGCACTCATATTGTAAACGTGCCCATTCTCACCCGTAGTCCATACTGCGCCGACAGCATCCTGCTGAGGATCGACAAAAGTATCAACCTCGTTGTTGTTGCAATAAATAGGCATATGCAGAACACGGAGCCATTTGCTGAGCTTCTGCGAATTTTTGAACATATCCGCGCCGCCCTTTGCCTGAGCAAGGGGATACTGCATATTGCTCTGACCGCTTGCCAGCCAGAGTTCGCCGAAAACAACGTTGTCAAGCTGTGCAAATTCAACGGAATTTTCTTTGAGAATTACTTTGTATTCCTCGTAGCTGCCTGCGGGAGCAAGGAACGATACGGTGAAAGTGCTGTCAGCCGAGGCTGTTGAGCTTCCGCTTGCAACAAGCTCACCTGCCGCACTATACATTTCAACGGTTATTTTTGCACCTGCAGATGCCGTGCCTGCGAAAACAGCATCCTTATTCTGCTGAAAAAGCATATCGTTGCCATAGGTGTTATAAAGCTTTGCATCGGCATTCTCTGCATAAGCCATACTCATACCTCCGATTACAAATAAAAAAGCAAGAAAAAGCGAAAGTATTTTTTTCATTTTAATCACCTCAGGTTATCAAAGCTTTCACGCATTTCGTCAACCGTACCGGTTGCGATATAGTAATTGTATTCGCTCGGAACGAAGCTTCGGAAAGTGTTATGCTTAACAGCCGCAATATATGATGTTTGCGGTGCTACGGACGGGTCTTTATCTGTGGTGGTTTCCCTGGCCAGGACACCGGCAAGGAAATTTCCGTGGTGAGGCGTATAAATACCGATTCCGAAGCTGTCGTCAAATTCGCCGATAAATGCCGACCAGTTTTCCGTTGCCTGGAAATTGGGGTAGCCTGCATCAGGCCAGAAAATGAGTTCGTTCTGATAAGAGTAATTTTTATCTCCGGTCCAGGGTGCATCGCCGCCGTAATAAACGAATCTGTTGAAGGGCTCTATGCAGTAAAAGGCGGGAAGCTCCTGAGTTGTGTAGTATTCGGGATAACCCGAAAAATCAACGAATCTGCAGGCTATCTCAACGGCACCGTCGCAGATGCTGTAGGTTGCCTCCATATACGAAGGGCTAATATCCGTCGCAGGCTTTGCCCAGTCAAGGGGTCTGCACTTGATATAGATATAGTCATCGCCCACAACAAGGTCAACTATTTTGCTGCTCTCGTTATACTGATTGCCGCCCTGCACGGGGTTATAATTCCACTTGTGTTCGTCGTACATGGCGCTCTTATAAGCATCGCAATCAAAGGTGCCGTAGTAGGACTGCTGAACAAGTCTGCCCGTATCGTGACGGTTGATGAGGTTAACGTTATTGTTGACGGATTTTACACCGTATCTCTCCGAAGCATCCGAATCAACCTTGGTTAAGCCGTCAACCATAACCGCCTGCACGTCGGAATCCAGGTCTTCAAGGTAATCCAGCGCGCCGCCCCAGAGAAGATTGACACCGATTTTATATTCGCTGTTCTGAAGATAAACGTTTTTATCGGGCACTTCACGGTTGAACACGTCAAGGCCGACAAGCTCAAACACCGCCGCATCCTTATCAAGAGGTTCGAGTGTTATTTTGCAAAGAGTGTTTGATTTGGTCTTGTCAAGCACACCGTCAATAAAGCTGTAAAAAGGCTTTGTGCCGTCCGAAGGCTCAAGGAAGAATTCCTCGGAATACTGTTCACCTTTGAGCTTATATGTAATTATGCCTTTCATATATGCGTCGGATTTATAGCTGATGCCGTAATAATTGAACCAGCCGCAATCGGCATCTCCGAAATCAAATTCGGCTTTTTCCGATATAATACCGTTTTCAATTCCGCTCACGGACACAGCCGCAATTGCCTCAATTGCAAAATCCGTATCTGCTTTTGACGGCAGAAAACTGAAAATATATGAGGGGAAAAGGAAAATAAACGAAAGAATAACAGAAAGAATTTTTTTCAAAGCAATCACCCTTTTATGATAATTTTTAATTTTTGAAAGCTCGTAATTCGCGAAGCTGCGATTATTCTTCTTACCGATTTCATAACAATACCTTCGATTGAATTGCATATTTAATATAACACAAAGCAATTTGATTTGACAACACTATTTTATCATCCCATCAGTATTAATGGATGAACAATCGCCTGTATTCTGTTATAGTATTTCTTCGGTGCCGGGTGTCGATTAATCCAGATATATAACCTGCGAGCCCTGCCAGGAAAGATAGTTTTTCTCTACACCGATTTCTTCAATCCACGCACGAACTTCAGGCGTCAGGAGCACAAGAGATTCATGTGAGTTGTTCCATACCCATGAAGGCGTAGGCCACAGGCAGATTTCGGGGTCGACAGCTTCATAGAATTCTTTCGATACACCGGCCTGTCCGTGGTGTGACATTTTGCATATATCGCAATCCAGAAGCTCCTTGTATTCGGGGTTGGCAAGTACCTTGTTGCCTGAGCTTACAGCGGCATCACCGGTAAACAATACGCTTTTTCCGCCCAAATCCATGCGGAATATCAAAGAGGAATCATTAACGTTTGTGAAAGCAGGGTCAAAGGTGAAAAGCGTGGTTATTTTTGCAGCACCGATATTGAAAACATCGCCGTCATTGATAATCTGAACTTTTTCGGGGAAAGCCTTACTTATTCTGTCAAACTCGCCCACCATTTCCGCACCTTCCGTTGAGTTAATGGAAGCGTAAAAGTCATATGGAGCGTATTTAAGAATAACCTTGTCGAATTTTACCTGATTTGTGCGATTTTCAGCCACTTCGTTGAAAACCTGAACATGGTCAGTGTGGGGATGAGTCAGAAACCAAACATCAATTTTCGGCACAATCTGCCCCGTGACAGCCTTGAGGTACTGAATGAAGTAATCGGTTTCAAATTTATAACCGCCGTCAATTGCAATAACCTTGCCGTCCTCGGTTGTGATAATAAAGCTGTCGCCTATAGCGTCTTCAACCGATTTGAGCATATGTATTGCGTTTTTATCCATAGTATTGGGAACGCCTTCTTTTTTTATTATGAAATAATATTTCACACTGTTAAAAAACGCCCTGATTTTTGCAAACAGTTTATCGAAGAAAGCGATGAATACATTGTCATCGTTTTCTTCCTCTGCAGCAGATACAGCTGTCTGTTCTGACTCAGACTGAACGGCAAATGCAGGTGCAGCACATGCAAACATCATAACCATTACAAGAATAATTGAAATAAATCTTTTCATAATTAGCCTCCGTTATATATTTGTTGGGTTAATTAGTGTGTTTTCACCAATAGGCATCTTAATTTTATCATTATGGTACAGAGAAGTAAATGACACATTTTAGTTGGAAAAGTGTCCTTATTCGCTGAATTGAATTATACCGCAATTACAACAAAAACCTACTGTTAAATCATTATAATCAACTGTGAAACCTAATTTTTTAAAAGTATAAAGCCGAGAATACTCAACGATTCACGGCTTTATCTGTTATAATTTTACTTTACCCAATATTCTTCTTTATCACACCCGCAATTTCTTATTTGGTAACCGTTTTGTCTCTGTATTTTTTGGGCGACATACTATAGAATTTACGAAAAACACGGTGGAAATAGCTGATGTTTTCATAACCTATAAGCTGCGAAATTTCCGAAATTCCGAGGTTTGTACTTTCAAGAAGAAAACAAGCATGAGACATTCTCTTTTCCTGCACAAGCTCCGTATAGGTTTTACCTGTCAGCTTTTTAATCTGCTTTGACAGTGCATTGAAATCGTAAAAAAGCATCTGCGAAAGCTCTGTCAGGCTGCCGCCCGCAAAATGCGCCTCAATATATTTCAGCACGTGGAATATAAGGCTGCTGTCGTCACCGTTATAATCAAGGTCATCAATGTGACTGAGAAGCTGAAGCAAAATAAGACCCATTGTTGTTTCGTTTATATTTCTTTGCTCCTGGCGGTCATCAAGCAAATTCCAGATAAGGTTTTCAATAAGATTCTGCACAGGCAGCACATCTGAAACTTTGAAATGAAGATAGCTTGATTTACCGTTATCGCCTCGCAAGCATTGAATTATAAAACTGTGCAACAATGATTCCTCGCTATTCAGCATTTCAAGAGCTTTCTCAAAGAAATGAGGCAAAACAACGAAATTGACCGCTATATCCTGTTCGGTTGAGGGCAGATTTTCCTGCCTGCAATTTTGGGTCATAAAAAGGATATCTCCCTTATTAAGAACAACGGTTTCATTGTTTATAATATTGGTTTTTGTTCCTTGATACATATAAATAATCTCAACATAATCGTGACTGTGTTCCGGAAAATGATTAGTATTTGTATCGGCTCTTACCGCAATAAGCTTTTCTTTTTTCATTAACTTGGAGCCCTCAATGATGATTCTTTCATCATCATTTTTATTTTTAAGCAAAAAAGAAGGGTTCTCATACGTGTGCATGATAAGTCTTTCTATCAGGTCATTTCTCATAACAATCACCGCCTGTTATATTCAGTATATCTTATTGAGGATGCTTTTTCAACTGTTTTTATTGCAAATAAGGACACTTTTTTCTCTAATAATGACCTTTATTTTTTTTATGTAAAATGATAAAATTTAAAATAGAAGAAGTATAATGGGAATGATTATCTCGGCAAATCTTGCTTTTTACATTGTTTAACAGCGGTAATTCTTGTGTTTTCAGCAGACTATGCCAAAGAAAACAATTATTTACGAAAACAAATTGTGAGAAGAAAATACAAATTGCCTTGATTTTTTCCGTAATGCACTTCTGACAGATGAGAAAGAAGGTGAGGATTCCTTTATGAAGCTTAACAAAAATGATGTTGTGCTGTTTTCGGGTGACTCCATAACCGACGGAAACCGAGGCAAGTGCATGGACTGCAACCACATTATGGGTCACGGTTATCAGTATATAGTTGCATCACAGCTTGCACTTGAAAATGCGGAGAATATGCCCAAATTCATAAACAAAGGCTATTCGGGCGAGAGATCAGAGGAACTTCTCAAAAAATGGCAGGAAGATGTTATCGATAACAAGCCGACCGTCTTAAGCATTCTTGTGGGAGCAAACGACGGCGGACACGGCTATTTTGCCGGAATCACGCCCGACGAAACGGCACAGCGCTATGAAGCAAATCTCCGTGCAATTCTTGAAAAAACAAGAAATGAGCTTGGCAGTATAAAAATCATAGTATGTGAGCCGTTTTATTATCCGCTTGATAAATCGGACTATTCCTATAAATTTACACCGCATCCCGACGGAGTTGAAGGACCCTTCAAAAGACCCGACAGCAGTGATCCCGAGGACTCTGTTGCATACCGTGAGGCGGCAAACGCAAGAATCAGGGCGGCGGCAAAGAGCGTTGCCGAGGAATTCAATTGCATTTTCGTTCCTCTTTATGACAAAATTAGAGAAAATGCAGAAAGATCGAGAATTGAATATTTTATCTGGGACGGAACTCATCCCACCATAGCGGGTCATATGATTATTGCCGGTGAATGGCTGAAAGCTGTTGAAAACACAGCGCAGGCATAAAGACTATTTTCAATCAGTGTTACTGTAATAATTATTTTTGAAATTACTTAATACTTTTAGAAAGTCAGGTGAAATTATGTCAACAGAAAGAGAATTTGTTGAAACAACCGATAACTCTGTTCTGCTGAAAAACAGACGATTTGTCGGCATAAAAGAAACTGTTGCTTATGTTCTTGAGGATACTGCTCAGAGCCTGAATATCAACGATTTCAAAGAGCGATACATATATGATGTTGTAAAAATCGATTTCAACTATCTTGCAATTCAGAACATTGTTGCAACTGTGTGGGATACCTTCAACGATACCTTTATCGGGGTTATTGTTGAAAAGACCAGAACCCGTTGGGGTAAATTCAGACCATATCTTCTTCTCGGTCAGCTTCCTCTCACTATTTTGGGATTATGGTATTGGCTGATTCCCTTTATTTTTCCCGATACTCCGGGAGATTACCTTCCCAAATGGATTTTCTATTTTGCAATGTCAATCGTTACCGAAACCGCCAACACCTTCACCGGCCTTGCCCGTTCAGGCTTCGGCTCAACGATAACACCGGAGCCATTGGACCGTTCAAGGCTTATTGCGACGGCTAATCTTATGTCGCATTTCGTTGAAGACGTTCCGAGGCAGATATTCGGTATCATCTATGACCTTGTAATCAACAACAAGATTAAGATCAAGCTTCCCAAGCTTTTCGCAACCTTCGGTGTTTCATTTGCAGTTCTCGGCGCTGCATTCTGTCTTTATTTCTTCATTACCACCAGAGAAAGAGTTGCGCAGACCATTAAGAAACCGAGTGTAATTCAGGGGTTGAAAGCTATCGTCACAAATAAGCCTATGTTTATTTGTGTGCTTTCAAATTTTTTCAACGGTTTTTCTGTAGGCACAGGTCGAGCGAACTTCTATATTGACGTTATCGGCTCTATCACATGGCAAACCATTGTCGGTATTCCTGCCTTCCCGATTAAATTTATCAGCTACAGCTTTGTCGAGCCTCTCAGAAAGAGATTTTCAACAAAGGCTCTGTGGATTTTCGAAGATGCATGGACTGACTTCCTGTGGTTGACTGTTTTCGGATTGGGTTCAATCAATAACAACTTCCAGAAAAAGCATATTATTCTGCCAATGATGGGTATTGAAGAAATTTTCGAAATGTGTGTTTACGGCTTAAGGCGAGTTATTCCCGCAGAAATAGGCAACGAAACAATGGACTACTGCGAATGGAAGAATGGCTACCGTGCAGAAGCTATGCTCGGCGTTGCACAAACAACAATCGCAAAGCTTCAGATGGCAGTTATGGGCAGTATTAACAGCCTCATTCTTAAGGGTATCGGTTACGTTCAGGGTGCTACTATCGGAACACAGAGTGACAGAACAAAATGGTGGATTTTTGCTCTTGGCACGGGTATTCCCCGCATCACAGGTGCTCTCGGTATCGTTCCCAAGCTTTTCTATCCCATCACGGCCGAAAAGCGTGATCAGATGTATGCTGAACTTCGCGAAAGAAGAAGCAAGGTTGCCGAAATGATGAAAACAGCAACCACAGCAGAAGAAATTGCAGAAATCGCAGATTCACAGTTCATTGTTAAATAACTGATATATAATGTGGTTCAGGTGCTTTTTGCTTTTTGTTCAGTGTATTAAAAAGGAGTTTTTTGATATGAAAACATTTTTGTTTCAGGGTGATTCAATAACAGATGCAAACAGAGATGACGAGGAGCAGATCAATTCCGGCTTAGGCTGCGGATATGCGTTTATGCTTGCCTCTGAATTTGAAAAGAATAACAAAGATAAAATCAAATTCATCAATCGCGGCAAAAGCGGAGACAGAATCACCGATGTTTACGCCAGAATCAAGGAAGATATAATAAATTTAAAACCCGATTATATGTCAATCCTCATAGGTGTCAACGATGTTTCTCACGAACTCACTATGAACTGCGGTGTAAGCCCGAAAAAATTCAGAATGATTTATGAGATGCTGATTGATGAAATCAAAGAAAGCCTGCCTGAAATCAAAATTATAATTTTAGAAACTTTTATCTTAAAAGGCTCCTGCACAGAAAAATTATGGAATGAGTTTGATTCCGAAGTAAGAAAAATGGCTGAAATATCAAAGCAAATTGCAAAAAAATATAATTTTGATTTTGTTCCGCTTCAAAAAAGATTTGATGAATTATCAGCTGACGGTAACACAGGTTATTGGACCGCTGACGGCATTCATCCCACTATCGAAGGACATCAGATTATTAAAGAAGAATTACAGAAAGTTATTAAAAAATACATATAAATACTGTGTCCGGAAGATTATTGTAACAAAAACAAAGCTGAAAACGAAAGAATATCAAAAAATGAGCAATAATTCAATAAAGGCGGTGGTTGAATGACCGAATCAATCTGGAATGGCTTTAAGCGACTTGATTTTCTGTTTGAAGGAAGAGAAGCTGTTCTTGTTTTTCCCGAAAATGCAAACGAAAACAAAAACTGGTTGTTAAAAGCTGAATATTTCGGCGCTTTTCCGGAATTTGAAATTGAAATGGTGAAAAAGGGTTGGCATCTTGCCTTTATAAAAAATATTACCCGTTGGTGTCTTGATGAAGACCTTGATTTAAAAAAGCGTTTTGCCGCATATTTATCGGAAGAATACGGCTTGTATAAAAAATGCGTTCCCGTCGGCATGAGCTGCGGTGGACTGATAGCAAGCAAATTCGCAGCAAAATACCCGGAATGCGTTTCGGCTCTTTATCTGGATGCGCCGGTAATGAATCTCCTTTCGTGCCCCGCCGGCTTCGGAAAAGCAAATAATGAAATGCTGCCGGAATTTATAGAGACGACCGGCATGGATTTGTCGCAGCTTATCTGCTACAGAGAGCATCCCATTGATAAAATGCAATTGCTTCTGGAGAACAGAATCCCCGTTATACTGGTGTACGGAGATTCCGATAACATTGTTCCTTACGAAGAAAACGGAGCTGTTCTTGAAAAGTATTATCGAAAAAACGGCGGAATAATTGTTTCCATCGGCAAAGCAAACTGTGCACACCATCCCCACGGGCTGGACGACAATACACCTATCATAGAGTTTGTTGAAAAATTTTCCGCATAATACCGCGTTTTACCGAACGAGCATACGGAATTTTAATATTTCGTTATAACAACAAAAATAATCCGAAAACTTCACCAATCGGTAAAAGTTTCGGATTATTTTTGTTTATGCAGACAATCGTTTTAACTGCATGTAAATACAAAGTAAAGCAGCTTCGTTAAACATACAGTTTAAGAGCCAAAGCACATCTTGTTAGAAAAAAGGTGCTTTTGAGACTTTTTTAAAAGGGTATAAAAAAGCCGAAACTCCTTGATATACAAGGAGTTTCGGTATGGCGCGCTGCAAGGGATTCGAACCCCTGACCTTTTGGTTCGTAGGGACACTCAGATAGTGGAATTGCATTCCATTTGGTGGAACCTTGCAGAATTACCTGACAAAAGTTCAGTTCAAGAAACCAAAAGGCCAATTTCTGCAAGTGTTGATATGCTTAGACTCATGTGAAAACTCATTTTTCGTCCGTTTGTTAGAATTTTGTTAGAACAAACAACGCCGTACTTTTGGCGCAGGATTTCCTGCAGAATGATAATAATAAGCTGTTATCCCGATATAACCGATAATTCCTGCTGTTGCAAATGGAAATTTGTTTTGACCGATTAATAAAATATTTTATAAAATAATGCGTCGCACTACTTTGTTAAAAGTGCAAAACTTTAAATCGGTAAAGCGAATAATTTTTTGTGAAAATTTGCAATTGACGGCAGTTTTTTACGGTGATATAATGACAACAATTCAATAACTCATAAACGCAATGACGAGGAGCGGCAGATCAATCCCGCATCAGAGAGCCGATGGTTGGTGTGAATCGGCGGACGGATTTATCAAGGCTAAATCACCTCAGAGCGGCGAGCCTGAAAGAATTTTTGAGTAAGGCAGACGGAACCCGTCCGTTACAGCGGGGAGCGATGTTAGTCGTGTTTTTTGTAGTTTACTACCATAAAAGCTATGACGAGGAATAAGCGGTTTGTACCTGCTTCAGAGAGTTGACGGATGGTGCGAGTCAACGGAAGGTCTTATTTGCGAGCTCTCCTCTGAGCAGCCGACCCGAACCAATCTTTTGATACATAGGGAGGACGGAGCCTGATCGTTACAGCAGGGCGCGATGTTGGTCGCAGTGAGCGGTCGCCTTTCGGGGCGGCAAGAAGAGTGGTACCGCAAGATTTTTAATTATTTTGTATTAGAAATCCTGTCTCTTTACTAATTTTAGTTAAGAGGCAGGATTATTTTTTATTCTGAAAACAGATTGGAGTGTAGTGAAATGTTGACGCTTGACAAGATTTTTGAAGCACAGGTGGTGCTCAAGGACATTATAAGGGCAACAAAGGTTGTTCCCTCAAACGGAGTTGCCGCAGATTGCGAACTATATCTGAAACCTGAAAACCTACAGAAAACAGGCTCTTTCAAGCTGCGAGGCTCGGGCTATAAAATCGCTACACTTTCCGATGAGGAAAAAGCAAGAGGCGTTATAGCGTGCTCGGCAGGAAATCACGCACAAGGCGTTGCGCTTGCGGCATCAAAGCACGGAATCAAGTCGCTGATTTGTCTGCCCGACAGTGCTCCGATTTCAAAGGTTGAAGCAACAAAGAGCTACGGTGCAGACGTTTGCCTTGTCAACGGTTGCTATGACGACGCTTATGCAAAGGCACTTCAGCTGAAGGATGAAATGGGTTATACCTTTGTTCATCCGTTTGACGATGAAGCGGTGATTGCAGGTCAGGGCACAATCGGTCTCGAAATCGCAAGCGACCTTGACGACGTTGATGCGGTTATCGTTCCGATTGGCGGCGGCGGTCTTATTTCGGGTGTTGCTTATGCACTAAAATCAATCCGACCCTCAATCAAGGTTTACGGTGTTCAGGCGTCAGGTGCACCGAGCATGTTCAATTCGCTGAAAAGCGGAAATATTGAATGCCTTGATTCCGTTTCCACAATCGCAGACGGTATTGCCGTTAAACAGCCGGGTGAGCACACCTTTGAGTTAATCAACAAGTATGTTGATGATATCGCACTTGTAACAGAGGATGAAATTGCGGGTGCAATTCTTGAACTTATCGAAAAACAGAAAATGATTGCCGAAGGTGCGGGAGCTGTTTCCGTTGCGGCAGCGATGTTCAATAAATTCCCCGTTCAGGGCAAAAAAGTTGTCAGCCTTGTTTCGGGCGGAAACATAGATGTTACAAGTCTTTCAAGAGTAATCAAACGAGGCCTTATCAAATCGGGCAGAACTTCGAGCATGCTCATTGAACTGATTGATAAACCGGGTCAGCTCAAGGATGTTTCAAGAATTATTGCAGACTGCGGCGGAAATGTTACGGGCGTTCATCACGAACGTGCAGGCAGCACCGAAAGCGTAAACGGCTGCTATCTGCGAATCACAATGGAAACCCGTAATTATGACCACGTTCTTGAAATCAAAGAAGCGCTCAAAAAAGAGAGATTCAAAATAGTAGAATAAGGAGAATTATTATGAATGTTGTATATACAAAAAATGCACCCGACGCAATCGGACCATATTCACAGGCAATTGTTACAAACGGATTTGTTTTTACATCGGGACAGATAGCCATTAACCCCGAAAGCGGTGCGGTAGAAGCACAGACAATAACAGAGCAGACCGAGCAGGTTTGTAAAAACATAAAAGCTGTTCTTGAAGCGGCAGGCAGCAGCCTTGAAAACGTTGTCAAAACGGTTTGTTTTCTTAAAGACATGAGCGATTTTGCCGCATTCAACGAGGTTTACGGCAAGTATTTCACGGGCAAGCCTGCACGCTCATGCGTTGCGGTTAAAGAGCTTCCGAAAAACGTTCTTGTTGAAATTGATACCGTTGCGGAGGTATCGAAATGATGGATTCAACAAAATAGCGAGTGGGATATTATCCCGTAGAAATAAAGCTTGAGAGGAAGTGATAATGTGAAATTATCAGGTGCGGATATAATCGTCAGAACCCTGATTGAGCAAGGGTGCGAAACTGTTTTCGGTTATCCCGGCGGTCAGATTCTGAATGTTTACGATTCGCTTTATAAATATCAGAATGAAATAACGCATATCCTCACCGCCCACGAACAAGGTGCGGCACACGCCGCAGACGGATATGCACGCACAACAGGCAGGGTCGGCGTTGTTATTTCAACATCGGGTCCGGGTGCAACAAATCTTGTAACAGGTATCGCAACCGCTTATCTTGATTCAATTCCTATGGTTGCAATTTGCGGCAATGTTCCCACAACGCAGATAGGCTCGGACAGCTTTCAGGAGATTGACATAACGGGAGTGACCTTGCCGATAACCAAGCATAATTACTTCGTGGGCGAGGTTGAAGATCTGGCGGATACAATCCGTGAGGCATTTGTGCTTGCAATGTCGGGCAGACCGGGACCTGTTCTCATTGACGTTCCGAAGGACGTGCAGATTGCAATATGTGAATACGAACCGAAAACGCCTGCAGAAAAAGAAAAAAGCCATGCCGCAAAGGATATGCGGATTGAAGAAGCGGCAAAGCTTATAAACTCATCTAAACGCCCGTTCATCTATTTCGGCGGCGGAATTATAACCGCAGATGCGCAGGAAGAAATGCTTGCTCTCGCTGAAAAAATCGATGCTCCCGTTGGGTGTTCGCTTATGGGACTTTCCGCAATTCCGACGGATAATCCGAGATTTTTAGGTATGCAGGGAATGCACGGCCACTATGCATCGTCAATGGCGATGCATAACGCAGACTGCATAATCTCTCTCGGTGTCCGTTTCAATGACCGTGTTACGGGAAACCGTCAGAAATTCGCAACGAGTGCAAAAATCATTCACATTGATGTTGACGGCTCGGAGCTGTGCAAAACAGTCAATGCCGCCTGCGGACTTCGTGGTGATGTGAAGCTTACACTTCAAAAACTTTTGCCATTGCTTAACGAAGATGAAAAGCCCGAATGGTCAGCCAAAGTGGCTGATTTTCTGAAAGATGAAGAACGTTTTACCGATAAGCGTGAAGGTCTTACGCCGAGAAATGTAATTCAGACTCTTAATAAATATCTCGGTGAAAACACCGCCGTTTGCACCGACGTCGGTCAGCATCAGATGTGGTCGGCACAAAACCTTAATTTCAGAACTCCACGCCGTTTTGTTTCAAGCGGAGGACTCGGCACGATGGGCTTCGGAACGGGTGCAGCAATCGGTGCGGCTTTCGGAACAAAAGAACGAAGCGTTCTTGTAACGGGTGACGGCAGCTTCGGAATGACTCTTCAGGAGCTTGCAACCGCAGTTACATATAACGTTCCGCTTGTTATCCTGATTATGAACAACGGCGTTCTCGGCATGGTTCGTCAGTGGCAGACTCTTTTCTATGACAAGCATTATTCAAATACCGTTCTTGACCGTAAAACCGATTTTGTTTCGCTTTCAAAGGCATTCGGTGCAGACGGTATGGCGGCAACAAACCTTGATGAGCTTGAGAATGCTCTTGAAAAAGCGTTTTCATATAACGGAACTTTTGTTATTGACTGCTTGATTGATAAAGATGAATTTGTTCTTCCGATGCTTCCTCCGGGCGGCAGTATGGACGATATTATGACAGAATTGGAGGCGGTAAAATGAACAGATATACTTTGGCTGTGCTTGTGAGAAATCAATTCGGTGTTCTGAACCGCCTTACGAGTATGTTCAGAAGAAGGCAGTTCAACATAAGCTCCATCACCGCAAGCGAAACCGAATCGGCTGAATTTTCACGAATTACATTCAGCTTTGACGGCGAGGAAGAAGGCAAGGTTCAGCTTGTCAATCAGCTTTACAAGCTGCCCGACGTGTGCTCGATAAAAGAGCTGACAAACGAAAATTCCTTAAGCTGTGAGCTGATGCTCATTAAACTGAAAAACGACCCTGTCGCAAGGGAAGAAATCCATTCGGCGGCAGAGGCGTTCAAAGCGGAAACCATTGATTATTCCCGTGATTCCATTGTTTTGAGGCTTATCGGCAACGGAGCAAAAATGGACGATTTTATTTCTCTTATGAAGGATTTTACCATCCTTGAAATCTGCCGAACGGGTACGGCATCAATAGAAAAAGGCAGTTCAATACTGCGTCAAAACTTAAATCTTTAATAAAAACGAGGTAATTATTATGGCAAGAATATTTTATCAGCAGGATTGCGATCTTCAGAAGTTAAGCGGCAAAACAGTTGCAATTATCGGTTACGGCTCACAGGGTCACGCACACGCACTCAATCTCAAAGAAAGCGGTGTTGATGTTATAGTAGGTCTTTACGAAGGCTCAAAAAGCTGGGCAAAGGCAGAAGCACAGGGTCTTAAGGTTATGACCGCCGCCGATGCAGCAAAGAATGCTGATGTTATTATGATTCTCATCAATGACGAAAAGCAGGCAAAGCTCTATAAAGAGAGCATCGAGCCCAACCTCACAGAGGGCAAAACTCTCGCATTTGCTCACGGCTTCAACATTCATTTCGGCTGCATCAAGCCCCCGAAGAACGTCAACGTTATTATGATTGCACCCAAGGGTCCCGGTCACACCGTCAGAAGCGAATATCAGGCAGGCAAAGGTGTTCCCTGTCTTATCGCTGTTGAGCAGGATGCAACGGGTGATGCGTGGGATATCGGTCTTGCTTATGCTCTCGGCATCGGCGGTGCAAGAGCAGGCGTTCTTGAAACAAATTTCAGAACAGAAACCGAAACAGACCTTTTCGGTGAACAGGCAGTTCTTTGCGGCGGTGTCTGCGCACTTATGCAGGCAGGCTTTGAAACTCTTGTTGAAGCCGGCTATGACCCCCGAAACGCATATTTTGAATGCATCCACGAAATGAAGCTCATCGTTGACCTTATCTATCAGAGCGGCTTTGCCGGAATGCGTTATTCAATCTCCAACACCGCTGAATACGGCGACTACGTAACAGGTCCCAAAATCATAACAGAAGAAACCAAGAAAACAATGAAAAAAATCCTCAAAGATATTCAGGATGGCACGTTTGCAAAGGAATTCCTGCTTGATATGTCCGATGCAGGCAGTCAGGTTCATTTCAACGCAATGCGTAAAATCGCAAGCGAACATCCGTCGGAAACCGTCGGCGAGGATATCAGAAAGCTTTACAGCTGGAACGGCGAAGATAAACTCATCAACAATTAAAATTGTAGGGGCGACCTGTGGTCGCCCGTGCTGAAAGGAGTTTAATATGAAAAGCGAAACTCTTAAATTAGGAACTCAGAATGCTCCTCACAGAGCTTTATATCACGCACTCGGTCTGACTGACGAAGAAATGGAAAGACCGCTTGTCGGAATAGTCAGCTCGTATAACGAAATTGTGCCCGGTCATATAAACATAGACAAAACCGTTGATGCCGTCAAGCTCGGCGTTGCAATGGCAGGCGGAACACCGATTGTTTTCCCTGCAATAGCTGTTTGTGACGGCATTGCAATGGGTCATACGGGCATGAAATATTCGCTCATAACCCGTGACCTTATTGCCGATTCAACCGAAGCAATGGCTCTTGCTCACGGCTTTGACGCTCTTGTTATGGTACCCAACTGCGATAAGAATGTGCCGGGCCTGCTTATGGCAGCGGCAAGGCTGAATATCCCGACGGTTTTTGTCAGCGGCGGACCGATGCTTGCAGGCAGAGTGAACGGTGCAAAAACAAGCCTTTCTTCGATGTTTGAAGCTGTCGGCGAATACGGCGCAGGCAAAATCACCGAAGAAAAACTGCGTGAATATGAGTGCAAAACCTGCCCGACCTGCGGTTCCTGCTCGGGTATGTATACCGCAAATTCAATGAACTGCCTCACCGAAGCTCTCGGTATGGGACTCAAAGGCAACGGAACAATTCCTGCGGTTTATTCCGCAAGAATCGAACTTGCAAAGCACGCAGGTATGGCGGTTATGGATATGGTTAAGAAGAATATCCGTCCCCGTGACGTTATGACGGAAGAAGCATTTATGAACGCTCTGACGGTTGATATGGCTCTCGGATGTTCAACCAACAGTATGCTTCATCTTCCCGCAATCGCACACGAATGCGGAATAGAAATCAATCTCGATATCGCAAACAAGATAAGCGAAAAAACTCCCAATCTCTGTCACCTTGCACCCGCAGGCAGAACATATATCGAAGATCTTGACGAAGCAGGCGGCGTTTATGCGGTTATGAACGAGCTTTCAAAGAAAAATCTTCTGAACCTCGATTGTATCACCGTAACCGGTAAAACCGTCGGTGAAAATATAGAAGGATGTATAAATCTCAACCATGATGTAATAAGACCCGTTGATAATCCTTACAGCGAAACAGGTGGAATCGCTGTGCTCAGGGGAAACCTCGCTCCCGACGGAAGCGTTGTCAAGCGTTCCGCAGTCCTACCCGAAATGCTTGTTCACGAAGGTCCTGCAAGAGTTTTTGACTGCGAAGAAGATGCGCAGGCGGCAATCAATGCAGGCAAAATCAAATCGGGTGATGTTGTTGTTATTCGTTATGAAGGTCCCAAGGGCGGACCGGGCATGAGAGAAATGCTCAACCCAACGTCAGCTATTATGGGAATGGGTCTGGGCAGCAGCGTTGCGCTAATAACAGACGGCAGATTCAGCGGCGCAACAAGAGGTGCGTGCATCGGTCATGTTTCACCTGAAGCTGCAAGCGGCGGTATGATAGGCGTTGTTGAAGAAGGCGACATAATCAGCATCAATATTCCTGAAAACAAGCTTGAACTTAAGGTTGATGAAAAAGTCCTTGAAGAACGAATGAAAAACTTTGTTCCCAAGAAAAAAGAGCTTTCGGGTTATCTCAAAAGATACGCTGCACTTGTTTCAAGCGGAGCGGAGGGTGCGATTCTGAAATGATGAACGAAAAATTAAATGAGATATATTTAAAACTGAATTCCCTCTGCATTTTCAGAGCCTTGCTTTCCGATTCGGTTATAAGCAGGCTGATGAAATATCTGAAATCTGTTGAAAATGCAGATACGGCCGAAAAAATCAGCCTTTATTCCGAATTTGTTTCCGCATTATATGAAAATAACAAGGTCAGCCTTGCAAGGCACATACACACCGTTGTCAGCAACAACGAAAATGTTTATGTCAAGATTCTCGGCAGCGGGAAATCGGGCTCGCCCACGATGAAAAAATGCGTTGATGCAGAGATTGAAATTTTACAATCCGTTGCAGATTTAACTCCCGCAGAGATTCAGAGTGCGATTGAATGGAACGGGTTTCTTCCCGTGTTCAAAGCTGAAAAGGTTGATTTGGCAAACGATTACGCAAAGAGAACAAGAAATATCGGCAAATACGGTTACGGAATATATGCAAAGAATCATATGTTTCGAATTGACAACGGAAAAATCGTTTCCGTTCTGCATCCCGATGAAACAGCGCTTTCCGACCTTATCGGATATGAACGTGAAAAGAAAATTATTCTTGATAACACAAAAGCTCTGCTTGAAGGCAGAGCGGCGGCGAATATTCTTCTGACGGGTGATGCGGGAACGGGCAAATCCTCAACGGTAAAAGCCGTTGTCAACGAGCTTCACAAAGAAGGCTTGCGGATAATCGAAGTGCGTAAAGAGCAGCTTCACGATATACCGTCAATTCTTGATGAGCTGTCGGAAAATCCGCTGAAATTCATTCTTTTTATTGATGACTTGTCTTTTCAAAAGGATGATGATAATTTCAGCGCACTTAAAGCTGTTCTTGAAGGCTCTGTATCGGCAAAATCAAAGAACATTGTAATCTATGCAACGAGCAATCGCCGTCATCTTGTCAAAGAAAAATTCAGTGACCGTGAGGGCGACGATGTGCATTTCAACGATACCGTTCAGGAAATCATCTCCCTCTCGGACAGATTCGGAATACATATCACTTTCAATAAACCGAACAAAGAAACGTATCTTGATATCGTTCGCAGCCTTGTAAATAAAAAAGGCGTTAAATGCGATACAGCTGAACTTGAAATAAAAGCGGAACAGTTTGCCCTCGAAAAAGGCTCACGCTCCGCAAGAGCCGCAAAGCAGTTTGTTGAAAGCTTAAGGTGAAAGCGTATGTATTTTGAAGACATAAAGCTGAATATGACGGCAGATATTTCAAAAGTTCTTGTTGAATTTCCGCAATTTAATGTTGATGTTGAAAATGCGGATATAGTTGTCCGCTATGTTAGAAAAAGGCATCAGGCAAAGCGGAAGAAAACCTGCTGACCCGTGCAAATGGATGGCAACAACAGTCGGAAGAATCCTTGAAAGTCAGGAATACTGCGGAGATGTTATCAATTTCAAGACATATTCCCGTTCGTTTAAAGACAAGCGGAGATTGGCAAATCCAAAAGAAAATTGGGTGATTTTTAAAGATGTTCACGAACCGATAGTTGACCGTGAAACTTTTGAGTTGGTTCAGAAATCCATAAAAAACACCAAACGGAGAGCACCCAAACCCGAGAACGGTGAGAAAAGCATATTCAGCGATTTGCTTTACTGTTCGGATTGCGGTCACAAACTGTGGCATCACGTGAATCCCCATAACAAAGATATCAAGTTTTTCAGTTGTTCCAACTACAAGAAAGACACAAGAGGCACCTGCGATGCAAGGCATTATGTCCGTGCGGATGCAATAGAGCAGGTTGTGATGCTTGAACTCAAACGTCTTGCGAAGTTTCTTGAATATGACGAAGATGCATTTGCCGATATGCTTGCCGAAAAGACAAACGAAGACCTTGTTGCAGAAAAGAGACTGGTTCAGAAAGAGCTTGACAGAGCAATCGCAAGAAATGAAGATGTTGCGAGGTTGTATGAAAGGCTTTATGAAGATAATGTTTCGGGCAAGGTGACCGACGAATGGTTTATGCAGTTATCTCACAAATATGAAAGCGAAAGGCTTGAACTCAAAACAAAGATTCAGCAATACCGTGAGCAGCTGAGCAATCTAGGTACAATGCAAAAAGGCAAAGAGCAATTCATATCAGCCGTGAGGAAGTTTATGCAAATGGATACTCTGACAGCACCGCTGCTCAAAGAACTGATAGACAAAATCGTTGTTTATGAAACGCAGGGAACGGGAAAGTACAGAACGCAGAGAATTGTAATTTACTACCGATTTGTAGGCTATCTCGAAATACCGCTGACCGAAAGCGAATGGGAATATTATCGAGCCTACACAAGACAGGGAGTTGCGGTTGAATATATCTCAAAGAATATCCCGGCATAGAAAACTGTCCGTAACAAACAAAAAGAGCAGGCATAACACCTGCTCGAAAATATAACTGAAATAAAAAAATCGAGTGTTCACAACTTGAATCCGTTATGAACACTCGAGATGGCGCGCTGCAAGGGATTCGAACCCCTGACCTTTTGGTTCGTAGATACGAAACTCTCGTTTTACGGCTTTTTATATTTTAATATGATTCGTTATATATCAACGATTTAAGCCGTTTTGCATTTTATATCCTTTCACCTCTTTAAGCGTTTTTGTGTACTATCAGTACACAAATAGTACACAAAATCAGTGAATCATAAGCCTACTAAAAAATACTAACTACTCAGTTTCTTTCAAACCTGCATATTCAAGGATTGAACTTCGATGTATTCGGATTAAATCCCCATCAACAAGTGCCTTAATTTTTCCTTGACGTATTTTGTTGCGAACTGTTTGTTCCGATGCTCTAATAAAATTTGCAGCTTCAACTACGGTTAATAATTCAGGCAGTAGTGAACGGTCATAAACATACGGCAGTTCTTTTCTTTGCATATCTAAATCCCCTTTGCTTCACAAATATAATTTGCTTCATAATATTAGTTTTCATTCTATATTGCAAACGCTTTTGTAAAGGGATAGTGAAACGCAAGGTTAGCCTTGTCTGAGGTAATCAGCGGAACATAGTTCCGATTATTTTTGAATAATCGCAATGACACCGAAGCGGTGTATAATTGCGCACTTTTACATTTTTGCTTATATGTGCCAGTTTGTGCTTAATCATTTCACAGTACCTATATAGTAAAAACTTTCAGGTTTTTTCAGGTTTCAAAGCAATATAGTAAAAAATGTAAGGTTTTTACAGGTGGCAAAAGAAAAACAAGGAGCCATTAAGCTCCCTGTTATAAGCGGTTATTGGGTTTTGGTCGTTGGTGGTTTGGTTATCTCGTCTCCCGGTGTTGGCGCACATTTATGCAGATATTTTTACTGCTATATCTTCATTGTAAATCGGGTCGTTAGGGTTTGCCTTATGCCTATTCTCAATAAGCCACATTTTTAAATGCTCTATTCTTGCCGCAACATCTTCCCCGGTCGCTGCATACTTTTCGGGGTTTTCGATTCTGTCCATCAAGCAATTATATTGCCATTTGTAATCTGACATCATCGGAATATCCACCAATGGCACAGCCTTGCCGTTAAAATCAGTATATCCGATAACGGGGAATTCCTTACCTGCTACGGTGTATGTGGTGCCTTCGGGTGCAGGGGTAATGCCCGAAGGAGTTACCTGAGGAAGTTTTATTGTGTTCATAGTATTAAGCTCCTCTCTGTTCTACGATAGGGAATGGGAAATTAAGCGGTTTGTTTTCAAGGCCCATTTTATAGGCTTTTACTGCAATTGCGATAAAATAGTTTATTGCTCTTGTGGCTGATATACTAAGCTCACCGTATTCTTTCTTCACGGTATCAACATCGAGCTTATAATTGACTGCATTATTACTCATAACAAAAATCCTTTCTTGTATTGACATTCCAAAGCGGTGAGCTTATAATATACTCAACCGCTTCGGTGGTTGGTTGCTCTTATCCTTTACTTTGGACGGTGTTGGGATAAGGGCTTTTCTTATGCAATGCTGAATCGCATTGAGGTTGACGGCTTGCAATACTGTGTGTAAAGTTCGCCGTGTGTAGCTTTGAAAGAATTGGTATCAAAGCGGCTACTTGTAACCGATGTGTAACGGAGCTTAAAGACATCAACGGTAAGCTCTGATGCTCCTGCAGCCTTCATGTGCGCCTTAAGCTCGTCTTTGATAGCTTCAGCTTCGGCGATAGCTTCTTCAATGAGCTGTTGCAGTTCTTTCAGCTCCCGGACTTTTGCGGTTAATTCGTGTGTTGACATTGTTATAACCTCTTTCATTATGTATTCTGCCCTCTGTCTGGCTTGCGTGACCTGCTCTGTTGCCGCTTATGTTCGGCTCAAGGGGTTTCACGGTTCGCCACGTTGAGGCTGTTGGTTAAGAGGTGGGTGGCTTTAAGCATCTATCACTCTGTGAATCTCAATCTCCCTTATCCGTTCCCACTCTTATGTGACCTTCTTGGTTTCGGCTTTCGCTTACTTTCGTCTGCCTTCCCTTAACCTTGTGATTATATTGTACACTATTCCGTTTACAAAGTCAATAGTTTTTGCTCGAAAAGTTCACTAAAAAGTGTACAAATATTATTGCGAAAGTTTGTTGAATGTGTACATTGAAAAGTGTACAATTATCTGCTATAATTATGTTATAGTGGGAAAGGAGTTTGACTATAAGCTCGTTCCCAAAGATTGAAAAGAGGTGTTTTTTAGTGTCAGCATCAACTGTGATTAAGCAAAGGCTTTCAGAGCTTAATATGACACAAACCGAGCTTGCTGAAGCCGTTGGAACTACCCGGCAAAACTTTGCAAACAAAATGACAAGGGATAATTTTTCATCAAAAGAATTGTGTGCCATCGGTGAAGCCTTGGGCGTTAAGCTCGTTTATAAGGATTCAAAAGGTAAAGAATATCCGATTGAGTATATCCCCGACAATGAGGAATAAATTGAATGAGAGGTAAACAAAAATGAAATGTAGACATTGTAACGATACAGGTAAATATAAGCAACCCAATGACCCCCAAAAATTTGAAGAAATAATAGATAGGGAAATGGAAAAAGCATATATGGTTAATTATGAAATAGCCGAAAATTTAGCTTACCAAAAAGTTGGATTTACGGTTATAGACTGTCCTTATTGCAGTAAAGGCAACTAATAAGCTCTTTTTGCTCTGTACGCCCGAAACTCGCCTTTTGCCGTGGTTTTGGTGTAAACGGTCATTAAAAACAAAAAGCGGTTAAACAGCCATTTAAAGCCGAATAACCGCATACACTTATTTTAGTGCAAAACTCTTGACAATATCCCCCAAGGGGCATATAATAAAAGTGCAAGGCATAGCCGATAGACGGTTACGCCCTCAAGGAAATCAGTTAGAAATTAACCGCTCTCGCTTGCCGGCTTGGGGCGGTTATTTCTTTTTATGCTCACGGACTGCTGATATAACAAGTCCGATTATGCCGACAATAACAAGTGCGAATTGAAATAAATCCGAATATGTTACATACTGCATCCGCATCACCCCCATTTCTGAGGGCGAGATTGTAACCGCCTACCGTTCAGGCTATGCCTTACGAACGAAATTATAATAGGTGTGAAGAATTTTGTCAATATTTAATTACGGCTATGAGTTCCAAGCAGGAACTTATAGCCTGTTTTTTATGCGCTCAAAACATCTATGTGCATCTGTTCCCATCGGAGCTTATAACGCTCCAAATGCTTCTTGCGCTGCTCATAATCAGGCACAGACATCAAAAGTCCTATATCAATTCTTTGCAGGACTTCTAATAGTTCAAGCTGTTTTTCGGTCATATACGGTCTGATGCTCTGCCCTTTCGGTATTCCGTGCAGCTCTCGGAATTTCTTTGTTGTGTGACCTGTGATTATTTTATTGAGCAAATCAACCTCATTGCCGAAGTGGTAGGGCTTTGGATTCTCGTGGGCCATTTTCACAGCTTCGGTCAACATAGGGTAATCCTTGCGAATAGATACAATGCTGAAAATCATCCGTTCCATTTGATTAAAGCGGTTGATATAAGCTTCTTTGAAGCGCATAGCCTTTTGCCCGGTATAACCCATAACCAACAGCGAGAATCCGTCACGGGTTATTGCGTAACATGGGAGCCTTTTGTTCTGCTCAGTCCTATATGAGGTGAGCGCAAAATTGCGCTTACCGAAATCCTCACTGATGCCCGATTGGGGGTCAATTATCCTGCGTATATCTCGCAAAACCTCTTTGTGGTTCTTCTCAAACATTTCAGCCACAATAAGGCTGTCAACTCTTGCTGTACCGTTCATGTCAGCAAATACACCATAATCATCCTTTGATATTAATTCTTTCATTCGTTGCTCCTTTCTGTTAATCTGTCTGCATACTCAACCGCCAATTCCTGAGAGCTTGCACCCTTATACATAAATGAGGTTAAGCCCGTACTATGATAAGCTCGGTCAGATAGTTCTATATCTCTATACTCCTGCAATATCCTTTTGTGCCTTGATGTGGCAATCCTGCGGAATGCGTTTGCTTCAAGGTTCTTTACACCTTGTATTGTTTTCATTCCAAGCCGCTCCGCTATTTCGGTATATGTAACGCCACCAAAGTACCGAAGGCGCAGGATCTCGGCGTGTATCGGCGGTAAATAGTCTATTGCTTCATTCAAAAGTATTCGGAGCTTATCAATGGTTTGTTTTGTGTCGCTTCGGTCAAATGCTGCATAAGCTTCAGTATCCTCTACAAAGTCAAGCAAAGCTGTTTCTTTATCCTCGCCGATGGGAATATCAAGGCTCGAACACTCATTAAGAAGGTTTTGTTTTCCTGCTCCTCTTATTCCCACAGCTTCACGCATAACATTACGGAAATGGAAATTGATATATGTGGTTAATTTATACTCTTTTTCAGGGTTATAAGCTCGCACAGCTTCAAGCATTGCAAAATAACATATTTGTATTAAGTCCTCAAGCATCAGACCACAGCGGTCACATTGCAGGCGGTAAGAATTATAAAAGCAGTTTGCTTTCTTGGTAAAGATTTTCCGTGTCTGCTCCCACAGATCGGCACAATATTCCTTTTGTCCGCTCTTGATAAGCTCGGCAAGTTCTTCGTTGGTCATTGACATTCCCACTCCTTTACTGTAAAATGAATTTTGACAAGTAAATCCATTTGCATCGGAGCGGCTGCCGTTTGGTGGTCGCTTTTTTATGTAGTAAGCAACGGTTTATTTGTACCCTCAACTATTATATCGCCACCGTCAATCAGTTTTCGCAGTTCTGCCGTTTCTTTACGGCTCTGAATCGTAGGTATTGTTTTAAAAAAGCGGTTACGCTCGTATTTCAGTTCATCGTCAGATGCACGTGTCAATCGCTTTAATTCACCCTTACCGCCGACAAATTGTTTTATTTCATCTGATAAGCTCTCCCATAGCTTATTGAAATCGTTTCTTGCATTTTGCCCCTGTGTAAGTCCGTTATCTTCAGTTACCGTGAAATCAAATCTATAAACATATTCTCTTGCCTTATCTAAAATGTTTACAAAATTGTTCCACAGTTTCTCAATGGTGGGTGCATCCGCTTTTATCATTTCCTTAAGCTGTTCAATGACATCCGCAGGAGTGGGCGGTGTTTTGCAAATCTGCAAACACTTATAAAATGCTACCTCAACCGCACTGTCGGTATAACTATTCAATAAAACCGACCATGTTTTAACAAGTGTTTTTACATCGGTATCTTTTGCGTAGTATGGGTATATCGTTTTTATTGCCGCAATCATTTCTGTTATCTTGTTTGTACTTGCCATATAATAAGCTCCTATTCTCGCATTGCTGCTAATTCAGCCATAAACGTGTTATATTCATTGTTTTTAGATTGTTGGGAGCTTGAATTTGTGGCTGTTTCTTTTCTCGCCCAATTTCGGATAGTTGCAAGGTGGTTTTTGTATTTCTTGCCTGTGCTTGCTATATAGCTGCTTAACCTCTCAATTCGTTCCTCATAGTCAGCAGAAAATTCGGTTTTGAGCTTTTCAAGGTCTGCATCAGATAAAAGAACGTTACCATATTCGCCGAATTTATGGCGAATTGGTGTAATATTATATTTATTATCTATTTCTAATTCTTTTTCTATATCTATTTCTTTATCTGTTGCGTTACTTCCCGTTACTGTAACGTTACTCGTAACGCTACAAGGCGAATTTTTCTGTTTTTGTCGATATTTTTCCACTCTTGCACGTGTTTGCTCCCTGATTTTGTCCATACCCTCAATGTTTTGGTGTTCTTCCCATCCTGTAACAGTAATAAAGCCGTTACTATCCGTTATCATATTGAGCTTTTCAAGTGTCTGCAAAGTAAGAGCAATAAGGCTTTCATCAAAGCCTAATTCATCAGCAAGCATTTGCGGCGTATACGGTATATCCTCGGTCAGAAAAATCATACCGTTAGCATTGCATCTGCCTGCCATAGTCAAGAGCATAACCCAAATTAAAGCCATATTATTCCCATCGGGAAGCCTGCGAATATATTTGATTTTCTTATTATCAAACATATCTGTATTTATTTTAATCCATTTCACATCTGCCATTTTATGCCCTCTATCTTTAATTCAAAGCTCTTATTTTGCCCTCTGAAGGGAGCTTATCGGGAATAATAAGCTCCCCCGACAAATAGCGCTCTACTGTGTCAAGGTTAACAAGGATTTTATTGCCTGCCCTTAAATGAGGGATTGCCCCGGAGCTTATTGCTCTGCGTAATGCACTTTCTGTAAAAGCTGTTGCGCTGTCTTTTGCTTTAAGCTCCTGTATGGTCTGTTTGATAGTTCGCATTCGGGGAGTAGTCATTATTTCGCCCCCTTTATCTCGGCAATGATAGCTCTGATTTTTGCCTTTTCTTCGGCGTTAAGCTCTTTTCTTAATCTGCGTGTAATTGTCGGCTCGCTGATTCCGAGTTTTTCGGCAATTTGCCAAAGCGGAACGCCGTTGCCTCTTGCTTCAAGTTTAACATCTTCGTTTGCCATTAATTTGCACATCCTTTCAAAATAGTATTTGACTTTTGTAGCAGCCTGTGATACAATCCAAATGAAGGTGTAATCATCATCTTAACCACACTTGAATTATACCGCATTAATCAAACACCGTCAAGTCATATGAAAGAATTTTAAAACTCCACTTTCTTTTGGCTTGTTTTTTGAAAGGAGAAGCCCAAAAAATGCCACAAAAGAGAGATAAAAACAGCGATTTTTCAAAAGATTTCAGAAAAAAGATGTCCGAACTGCGAAAAAAAACAGGGATGACACAGATTGAATTTGCAAAATTTGTTGGTGTAAGTTCAAGTTCCATTGGTTTATATGAAACAGGAGAACGAATACCCGATGCTGAAATTCTTTGCAGAATAGCAGAAAAATGTAATGTATCTGCTGATTATTTGCTTGGTTTGCAAAAAGAACCTGTATTAAATGAAGATATCAAGGCGATTCACAAATATACAGGACTTTCAAAAGATTCCATTGAAGTTTTGCAAGAATGGAATTATCATGCCAAAAACCCCCATTTTCATTCTTCAAGCAAAACAGATACATCGGATATCATAAATAGAAAATATTCTAATCTTTTAAAAACATTAGATTTTTTGCTTTGTGAGCCTAAAGAAAAGCATAAAAGGCTATTGTTTGAATGTATTTCCGATTTGTTTAATGTTGATTTTTCTAAAGGAAACACAATAACTATAAGTGAACACGGAGATATTCTCAGTATAAATAACGGCACAGATAAAATAAGAGTTAGGCAGGTAGAGGGTGCGGAATGGTGCATCGATCTGAACTCGGGAATGCTTTTTAAACAATACCTTTTAAATCAAATCAACGAAATAATTCAAAACAAGTGTGAAGCGTACAAAAAGGAGTATGCCAATGGCAAGCATAACTAAACGCAATGACACCTACACAATAAGAGTATCGGCAGGCTATGACATCAACGGTAAAAAGATGTTGCATAATATGACGTGGAAGCCTTCGCCCGGTATGACACCAAAGCAGATTGAAAAGGAGCTTAACCGTCAAGCAGTTATATTTGAGGAAAAAGTAAAGAGTGGTTTATATATCGGGTCCGATGTCAGATTTGCCGACTTTGCGGAACGTTGGATGAACGACTACGCAAAGAAGCAGTTAAGAGCTAAAACCGTTGCACAATACGAATCCTTATTACCCCGCATTAACGCCGCTATGGGTCATTTAAAGCTTGAACGAATACAGCCACATCATTTGTTATCTTTCTATGATAACCTTTCAGAAAAGGGAATCAGGAACGATACAAAGTTTGTTTGTACTGTTGATTTAAAGGAGCTTATAAAGAAGAAAAAGCAAACCTTTGAGAAAATAGCCAAAAATGGCGGCATATCGGAGCAAAGCATAACATCAGCTGCGAAGGGTAACAACATATCAAAGAAAACAGCAACGGCTATAAGTTCCGCCCTCGGTGTTAAGCTCGACAAGATTTTTAAACCTTCAGCCGAAGAAAAAACACTCTCAGGCAAAACCCTGCAGCATTATCACCGTCTTATATCCTCGATTATGAGTACGGCCGTACAATGGCAGGTTATAAGCTCGAACCCTTGCCAAAGAGTGAAGCCACCGAAAGCAGATCGCAAAGAAGCAGAGTATCTTGACGAAGTGCAGGCTATAGAATTGTTGGAATGTCTTGAAAATGAACCGATAATATATAAGACCTTATTCACCGTGATTCTATATTCAGGCATGCGCAGGGGCGAAGCCTGCGGCTTGGAATGGTCTGATATCGACCTTGATAACGGTATTGTAGATATAAATAAATCGAGCTTATATTTGCCGCAAAAGGGCATATATGACGATGATACAAAGAATACCACATCACGCAGAGTTATAAAGCTTCCTACTCCTGCTATCGATGATTTAAAGGCTCTGAAAGTTTATCAGGCGCAGGAGCGGTTAAAACTTGGTGACCAATGGCACAACACCGATAAAGTGTTTACACGTTGGAACGGTGAACCTATACACCCCGATACTGTTACCGGGTGGTTCAAGAAATTCACAGAGCGTCATAATTTACCACCCGTTCACGTTCACAGCCTGCGACACACAAATGCAACCTTGATGATATTCAACGGAGCAGATATAAAAACCGTATCTCACAGGCTCGGACACGCCGACATTACAACAACAGGCAACATTTACACACACGCAATAAAAACAGCCGATGAAAGAGCCGCCGAAACTCTGACGGATATATTTAACAAAAGAAAAGCCAAAAACGCATAAAAAGCAAAAAGGAGCGAATCACCTATAAAGTGAAACGCTCCTATTTTTCATGTTCGGATAAGCTCGCAAATTCGGATTTTTAAAAGGCTTGGTACACAAACAGTACACAAAACGCCGTTTTTGCTCCATTCTCGGAGCTTAACGCAGGGTAAAGAAAAAGCCCCAAACCGTTGATATACAACGATTTGAAGCTTGGCGCGCTGCAAGGGATTCGAACCCCTGACCTTTTGGTTCGTAGCCAAACACTCTATCCAACTGAGCTAGCAGCGCATATTCAATTTGAATCGGCATGAGTTCCGATTGCCAAAGTATATTATCACATCTGTTAAAAAAAATCAACACCTAAATGAAACTTTTTTTGATTTTTTCTGATTTTTTTGAAATTCGTTAAAATAAGCGGCTGAAAATGCAGTCCAATTCTGCTTTTCAGCCGCTTTAAATTCAATTTGTTACGCTTTCTTTGCCTTTTTGTTTTTGATGGCGTTTTCAATTTTTGGATAAACAACATCGTAAAGCTTTGCGAAAATTGCATAGCCGATAAGAGCATAAACTATGCCGACAAATGCGCCGACGATAACGTCTGTGGGATAATGCACGCCAACATAAATTCTTGAGAAGCCCATAAGGAATGCGAAAACAAATGCGGGAATTGCAACGCTTTTCTTTTTGAGTACCAGGGTGATTGCCATTGCAAAGGTGAATGCCGATGAGGTGTGACCCGAGGGGAACGAGAGCGATTTTGATGACATATAGTCAACAACATCGGGCCATACATAGCCTGCATTCCATTTTTCTGCAAGACCGGGGAATCTGTCGATAGTCCAGTCAATTTTGCCGAAGCAGCCAATCCAGTCATATTCTCTTCCGTATTCCTCGAAAGCCTTCTGTGCAGCTTGAGGGAGAATGGTGAGGTTGTAGGGACGGGGACGTTCCATGATAGGCTTGATGAGTTCGTTGTTAAGAAGAGTCATAACAAGAAGTGAACCAAGGCAAACAAGGCCTGCTTTTCTTGTTTTCTTGAAGAAAAGCATAACAACGCCGAGAATTATGAAGAAAATACCGTCGTCACCGAGGGTGGTAATAACCTTCATAATAACGTCCATAACGCTGTTGCTGAGGTTATTGAAAACAAACGAAAAAATTGATAAATCAAAATTAAGTATAGCTTCCAAAAATATCATCCTTTCTGTTTTTTTATATATTATCGCTGTTATCGACAAAAAAAGCAAGAGGGATTTCAAAAAAACTAAAACTTATTTGTTCTTTTGCTTTTTATTTATATTTTTAAGACCGTATTTCTTTTTGATTTTGGGGAAGCAATGGGCAAAAACAAGAATTGTTATAAAAGTTTTCACTGCGCTGAATACGTTGTTGAACATATTTTTCAGATTACCTTCGGCGAAGTGTTTTAAGGTGTCCAAAGCTTTTTCCATAAATGCGTTCTTTTGAACGGATTCAGGTTTTTTGCGCGTGAAAGTCATCCAGTCAAACCAGCTTTTTACAACAAGCAAATCCTTGTCTGGGATTTTTGAATAATTTTTGCTTAAATTCTGAATTTGTTGCTCTGTTCTCGGTCCGTCAATTATTTCCGCAATATCGATCAGACCTTTTTCTTCAAGTTTGTTGCATATAGGAGTTTTCGGTATAACCGTATAATAGTTGAGCAAAAATGCATCCAGATTGAGCGACTGTGCAAATTCTGCCGTTTCTTTGAGCTGTTCTTCGGTTTCATCGGGGAAGCCGATTATAAACGAGCCGAAGGTTGTGATGCCGACTTCGGTGCATTTATCAACAAATTCTTTTATCAGCGCTTTATCCATAGGTTTGTTAATCTGTTTTCTTGTTGTTTCGCTGCCGGTCTCTATTCCGAGCAGAAGCCAGCGGCATCCGGCATCATACATTTTGCGAAGCGTGTCAATGCTGTTATATGCGTCAGCTCTTGTTTGGGCTCCCCAAACAAATTTTAAGCCGTTGTTTTTTCTGAACTCGGAAATTTCTGCTATTTCATCATCATCAAGCCAAAGAAATTCGTCAGAAAAATTAACTCCGTCAAGTCCGTGGTTTTGCTCAAGATGTTTGATTTCATTGAGAACGAAGTGGATCGGTCTTTTTCGGTGTTCAGAGTTGTAAAATATCGTGTTATAGCAATATGCGCACTTGTTTGGGCATCCTCTCGATGTGTACAGATAAAGCATTTTCTTGCAGTGAGGAAATTGACGAAAACATTTTTCAACATCAATCATTTCCCAGTCAATTTCGGGGATTTCGGAAAGAGGAGTGTTGTTTAAATTCGGATTTGTAATAACGGAATCCGATTTTTTATATGTAAGACCGGGAATGCTGACAAAGTTCTTGTTTGAAAAAAGCTCATTGACAAGCATTTCAAGTTTAACTTCTGTTTCTCCCGTGATAACGAAGTCAGCTAACTCTTTTTCAACGATATGCTCCGCAATTGCAGATGCAACAACTTCGCCCCATACAACGGGAATATTATGATTTTTGCATACTTCAGATATTTCAATTGCATCTTTTATTGAAGCGGTTGGCGGAACATGAACCATAACAAGTTCCGGTTTGAACATACTGAACACTTTTTTGAATTTTCTGAAATCTATACAACGGTCATGAACAAGAACTTCATATCCTTTTGATTTCATATATGAAGCTGTTGTCATTATGCTTCGGCAGACGGGATATGTTGTGCCTCTCATCAAAAAGCCTGCCGACGGCTGAACAAACATTATTTTCATAATATACCTCATTGTTTTCCGATTTTCAGTTTTTTCTTGATATCAACTGCAGCATTGGGGCACACCTCGTCACAGCATAAACAGCCAATACATTTTTTTCTGTTTAAAACGATTTTTTCGTTCTTAATTGACAAGGCTTTAACAGGGCAGGTTGCAACGCATTTTTTGCACAAAACACATTTGCTGTTCATTTTGGGATAGTTGGCAAAAAACATATCATCAACTTTCAAGCGTGCCATCTCTATATTTGCGGCGAGTTTATTTTTGGGAGTTGCCGCATTGACGGATACAGGCAGAAGAAGCGGCGAATCTATTTTAAAATCTGCATCTCCGATTATGTTAAATTCATTGCAAAGCCACCCCTTTTTTTCGGAAGCCGAAACCGTGCTTACCGTTTTAACGGGCACTTTGAGTATATTAACAATAAATTTATCAAGTCCGAAAACATCTTTTGACGAAAAACTTAAGCCGAGATGTCGTCTTTTTCCGTTTGCGGGGCCGTTGCCTTCCATAATATCAATTGCATCAACAATAGTAAAGTCAGGCTTTACCGTTGCGGCAAGCTCAACAAGCATATTTGAAAAATCTTCTTTTGCGGGATATTTTGCGTGAAACGCAGGCTTCTGAAGCCCCGGAATGCATCCGAAAAGGTTTTTTACACCGGCAGTTATGCAGGTTATGTTATGAGTTTTTAGCTTCGGAACATTTATAATATAATCGGCATCGGAAATTGCGTTTATTATATTAAACTTTTGGTTAACAAACTCGGGTGAACCGTAAATGTCTCTGCTTTCAAAATCAAGATTTAATTTTGCATACTCAGACAGAAATTCATAGCCGGTTCTTCTGTAAACATCCTGCATTTGAGAAAACAACAGCACGGACCCACCCGGGCAGTCGGCAACGGTTATGTCATTAACCCCGATATCCTTAAGGTATCTGATAATTGCATAGACAAATCGCGGGTTGGTGGTTACAGAAAAAACAGCTTCCTTATCGGAAACAAGGTTTGGCTTTATAAGAACCCTTGCATTTTCAGGGATATCGTCTTTTATGTTGTGGGCTTCAAAATGCTTTTTGATAACTGCGTAAAGCTCATCGTCATTATAGCTGCATGCTTTGAAGATTGCACATTTGCTCATAAATCCACTCCTCGGAAACATACTTACTTTATTATAAAATTTGCAATATCTTAAGTCAAGCGATTTTTGCTTTTCGCAATTTTTGCCTGCCGTATTTATATGAACTCAAGAAGAACAATAATAAAGGGAGGTGATATTGTGGCAAAATTTTTCACTGAAAACAATGATGTTAAAGATGAGTTTGAAAAGCTTCCTTTAGCTGTAAAAAACAGTATAATCGAATCCGGCGTTGAAATAAATTCGGTTGAAGAACTCAAAAAAGCGGCAAGAAGCATAAAGGACAATATGTAACCGCTATTGCAATTCGGGAAATCTTGGGGTATAATAAATAAAAATATTTAAAGAATGCGAGATTACAGGTGAAAACAGAAATTGTCAGTTTAAATAATGCGGCCGAGTTCGATTCTTTTGTTGCCTCAAATGAGAACGGTCATTTTCTTCAAACTTCGCTTTGGGGCAGGGTAAAAGATGATTGGAAATGGTTTGGCGTTATATGCAGAAACAGCAGCGGCGAAATAACGGGCACTCTGGCTGTTTTGCTTCGCAAAATTTCCAAGATGCCGTATCACATGATGTATGCCCCGAGAGGCCCCGTTTGTGCATTTGACGATAAAGAAACTTTTGCAGCGCTTATAGAAGCGGCAAAGGCCGAGGGCAAAAAATATAATGCATATCAGCTTAAAATGGATAAAGATGTTCCGGTTGAAAATGAGGATTACAGAGCGATTGCGCTCTCGCAGGGATTTAATTTCAAGGAACGAACCATAAATTTTGAAGATTTTCAATGCCGTTATGTTATCCGTATACATCTCAACGGCAGGAGCGAGGATGAGGTTTTTGCAGCCTTCCACTCTGACCACCGCAGGAAAATCAGAATTGCGCTGAAAAACAATGTTGAAATAAAAATTCACGGAAGCGAAAAGGCCGATGTTTTCTATTCGCTCATGAAAGAAACATGTGAAAGAGACGGCTTTGAACTGCGTTCCGCCGCATATTTTGCCAAAATTCTTGATTGCTTCGGCGATAAAGCAAGGCTCTATATGGCATATTATGAAGGTGAGCCTATTGCGGGAGCAATTTCTGTGCTTTGGGGCGATAAGGTTTGGTATTTTTACGGCGCATCGTCAAATTCCAACAGAAAAGTTATGCCGAACTATCTTCTTCAATGGGAAATGATAAAATGGGCGATAGAGAATAATTGCCGCATTTATGATTTCAGAGGCGTTGCGGGAGTTATTGACGAAAGCAATCCGCTTTTCGGACTTTACCGTTTTAAGCACCGTTTTGACGGCGATTATGTGGAGTTTATGGGCGAAATGGATTTGATAATCAAGCCCGCAGCCGCAAAAATTATTGCAGTTTCACAGGAAATAATGAAAAAATTAAGATAAATATAAGGAGAGTTTGCCATGATTAATGTTACCGTTTGGAACGAAGGCGTTCATGAGAAGTTAAGCAATGAGGTTGCGGGCGTTTATCCTGCAGGAATTCACGGCTGCATCAAAAACTTCCTTTCCTCACAGGAAGATATAAAGGTTAAAACCGCTACTCTTGCTCAGCGTAAGTGCGGCCTTTCTGACGAAGTGCTTGAAAACACCGATGTTCTTATCTGGTGGGGTCACATGGCGCATGATAAGGTTCCCGACAAGCTTGTTGAAAAAATACATAAGCGTGTGCTTGCAGGCATGGGCTTGATTGTTTTGCATTCGGGCCATCATTCCAAGATTTTTAAAGCTCTTATGGGAACAACCTGCAACCTTCGCTGGAGAGACGGCGACAGAGAAAGAATCTGGACTGTTAACCCTGCACATCCCATTGCAAAGGGTATTCCTCCTCATTTCAGCATAGATGTTGAGGAAATGTACGGCGAGCGTTTTGATATCCCCGAACCCGATGAACTTGTGTTCCTTGGTTGGTTTGCGGGCGGCGAGGTTTTTCGCTCGGGCTGCTGCTGGCAGAGAGGCCTGGGCAAAATATTCTATTTCCAGCCGGGTCATGAAAGCAATCCCACTTTCCATAACGAATATGTTCAAAGAATCATAATCAACGCAGTCCGCTGGGCAAATCCCGTTATGCCCGTCAGAGAGCCGACTCCCTGCCCCCACAAAAAGATTTCTCCCGAAGAAAGATATAAAGAGAGAAAGGCAAAGCAATAATGGACACTTTCAAAATTAAAAAGCTGCGTGAAAACGCCAAAATACCGTTCAGGGCAACCCCCGGAAGCGCAGGAATGGATTTATATGCCTGCATTGATGCGCCGATTACTCTTGAGGGCGGCGAAAAAGCGGTTATCCCCACAGGAATTGCCATTGAACTGCCGAGCGCTGAATTGGGTGCGTTTGTGTTTGCGAGAAGCGGCCTTGCGATAAAGCACGGTATCGGTTTGCTGAATTCCGTTGGAGTTATTGACAGCGACTACAGAGGAGAAATCTGTGTCGGAGTTATCAATCAGCTCAAAGAAGCCTACACAATAAATCCCGACGAGCGCATTGCTCAGCTTGTTATTATGCCTGTTTCTCTTATAACTCCTATTGAAGCCGAAGAGCTTGATGAAACCGAAAGGGGCGAAGGCGGTTTCGGCTCAACGGGAAAATCATAATCATCGAGAAGTTCAGAAAAATTATAACGGCGTGATGTTTTAGAAAGGACATATAGAGATATGAAAAAAATTATAAGTATTGTTTGCATTGTTGCACTTGCATTAACATCTCTTTCAGTATTTGCTTTTGCTGCGGATACCGAATACAAGCCCTATGAAGACAGCCGATATTTTGAATACGGAGATTATGACATTCACTACAGAGTTATTCCTGCCGAGGGCAAACTCAAGGGCAGAATCATGATGCTTCACGGTTTCCTTTGTTCCACTTATGCGTGGCGCAACATGGCAAGCATTCTTTCGGCCGAAGGCTATGAATGCGTGCTTGCGGATTTGCCGAATTTCGGCTTCAGCACAAGAGAAACAGAGGATATGACGGTTGTTGACCGCGAAATCCTCATAACCGAGCTTATGAAAAGCATTGCCCCTATGAATGAATGGATAATCGCGGGTCACTCAATGGGCGGCGGAGTTGCGGTTAACATAGCAATTGAAAACCCTGTTGAAAGCTTGCTGCTTTACTGCCCTGCAGCGCAGAGCGAATTCCCGACTGCAATGGAAGGCCTTATCACCTCAAAACCCATGAAATTCATTATGAATACCTTCCTTAAATACGGAACGGAGATTGATTTTGTTGTTAAGCTTATCATCTATTTTGCTACCATGGACTGGAAATTCGCCATGGATTATGATGTTTCAGGCGTTACGGATGCCGTTCAGTATGACGGCTTTGGCGCAGGAATGTGCGAAATGATGTATAATGTTAAAGCAACCGACCTTGAAAACACTTCAAAAATCCAATGTCCCGTGCTTCTTTGCCAGGCGAGTGAGGATATTATCCTCAACGATGCCATGAAAGAGCAGATGAACTCCGCTTTCCCCGATGCCGAAACATACACCGTTGAGGGCGGCGGACACCAGTGCATTGAAAACAGAGCAGAAGAGCTTTGCAAAGTCACTCTTGACTTTATTGAAAGCCGAAATATCAAACAACTGAAAAAGACATAAAAAAGTGGCTTGCAAAGGAAAATCCGATGCAAGCCATTTCTTATTGTTAAGTTTCTCTCGGTCTTTCTTCACAAGGCAGACCGTGATTTATTTATCAGTCACTTGTGTAGGGGAGAAGAGCAATCTGACGAGCACGCTTGATAGCGGTTGTCAACTCACGCTGATGCTTAGCGCAAGTGCCGGTAACACGGCGGGGAAGAATCTTTGCTCTGTCCGAAGTGAACTTGTTGAGCTTGTTTACATCCTTGTAATCGATGCATTCAACTTTATCAACACAGAAAGCGCAAACCTTTCTGCGGCCCTTCTTGTTAGGTCTTCTGTCGTTCTTTTCGTAAGCCATGGATTAAACCTCCTTTTCAGTTTCAGTTTTGCGATCTCAGAACGGGAGATCGTCTTCGGGAATTTCCTTGAAATCGCCTGCGTCTGCAGTTGAATATGAGGGAGCGGGCTGAGCGCTCATGAAGCTGTCATCCCTTGCATAGGATGAACCGCTGCCTGATTCGTTCTTTGAGCCGCAGAAACTAACGTTATCTGCAACAATCTCAACAGCCTTCCTCTTGTTGCCGTTCTTGTCCTCATAAGTTCTTGTCTGGATGTAGCCCTGAATCGCAATCATTGAGCCCTTGCGGAAATATTTGCAAACGAATTCTGCAGTTTGTCTCCAAGCAATGATATCAATGAAATCTGCCTGACGGTCTTCACCCTGGCGGTTGAAGCGTCTGTCAACGGCTACTGTAAACGAAGTTACGGAAATTCCGCTTCCGGTAGTGCGGAGCTCGGGGTCGGCAACAAGTCTGCCCATTATTACGGCACAGTTAACCATTTTGCGACCTCCTTAGTTCTTTTTGACAATGAGTGAGCGAAGCACGCCGTCTGTAATCTTTACAACACGGTCAAGCTCTGCGGGAAATTCAGGTGTTGCCTGATAATTGAAGAGAACGTAGTAGCCCTCTGCTTCGTCGTTGATAAGATAAGCGAGCTTACGCTTGCCCCATTCATCAACGCTCTCAAGAGTGCCGTTAGCTTCAATCATAGCCTTGAATTTCTCCATGAGAGGCTGAACAGCTTCTTCGCCGTTGGCAACTGAAAAAACCATCATTGTCTCATAGCTGATGTTTGCTGACATTCTTAAAGCACCTCCTTCTGGTCTTTGGCCACGGTGCATCCGTGGCAAGGATAAAATTCGTTTTAATCCTGCTGCGTTTTCCGCAGCGGTTTATTATTTTAACAGAATTAACATAGCTTGTCAAGTCTTTTATAAAAAGTAATCAAAACAGATTTGAAAGCAGTTCAATAATGAGCGAAACCGTTCCGACAATTCTTTCAAAAAATGATGCATCCTTCTGATATGCCATGTATGTGTTTGAGGATGTCATGTTTCTATCAACAAAAAGATTTTCGATTGTTCCCGAGCCGTCTATTGTTCCGACAGAAAGAACAATGTTTTCGTTTTTGCTGTCATTAAAGCCTATTCTGAAGTTAGTGACGGTGGCGTTAAATGCTTTGTCGGCCTTGAAAGCCGTGTGTGTGCCGCCGTTTGCGGAATACCAAAAACAGAAGCAGTTGTGAAAAACGCTTGCACCGTAGCCCGTTGTTCTGAAGCCGATGCCGAACTGGTCGCTGTAGCAATAATCGAACCAGTTGTTGCCGTTTTCATCAATGAATCCGCAGCTGTTGCCGTAGTCTGTATAATCCGAATAGTAAAGCGGATGAATATTTCTGAGCATATTACCCGAGGATTTAACATGAACACCCGTGAAAACATTGCCGATACGAATGTTGGTGAGTGTGTTGTCAAAGCCTTCTATCAGTATGCCGATTGAATCTGTGCCGCCTGTGCCGATTATATTTACGCCGGTTATATCGGCATCGGAGGAGCCGCTGTTAGCGCCGTGTTTGATATGGATACCAACAACGGTGTGTTTTATTGATGAATTGCGGATTGCGGTTTCTCTGCCGCTGTTAATTGAAACTCCGTTTGCAACGCCGTTTCCGTCGATTATTCCGCCTTCAAGCGAATAATTGCTGCCGTTTGTTCCCGTATCGTTTGCGGGATGAATGCCGCCAAGCTGAATTATCGCTTCGCCCTTTTCCCAATCACCGATTGCTTTTAAAACCGCAAAATCGGAAAGCTCAAGAGAAACGCTTTTGCGTGGGTCAGCCGGAGTGTATAACGGCTTGCCTAAAAGATATTCTCCGTCGGGGAAATAGATTGTGCGGTTGGGATTGTTATTGATAATTGTCTGTATTTCTTCCGAAACGTCTTCACCCGTGCCTGCAGCAACGGTGTCGGTTACAACAATATAGCCTCTGCCTGAGGCGAATGCTTCCGTAAAGCACGAAAACAGTAAAAACATTGTTAAGATCAAAGAAATTATTCTTTTGCTTTTCAAAATGTCACCGCTTTCTTGGTTATATTTTTTGCATAGCTTATAAAAGGCTATGCTTTTTTGATAAATTCCTTTACTGCCTGCAAATACTTTTCTCCGGCCTTTCTTCCAAGGTCATAAACCGCTTGCAGACGGTCGGGATTGTGTTCAATCCTGCCGATTTCAAGGGGAGCTTCGGGGCGGATAACAAGAACCTCGCCCGCTTTCTCTTTCTTTTCTATGTATTCCAGAGTAGTGTTATATTCAATATGCCTGTTTTCCATTGTTTTGATAACCATGGGATATTTTTTGAGCGCAAATTTCATAACCTTCGCTGCCGAGCTCGGCTTTTTGATAAATCCTTTGGGCTGAGTCAAGATTATAACATTTCGGTCATAGCCGATGCTTTCAAAATACTGTATCGGAACAGAATCGGCAATTCCTCCGTCAAGCAGCTGCCTGTTCTTTATTTTGACAACGTTTGAAACAAGCGGCATTGAGGCCGAAGCCCTGAAATATTCAAGCGAATCGTCGCCTGCTTCGTCAGAATTAATATAGACGGCTTCGCCTGTTTCAACATCGGTGCATACAACATAAAATTCCATTGGATTTGCCAAATAAGCTTCCGTGTCAAACAAATCGAGCTTATCAGGAATTGTGTGATAACAGAATTCTGCGCCGAAAAGGTCACCCGTTTTAATGAGAGAACGGAAGCTGCAAAAACGGGGATCTTTGCAGTATTGCTTATTATATCGGATGACTCTGCCGATTTGCCTTGATTTATAGTTACATCCGAACGCAGCACCTGCGGAAACACCTATTGCACCGTCAAATTCAATGCCGTTTTCCATGAAAATATCAATAACGCCGGCGGTGAACATTCCGCGCATTGCGCCGCCTTCCATAATTAAACCTGTTTTCATTCTCCGAGCTCCTGCATAGTTACTTCCTCTTTTGAATATTGTGAGGTGTATTTATCCTGATAATAATTCTGTGCACTGTATTCAATATTGCCGTTTTCGTCAATTTCGATAACGGTGCAGCCACGCTGTGAACCAAGCTTATAAATTCCCGAGTAGGCAAGGTAATCTACGCTGAACGAATATGTAAGGTCAATTCCCTTATAGTTTACGGAAAAATTATTGAGGTGGTCATGCCCGCAGAAAACGGTGTCTGTGCTGTGAAGCTCCTGCATGGTTTCAAAGAAATTATCTTCGTAAATTCCGGGATAAACAACTTTGCCCGATTCGCCTGCAGTGCCGTAATTATATTGAACATTTTCGGTGTTTGAATAGCCGCTGTCAACATATTCATTCCATGCGTCCTTGTATTCCGTAAGGGGAACGTGAAGAAAAACCGACGAAGGAACATTCAGTGACGGCATATTTTGACTGCCGAAATCAAACCTGCTTGAAGTCAGAAGCTTCATTCTGTTATGACTGTTGTTTTCTTCTATTATTTCCGAATACCAATTAATTTGGTTTTCGTGAATGTTATCATATTTCCACAGTATTCCTAAAAAGTCGCCGTCAACATAGGAGTGCGTATCGAGCGTAAACAACGAGCGGGTTATAATATTGTCAGAATTAACGATGTTAAATACCTGGTTTGCACTGCCGTCAACATCTGCCGCACCCTCACGAACAAGGCAATGCGGATATTGCTCATAGAATTCAACTATTTCCTCACGGTCATAATAGCTGTATGCCTCGGTATCGTGGTTGCCGAAGGATGCAGTCCAATAAACTCCGAGAGATTCCATAAGCTCGGCAAAAAGCTTTGCACCCGATTTGTTGTTAAAGGTGCCCGACTGGAACGGAACCGGATATGCGATATCGCCTGTTACAATAACAAAATCGGGTCTTTCGGCGGTTATCATTGCGGCGATTGCGTTCATTGCCATAGAGTCCTTTTTCAGCGACATCCAGCCGCCGCCGAAATGAGTGTCTGATAACTGCATAACCTTAAGCCCGTTGTCGGAATATATATTCCAATATCCGTCATAAGCCTCTTCAACCTTTATTTGCTCACATTCCGCATTTGAAAAAGAGCGGGCTTTATTGATGTTGGCTTTTAAGCCTGTTACGGTTATGACTGTTGTTATGCCGATAAAGGCTGTTATAACCGCCAAGATTACGGTAAGGGCTTTCAAAACTCTTATTTTTCTATTTTTTTTCATTTTCTTCCCCACAAATTTTTAAATATATTTTTGTGTTTTGGTTTAAGCTGTTGAGCCTTTGCGAAAGAGCTGCAACTTCTTTCGCATTGTTGCACGAAACGGAAATATCCGCCGTAAAAACTGAAATTTCGCCGTATTTATGGCATTGAACCGAATTAACCGTATTAACTGCATCATCGGCTTCAATCAATTCCTTGATTTTTTTGCATTCCGTCGCATCGTTTTTGCCGAGAATTTGTGCGGCGGATGCAGAAAACGGTTTAAAACCCTCTGCAACAAGTATCATGCCGATTATTATGCCTGCCAAGCCATCAACGGAGAAGTCCGTTTTTGCGGAGATTGTGAAGGAAACAAGAGTACAAAGGGTAATAAAAAAGTCTAGGATGCTGTCTGTCTGAAAGCTTTTGAGGGTTTGCGCTCCGGTTTTTCCAAACATTAATCTGAAGAAAAATGCAAGAGCAAGCTTAACGGCTGCCGTGGCCGCAATTAAAACGGAATAAAGCTGAGAATACCAAACAGGCATGGGATAAAGTATCCGTTCAAGTGAAATATAAACAAATGAGCCGCCGGTTATCAGTATAACGGCTGAAATTATCAAATTCAGTAAATCTTCGATTTTACCGCGCCCGAACGGGAAGCTTTCGCTTTTTGGCGCATTGAGCATGGCAAATCCGATAATTGAGGCAATGCAAACGGAGCAGTCGGCAATGCTGCCCAATGCATCGGCATAGATTGCAATGCTGTTTGTTGAAAGGCCGATATAAAGCTTCACAACAAATAAAATCAAATTAATGCCTGCACCGACAGCCGCAGCGGTTATTTTGTTTTTTGATGAATATGAAAGTGCCATAAGCTCAGGATTACCTGCGTCACCCAACCTTTTAAAAAAGGCGCAGCTTCAGACGGCTGCGCCCGATTTGTTAAAATGAGAAAATGGAAATGATGCTGTACCAAATGGTGTTGAAGAAGGCCAGAATCTTTTCGCCTGCATCGAATTCGTTGCCATAGAGAACAAACTGCTCGAGCATTGCTTTATCATCAGCATAGAAATCAAGATACTTGAGAATTGATGTTTCGTAATCGGTTGTGTTTTCTTTGATGTCAATTATTCTGACACCTCTGCCATGGTCGCCGTATGAGCCAAAGCCCGCACCGGGGGTGTTAACAAGGTCAACGCCCTTGTATTCAACCTCAAAGCTGTTTTTATGGTCATGACCAAAGAACATGGCAACAACATCACCTTGACTGAGAACGGTTTCAAACTGTTCGCCGTCAACCGTGCCGGGGCAGGGCATTTCGTTGAGCTCGCCTGTTCTTAAATTTTCAGGCTTGATAGCGTAATACTTTTTGGAGCCGTCGTCATTTTCTACCTCAACATATTCATAGTTACCTTTTTCGCTTTCGGGAATTTCAACAATAACGTCATAAATTTCGTTAACGATTATGTGCTGGAACATCATTGAGGGAACAGCCTTGCCGCCGTTTTGCTCTTTGAGTGCGTTTGATGTTTTAACATACCAGTCGAGCTGATTCTGATGAACATAGTCATAGCCATCGTTGACCTCGTCATACATATTGGAGTCAATCATCCAGATGTTATATGCAACTTTGTTTGCGTCTGATGATGAATAAATGGGCACGTTATATGTGCCGCAGCCGTAGAGAGCATCGCCCTCATCAATCGCAACGCAGCAGTCATATTCCATATACATTGCCATCTGCTCTTCTTTGGTGATAATTTCCTCTGCATCGTGGTTGCCGAAAACAATCGCAACGGGGACGCCGATTTCTTCAAACACCGACATATAGTTGTTGATTGCAGTTTTAACAAGAAGCTTGTCGATGGGTTTAATCAGCATTGTTGCAGAGCCTGCGGAAATATTGTCGCCTGTGAGAGTGATAAGGTCAGGCTCGGCAGCAATAACAGCATCTTTAAGGAATTTTTTTGTTGCGGGGGTAAGAATTGTGCCGTCCTGAATGTCGGCAATCTGCATTATGCGAAAGCTGCCGTCATCATTGAACTGAAGCTTTGAGCTGGAATTATCGGCATAAGAGGGGAGAAGCATGCCGAATGCAAGGACGAATGCGAGAATAGCGGAAATAATTCTTTTCATGGTATCGCTCCTTTATAAATATACAAATAAATTATAACATTCTTTGATTTGTTGTCAATATATACTTGTGTTGAAAAATGCTTTTTTGTGTGTTATAATAGCAGAACCAAAAGTCGAAAAGAGGAAATCGGAAATGAAAAAAAGCAGAATTTGCGCAGCTTTGTTGCTTGCATTTATTATACTGTGCACAGCATGCTCGAAAATTGAAAAGTCCGATGAAACGCAGAGGAGCACGCATGCGGCAACAGGTGAATATGACCTTTCGCAGGCTGTTGAGGCTTTCGGATATCTTACCGAAAACGGCACGGAAGCTCATGTGCAGATTGAGCCGTCGGTTTCAAAGGTTGTTCGCCCGAGTGTTGAGAAAACAACAGTCGGAGTAACAGAATCAATAATTACAACAATTATAACGACAGCCGCTCCGACAACACAAGCAATAAAACAGACTGTTAAGGTTACAATTAATGAGGGCGATTCGCTTACTCAGATTTTTAAAAAGCTTGACGAAAACGGAGTTGCCGATTTTGATGAGCTTATGAAGACTGCGCAGACTTATGATTACAGCTATTATCCGCTTGTTGCAAAAATTCCCCAAAGTGAAAAGAGATGCTTTAAGCTGGAGGGATATTTATTCCCCGATACCTATGAGTTTTACACCAACCAAAAGCCGCAGGATGCAATCGGCAAATTTTTGCGTAACGGCAAGGCAAGAATAACAGATTCAATGATTTCGCAGGCTTCATCGCTCGGCTACAGCATGGACGAAGTGCTGACCGTGGCTTCAATTATTGAAAAAGAGGGCGCAAAATCGAGCGAGGTTGCAAAAATTGCCGCCGTAATTTACAACAGGATTGAAGCGGGAATGAAGCTTCAGATGGATTCAACAATTTATTATATCGAGCGCAACGTGAAGCCCTATCTTTCAGGCGATATTAACCGCTACAACAGCTATTACAACACATATAAATGCTCTGCATTGCCCGCAGGCCCGATATCAAATCCGGGCATGAGAACAATCAATGCTGCGCTTTATCCCGCAGATGTTGACTATCTCTATTTTTGCCACGATGAAAATGCAAATTATTACTATGCAAAAACCTATGAGGAGCATTTGGAAAATCTTGAAATTGCAGGAATTGAATAAATAAATGAACCGCCCGTGAGGGTGGTTTGCTTTTTTAAGGCAATATTCGGTTGGTTGTTATGTATTTAACACCGAATGCGGTGAGTATATCCAAAAACGGCAGATAGTCAACCGTCCATGCTGCAAGTTTAATGTCTGCAGCTTTTGCATTGTCCAGCATTGTGTAATTTCGGATTTTACCAAAATTAAAAGCAAGGGCTGTGTTATATCTTTTAGCGAATTCAATGCTCTCATCCTCGATAGATGAAACAAGATACCAGAGCTCTGTTTTGTTGTCTGATGCTCTGAGTGCTTCAAGACGTTCGCTGTTAAAATCTATTATCAGCGGCTCGGTTTTTAATTTTTTGGCATTGATGATTTCGAGCACTTCTGCCATGTCGGACGGTTCACCGCCTTTTATCTCAATCATGGCACGCATGGAATATTCTTCGCATATATCAAGAGCTTCTTCAAGTGTTGTTATCTGCAAGTCAGGATAATTCTCTATGCCGTTGCCGCTGTCGATTCTGAAATCAAGAAGCTCCTCAAATGTGTATGAGCTTACTTCTCCGGTTCCGTTTGTCATGCGGTCAATATCACCGTCATGCATCAAAACCCAAATACCGTCTTTTGTGGGAGAAATATCAAATTCTGCGGCATAGTAGCCTGCCTTGCCTGCTTCAATCAATGCCGCAGCTGTATTTTCGGGTGCAATGCTTGAAAGGCCTCGGTGGGCTGTTAAAAACAGCTCGGAATCCCTTTTGCAAGAAAGTGATATTTGTGATTTGATTGTGGGCATTTTATCAGAATATATTTTGAAAGCACCTACAGCAATTGCTATGATGAGCAGAACCGTGCCTGCACGCAATATTATTTTTTTGAGTTTCATTTAATCACCTCGGGAATAATATAACAAACCGAACGGGAATTTTCAAGCAAAATGGACATAAAAGGATATTTTTTGCAGAGTTTGAGTAAAAGTGTAGAAAAAACATATACTGTGTGATATAATAAAATCACAGGAAACAGGAGGTAAATATTTATGAATATATTCAAAAAAACATTAGCTGTTCTTGCGCTATCTTCAATGTTGTTTTCGTTTTCCGCATGTGTTGATGAAAAAGATGTGCAGGTTACAACAACTTCGCCATCGGTGACAAACAATGTAACGGTTGCTAAAACAGCACAGGCATCAACAACCGTTGCCGAAACGGTTGAAGCAGCTACTGCCGAGGAAACAACTCTTGCCCCCACAACTGAGCTGGAAACAACAACCGAAAAAGAAACAACAACCGAGAAACCGACCACAACGGCAAAAGCAACAACCACAAAAAAAGTTACAACAACCAAAAAGGTTACTACCACCAAGAAAAAGGTAACCACAACCAAGAAAAAGCTTGTTGCGCCTTCGAGCAAGTCGGATATAGTTGCGCTTTATAACAAGGCGGCTGCTGCGGCGGCAAGCTCAAAGCCGGGTTATAAAAAATCAACTGACACAGTTCTCAGCAAGCTTGAAATGGGTGCACTTGCCAAAATCGGCGCAGTCAGAGAAACAATCGGCAGCTTTTTGGGAGAAGGCAGCACTTCAACAACAGTCAGCAAAGGAAAGTTTGACGGTAAGTCGCTTGTTAAAAGTTCTTTGAAAGCGTCGGATGTAACATCAGCCACCTGCAAGCTTTCGGGTGACGGAAAATATTATGAGCTTACCATTACCGTTAAAAATGAAGAAAATCCGCTCAAGAGCAGCAGTGCTCTCGGCAGATTCACAAAGGACTATAAGGACGTTAACGAAATTAAGAACGGTCTTTCGGAAGCGGGTGCAAGCGTCGGCTCAATGACCGTTAAAACAACCAAGGTAACAATTACCGCAAAAATAAATGCCTCCAACAACCGCTTTGTTTACGTTACCCATAACATAAAGATGGATGCACGCCTCAACAACGTTAAATATTCAATTGCAAGAGTTAACGAAGCAACAGCGAGCCTTGAAATAATGGTTAAATATACGGATTTCAAATATTGATAAAATGTGAAAAACCTGCGGTTTTATGCCGCAGGTTTTTTGATTAATAACTGATTTTAAGGGTTTTGATTTCAAACGGACGGAAAACGAGAGTATCTCCTTCAAAAGACTGCTCAACCTCTTCGAGCATATTTGTGATTTCAACCTGCTTTGCGCCGCCGAAAAATTCAACAGGGCAGTTAGTGTAGGTTCCCTCTGTCTCATACAGTCTTGCGATGAATGCTTTTTCATTATCCTCGCAAGGTTTTATTGATTCAACAATAATGTTATCCGCTTTGGGAAGAACAAGTGCAACGGCCTCAAAATCTCCCTTGCCCGCAACAACGGGAATGTTCAGCTCATAAGCGGGTTTTACAACTGCCTGTGAATTAAAGCCGCAGTTATGGGGCAGGAAGGAGTAAACCGTTCTGTGAAGTCCTTTGTCGCCCTCAAAGTCGGGCCTTGTGCCGCCCTTGTGGAGTGAAAGACGCATGTTGCCGCCCTCAACGCTGATGCCGTATTTGCTGTCGTTGAGAATTGCAGCACCGAAGCGTGTTTCGGAAAGGTCGGTGTATTTATGGTTAACAACCTCAAATTTTGCTTTCTCCACGGAATCGTTTCTTGTTGTGGGGCGCATAACGTTGCCGTACTGTATTTCAAAGCGTGCAAAATTGCTTTGGATAGAGGTGTCAAAAGCTGTTTTAAGGAAACGGTGGTTATCCTGCCAATCCATGGCGGTATCAAACCTGATTTCCGGAGTGTCGGCAAAATAAATTGCGTCCTGAGTGATGGTTGATTTCTTCGAAATGCTGTATTTGCTTCTGATTATAACAGCAGCGGCGCCGCATGAAACAACCTCTCGACTTATTAAAACCGAATCGTCCGCAAACTTGCATTCAAGGTCGGCATCGATATCCCAGTTATCCCATGCGGAAGGAAGATCCTCGGCAATGATAAATGTGTTGAGGGGATAGCCGTTTCCTCTGATTTCTCTGTTGGCTCTTTTGTCAACAAAGGAGGCGATATAGCCTTTTTCATCAAACTTTATATCGGCAAACGGGGTTGAAATGCTGTTTGCCGAAACTGAAATTTCGCTTTTTGCATCTGCAGTTCCTTTAACAAGGTTAATCTTGACGGTTGAAAAAGCAGGGACGGTAACGCCGCTGATAATAAGAATATTCTTGCCGTCAAGGTTTTTATATGACTGCTGCTTGCAGGGCATGTCTGCAACAAGGCCTTCTTCACATTCAAGAAAAATGGGATCGTTTCGGTCAAACGAAAGGGTATTCGTTATGCTGATTCCGTCGCCCTCGCCTGTAACGGTTTTTGCAATAAGATTACCGGAGGTTTCGAGAACTTCACCGGTTTCTTTGAGCGAAAGCTTGTGTGCCGACGGTATGCAGGTTCCGGGCAGAATGTCGTGGAACTGATTGAGCAAAAGCTTTTCATAAAGAGGATGAATATGTTCATCGCTTGCGATTTCTTTGTTTTTTACGGCGTTGCTTACCGTGAGATATTCTAAGTCGCGCAGCGCAAACTCAGCTTTTCTGTTGTTATGCTTTATGTTGTGCTGGTTTGTGAGAGTGCCTCTGTGAAGCTCCAGATAAAGCTCACCTGAGAATGTGCCGGGATGCTTTGCATCCGCCTCTAATCCCTTCATAAACTCACTGACGGTCATATATTCAGCCTTGGCGCAGCCGTTGAGGTCTTTTATTCTGCGTGCGGTTTCAATCATTTCATACTGAGGTCCGCCGCCGCCGTCTCCGTGGCCGAAAGCGGTTAATCGCTTGTTTGTGACGCTTCTTTCGTTGATGGTCATGTATTCCTTGGAACTTCCGGAAACGCTTGTATGAAGCACGGCAGGAGATGGCCAGCTGATTGTTTTGTTAAAGTGGGTGAACACCTTTGTTCCGTCAATTCCCTGCCAATAGAAAGTGTCATAGGGGAAGTGATTGACGTCATTCCAGTCAATCTTTGTTGTGAGGAAGTAATCAACGGCGCAGCCCTTCATAATCTGAGGAATTGCGGCGCTGTAGCCGAAGGTATCCGGCAGCCAGAAGCAGTCGGATGTGTAGCCGAAATGCTTTCTTGTGAATCTTTGACCCCAAAGGAACTGCCTTATCATTGATTCGCCTGATGTGATGTTGCAGTCGCATTCAACCCAAACGCCGCCGTTCGGCTCATATCTGCCGGCTGCAACCATTTTTTTAATATCCTCAAACAGCTCCGGATAATGCTCGAGAACCATGTTGGAGTGGCATGCGGAGCTTTGAACAAACTTGTGGTCGGGATATTGCTGCATGAGGGAAATCTGGTTGGAATATGTTCTGGCGCACTTTTTGATGGTTTCCGTTGCTTTCCAGAGCCATGCGGTGTCCAGGTGAGAGTGGCCGATGATGCCGACACTCGGCGCCTCAGGCCCGTTTTTAACTGCAAGCATCTCCTTGAGGAAAGGATGCGCCGCCTTCATTGCATCCCTGAAGGTTTCTTCATCTGTATCTTCGTAAGAATAGTATAATCTCTTGTGCACCTCATAAAGGGCATTGATTAATTCGCCTTTTCTGAATGAGGTGTCGGGGAGAGTATCAACAAGCTCGTTGATAACCTTCAAATCAAAATAGAATTCCTGAATAAACTTATCTTTAAGACAAATATCTATGCCGTCAAAATGATATGTGTAGTCCTTTAACAGTCTGCTGCTTTCGAGAGGCATGCAGCCAAGATGAGTGTGGCCGGAATAAACTTCAAGGGCAATTTCTATTTTTTCGCCGGCCTTTGCGTTCATCTTAAGCAAATCGCAATAGTGGTTGCCGTGGCCGGTGAAAACAATTTTTGTTGCAAATGTGCCGAAAGGCTTGCCGTTAACCCAAAGGAGAGTTTCATAGCCTTCTGTGTGAGGCATAATAAAAATGTCTTTGCCGTCAAGCTCTTCGGGAACAACAAACTCCGTTTTCATCCAACAGAAGGATTCCTCGCTGCCCCATGTTTCACCGCTTGTGAGGGGGGAGCAAAGTGAGTCATCGGGGATTTTATAAAGCCTGTCCGTGGTTTCATAAGCCATTACGCTGTTTATTTTTGCGACCTTTGTGAAAAGCATCGGGTCAAGAATTTTTTCGAATCTTTTAAGCTTTCCGAGCATGCGGTCTATTTGTTTTTCTGTCAGCATTCAACGACCTTCCTTTCAAGCTCTTTAATGATTTTGTATTATATCATTTATATATCGGAAACACAATCCGAAAGCCGAAAAAATCTTAAGTTTTTATCGGTTTGTTTTTGATAAAAAAGAAAAAAGCCTTGAGATTTCTCAAGGCTTTTTTCTTTGGCTGGGGAATAGGGATTCGAACCCCAACAAACAGAGTCAGAGTCTGTCGTGCTACCGTTACACTATTCCCCAATGTAACTTGCGTGTGGGCTACGGATATATATTATACACACTTTATTTGAAAAGTCAACACAATTTTTAAAGATTTTTTGAAAAAACTTCAAAAATTTTTGCTTTATTCTTGCTGCATTTATTGTTTTTCTCTTGTAAAATAATTTGTGTTATACTAAAATGTATATAATGAGAAATTCGGAGGAATTTTCAATGAAAAGCTTGCTAAAAAAAATTCTCAGTGCCCAAAACAGGCGGAAGATTCTTAATTTTTTAAATAAAAGTTGGTGCGCTTTTTGCCGATTGATGCCGCTTCGTAATGTTGTTTTGTTTTATACAATCAGAGCAGACGGTAAGCTTCTTGATAACGCAAAAGCTGTTTTTGATGCGCTTGATGCAAAGAAAGTTGTCTTTGCCTATATGTTGCCCCATTCTTTGAAAATTAAACCGCTTGCGTATTATTATTTGCTAACGAGCAAGGTTATTGTTACCGATGACTATGTTCGCTATATGCGGGCAATAAAGCTGAGGGAGGGGCAAAAGCTTTTTCAAATCTGGCATGCCTGCGGTGCGTTCAAAAAATTCGGTCTTGATGCACCGTCTCAGATAACCAAGGAAGAGGAGATATTAACCCATTCGCAGTATTCCGCAGTTGCCGTAACTGCAGAAAAATGCAAGGAAAGCTATGCAAGTGCGTTCGGAATCGGAAAGGATATTTGCCTGCCGATCGGTTTGCCGCGTACTGATAAGCTGCTTAAGGATGCACCAAAAATGCGGGAAAGCATTATGAAAAAGCATCCGGAGTTTGAGAATAAGCGCATATATCTCTATTGCCCCACTTTCCGTGAAATTGACGGCAAAAGAATTGAATTTGATGCGGAGATTGACTGGGCGGCGATGAGCGCTGCTATGCGTTCGGATGAAATGCTGGTTGTCCGCCGACATCCGCTGATGAATTATCCGCTTATTAAAGGCGAATTTGAAAATATAGTTGATATGTCGGATGAATCCACTTTGGAGCTGACAACGGTTTGCGATGTTATGGTGACCGATTATTCCTCGGTTATATATGATGCCTGCCTGCTGGATGTTCCCACGGTTTTCTATTGTCCCGATTATAAGGAATATGAGCGTGGCTTTTACCTGAATTTCCCCGATGATTTGCCAGGTGAAATGGTTACAGACGGTCAAAACCTGCTTGAGGCTATTCGCAATGCAAAAGAAAATCCGCCCGCTGACAGAATTAAAAAATTCAGAAGCGAGCAGATGAGTGCCTGTGACGGAAATTCAACGCAAAGAGCAGTTGAACTCATTAAAAGTTGGCTGAAATAATATGTTCAAAAATTCTTTTGGTATTTTCACAGTCGATATAATCAAAGTTAAAATCTCTGAAGCGGCGAAGCTTTTCTTCATCGTTTCGGGGATTTTTTATTGCCTGAATTACTTCACCGAAATCCCTTGCAACCGCACCGGGAACGTAGTTTTCATAATCGAAATAGAAAGAGCGTTCTTTTTCGTATTCCTCCAGGTCGAATGCAAAGAAAATGCAGGGCTTTGAGAGCAGGGCAAAATCCATGCAGGCTGAGGAATAGTCGGTTATGAGCATGTCACAAATGAGAGTCAAATCGCTTATATCATGGCCGTTTGTAACATCCACGGTGCCGTTTAATACTACGCCCGAATTGATTTGCGGATGCAGCTTGATAAGCAGGCTGTATTCTTCGCCCAATTCTTTGCTGAATGCATTCATATCAATGTTATTCAGCAAATTTTTATTTGCTTCGGGTGCGTCGCGGAATGTGGGTGCATAGAGAATGAGCTTTTTATTTTTGCATTCGGGATGCTTTGAATCAAATTCTTTTCGCAGAGCGGAAACATCTTTTTGAGAAATAAGGGAATCAATTCTCGGAGCGCCGAGTGGGAGAATTTTATTTTCGGCAATGCCGAAAGCTTCCGCATAAATCGGAACAACGTTTTTTGAAGAACAAATAACATGGGTAAGTTTTTCAGAGCATTTCTTCTCCCGTTCGGCAACATCTTCGGTTAAAGGTGCAGAAAGACCGAACTTTTTGAAGGCTCCCTCGGCATGCCAAAGCTGAGTTATCACAGCTTCTCTGCTGAATTTCAGCGATGCCATTGGCATAAAGTTATCGTTGAGAAAAACGAATTTTGAGGTGGCAAGAGCTTTTGCCTTCAAAGTGAAAAATCCCGCCGCTTTAAGGCAGGATAAAACAAAGGATTTCAGGCCAGATGTGTTGAGCTTTAAATCCCTTGCAGATATGGTTACGATGTCGTATCCGCCATGTTTTTCAACATAAGCACGCAGAATCCCGAGAGAATCGTTTTCGCCGCCGTTATGAGGGGCAACAAAAGCAATCCTGTTTTTTTTGACAGGAAAAATACGGCAAATATTGAAAAAAAGCGCATAAAGAGAATAGAAAAACTTTTTCAAAATCAACACCAACGGTTATTTTTTGATTTTCAAAAACAGCATTGCGCCGATTTTTATTATAAAATTCGGAAAAATTCTGAATTTCGGGGATTTTTTAAGAAGGGAAATGACCTTGAGAAAACGTGAATCAAGCGGTTTGCTGCCGCTCAGAACCACGGCAATTTTACCTTTTGCCGATTTCTTGGCTGCTTTTTTGAAACCGTTCTGATTAAGAACGGTGATGTTTCGGCAATCGGGAAGATTCGGATTTTTTGTTGTTATAAGCTCAAAAACGGGCATAGACTGTGCATAGAGCGAGTCAACAAATTCTGTTGAGCAGTTTTTGGCAATGATGCTTACAAACGGGTTTTCGGCAATTTCATTTTTGTCAAAAATCGGTTCGCCGATATCCTTTTGAGCAGCAAAGCATTTTTTGAGCGTTTCGGCATTCATTCTTGATTTCAATTCCGAACAGCTTTTGCCCATGAGCTTTAAGGTTTCGTTATCCGCTCTCCAAAGAATCCTGTAGAATTCGTTAATCAAAGCAAAATAGGTTTTGTAGATTATCTCCTGAAGATATTCTTCCGAATCCGTAACCTTTTCTGCTGATTTATAAACAATATCAAGCGACTGCAAAAAGTGGCTGACAAGCTCGCCGCTTATGCTCTGGCTGACGGAAAAGCCCTCCTTGGGAGTGTGGCGGCGATACATGAATGTTGCGCCGAAAACTCCTGTTATTACGGGCTTGGCCGCATATATAAACTGCATGGTGAATGCGCCGTCCTCGCTGTAACGCAGGGGAGGAAAAAGGACTTTGCTTTTTTTCACGGCTTCTGTTTTAAAGCATTTGTTGCCGAGAATGAAGTTCCAAAGCAGTCGTTTGTCAAAAACATCAATAACGGTGTCTTTTGCCAAAGAATCAACAATCGGATTATATTCCTTGCCGCCGTAGCCGAAACGCATGCTGCGGCAAACCGCCATGTCTGCCTGCGTTTCTTCAAGGCGGTTATATATTGCTTCAAGCGCATCGGGAGTCATCAAATCGTCGCTGTCAAGAAAGAGGGTATATTTGCCTGTTGCGTGGCTGATACCGTTGTTTCTTGCGGCGGAAACTCCCGAATTCGGCTGATAAACAGATACGATATTATCATTTTTTTTTGCATATTCTGCGATGATGCTTGCCGTGCTGTCGGTTGAGCCGTCATTCACAACAATGATTTGAATATCTTTGAGAGTTTGACCCAGCATGCAGTCAAGCGTTTCAGCGAGAAATTTTTCGCTGTTATATGCAGGGATAATAACCGATATTTTCATATATATAATCCTTATATATTACTTGTCCCATTTAAGAACTGTTTTGCCGAAATTGCGGCTGATATCCTGAGCAAAGGCCGAGTGAATATCGGGTATGCTTCTGATATTGATTACCGCACCGATAAGGTTTTCAAGATAAGCTGAGATTTTAGGGTTATTTTCAAGCAAATCCATTGTGCGTTGAAAATCGTCAACACCGCTGCGGCTTGAACCGAAAAGATTAAGTCCTCTTTCAAGCACCATTCTTGTGTTGATATCAACAAATCTTTCGCTGACTCCCATAAGGCCGACAGAGCCTTCGGGATTAATCATATCAATTATCTGAGCTATGGCGAATCTTGAGCCTTCACCGCCGACGCATTCAAAAGCATGGTCGATTTTAAGGCCCTCGGGAACATGGTCAACGTGATATGCACCGTCTGCAAAAGCAAAGTATGCAAGCTTTTCGTAGACAGTTCCGAAAATATAAAGCTTTGTGTCGGGATAGATCGCTTTGAGAACAAGAGCGGTTATAAAACCGACATTGCCGTCACCCCAGATGCCGATTGAATTTTTTCTTGCGTGGGAGAACTTTTCAAAGCGTGTAACGGCATGCACCGCAACGCTGATAAGCTCTGCAAAGGAAGCAATGCGCAGGTCAACTCCCTCGGGCACTTTAACAAGACGGTCAGGAGTGATGTCAATATAATCCCTCAAAAATCCGTCATATCCGCTGGAGCAGAAGTGGCTGGTGGTGCGGTAATTCTCCGCAATAATGTCATCTTCCTCCATGGGGGTGTTAGGCACGGGAACAACGATTTCACCCGGCTTGAAATTTCCTGTCGGGTCAAAAACAACTTTTGCCACGCATTCGTGAATAAGCGCCATGGGTAGCTTGGCTTTCAGCGCTTCGCGGCTTCTTCTGCCGAGATAATAACGCTGGTCAGCCTTGCAGATTGAAAGATAAAGCGGGCGCAGGATAACGCTGCTTTTTATATCCGGCTCTGTGCAGGCAACTTCAATCATGCCCGGCGCAATGAGCCTGTATACTGAATTAATCATCTTAATCCTTGCCTTTCATGCTAAGAATTTTTAATCGGCAGTTCCCAAAAGAGTGTGAGCAACCTTGAGGTCATACGGATAGGTGATTTTAATATTGAATACCTCGCCGTTTACCATGAAAACATCCTTGTTTTTGATGGAGAATATTTTGCATGCATCGGTGAGAATTGATTTTTCTTCTTCTGTGAGGCTTGAAAGAACTCTTGCAAGCTCTTTAAGGCGGAAGGACTGCGGTGTTTGGCCCTGATACATCATTGAACGGTCGGGGATTGACGAAATCATGCTGCCGTCGCGGCTTTCAACGATTGTGTCCGTTGCAGGGATAACCGTGTCGCATGCGCCGTATTTGAGCGCTGCCACAACGTTCTCTTCAATGATTCTGTGGGTGAGGAAAGGTCTTACCGCATCGTGTGTAACAATGATTGTTTCTTCATCGGTTTCATAGTTTTTCTCAATGAAGTCAATTGCATTTTCAAGAGTGCCGTTTCTTGATGCACCGCCTGCAATAACGGTTATTTTTTTGCCTTCGGGAAGGTGCTTTTTAACCAAGTCCTGAGTATGGGCAACCCATGCCTTGGGGCAAAGAACAATTATTTCGTCAATTTTATCGTTAACAAAGAATTTTTCAATTGTGTGAATGATAACGGGCTTTGTGCCAAGCTCAAGATACTGCTTGGGGGTGTCTGAATTGCCCATGCGGCTGCCGATGCCGCCTGCGAATACTGCTGCGAAAACCATATTAATCTTCCTTTCGCTTTATTTACCGCCCTTGACCATTTCGTCATACTGAGCGCAGATTTCCTTTGCGTCGCCGCTGGCAATCAGCTTGCCGTGGTCAAGAATAATTGCTTTGTTGCATATATTGAGCACCTGCTGGGTGCTGTGAGAAACAAACAAAACGGTTGTTCCTTTATCAAACATTGAGCGAACCTTGGCTTCGCTCTTTTTTCTGAATTTTGCATCGCCGACTGACAAAACCTCGTCAAGAATAAGAATTTCGGGTTCAACGGCGGTTGCAATGGCAAAGCCAAGCCTTGCGCGCATTCCTGAAGAATAGTTTTTGACGGGAACCTCAATAAAATCCTTAAGCTCTGAAAACTCAACGATTTCGTCATATTTTTCTTCGATGAACTTGCGGGAATATCCCATTGTTGCACCATAGAGAAAAATATTTTCTTTGCCCGAATAGTTCATATCAAAGCCTGCGCCGAGTTCAAGCATCGGAGCGATAACCCCGTTAACCTTAACGCTGCCTTTTGTGGGTTTGAGAACGCCTGCAATAACCTTGAGCAAGGTTGATTTGCCTGCGCCGTTAAAGCCGAGCACGCCGACTCTTTCGCCCTTTTCAACCGTGAAGCTGATGTCCTTAAGTGCCCAGAATTCGGTGAAATGGAGCTTCCTCGTGACAAGCTTTATAAAATATTCCTTGAGATTGTCAACCTTTTCTTTGTTGAGGTTGAACATCATGCTCATGTCGTCAACAATAATTGCGGGTTTGCTCATAAGCTTTTCCTTTCATCAGATGTGAAGAATAAATTTGTCCTGCTTTTTATAGAAGGCAACAAGGCCGATGGTTACGGTCACAATTCCGAAAGCAAGCGAATAAAGAAGATGGTTAATGTTGAACATCTCACCGAAAAGCACGCAGCTTCGGAACATCTGTGTTATTGAATAAAGAGGATTTGCCATGAGAGCCATTTTGAATATCTCACTCTGAATGCCAAGCTGTTCAACCTGATAGAAAATCGGAGTAAGGTAGAAGAGAAGCGTGCAGAAAACTTCGTAGAGATATTCAACATCCTTGAAGAAAACTTCAAGAGTTGAAAGAATAAGGCCAACACCGATGCTTACAAGAAGAAGAATCAGAATCGGGATGGGCGAGAGCAAAATATAAGGTGTTATATGCGGCGGCTCGTTTGAGAAAAAATAGAAATAGAGCATGAAGCAAACGAGAACCGTCAGAGAAATAAGGAAGGTAACGAAATTTGCGATTATGTTCGAAAGAGGATAGATATATTTCGGAACATAAACCTTCTTGATAACCGATGCACTGTTTCTGATTGAACGCATGGCTCTTTTTGTGGACTGCGTAAAAAACTCGAAAATCAGGCGTCCGCAGAGGAGGTAAATGGGGTAATTAACCACTCCCGAGCGTTTGCCGCCAAAAACCCCGCCGAAAACAACAACAAGAATTATCGTTGTTAAAAGCGGCTGCAGGAAGGTCCAGAAAATTCCGAGAACGGAATTTCTGTATTGCAGCTTGATGTTTTTACGGACTATTTCGTAAAGCAGATATCTGTATTTATAGAAATTCTTTAAATATTTCATAATATCTTCCCGTTTCTGCCGTTATTTCAGACCCCATTTTGCAAAATAATTGAGCATGGAGTTGATTTGCACAAGCTTAAGCTTGAAGTTTTTCTTGGATTCGCGGCCCCATTCATGATAAACCGTTGCTTTCGGATAATAAACCGTGCGGCATCTTGAATTAACTTCAAGGGTGAGGTCGCTGTCCTCAAAATACATAAAGTAGCGTTTGTCAAAGCCGCCGATGGCTTTGAAAAGCTTGGTTCGGATAAACATGAAGCAGCCTGTCGCATTTTCGATGTCAACAGGCTTTGAAAGGTCACAGTCAAGCATGGCATATTCTTTGAGAATATCGCCGGGCTCGCCGCTGCCTCTCATTCGGCTGGCAACAAGATATTTGAGGCAAGGCCTGCGTTTGCCGAGAATCTGAAGCCTGCCGTCGGGAAAACGGATTTCAGGCGAAGCCATGCCGATATCTTTGTTAGTTTCAAGAAACTCTGCCATTTTGGAAATAACATCGTCCTTAACGATAATATCCGGATTTATTATAACATGATAATCGGAATCGAGCTTGTCCAAAATAAAATTGTGTCCTGCGCCGAAGCCGATGTTTCCGCCGCTGCGTATAAGAGTAACTTCAGGGTAGTTTTTTTCTATGTGTTCAACCGTTCCGTCGGTTGAGCCGTTGTCAACAACATAAAGACGGAACGGAACCTCGGTGCAATTGAGAAGCGAGCCTACTGCATTGTCAATGGTTGCAATGTTGTTATAGGTCACTATGCAGCCGGTTACGGTTATATTCATTATTGTTTTTCCTTTCCAAGGCACATATTGGAAATTCAAAGTGAACAAATCACTTAATCCTTGCCAAAGACAAAATTATTTTTAACCGCCAGTTGATTTTTTGCAAAAGTCCTGTTTTTCCGCCCGTTACGGTTGCCGCATGTCTGCGCCACTTAATGAGCGGTTTTTCAAGCAAAACAACTTTTTGTTTGCGTTTTAAAGCAACAAGAGCTATCCACCAATCGTGCATTGCAAGCCCCTCGGGGAAAGGCAGCGAGCAGCGCAAAGTCTCTTTTTTGAATGCCATGCAGCAGCCGACAAACGAGTTGCGGATAAGATTGCGTGCAAACGAGGCATTAGAGCCGTGGACTGCAAAATAAGACGGTTCGGTTATATTGAGAGCAGAGTCTGTGACAGATGCATCGTGAAGAACGAGGTCGGCGCCGTTGCGGAATTCTTCCATGACGCATTCAACCTTGCCGGGCATCCACACATCATCCTGGTCGCTCAGAAAGATAACATCTCCCGAGCAGGCATTCAAAGCGTTTTCAAAGTTTTTAACAACGCCTTTGCCCTTGCCCTCAATATAACGGATTCTTTTGTCTTGGGATTGATACTTCATAACGATGCCGCGGGTGTTGCCCTGCGGATAATCGTCCGAAACGATTATTTCATCGTTTTCGCCGAGCTGGCTGAGGATGGATTCAAGCTGCTCAGCTATATATTGCTCGCCCTTATAGGCGGCAAGAGCAACCGATATTTTCATATCAGTCGATTGATTTCATTGTGGGGAAGAGAAGAACATCTCTGATAGCCTGCGAATCGGTAAGGAGCATGCACATTCTGTCAATGCCGAAGCCGATACCGCCTGTAGGGGGCATGCCGTATTCAAGAGCCATCATAAAGTCTTCGTCGGTGGTGTTTGCTTCTTCGTCGCCCTGGGCAAGCTGAGCCTCCTGAGCCTTGAAGCGCTCTCTCTGGTCGATGGGATCGTTAAGCTCGGAATAAGCATTTGCCATTTCCCAGCCGTTCATGAAGAACTCAAAGCGCTCAACAAAATTGGGGTCGCTCGGCTTCTTCTTTGTGAGAGGTGAAATCTCAATCGGATGATCAATAACGAAAGTGGGCTGGATGAGGTGCTCCTCGGCATATTCTTCAAAGAACATTGCAAGGATATCACCCTTGCCGTGTCTCTTTTCATATTCGATGTGATGTTTGTCAGCAAGAGCTCTTGCATCCTCGAGAGTCTCAACTTCGTTCCAGTCAATGCCTGCGTATTTCTTAACGGCATCAACCATTGTAATCTTTTCAAAAGGTTTTCCGAGATCCATTTCAACGCCGTTGTATGAAATCTTGGTTGTTCCGAGAACAGCCTGAGCAACGTGACGGTAGAGGTTTTCGGTAAGTTCCATCATGCCGTTATAGTCTGTGTAAGCCTGATAAAGCTCCATAAGTGTGAATTCAGGATTGTGGCGGGTGTCAACGCCTTCATTTCTGAAAACTCTGCCGATTTCATAAACCTTTTCCATACCGCCGACAATAAGCCTCTTAAGATAAAGCTCAAGAGAAATGCGAAGCTTAAAATCCTCGTTAAGGGCGTTGTGATGAGTTTCAAAGGGTCTTGCGGCAGCACCGCCTGCGTTTGAAACAAGAACGGGAGTTTCAACCTCAAGGAAGCCCTGAGAATCAAGATAATTTCTGATTTCGCGAAGAATGAGTGAACGCTTAACGAAAGTATCCTTAACATCGGGGTTCATGATAAGGTCAAGATAACGTCTGCGGTATCTTGTGTCCGTGTTGGTCAGACCGTGGAACTTTTCGGGAAGGGGGAGAAGTGACTTTGAAAGAAGGCGGAGAGCTTTTGCATGAACGGAAACCTCGCCTCTTCTTGTTCTGAAAACAAAGCCTTTAACTTCGATGATATCGCCAATATCCCACTTTTTGAAGTCTGCAAAGTTTTCTTCGCCGATTTCATCAATCTTAACATAAACCTGCATTCTGCCGCTGAGGTCTCTGACGTCAATGAAGTTTGCCTTGCCCATATCGCGGCGGCTCATCATTCTGCCGCAAATGGAAACGTCTGTGTTTTCAAGTTCTTCAAAGCGCTCAACGATTTCAGCGTTGTGAATGCTCTGCTCTGCAAGGGTAATCTGGAAAGGGTCGTTGCCTGCAGCCTGAAGAGCCTCAAGCTTTTCAACCCTGATTTGTCTGAGCTCGTTGGTGTCCTGCACCTGCTCCTCTTCGGGAGCGGCATTTATAATCTTTTCTTCAGCCATTGTTTTGAATATCCTTTCTTAAAACGTTAGAAGCGACAGACGGAGCCTTTCGGCTCCGAATATCAATAGTTTTTATTTTGAAATTGCAAGAATTTTCATCTTTATGATTTTTCCGTTGGGAGTGTGAACCTCTGCGATATCGCCGACCTTTTTGCCCATGATTGCTGCACCGACGGGCGAAAGGTCAGAAATAATACCGTTTTCAAGGTCACTCTTGCCGAGAATTTTATATTCAACCTCTTCATCATATTCCATATCAAAAAGCTTAACCTTTGAGCCGATGTGGATTGATTCGGTAGTGAGTTCTTCTTCGTCAAGGATTTTTGCGTTGCGCAGGTCTGCTTCAAGCTTTGCAATTTCTGCCTCAAGCTTTGCCTGCTCGTTCATCGCTTCATCGTATTCTGCGTTTTCAGAAAGGTCGCCGTGAGAACGGGCTTCCTTAATTTTTTCCGCTATGTCGTCTCTTCCCTCGGTTTTGAGCCTGTTAAGTTCTTCGCTGAGTTTGTTATAATCCTCACGGGTAAAGACAGTTTGTTTTTCCATTTTGATATATCTCCTTTAAAATGTTGATTAGGTACATAAATCCATTTTCTGTTATATTATATAAAATATATATAACAATGTCAAGTATTTCTTGAATAAGGACCGTTGCCGGAACAGTAGCATTTAAGGCATTGCTCGGGAGTTGAATTGCCGCAAAATGAGCAGTTAATATCAATGTGTGAAAATACCGCATTTTTATACTCGGAGCTTCCGCAAAGCTCTGTCAAAGCTCCTGTAAAATCAACAGCATCAACATCAACGGGAAGCACTTCGGCATGGTGAGGCAAAAGCTCGGTTCCGCTGCCGAAAAAACGGATTGCTCCGCCGATTCTGCGCTTGGCAGAAAAAATTGCGGCGCTGTCCATTGTTGAAGATATTATCCCGTCGCAACAGATAACTATATCAGGCTTTGCGGTTGCTTCATATGACGAGCGGATTATCAAAGATGCCCCGTATTCGTCAAATGCTTCGGAGCAAGCTGCCGCATAGCGTTCCGGCTGTGTTGTGACAATTCTGACAGTTGATGCCAAAGGTAGCAGACGCAGTATTCTTGAAGGGTGAACCGCATTGCGGTCTGTGACTGTGACCGATAGTTTTTCGGGTGTCAATTCGGCTGCTTTAATTGTTTTTACTGCTGTGTTAAAAACCAAAAGAGAGTTCATAAAAATAGGAACAAACCGCCTCAGCTTTGGATGGTCGGGCAGCGGAAGTTTACGCGAAACAATTATACGCGAGGCATATCTGCCGCATTTTTCGGCAACCGAATTCCAGTCAATTCCTTGCTTGCCGCTAAGAACTTCCAAAGTGTAAAAAGGAAGCCCTTTGTTGGTAGGGCATGATTTTATCTGCGCGCAATCCAATCTTTTTTTCTGTTTTCTGCGTTGAATGAATTTTTTATCGGGGTCAACCGTTTTTAAAACAACAAACACATTATCGCACCTCTCATATTGATAGTTTATAACCTAAACTATGCGAAAGGAATAACGATAATGTGTTAATATTTAATATTATTGTTCGTCAATAAAAATAAGTTCAAGTTCTTCTGCTGTAAGCTCACGGCATTCTCCTTCGGCAAGAATGGGGTCAAGCTTCAAGGAACCAATCTGAACTCTTTTCAGATGCTCAACATTGTTGCCAAGTGCGTGAAACATTCGCTTCACCTGATGATATTTTCCTTCTCTGATTTTAATTTCCGCAGCCGGAAGATTCTCAGGTGTTGTAAAGGATTTTACCTTTGCAGGCAGGCATTCCGTGCCGTCACCAAGCGTTATTCCGCATTCCAGCTTTTTGATATCGTTTTCATCAATTGGGAAGGAAAGAGTGGCTTCGTATGTTTTATAAACATGGTGTGCGGGGCTCATTATCTTATGAGCAAAAGCACCGTCATCTGTTATAATTAAAAGGCCTACTGTGTCCCTGTCCAGTCTGCCTGCAGGGAAAAGGCTGCGCCTCTTAAGATTTGGCGGAATGATGTCAATAACCGTCTTTTTGGCAGGGTCGGTGGTTGCACTTATAACGCCTTGAGGTTTATTGAGCATAATATAAACATGCTCTTTTGCTGTGAAGTTATACCCCTTTACAGAAACATCGTCAACTTCAATGTCAATAAGTTCTTCCGCACGCAAAACAACCCTGCCGTTAACCGTTACGGCAGCGTCTTTTATCAGCTTTCTTGCATCTTTTCTGGAAACATTGCAATTGAGCGCTATTAACTTGTCAAGACGTTTCAATCCCATAATATTCCCCTCATAAAAATAGGGTCGGCGGATAATGCCGACCCTGAGTGTTTAGCTTAAATTATGCAAGCTCTGCGAAATACTTGATTGTGCGAACCATCTGGCTTGTGTAGCTGTTTTCATTGTCATACCATGAAACAACCTGAACCTGATAAAGGTCATCAGCAATCTTTGTAACCATTGTCTGAGTTGCATCGAAGAGTGAGCCGTAGGTGATGCCGATGATATCGCTGGAAACGAGCTCTTCTTCTGTGTAACCGAAGGAAGCTGAGGAAGCAGCCTTCATAGCAGCATTGATGCCTTCCTTGGTGATGTCAGCGCCCTTAACAACTGCAACAAGGATTGTTGTTGAGCCGGTGGGAACGGGAACTCTCTGAGCGGAGCCGATAAGCTTGCCGTTGAGCTCGGGAATAACAAGGCCGATAGCCTTTGCAGCGCCTGTTGAGTTGGGAACGATGTTAGCAGCAGCTGCTCTTGCTCTGCGAAGGTCACCCTTTCTGTGGGGGCCGTCAAGAACCATCTGATCGCCAGTGTAAGCGTGAACGGTTGTCATGATACCGCTCTGGATGGGAGCATAATCGTTAAGAGCCTTAGCCATGGGAGCAAGGCAGTTTGTTGTGCAGGAAGCTGCAGAAATGATTGTGTCATCAGCGGTAAGAGTGTTTTCGTTAACGCTGTAAACGATTGTGGGAAGGTCATTGCCTGCGGGAGCAGAAATAACAACTTTCTTTGCACCTGCATCGATGTGAGCCTGGCTCATAGCCTTTGAGGTGTAGAAGCCTGTCCATTCAAGAACTACGTCAACGCCGATTTCGCCCCAGGGGAGCTCAGCTGCGTTAGCTTTAGCATAAATTTTGATTTCTTTGCCGTCAACTGTGATGCTGTCTTCGCTTGCTGTAACCTTGTCAGCAAGAGCGTATCTGCCCTGAGCTGAGTCATACTTAAGAAGATGAGCAAGCATCTTGGGGTTGGTGAGATCGTTGATAGCAACGATTTCATAACCTTCTGCGCCGAACATCTGACGGATTGCAAGACGGCCGATGCGGCCGAATCCGTTAATTGCAACTTTAACTGCCATGGTGAATTACCTCCAAAAATAATTTTTAATTTTTGACCGTATTTATTTTATACATTTTTTAGCAATTATGCAACAGTTTTTTGATTAATTTTTTCAATTTTTGAAAGTTTTGGTAAACTGAACAAAATTATAAAAAAGTTGAGCAAAAAGGGTGCATTTTTTACAAATAAAACCGTGCTGTTTTGTAAAAAATATATCATTTATGATATTTACCGCCGCTTGAAATCATGAATGAACGGTAAATCTGTTCAAGAAGCATAACCCTTGCAAGCTGGTGAGGAAAGGTCATGGGGCTCATGGAAAGGCGGAAATTTGCCCGGCGCTTTACTTCGGGTGACAGGCCGTGAGAGCCGCCGATGATAAAGCAAAGCGAACCGAAGCCTGAAACGGCGAGCTTTTCAATTTCCGCAGAAAGCTGCTCTGAGGAAAGCTCTTTACCTTCGATGCAAAGAGCAAACACGGCTTCATTTTGTGAGATTTTCGCAAGGATTCTTTCAGATTCATCGGCAAGGGCGGTGTTAATTTGTGTTTCATTCGGGTTTTCGGGCAGCCTTGCCGGGGCAAGCTCGGTTATTTTTAATTTACAAAATGCGCCGAGCCTTTTTTCGTATTCAGCGCAAGCCATGCGTAAATAATCCTCTTTCAGTTTTCCGATGCATATTATATTTATGTTAATCATTATTGCCTCCGTAACTGCATATTTTACATTGGGAGTGATGCGCTTGAGAATGCTTAAAGAAAGGCTATTGGTGCTGTTTTTTTGCCTGTTTATGATTGCATGCTGTGCATGTGGAGTTCAGCTTGCGGAAAGGACGAAAAAAGCTGCCGCAGAAGCTGCGCAGACAGAGATTTCAACAACTGAAAAATACATAAAATGGGTTGATTTTTCAGTAACTTACTCTGCGCTGAGCGATGCTATGGAGCTTGACATTTCAACCTACGGCACCGAAAAACATCTGCCGTGGATAGAAACTCTTTCGTATCTTGCCTGCAAAAACGGCGGGAATTGGGGTAACTACAAGCGTTCACAGCTTGATAAGCTCAAAGAAGCGCTCGGAGATGATTTGACTACCGATGATTTGATGAAAACCAACAAATACTACGCTTTTTATAAAGAAGCTTACGGGGCGGTTCTTTCCGGTTTGCTCGGTGAATATACCAAAGCCGCTCCGGACGGGAAGGGAGAAATAAAGGTTGTTGAAGGCTACGGCCTAAAGGCATATTCTCCGATTGCCGAGGGATTTTGGTTCAGCCATTATGACGATTTTGGCGATTCACGTTCCTACGGCTATAAAAGACAGCATCTCGGCAATGATTTGATGGGCTCAATCGGAACTCCGCTTGTTGCCGTTGAAGGCGGAACCGTTGAGGCTATCGGCTGGAACCGTTACGGCGGTTGGCGGATTGCGATTCGCAGCTTTGACGGCAAACGCTCCTATTATTATGCTCATTTAAGGCGCAACAGGCCATATCCTAACGGCCTTGAAATCGGCTCAAAGGTTAAAGCCGGCGATGTTATCGGTTATCTTGGGATGACGGGATATTCAACCGAAGAAAACGTTAACGGGATGACGGTTCCGCACCTGCATTTGGGAATGCAGCTGATTTTTAATGAAGTTCAGAAAGAAGGAACAAATCAGATTTGGATTGATATGTATGCACTCGTGGAATTGCTGAATAAGAATAAATCAACAGTTATAAAAGATACGGAAAGCGGTGAATACAGAAGAGTTTATGATGTTTTTGATTCATCCTATCCCGATGACATGAGACATCTGACAACCGTCAAAAATTCTCATACGGAAGAATAGTCAAAGGGCGATAACGGGATTTCTGTCGCCCGCTACGTTCAGCAGATAGTCGATATTTTCCTTTGCGCCAGCCATTGTCATTGCGGCATGGGTGGTTTCAAAGGCGAGGGAGGGAATATTATTTTCTTTGCTCAAATGTCCCAAAACAAAACGTGTTGTGCCCGATTCAACAAGCTTGACAGCAGTTTTTGCACAGTTTTCATTTGATAAATGTCCGCGATTCGAAAGAATTCTTTCTTTCAAAAAATAAGGATAAGGGCCACTCTGGAGCATTCTGACATCATGGTTTGATTCAAGCAAAACAAGGTCGCTGCCGTAAATTGCGTTCATAACACAGTCGTCAACAACGCCGATATCGGTTGCAACTGCTATACGCTTGCAGTCCGGGGTGACTATGCTGTAGCCCGTGCTTTCGCGGCTGTCGTGAGGCGTTTTAAAGGCTTTGACAAAAATGCCGCCTGCTTCAACTCCGCTCGGAGGCATGATTTCCGCATGAACTTTTGCAGTCAGAACTCCTGCTTCATCCATGCCGGCAAGAGTGCCTTCGGATGCATAGACTTTAATGCCGTGGCGTTCGGCAAAAACACGAACGCCGTTGATATGGTCCCAATGCTCATGGGTGATGAATATTGCGGCAACGGATGACGGGTCAACACCGATATCCGCAAGGGCCTCTGTTGTGCGCTTTGCGCTGACTCCGATATCAACAAGAATGCCTCCTTGCGAAGAGCCTATGTAAGTGCAGTTGCCGCTGCTTGATGAATATAAAGAACAAAATCTTGCCATAAAATTCCTTCCGAATTCAATACGGGCTGTTCAGAAAAGAACAGCCCGTATTATTATAATACAATTAATATTGTCACAAATTAACCTGCGCTTGTGAGGCTGTCGGCATCGGGAAACAGAACTCGCTTTATGTCGGCACCGAGTCCGCGGAATTTTTTAACAACATCCTCGTATCCTCTGTCAATGTGAAGGATATCTTCAACCTCTGTTGTGCCGTTTGCAGCAAGCCCTGCTATTATCATCGCCGCGCCCGCACGAAGGTCATCCGCTTTGACGGGGGCACCTTTAAGCTGCTCAACGCCCTGAACAACGGCAAGCTGGCCGTCAGCCTTAATGTCTGCACCCATTCTGTTGAGCTGCTCGGTATATTTGAAACGGTTCGTCCAGATGCTTTCGGAAATGATGCTTGTTCCTTCCGAAAGAGCAAGAAGAACTGCAAACTGAGGCTGCATATCGGTGGGGAAGCCCGGATGAGGCATGGTTTTGATGTTGCATTTGCCGGGTCGTTTGCTGAGAGAAACTCTGACAGCATCGTCAAATTCTTCAATCTCTGCGCCGCATTCGATGAGTTTTTTTGATATGGATTCAAGGTGCTTGGGAATAACGTTTTTTATGGTAACGTTGCCGCGTGTCGCCGCAGCAGCAACCATGAATGTGCCGGCTTCGATTTGGTCGGGTATTATGGAATATGTGCATCCGTGAAGCTGCTCAACACCTCTGACCTTGATAACGTCGGTGCCCGCACCCCTGACATCTGCGCCCATTGAGTTGAGGAAGTTGGCAAGGTCAACAATGTGGGGTTCTTTGGCTGCGTTTTCGATAACAGTTAATCCCTCGGCTTTAACTGCGGCGAGAAGAATGTTAACAGTTGCGCCGACAGAAACCATGTCAAGGTAAATCGGGCTGCCTATAAGCTTGTCTGCTTTTGCGTCTACGGTTGCGTTGTCCTCAACGGAAACGTTTGCGCCGAGAAGCTCAAAGCCCTTGATGTGCTGGTCAATGGGTCTTGCGCCGAGGTAGCAGCCGCCGGGCATTGCAACCTTTGCTCTGCCGTATCTGCCGAGCAGGGCGCCGATAAAATAATATGAAGCACGCAGATGCTTGGTCATATCATGGGCGATAACATAAGAATTGACATGACGTGAATCTATTTCGATTGTGTTTTTATTGATAAGCTTGACTCTTGCACCGATGTGGGCAAGAATTTTCATCATGTAGTTAACGTCGCTGATAGAACAGGGAAGATTCTCGATAATGCATATATCCTGCGAGAGAATGGATGCGGCAAGAATGGGAAGAGCAGCGTTTTTGGCTCCGCTTATTTCAACTTCGCCATGAAGGGGAATGCCGCCGTTGATTACAAATTTCTCCAAGAGTGTTCCCTCTTTCGTTTAAATTCTTATATGATAAAATAGAGTAAAATACAAAGTTCATGATATTATATCATTGTTTTTGTATTTTGAAAAGACCTTAATTAAAAAAATATGTCATTTTTTTGTAATTTTTTCTTAACTTTTTCAAGGTTTATTCCAATAAAGAACGAAGCAATGCAATTATTTTAATGCGCATATATAGTATGCCGAAATAAAGAATGCATATATGCTGTAAAATAATTAATCTTGCAAGGTTAAATTGCACAAAAAAATCACTATTGTTTTGTGCATGAATGCAAGAGAGATTTTTAACTAAGAATCTCTTGGTCTTTTTAACTGAACTATCCTTTTTAAAAACAGTTTTTTAAACAAAAATTGTGATATTGCACAAAATAATTTTTATTGTTTTGTGATAAATAACAAAAAGACAAAATGCACTTCGTCATGCTTCACAAAGCCTTTTGACATTCGAAAAGCTGTTAAGATTTGGTAATTTTCAATAAAAACAGTCGAAAATTCACAATAAATTCAAAAAAATATTGAAAAAAACCGAATAAATCTATTGCAAAACACCTGTCTATTGTGTAAAATGTAGATGTCCCGATGGTCATTTTGTATAAATTCGCAAAGAAGTCAAAAGAATTTGAATTGAGGGGTAATAAATATGTCGAACAGAATTTTTCAGGGTCTTGTTCATCAAATGAGAGATGCGGTTGGCAGAACCCTGGGTGTAATTGACGAAACAGGAACTATCATCGCTTGCAGCGAGTTGAGCAAAATCGGTGAAGTTTTTTCAACAGCAAACGATGCCTTTGCAGACAATGAGCTTCACTATATCAACGGATATACTTTCTGCAATTTCGGCTCACATATTCAGTCTGAATATGCTGTTTTTGTTGAAGGCACGGATGAGCTTGCGGGTCGCTTCGCTGCAGTATGCTGTGTTTCGCTTGAAAACCTTAAACAGTATTATGAAGAAAAGTTTGACAGGGGCAATTTTATCAAAAACGTTATTCTTGACAACATACTTCCCGGTGACATTTATCTTAAATCGAGAGAGCTTCGTTTCAATTCGGAAGCAACAAGGGTTGTTTTGTTAATCAGAATAACTGACCATAACGATGCGGCGGTTTTCGATACGGTTCAGAATCTTTTCCCGGACAAGAGCAAGGATTTTGTTATCAATATCAACGAGCATGATATTGCGATTGTTAAGGAAGTTCGAAGCAATATCGAAAGCAAGGATCTCGAAAAGCTTGCCCGCTCAATTTCGGATTCATTGAGCACCGAGCTTTATACCCACGTGCTTGTAGGCATCGGCACAACAATTGAAGGCATCAAGGATCTTGCACGTTCTTTCAAAGAGGCTCAGATCGCTCTTGAGGTCGGCAAGGTTTTTGACACCGAGAAAACAATAGTCAGCTATGAAAATCTTGGCATTGCACGCATTATTTATCAGCTCCCCACCACTCTTTGCGATATGTTCCTCAGAGAGGTGTTCAAGAGAGGCTCAATCGAAAGCCTTGACCATGAAACTCTTTTTACAATCCAGAAATTCTTTGAGAACAACCTGAATGTTTCCGAAACCTCAAGAAAGCTGTTTGTTCACAGAAATACTCTGGTTTACAGGCTTGAAAAAATCAAGAAGCTCACAGGCCTTGATTTGAGAGAGTTTGATGATGCAATCGTTTTCAAGGTTGCACTTATGGTTAAGAAATATCTTGATGCAAAGCCCGTCAAGTATTAATGCCGTTAAGCTGTCACGTTTCTTTTCTAAATAAATTTTTGAGGATATGATACTGTGATTGAATTTAAAAATGTATCCAAAAAGTATGACGGAGCTCCCGTGCATGCTTTGAAAGATATTAACATTACTATAGATAAAGGCGAATTTGTTTTTGTTGTCGGCTCTTCAGGCGCAGGCAAAAGCACTTTTCTTAAGCTTATGATGCGTGAGGAAGTGCCTTCAACGGGAACAATAGTCGTTGACGATATAGATCTCACTAAAATCAAAAAGCGTGAAATTCCCAAATTCCGCCGCAGACTCGGCATCGTTTTTCAGGATTTCAGGCTTATTCCCAATATGACTGTTTTTGATAACGTTGCTTTCGCAATGCGTGTTATCGGAACAAAGGAGAAAAAAATACGCCGCAGAGTTCCCTATGTTTTGAGCCTTATGGGTCTTAATGAAAAGGCGAGAAACTATCCCAAGGAGCTGTCCGGCGGCGAGCAGCAGAGAGTTGCGCTTGCCCGTGCATTGGCAAACAATGCCGAAATCATTATTGCAGATGAGCCTACCGGCAATGTTGACCCGCAGATGAGCTATGAAATCGTTGATTTGCTTATGCGTCTTAATGAGGCGGGAACAACAGTTATTATGGTTACTCACGAACACAGCCTTGTAAGATGCTTTGATAAGCGTGTTATCATTCTCGATAAGGGAAGCGTTGTTTCAGACGGCGGAACGCTTATCCGTGAGGCTGCAACGTCCCATATTAACCCTGTCAGCGAAATCTCCAATGAATATGTTGTGCCTCCCGAGGAGGATTATTCTGCTTACACAAATGTTAACGCTCAAAATGATTCTGTTTTTGAGCAGGAGCCGATTGAGCTTGCAGAAGAATTTATTATAACCGGAGGCGATGATTAATGGGAAAACTCGGATATTTGACTAAAGAGGGTTTTCGCAACCTCAAGGTTAACAAGCTGATGTCCGTCGCTTCAATAACCGTGCTTTTCAGCTGCCTTATGCTGATTGGCATTGCTTTCATGCTTTTGGTTAATATTGAAGCATTCATCGGCGGCATTGAAGCTGAAAACGTTATTATGGTTTACGCAGATTTGGATTCAACCGAGGTTGATTATATATCTCTCGGCAACAAGCTGGAAGGCATCGATAACGTTGCTTTCATCGAAAAGGTTGAAAAAGAAGCGGCTTATGAAGAAATCCTTGCCGAGCTTGATGAAGGCCTCAAATCATATTTGAGCGAGCTTAACGAAAATCCGCTTCCCGATGCATATCGGGTTACGGTTGCCGATATGTCCGGCTTTGAGGCGGTTGTTTCCGAAATAAAAGCCATGAGCGGCATTGAAAGAGTTTATGAAAACAGCTCTCTTGCAAGGCAGCTTGAAGGCATCAGAAACTCGGTAACCTATATCAGTGCGGGTATGATTGCTCTGCTTCTGATTGTTTCACTTTTCATAATTTCAAACACAATTAAAGTTACCATGTTCAGCCGCCGCCTTGAAATCAGCATCATGAAGAGCGTCGGTGCAACAAATTCGTTCATCCGCTGGCCGTTTATGGTTGAAGGTATTATTATCGGAATCATAGCCGGTCTGCTTGCAACCGGAGCGGTTTGGGCAATTTATGAATTTGCTCTCGGTTCGTTTACGGCGGTGCTTTCCGGTTTTGGCGGAGAGACCGAAGTTGAATTCCTTGATTATGCTCTTTATCTTGTTGCGGCTTTTGTTGGTATCGGCATTTTCACCGGTGTTTTCGGCAGCGCAACGTCGATAAGAAAATATCTTAAGGAAAGGAAGTTTGTTGAGCTTGAAGACTAAGGGAATAAGTGCAAAAAAGAAGCTGAGTTGCTTTTTGATGGCTCTTATCTGTGTCTTTTCGGTTATTTTACCCTATGCTCCCGTTGCTTCCGCAGAAAAGACTCTTGAAGAGCTTCAAAATGAATATAACAAAATTGAGCAGGGTATAGCAGAAGATAAGAAAAATCTTGCTCAGGTTGAGAATGATATCAGAACAAACGAGGAAAAGCTTGATGATTTGAATGACGAGCTTGACAAGATTTCCGAGCAGGTTGATTTGCTTATGGAAAGCATTGATATCATCAGCGGAGATATTGACAATTTGCAGGGCGATATTGACATAACCGAAGACGAAATCGAAGCAATCAACACACAGATTGTTAATATCGAAATGCAGATTTCCGACACCGAAATAATGATGGATGATACCCGCGAGGTTCTTCTTGCAAGAATCCGCGAAAACTACATGTCCGGCCAGGCATCAACGGTTGAGCTTTTGCTCACAAGCAGCGACCTTTCAACATTTTTTGCGAGAAAAGAGCTTGTTACAAGAGTTTCCGAGAATGATGCACAGCTTATTTCGGAGCTTACGGATAAAATAAATGAGCTTGCCGAGCTTCAGACGGAGCTTGAAACTCAAAAAGCTACGGTTGAAGAAAAAAAATCTGAGCTTGATTCTCAAATGGACACCTTGAATGACAGGCAGTCAAAGCTTGAAAGCAGTAAGGATGCCCAGCAGGAAAAGCAGAATGATGCTGCCAAGAAATATAAGCAGGTTCAGAATATTATCAGCGAGCTTGATAAGGACAGCGCAGAATATAAAAAGCAGATTGCCCGTCAGGAAGCTGAGCGAGAAGCTCTTGAGGCGGAAATCGATGCTTATATCAAGCAGGAAGGCTCTTCGGCAGGCGATGAACCTGACCCCGAGTATGAAAATGACGGCGAGTTTGCTTGGCCGCTCAAAGAAAGATGCACAATAACGGCAGGATATCCTTATTATCCAGGCGGCGGACGCCATTGGGGAATTGATATCTGCCTTTGCACCAAGAGCGGAAGCACCCGTGATTCGAACGGCAACAGCCTTTCCTACGGCGAGCCTTATTATGCCGCACAGGGCGGCGAGGTTATTATTGCCGATTGGCACAGCAGCTTCGGCAACTATGTTGTTATTGACCACGGCAACGGCAAACACACTCTTTATGCTCATTCCAAGTCTTTGAATGTCAGCAAGGGTGATATTGTTAAAAAAGGTCAGCAGCTCGGTCTGATGGGTGACACGGGCAATGTTACAGGCCCCCACCTTCATTTCGAAGTGCGAATTAAAAATTCGGACGGCAGCGTCAGCAGAGTTAACCCTCTGGATTATGTATCCAAGCCGTCTTATGTTATCTGATAAAACAACCACCGGCTGAATAGAATTCGGCCGGCGGTTATGTATTATAGGGTGAATGCTTATGAATAAAAAGATTTCAATGGGCATCTGCATTTCGCTGATAATTATTGCAATAACGGCAACCTTTGCAATAACAATGGTTGTTTCAAAACAGATTTATGACGGAATTATCAGCAACATTTCACAGCGTTCGCAGACCTACGAATCGGTTGATGAAATCAATAAAATCGTTTCCAATTATTTTTACGGCACCGTTGAGGATCAAAGCAGGCTCAATGCTGCGCTTGCAGAGGGGTATGTTAACGGACTCGGTGACGGCAACAGTTTTTATCTTGATTCCTCGGAATATGCTTCATATACCGCAAAGCTTGAAGGCGGAATAACCGGCATCGGAGTAGAAACCGCTTTTGACTATCAAACTGCGGATTTCATTATTACGCATGTCTATGAAAACTCTCCGGCTGAAAAGGCGGGCTTGCAGTCGCGTGACATTATAACGGCAATCAACAACACAACCGTAACAATGGGCAACTACTCATTGCTCAGAGAATCGCTCTACGGTGACCGCCTTTCTTCCGTTACGGTGGAGTATGAGCGCAACGGCGAAACAAAGGTTGTTGAGCCAATGCTTGGTTTTGCCATACCGAGCGTCAGCGGAAGGCTCGAGAGCAATGTAGGCTATATCAGAATAAGCGGATTCTATAAAAATACTGCTTCCGAATTTAAAAATATGGCAGAAAAACTTATCGAGCAGGGTGCGGAAAGCCTGATTTTTGATGTAAGAAACACTTCAGACGGCAGCATTGATTATGCGGCGCAAGTAATTGATGTTATTGTACCCGCTATTTCAGAAAACATTGCCATCGTCAAAGATAAGAACGGAAATATATATAAGAATAAAGTTTTTACTGCGGAAAACAGCAGCATCACAATGCCGTTTGCCGTTCTTGTTAACGGATATACGAGCGGCCCTGCGGAGCTTTTTGCCTGTGACCTTCGTGATATCAGCCAGGCTCAAATTATCGGCACAAAAACCGCCGGTATCGGCACTATGCAGGAACTGTTTCCGCTTGAGGACGGAGGAGCTGTTTTGCTCACCGTTGCGTTGGTTGAGCCAAAGGCGGGTGCAAATGCAGTTTATAACGGAATCGGAATTGCTCCCACAGTTGAAGTTAACTTAACTGCAGGTGATGATTTAAACCTTGATTTGCTTACCGATGAGCAGGATAATCAGCTGCAGACAGCCTTGAATATGTTGGCAGCTTAAAGCTTGCGGCGCAGTTCAACTGCTTTGCCTAAAATAAATAAAGGCAAAGTTTCACATTCAGCTTTTGAAAAAATCAGCGGTTCATAAGAAGTATTTTCAGACACAAGCAATATGCTTGTGTCTTTTTTTATTATTTTCTTAATTATTGCATTCCCGCCGCCGATGGCAACTGCGGCGATGGTTCCGTTTTCAATATCGGCAGAGCGTTTGATAATAACGGTATCTCCGCACAGCATGACAGGCTTCATACTGTCGTCATTGACAGAAAGAGCAAAATATTCGCTTTCGCCAAGCTTGTTACATATTGCTGCGGCGGTTACTTGGTCAAAAACACGAATCCTGTTTTCATCATTTGCAACCTCACCGTTTATCAGAGTTTCGATTGCAACGCCAAAAATTTTGGAAAGTTGTTTCAGGCTTTCCAAATCCGGCTGTGTTCTGCCTTTTTCCCATTGGCTTACCGCAGTTTGATGAACTCTACAAACATCGGCAAGCTCTTTTTGCGACATTCCTTTTTTTGTTCTCAGTTCTTTGATAATGCTCATCGTGCATCAATCCATTCTGTTGTTATTATGTAATAATATTAGCATAACTATTAAATTTGTCAAGAAAAAGAAAAAATATTCTTGACAATCGAACAAACGTTCACTATAATTAATAGCATAACTATTATTTGTGGAGGAGAGCAATGAATATTGAAAACAATGCTTTAAATGAGGAAATGTCATATCCGAGCGCAGAAGAAATTAAAGGAGCGCAGCTTGCCTGCTGTGGCAGATTCTGTACGGAATGCGAAGCGCCGGCGGCCTATGCATGGCGAAAACGTGAGGTGGACTTGGCATTGCTGTTGGAAAAAGCCATTCAAAATGAATTGACCAAGACCGAGCGTGATGCTGTTATTGACCATTGGTTCAATAACATGTCGCAAACTCAGATTGCCCGAAAAAACGGAATAAGCTCGGCGGCTGTGAAAGCAACAATTGAGAGAGCGAAAAAGAAGCTGGAACAAGTTTTGGGTTATGTTGTTTGTTATCAGCAAAATGTGATGGCTGAAAATATAATTCCGCTTGCGCTCGGAAGAGCAAGAGTGATTGCGGCAGCCCGCAATGCTTCGGGCGGAAGCTTGAGTGACAGAATTCTCAGGTTGCGTCAAAGCCAGTGCATGAGCAAAGAGTGCCTGTCTTCGGCAACAGGCATAACGAAGGAACGTATCGAAAATCTTGAAAACGGGAATGACCCGAAGGCGGATGAGTTGATTATTCTGAGTGAGTTTTTTGATGTTACGGTTGATTATATTCTGAAAGGAGAATGTGATGATAAACAACAAATCTTTGGCTGAACTGGGCAGGGAGTATGAGGTTGCTGCTGCAGGGGTGAAGGAGCGAATCGCAAAAAAAAGAGCGCAGCTTCGCACTTTGAAAGACTGTGTTTGCTCAAATGAAGCGTATGTTTTAAAAGGCGAATTAAAAATTCTTTATGCAGAATACAGGCAGGCCATGGAAATTGCGGAATATCTGAATGGATATTATGAGCCTCACGAAGGGAAGCGAGAGCTGATTGCTTATAAATAATTTTCAAAAATCACTTGACAAATGAGGCAATGTTCATATATAATATCATCTGCGCCGTAAAGCGCAGAAAAGGACGTTTAGCTCAGCTGGTAGAGCATTCGCTTGACGTGCGAAGGGTCAGCGGTTCAAGTCCGTTAACGTCCACCACAATGGAAAAATCCGAACTTAATGCCAATCGGCAGTAAGTTCGGATTTTTTGCTTTCATTCAGGTTTGTATGACGATAAAATTTTGACTATGTTTTGATTATAAATATTACTGCCGAGGATGTCGCCGTTAGCATTGAAACAAATTGCACGTATATCGGCCGGATCTTCCTGATAGGGATTTTTGATTTCATTGCTCAAATCAAAATATTCGCTGAGATATTTGAGTGCGTTTCCGTTTGGAAATATAACATTTCCTTCGCTTGTTTCAATACCCATTTGATTGAATTCGGCGATAATCTCTTTTGTTTTGTTGTTATATGGATTGTCGTCATGGGAGCTGACAAGCCATGCAGGATGAACCTGCAGCTTAACATCGGGAATATTAACGGCATTTGCGAACGCCTTGACATATTCAAGCGGAATTGTTTCCTGATGAAAAGCGTCAACCGAAAGCAGAATTTCATTAACGCCGCTTTCAATTGTTTCCTTGGCGACAAGTTTTATTTTATCAAAATCCTTGCTGAAATAACCGTTTGTTATAAGCTGCCTTTGAGGAATATTCATTTCTCTTGCGGTTTTGTGAATTGCGCAAACGGTTTCGGGGCAGAGCAAAGGCTCGCCGCCGAAAGTCATAACGGAATTAATGCTGTATTCTTTGGCGATTTTATGCACGGCATCAGATGCCAAATCTTTATCGATTCTGTCATTGCTCTTATGCCCACCTTGGGAGCAATGCTTACACTTGCCCGAACAAGCCGTAGTGACAACGAATTCTATTCGGCTCAGATTTTCAAGATATTTGTTCATCAGTCATATCCTTTTCATCAGTTTAAAATACTCGCCGTTTTCATCTGCTCCGTCAAACAAAACTTCTGTGAATCCGTATTTTTTGTATAAATGAAGCGCATTAGTATTATCTTTGTCAACGCCGATTGTCATTTCGGAATAGCCCATGCTTTTTGCTTTTGCGATAAGAAATTCCAAAATTTTACTGCCGATGCCGTGATTTCTGAATTCTTTTTTTACTATCATCCTTGAAACATAAATGCGTTTGCCGGGCAGGGTGTAATCAGGATCTCCTGTGTCCATAACCAAAGAACCTTCACCGATGAATTCGCCGTTGATTTTATAAACATAAACAATACGGTTGCCCGACTTTATCTCCTCAAACCATTTATCGGCAAGCGGTTGAGATTCCATATTCCAAATATTTGAGCATTTGTGATATTCTTCGGAGTTTAAGCGTTCAATTGTAATCTGTTTATTCAAGAAATTTTTCATAAATTCCTCAACCTGCCGCCTTGTTTTCAGCACAACGGTTTTATCTTTATATTTATCTTCAATTTCGGCATAAGTCTGACGTCTTTCTTTGTTTCTGCATCCGAACAATGTGAATTTTATAAACCACCAATTGAGATCGTTTTTATATCCGTCTTTTTTGCGTGATTTTGTCCTTTTAACCGCACGGTAAAAGCAAGTCAGGCGGGAAAGCAGCAACAAAACAATCATATCAGCATCTTCAAGACGTTCTTGATAAAACAGATAATCATAGTAGCCGTCAATTATCCAATCATTTTTTGTCATAAAATCCGAAATCTGCGGCAATACAACCGAATCGTCAATCGGTTTCCATTCCTTGTCCCACTTTATCTCATCAAGATGAAGAACGGGGATAATTTTCTTTTTTGATATGTAATTTGAAAGATAAGTTTTACCGCTGCCCGCATATCCCAAAACTGCTATTTTCATTGTTATGCCTTTCTCGCCTTCACGATCAAAAAGTTCGGTTTGATATATTCCTTTACCCACGCAGGCACTTTTTCAATTACCCATTCTTCGGGCACGGGTTCACAGATTTCTTCGATAACAAATCCTGCTTTGGCAAGTGCATTGATAATGTTGCTGAAAGTACGGTGATATTTTATTACGCCGTCAACATACCAATGGATTTTGCGTTCGCCGGGTTGGTTGTAGTTTGAAAAAGTATAAGAAACTTTTTCGCCATTTTCGTTCCTGTTGAAATGACCCGCACCGTCAACGGTTGAGGTGATAATCGGATGCTCCTGCGAGAACAAAAGCTGACCGCCTGCATTTAGAGCGGAATACATATCCTTTGCGAAAGCATCAAAATCTTTAACATAATGAAAAGCAAGTGAGCTGTAAATGAAATCAAACTTTTCGTCAAGATTTTGAATGTTTGTCATACTCATGTTGCGGTATTCGATATTGCTGTGTGCGGACTCTTCTTTTGCAACGGCAAGCATCTTTTCGGATATATCAATGCCGACAACCCGTGCCGCACCTCTGCTGACAAAATCAATGCAGTTGTGACCGTAACCGCAACCCAGATCAAGAACGGATTTGCCGTTCAGATCGGGTAGGAGTTTACGCATTGCAGGCTGTTCAATCAAATCGTTGGCGTTGCAATCGTTGTCACGCAGAGCCTTGTAGCCGCTGAAAAATGTTTCGTTGTCAAATATGTTTTGTCTGCTCATAATTTCTCCGTATTATTACAAATATATTTTTATTATACACCACTTATTCTCTGTATGCAACATCACCCCAACCGATTCGGCTGAGGTGATGTTTTATTTCAGGAATTCGGAACGGTGCTGCTCAAAGAAGTCAAAATATGCTCTGACATTTTCGAGTTCTGTCCAATCGCAGGTTCTGACGGGAACGGAATCAAGGTTATAAATCCTTGCGTTTTTCATTGATAGGAATATCGGCGAATGGCTTGCGATGATAAACTGACAGCCGAAAAATCTTGCCGAATCACAAATGAAATTTGCAAGCTCTGTCTGGAGTTTTATTGACAAGCTGTTTTCAGGCTCATCAAGCAGATAAAGAGCATTTTCGCCTATGCGGTCAACGAAAAATTTCATTGCGGTTTCGCCGTTTGAACACATATCGAGATTTTTGCCAACGTTCTTTTTTACATATTTTGAAAGCGAATTTTTCTTTGCCGCCGCATCGTGAATTTCTTTCCATCGGTCATAATCGTCAAGACCTTTGAACCGTCTTTCTTCGGGGTCGGATATCTTCGATTTCAGCTCAAAATATGTTTCGGATGCTTCTTCTCTGCGGGTATCAATTCCTTCGTTGATGCTGCGCAAATCAAGAACATAATCAAAGACATCATCGCTTGAAATATAACGGATTTCCTGCGGCCTTTTGGCAAGCTCCAAACGGCAGTAATTAACATATTCACCGAAAAACGGACTGTTATTGAACTCGGACTGACGGGCGGCGTGAAGCTTCTGAGCAATAACGTTCAGAAGGGTTGTTTTGCCCGAACCGTTACCGCCATAGAAAATCGTTACGGGCGAAAAACCGATATGCTCCAATTCTTTGTCTGGAAATATTTTAAACGGATACATTGTATTGAAACAAGTTCTGTTTTCGAATCTTATAAATTGAATTTCCGTATAGTCAGACGGCAGGGAAAATCTTTCAAGATAAAGCATATTGCTCCTCCTTTTGGGGTTATGCTTTGATTATACACTCTTTACTGTGCCATAAAACGGACTTGTTGCGGAAATCACAAGTATTTCTGCATATAAACCAAGTTCTGATATGTGCCGTCTTTGAGCTTGCAGTAGTTGGGTTTGACTGCAACAGCTTTAAAACCGAATTTTTCGTAAAGTGCTTTTGCTCTGTCGTTGCCCTCAATAAAATCAAGCTCAACGATTTCTGTGCCTTCGTGGTTTTGGGCGACTTCAATAAGTGCCTCAAACATTGCGGAGCCGATGCCGAGATTCCAATGTTTTTTCGTTATGGAAATCCCCAATCCCGCACGGTGGAAATTTTTGCAGCTGTTGAAGAAAGTAATATCACAGCTGCCGACGGGCCTGCCGTCAATGTAACACGCAATCACAAGATTGTTTTCGGATTCTCTTGCACTTTGTATCCATTTTTCTTCACTTTCAATTGAAACATTGTCCCAATATTCGGCATAACGGGTCAGAAAATCTGTTTCTCCGCAAGCGGTTTTGATGTTTTCAAGCATCGCTTCAGCATCTTCAATGCATGGAGTTTTCAGAATCGCATTCTGACCGTTTTTAAGAATTATTTTCTTTTCATCAAATATCATATTATTCACCAACTTTTTCTGTGTTTTCGGCATAATACTGTGCCTGTGCATTCCAGAGCTCGGAGTATTTGCCGTTTGCATCTTCAAGGAGTTCTTCGTGGGTGCCTTCCTGAATAACTGCTCCGTTATCGAAAACAACTATTCTGCTGCAGAATCGGCAAGAGGACAAACGGTGGGAAATATAGACTGCTGTTTTGCCGCCTGCAATATCATTGAATCTTGAATAGATTTCGCTCTCTGCTATGGGGTCGAGTGCGGCGGTGGGTTCGTCAAGAATAACAAACGGTGCATCCTTATAGAGCGCTCTCGCAATGGCGATTTTCTGTTCTTCACCGCCTGAAAGGTCGATTCCGTCTTTCTCATAAAGCTTATAAATTGACTGCTTCAGCTTCTTCGGGAATTCCTCAACTCTGTCTTTTACACCTGCCATTTCAAGGCATTGCCATACTCTTTCTTCGTCGTATTCATCGGAGCAGGCAACGTTTTCGCCCACGGGGAATGCAAGGAGCTTGAAATCCTGAAAGACGATTGCGAAAAGCTTCAAATATTCCGCATAGTCAAACTCACGGATATCAATTCCGTTGAGTGTGATTTTGCCTTCGGTGGGGTCATAAAGACGGCAAAGGAGCTTTATCATCGTTGATTTGCCGCTGCCGTTCATACCGACAACCGCAAGACGTTCTCCCGACTTAATCTTCATACTGAAATTCTTAAGAATCATCGGTTCTGTTTCGGGATAGGCAAATGAAACGTTGTGAAACTCAAAAACAGAGTTCGCAGGGTCGATACCGTCAACTGTTCTTGTTCCGTTTTCCATATCGGAAACGAGATTCAGATATTCAATTTCCTGCTTTAACTGAGCGTTGTTTGCGTGCAGATACCCGGCGTTGCCCGCAATATCCGTGCAAGCGGTTATCAGCTTTGTGATTGCGCCGTAATATTCAACAACCTTGCCTGCACCGAATGCGCCTGCAAGCGCTTTGAGTCCGACGAAAATATAAACAAGACCGCCGAGCAGATTGGTTGAAACCGTGCTTATCTGACCGATGGTTGCCCAGACCCTGAAAGTATCCTTTCTCATCTTTGCGGTGGGGTTATAAATTTTTTCGGTGATTTCTTCGTTGATAAGTCCTTTTTCGTTGAAAATTCTGACATCCTTACCGCTTTCGTTTTCGTTAAGATATTTCTGGTTATAGTATTCAAGAATCGGATTGAATTTCACAACTCTGTTAAAAATATTGAACTGCTTTTTTTCGCTCAGACTGTGATATTTAACCGAAAGTGCAATCATAACGGCGGAGAAAATAACAAGCGACATACCGAGCAGGGGCGAATCAACAAACGCCATAAATCCCGTAAGCTTTGCAGGCGATTTGCTGAAAACCATGCCCGAAATCATAACAATTGCAACGATAATCGAGAATACGCAGGATATCATTTCTGCCACGCATTCGGCAACCCATGTCAGACCGTTGCCGTTGTTTGCGTTTTCTTCGATTTTGCCGCGAAGCTCCTGAACGGATGAGCTTTCCGCCTTTGCATAGTCGAGTTCAAGTGCCTTTCGGGAGAGAAGTGCAGAATGCTTTTCCCAACAGCTGTTGAGCATTATCAAGGCTTTTCGGTTGATTGTTCGGATGATAACGTCAATAACAAGCGTTGTGATTGTTGCGATGAGAACGTATTTCAATATCTGCTCAAAGCCTTGCTTTTCGGTGAGTGCGGTGATAACAAGACCCGTGCAGTAAATTGTGATATAGGGCGAAACGGCACGGAGAATCTTAACGATGAGATTAAGTGAAAAATAATTTTTGCCGAGATAGATTTTAACAAGCTTAAGACCTTGTCTGATTATTTCAAAATCTTCTTTGAAACTTTTCATATAACCGCCTCCTCTCTGTAATATCGGCTCTGTGTTTCAAACATTTCGGCGTATTTGCCGCCGAGTTCAAGCAATTCCTCGTGAGTTCCCATTTCGGCGATTTTTGCATCGTCAAGAAGAATGATTCTGTCGCAGAAACGGGTTGACGAAAGTCTGTGGGATATGTAAATTGCGGTTTTATCTTTTGTAAGCTCGCTGTATTTGAGATACATATCGTTTTCTGCAATGGGGTCGAGTGCGGCGGTAGGCTCGTCAAGAATGATTATCGGGGCATTTTTATAAAGTGCCCTTGCAAGCAGAAGCCTCTGAAGCTCGCCGCCCGAAAACGCAACCGCACCCTCGTGAACTTCACGGACAAGAAGAGTGTTTTCTTTCTGCGGCAGACTTTCAACCTTATCAAGTATTCCTGCAAGTCTCATACATTCACGGAGTCTTTTGCGGTCAATTTTGTTTTCCTCGCAGAGTGCTATATTCTTTGCAACCGTTGCGGGCAGCAACGCACAATCCTGAAATAGCGTTGAGAACAGCTGATAGTATTCGTCACGGTTGAAAAGTCGGCTGTCAATGCCGTTGATGAGAATCTGACCCTCGTTCGGAATGAACAGACCGCAGATGAGCTTAACAAGCGTTGATTTGCCTGCACCGTTAACGCCGACAATCGCAATTCTTTCGCCTTTGTTTATTTTGAGCGAAAGATTATCAACCGAAGGCATTTCGGCTTCATCGTAAGAGAATGTTAGATTCTTAAGCTCGATTTCGCAAGGCAAATCTTTGCCGGACGGCAGCTTTTCGCCCTCGTTGTTGTTCATTTTATCCTCAATATCAAGGAATTCTCTGAAATCGCTGACGTTGTGTGCGCCCGAAATGATTTCTGAAATTGAGTCAACAAGTCTTGCAAGCCACTGACCGAAGCCTGTAATCGCACCGAAATAGAGAGAAAAATCTCCGAGTGTCATCTCGGAATTGAGCTTGAGATAAATGAGATAGATATATGCACCAAGGCTTACGCCGAATTTGAAGATATCTTCAATCATACAGTTGAAGTAGTGACCGTTGTTCCTTTTGATATTCCACCACGTTGCATCGTCAAGGTGCTTATCGATTTTTCTCATAAGGAAGTCGGACATATTGTAAATGCGGACATCCTTTGCGTTTGAAAAATCCTTTGAACGGTAGGTGACGTAGTGCAGACGAAGAAAGATTTCGGCAACCTTGTCCTTCATTTTTTCTTTCCATTTGTTAAAAATCAGCCAGCCTGCCATGCTGATGCCGTAGCAGAGAATGAGAATAGGAATAAACCACGGATTGCATTCAACAATAATCGCCGTGAATGCCGAAAAGCCGAAAGCTGATGAAGCAACAGTTGCGTTAAGCTCAATAAATCTTGCAACGCTTCCGTCCCAGCCGTGAATCGCATTCCACGCTTTTTCACGCAGAACACGGGTTTCGTTGTAGGTATAGTTATTATAGTCCATGTTCATAACTTTGTTGCAGACAAGTCTGTGGAGCATAATATCCCTTGCAAGCATTCGTCCCTGGTGGCTTTTGTTATACATAACGTTATTCAGGTATCCGAACATAATGAGCAGAGCAGAAAGAATACCGACTTTGAGAAGAAGCTCCGAAGCAGGTGTTTTGTTTTCGACGCAGTCGAGAACGATTTTCGGCAGATATGCCGCCACAACCGAGCTTACCGCACCAAGCGGAGTCAGCCCGATTTGCATAATCACATAGGATTTGTCAAAGCCCCAATGCTCTTTCAGCATAAATTTTAAGTTGCTGAAATAATTATATTTTTTCTTCACACACTTTCCCTCCTTATAAGTGAAAGAATTATTGAAACGATAACAGCGCAAATGACAAGAAAAATAAAAGCGCCCGTTGAATCCCGAAGCGCTGCAACGGCACAGCTCAGCATAATCAAGCCGATTGCAATGAAATATCCGCCGAGAACTTTATATCTTTCGGGATTTTTACAAAGCATGTTAACAAAGCCTTTGAGATTATTGCGGCAAATTGAAATTCCGAGTGCGAAATTAACAATCGCAGAAATAAAGGCGATTATTGAGTAATATTTCATTTTCTTCCTTTCTGTTTATAATTTAAAACGTCGATGGTGTATAAAAAATAACGGCGAAAGCATAGCCTCCGCCGCTTCAGTATTAATGATAAATTAAAAATCAAACGATTGAAATATGCTCTGCAATAGTGTGGATTTAATGTTCAAAAGTGTTGCAGATGTTGATGCTTGTTGTGAATATATTTCCCTCGCAGGAAACAAAAACATCGCCGTCATATTTCTGTGCAATCGTTTTTATGCTCTTGAGTCCGTAGCCGTGGTTGACCTTGTCGGATTTTGCTGTGCCGATATGCTTTGTGTCAACCTGAGCTTCAACGGGATTCTCAACGGAAACAACAATTCTGCCGCCCATTGTTATAATGCTTGCAAAAATCGTTTTCTCCGTGCCGTTACCGAGACCCTCTGCGGCTTCAATCGCATTGTCAAGTGCGTTGCCGATAAGTACGCCGAGCTCGAGCAGATCAACCTTGATTTTATTCGAAATCTTAACCGAATAATCGAGTGTTATTCCCTTGCTTTCGGCAATGGCGAGTTTGGACTGAAGAACGGCATCAACTGCGGGGTTTCCCGAATTTATAACACCGTTGTTTGCTTCATCAAGAAAATCCACTTCGCCCTTTATTGCATCAATGGCAGACTGGGTCTGACCGTCTGCGAGAAGTCCCGAAACGGAGAGCAGTTTGTTTTTAATATCATGTCTGAAAGTGCGGATTTCGCTTTGGTAGCGATAAAGCTCCTCATAGTGAGCAAGCTGATTTTTAATTTGTTCGTTGGCAAAACCGAGCTTTGTCTTTGATTCAACATAGTCCTTTTGTCTGTAAATAAGAAATAGGGTAACGAGATTTGATGCAATCATCAGAACCGCAACAGCAGCATACAAAAATGTCGGAATGCTGCGAACCTCGTATGTGCATTTGTAAATTACAAGCGTAACAAAAACGGTTGCAATCGGCTGGATAAAAAGAAGTACTGACTGTCCTTTGGAAACGCCTAAATCCATCTTTCCGATTTTCTTCGATATGAAATAAGTTATGATAAATGCAATAAACTTGCAGATAAAACCCATTCCTGCAAATATATAATCGTTCTCCATAAAGCTGAGTGTTTCTTCGCCCAATATAAATCCGGTTAAAAGAACCGCTATCATTTCGGAAGCACCTGCCACGATTGTATAAACCACACCGCCGATTATTGCGAAAAACGGTTTGACTTTGTATGACAAGCCAAATGCGAGAGCGATAACCGTGCTCATAATAAGCAGAGTTAAGCCTGTTCCGGTAAGAAAATAAGACGAAAGAGTGTTCAGAACAATTGCTGCTGACATGACAAGAATATGAAATTTTCTTTCAAGCTTCTTTTTTGAAACAGCAGAGAATAAAACTTCTACTGCAAAAATTTCAAAGCAAGCAAAAAGGAAATGTGAAATTATTCTTACCATTTCACCAGCCCCACTTTCTGATAAAAATATCGTATGCCTTCAATGCTTCCTGTTTCTTACGAACACTTACGGCTACCTTTGAGCCGTCGGTCAGTTCAACCTCGTTTGCCTTGAAGCTTTTTATGTAGTTCATATTAACGATGAAGCCCTGATGAACACGCACAAACCCGTGCGGCTTCAGAATTTCGTATATCTCCGAAATTTTACCGACAGCCTCATAAACACCGCTTGCTGTATGAACGGTCAGGTGCCTGCGGTAGCCCTCAACATAGCTTATTTTATTGATGGAAATTTTATTTCGCACGCTTTCCCATTTCAGAATAACGCTCGCATTTGTTGCGGTGTATTTCTTCATCGCTCTTGTGAAAACTTCGCTGAATTCTTTTTCCTTAATCGGCTTCACAAGAAAATGCAGAGCCTCGATTCTGAACGCATCGAATATGTAACTTGAATGGCTCGAAACAAAAATTATGATTGTTTCGGGAGCAAATTCTCTTATGGTTTCGGCGGCTTCGATGCCGTTCATTCCTTTCATCTCAATGTCAATGAACACAATATCAAAGCAGCCGCCGCTTTTATAAAATTCAATCAAATCCTCACCGCAAGAGAAATCCGAAATGCTGAAACCTTCTTCTTCGGTCTGAAACGGCTCAAGCAGATTTCTGATTTCTTTCACGGCAAAACAGTCATCGTCACAAATACAGATTTTCATGTTATCCTCACAAGTCAAATTATTGAAATAAAAAATAAAGACACTTCCGTTTGCATTCGGAAGTGTCTGAAAAATTCAGATAATTTTATTCTGTCAACACAGCATGGCAGACAAAACGACACTCCGGTTCAAAACGTTCTGCATCACATCATTCTTTCTGTTTGTCATTTTATCCACCTGCCTTTCTTTAAATTTTTCTATATTCTAACAATACGAAACAAATTTGTCAACCGTTTTCGCCGATTGTGCAAAAGTGTTGATTTTAAATGCAAAAGTGTATACGCACTTGCTTGAATGTTAAGTTGTAAATATCCGACACAACAAAAACAAAAGCTTGCCCACAAAGAAAAATCTCTGTCGACAAGCCTTTTTATTATCCGAATATTTTTGAAATCAAAGCAACTATTTTGCCGATTGTGTTGTTGATAATTACGTTGTAGAGCCAGGGGGAAATGAAATCAATCGGACCGTATCCGCCTTTTTCCCCCGTGAGATCTGTGTAGGATTTTGAATAGATTTCGGGGTTGGTCGGGTCATTTTCATCAACAACAATCATTTTAATTTGTCTTGTTGCACCGCCCATTCCGTAAGCTTTCCATCCGAAAGATGCGTTATAGCCGAGGATGATACCTTCATCGGTTTTGCCGTAAAAGCTGTTGGTATGGTCATGGCCGAAAAACGCAGCAACGATGTCGCCCTTCTCAACCCAGCTTTCATACTGTCTGTTAGTTTCGTCACCGGTAGGATTCGGATATTCATAGAAATTGCCGCCCAAGTGTTTATCAGGGTCAACGATTTTGTATCCGTCAGGTGTGAATGTTGCATTTTCTGTTCCGAACGGAACTTTTTTCAGAATTGAATTAATCTGTCTTACAGGTATATGTTCAAATACATAAGACGGAACGGAAACTCCGCCGTTGAGCACTTTGAGCTCATCGCTTTTTGCTTCATACCACTTGATTTGTTCTTCACTTACACCGTCATAATCGCCGTTCTCATCTTTTGAATGAGTGTCCATGAGGTAAATATTAAAAATGATTTTTCCGTTATCGGAATAAACAGGAATGTTATATGTGCCTGCATCGCAGCCGTCGGCGGCAACACAATAATCAAAAGTTGCTGTGCAGTAACCCATCAGTTCATCGGCTGATACGCCGTACTGCGTGTCATGATTTCCGAACGTGAGGGCAAACGGAGTTTCGGCGTTTTCAACAACCTGAAAGATTCCGTGCATTGATTCAAAAAGAGTTTCTTTTGCAGGATTGAGAAATCTTTCATAGAAAATGTCGCCGTTAAAAACAACAAGGTCAGGCTTCTCGCTTTTAATTGCAGCTTCAAGACCTTTTATCAATCGCTTGTCCGTTGTGGCATCGTCATGTGTGTCGTTAACGAGCATGATTCTGAATTTGCCGCTTTCGTTGAATTTAAGAGATGATGATTCGTCGGCATTCGCAACAAAAATAAAACTGAAAATCATTACGAATGACAGCGCCAAAGAAATGATTCTTTTTGTCATTGTTATTTTCCTTTCTTGATTTTAATGCTTTAATATTACCACAAGAAAATCGAGATTTCAATAGCAACAGCGCTGTGGGAATTTTGCTTTTTGTATTTTCAGGGTCAGTCGGAAGTGTGTATGAGAGTTTTGCTGAAAAAAGGCGAATAATATATAAATATTAACTTATTCGTAATATTTTTGTAATTGCTTTTATATTTAATAAGTGATATAATTTTAAATGGCTTAATTTACCGTTATGAATGGGGGAAACAAAATGAAAAGGTGTGTTATTATCGGCGGCGGCCCTGCGGGTCTTACGGCAGGTTATGAGCTGCTGAAAAAGTCGAAGGACTATGAGGTTGTTATTCTTGAACAGAGCGATGTGCTTGGCGGCATTTCACGAACTGTCAGATATAACGGCAACAGAATGGATATAGGCGGCCACCGTTTCTTTTCAAAGGACAAGAGCGTAACCGATTTTTGGGCGCAGCTTATGCCTACTCAGGGAGCTCCGTCAATTGATGATAAGGTGCTTGGCAGAGAAAAGCCTCTTGTTAACGGCGGTCCTGATCCTGAGAAAGAAGATAAGGTTATGCTTATCCGTCGCCGTATTTCAAGAATTTATTATCTTCACAAATTCTTTGACTATCCGATTTCAATGAAGCCGCAGACTTTTATTAACATGGGTTTACCCAGAACTGTTAAAGCGGGTTTCAGTTATCTTAAATCTACCATCAGCAAAAAAGAAGAAACATCTCTTGAGAATTTCTATATCAACCGCTTCGGCAAAGTGCTGTATTCCATGTTCTTTGAGGGATACACAGAAAAGCTTTGGGGCAGGCATCCGAGCGAAATTTCTGCCGATTGGGGTGCACAAAGAGTCAAAGGTCTGTCCATTCTTGCGGTTATCAAGGATATGCTTTCAAAGCTTGTTCCAAACAAGGACAGAAAGGTTGAAACCTCGCTTATTGAAGAATTCGTATATCCCAAATACGGCCCCGGTCAGCTTTGGGAAACCGTTGGCGAAGAGTTCCAGAAAATGGGCGGAAAGATTCTTTATAACAGTAAGGTTACCGATATTGATGTTTCTGGCGGCAGAGTTAACAGCGTCAAATGTGAAAACGGCGAAGTGCTTGAGGGCGATATTTTCATTTCCTCAATGCCGGTTAAGGATTTGATTGCGGGAATGGGTGAAACTGTTCCTGCCGACAAAAAAGAAGTTGCCCAAGGCCTTCCTTACAGGGATTTTGTAACAGTCGGTCTGCTTCTCAACAAGCTTAATCTTAAGAACGAAACAGGCATAAAAACTCTTGGCAATATTGTTCCCGATTGCTGGATATATGTTCAGGATGTCGGCGTAAAGCTCGGCAGAATTCAGATTTTCAACAACTGGTCGCCATATCTTGTTAAAGACCCGCAGAATACTGTTTGGATAGGACTTGAGTATTTCTGCAATGAGGGCGATGATTTCTGGAATATGGATGAAAAGGCATGCGTAGATTTTGCCGTAAACGAGCTTAAAGCCATGGGCGTTATCGATGCCGATGCCGAGGTTTTGGACAGCCACCGTGAAAAGGTGCAGAAGGCTTATCCCGCATATTTTGACACTTATGACAGAATGGGCGAGCTTGTTGAATATCTTGACACTTTCGGCAATCTTTACTGCGTTGGCAGAAACGGTCAGCACAGATATAACAATATGGACCATTCCATGGTAACTTCATTTGAAGCTGTTTCCAATATTCTCAGCGGCAAGGAGTCAAAGGAGAATATCTGGAGTGTTAATACCGAGGCGGAATATCATGAGGAGAGCGGCGATGAAAGCGGCAAAAACAGTTAAGAATTTTCTTCCCGCCGTGCTGATATTGGCAATGGCGTTTGCCGTTGAGGCGATATTTTCAAACTTTGTTTATTTTGCTTATGTTGCAGGCAAAACGCAGGTTAAGGATTTTGCAGCGCAGGAGCAGGCGTTTGAAATATCGGAAGAAAACCTGTTTGCCGATGTAACGGTTGATAATTTTCCTCTTTATTCTGTCAGCTTCACCGTTAAATCCGCCGATGAAGCGGCGCAAGATTCGCTTGCTTCGGTTAATGTTTATGTTTTTGATGAAAACAACACGAAGTATGCAGGCATTGCCAAAAGCGAAAGAATTGCCGTTGGTCAAAATGAACGCAGGGTGACGGTTTATGTTAATTCGCTCGGAGACGCAAGCGGAATAAGCCTTAATTTTGCGGATTATAACGGCAAAATAATCGTTTCTGATATTATTATAAATCAAAGCTATGAGTTCGGATTTGATGTTATAAGATTTGCCGCAATATATATTTTTGCAGCAGTAATTTATATTCTTAAGTTCGGAACGGGGAAGCTGCTCAGGGACAAAATGACGTTTAATCATGCGGCACTTGTTTCATGTGCCTTGTGTTGCTTTGCGGCTGCCTTTATTTGGATTTTGAGTGCTTCCGGTGAGTATGGCAACTATATTGCTTATCCGCTTGAGGGCGGAGCGGAATATTATCAGCCATATCTGCAGCAGATGGATGCTTTTATAAAGGGACAGCTCCATCTTGATGTTCAGCCTTCGCCCGAGCTTCTTGCCCTTGAAAATCCTTACAGCCCCGATGAACGCGAAGGCATTTTTTATCTTTTTGACAGGGCATTTTATGAGGGAAAATATTATTCTTATTTCGGAATTGCCCCGATTCTTGTTGTTTATTATCCGTTTTATCTTTTAACGGGCTTTTTGCCGGTTGAAAGCACGGTTATGGGAATATTTTCGCTGATTACGGCTCTGTTTTTGCCCCTTGCCGTTATTGAATGGGCAAGGCTGAGAAACAGAAACATGCGCCCGTGGCTTGCTGCGGTTTGTGCCGTGGGGACTTATTTCGCAAGCATGGTGCTGATTATTCAGCGCGGCAATTCGCCATTTTATTATATCGCAAGTGTCGCTGGCACCGCGTTTGTTTCAGCGTTTATTTTCTGGGTTTTAAAGGCTTTCGGTTCGAAAAAGAAGGTCGCACGTATTGCGTGCATGGCTTTGGCAGGCTGTGCTTTTGCACTTGGATTTCTGTCAAGAATTAATTCGGTTCTTCCTGCGGCAATAATTATTGCTGCGGTGGTTATTATTTATTTTGTTCAAACCGCAAAATCCCGCAAATATGCTGCTTTCTTTTCGGAAATGGCGGCGTTGGCATTGCCCGTTGCGGCGGCAATCGGGTTTTCATTTTATTATAATTATATCCGTTTCGGAAGCGTTCTTCAGTTCGGTTCGGATTATCAGCTGACTATTGCTAACCCTTCTCTTTATGAAATAAGCTTGGGCGGAATTTTACCTGCTCTTTATCATTATTTTTTACAGCCGCTTGACGTTGCCGGAAGATTCCCTTATATCACTCTTTCCTATTCCGCATTATCTGATTACGGAAAGACGATGTATATCGACAGCAGCTTCGGCATTTTTGCCCTGCCGTTCATGCTTTCCCTGCTTTTAAGCCCCGTTTTGTTCAAAAATAAGGAGATTTCAAAAAACGGGAAGGCTTTGCTTGCGGTTTCGCTTGTTTCTTTTGTTGCAACCGCATTTTTCGATTTCTGTATGGGCGGAGTTATTTTCAGATACACCTCTGATATTTCGCTTTTGGCTGCCTTTGTTTCGGCGGTTATTCTGCTTGAGCTTACATTGATTTTGCAGGAAAACCACTCTGCGGCCGTTTCAAAATTTGCTAAAAAAGCCGTTCTTATCCTCACGGCAGTTACGGTATGCACAGCATTTTTTACATCAATAACGATTAACGGAAATCTTGTTGAATACGCCCCCGACATTCATATTGCAATGCGTGATTTCTTTGTGTTCTGGAGTTGAGTGCCGATGACTATTAATCTTTTAAAACTGAAAAAAACCGTTGCACTTGCAGCGGCTGCGCTGTTTTGCACCGCTTCTGTTGCAACTGTTATATACTACATAATCGGGCCTTCTGCAGCATTTTTTCATGCGGACTGTTCGGACACCATTCTGTGGGCTCAGGCAAGCTATGACAGCGGCAGCATTTTTAACCCCGATTTCGGCTATGCGGCCATGCTTCCGTTTGGAGGCACGATGCTGATGCTTCCGTTTATCGGAATTTTCGGAGTTTCGCTCACAACCCACCATATCGGTATGGTGCTGTTTACCCTGTTGTTTTTTGCTTCGGTATGGCTGCTTTGCAGAAGCCTTAAGTTCAGCTATTCAATGAGCTTTGCCGCAGTCGGAGCGCTTGCAATGGTGCTTTGTGCTTCGGAAAAGCTTCGTGAAATATTCTATGAGCATGTGATTTATTACAGCATAAGCGTTTTAATAATCTGCGTTCTGCTGTCTCTTTTTATCAGATTTAAAGAAGCTTTTGAAAGCGAAAAATCTTCAAAAAAGTTGATTTTTATTACATTCTGCATCGTTGTTTTCTCTGTTTGTTCGGCGCTGGACGGCATGCAGATTATAGCAACAGGCATTCTGCCGGTTCTTTTTGCTGCCGTTGCAGAGATTTTTTTGGCGAAGGACAGGAAGCTGTTTTCAAAGGAAAGCAGAATTTCGCTTTATTTCTGCCTGATTTGCGGTTTTTCCGTTGTAATAGGTCTTTGGATTCTTCTGCTTGTGAGTGAGGGCATCTCGGCAGGGTATGCGGGCGCATATTCTCAATATGCCAACATGGACGAGTGGCTTTCAAACCTCGGCAAATTCCCCATGCATTGGTTTTGGCTGTTTGGTGTTGATGCTAAATACGGAATGGGCATTTTCTCGCCCGAATCAATCCTTAACATCATCAGAATAGGCACAGCGGCTATAGTTGCCATCGTTCCCGTTATTGCTCTGATATTCTATAAAAAGCTTGATTTCGCTTCAAGGCTGCTTGTGCTTGCTCATTTCGGGGTAAGCGCAGTTATCATGTTCGGTTATGTTTTCGGTATTCTTTCTGCCGCAAATTGGCGCTTAAGCCCGATGATTTGCACAGGACTTCTTGTTTGCTTTGCCGCTTTCAAGGCCGCCCGTGAATATGTTGTTCCGTGCAGGCTGTCTGTTCTGGCTGCGTGTGTGCTTGTACTGATGAGCGGAATTTCGTTTAAAAGCATTGCTCAGATGGAGAAAAACGGCATTGCGAACAACGAAAAGTATCAGCTTATTCAGGTTCTTGAAGAAAACGGACTCAACTACGGTTACGCAACTTTCTGGAATTCGCAAACCATCACCGTTCTTTCGGATTCAAGGGTGAGAGCGGCGAATATTGATATTAACGAATCAGGAATAGCCCCCTGCGCATATCAGGCAAACCAAAAGTGGTTTGAGCCGCAGGAGGGGATTGACGAATATTTTGTTCTTGCATCGGATTATGAAATTTCTGTTTTGCAGCAAACGCAGGACTGGGAGCTTTTTGATTTGCTTGCAACCGATGTTATTGAGATTGAAGGCTATAAGATATTCAAGTTTAATTCTCTTCTTTTTCTGAATTAACGATAAGCCAATAGATGTTACTTATGGGCGGCGGCGCAATGCTCGCCGCCTTTTTTGCATTTTCTTTCAGTTTGCTGAAAAATGGCAGGGGATTTATTGTTTTTTCATCAAGGCTTGCTTCTGCAGAATTCAGAACAATAATTGCATGCTCTTCTCCGAGACTTATTTTTTTTGCGTTTTCATCGGCTATGAACATGCATGCCGTCAAGACTGTTATGCTCATGCAGGCAATTACCGTTATTACATAAGCTCTGAAAATTTTCATTTAATCATCCTTGTCGATTGAATATTCATCCATGAGTGATGCAAGAGCAGCGGCGAGCATGCGCCCCGAATAACAGGCTTCTTCAAGCGTGTTGGCCTCGCTGCCCATTTCTATCAGCAGGCTGAAACGGGTCATATCCATGTTATACTTTCTCTGCGAAAAAAGAACGGGACGCATAAGACCCGGAAACATTGTTTCGCATTTTTTCTGAAGCTGCAGAGCAAAACGCAGGTTATATTCCCAATCGGGGAAATCCTCAACCTTGCCCTCTTCGGCGCCCGTTATTATCATCAGCTGGGCGGCTTCTTTGCCACCGATTGTGTTGACGGGTTTGATTTTTGAGCCGTCGGACTGGGTTATGGCATCGCGGTGAATATCCAGAACAATCTGAATCTCCGGATGCTCCTTCAGATGTTTTTCAACGGTTTTTCGCGATTTTGAATATGATGCGTTGTAGTTATCGTCATGAATGGTTTTATCATGAATAACAGTATAACCGAGTTCGGTTAAATAATTCGAAATTTCGGTGCCGACTCTTACAATGTTGCGGTTTTCGTCATTGCTTCTCGCAATATAATCGCAGGCATACCAATCACGCTCAATCATTTCGTATCCTTCCGAAGTGTGGCTGTGAAAAATCAGCACGGCAGGCTTTGATTTATCAACCGAAAGCTCCAAGGGTTCGGCTAAAACATTTTCAATATTCAGCGATTTTGTTTCGGTTGTGTTTTTAACCCTGACATTGTCAAAAATGTGTGTTGCTCCTTTTTCAATGTATGTAACACTTGAGATGTCACCGTCGCGTGTGTCGTCGGCAAAAAGGGCGGTGTATTTTTTGATAAGCGCTTTTACATCAGCGGGAGTTTCGGTTATGTCTTTTTTGCTTTCTTTGCTGCTGTTTGACGAAACGTATTTCTGCGTTGCGGGTGCTGCTGTTTCGGGTGCTTCGGTTGGTTGGGAATTTTCGGGTTGAATACTGTTGCCGGAATAAAACATAACCGACGCCATGGCAAGTGACAGCTTGCCGGCAAATTGCCCGAAGAACATCCCCGCAATCAGAATAACCGATAGTATAAAAGTAATAATGTCCGAGTTTTTTGAAGCTCCTTTTTTCATTGCCATGCTCCTTCATATACATATTATATACTATATATATGCACCTTCATCGAATTTAAATAGTTACAATTTGTAACATTTTCAAGCGGTTTTGTAACCGTTTTGTATTAATATTGTAATTTAAAAAGGTGGTTTTTATTGTTGCCGTGTAATATAATATGAACATAGCAAGTGCAGATTTCATTTGACCGAAAACGAAGTGCAAGCGTTTTTGGTTCCCCCATCCATCCTTTCAATGTTAATAACAAAGTCGTGAAAAGGGAGCTTTCAATAAGAAAGCTCCCTCGGCTTTTGTCCTGATAAAAAACTCCCGTATTCTCAGAAAGAATACGGGAGTTGAATTTTATTGATTATTTAAGGTCACCGCCGACTGAACCGTCCCATGTGTCAACATGCTCAGCCTTCATTTCTTCCTCGTCGAACCAGCGTGTTGTGACAGCCTTGGTTTCTGTGTAGAAACGGAAGCCGTCTTTGCCAAGGCAATGGAGGTCGCCGAAGAAGGACTGCTTGTGCCCTGTGAACGGGAACACGCCAACGGGCACGGGTATGCCAACGTTAACGCCGACCATGCCGCCGTCTGTTCTCTTAGCGAATTCTCTTGCATAGTATCCGCTCTGAGTGAAGATAACGGAGCCGTTTGCAAAGGGGTTTGCGTTCATAACGGCAAGACCTTCTTCAAAGTCCTTAACTCTCTTAACGCAGAGTACGGGGCCGAAGATCTCTCTTTGGCCAACGGTCATATCCTCTGTAACATGGTCAAAGATTGTGGGGCCAACATAGAAGCCGTTTTCATAGCCGGGAACAACAGGATTTCTGCCGTCAAGAACAAGCTCGGCACCTTCCTCAATGCCTTTTTCAATCCATTTGAGGATGGACTGCCTGTGAGCCTCGGTAACAACAGGGCCAAGGGTGGATTCTTTGTCGTAAGCCGGGCCAAGCTTAAGCTCTTTTGCAAATTTAACAAGATAGCTTACAAGCTCGTCTGCAATGCTTTCCTGAGCAACGATAACGGGCAAAGCCATGCAGCGCTCGCCTGCGCAGCCGAAGGAGGAGTTGATAATTCCTCTTGCGCTTCTTTCAAGAGCGGCATCTTCAAGAACAAGGCCGTGGTTTTTGGCTTCGCAAAGAGCCTGAACACGCTTGCCGTTTGCGGCTGCTCTTGAATAAATGTGAAGGCCGACGCTTGTTGAACCAACGAAAGTGATGCCCTTAACATCGGGGTGATCCATAAAGATTTCTGCTTCGTTTCTGGAGCAGGTAACTATGTTGATAACACCGTCGGGGAGGCCTGCCTCCTGCCAAAGCTCGGCAAGTCTCATGCAGGTCATGGGAGTCATGGAAGCTGCCTTGAGAACGATTGTGTTGCCGCAAACGATGCAAAGGGGTGACATCCAGCCCATGGGAATCATGCCGGGGAAGTTGAAGGGAACAATGCCGGCAAAAACGCCGACAGGCTCTCTGTAAAGAGTTGTGTCATAGCCTGAAGAAGTGTCTCTCATGCTTTCGCCCATAAGAAGTGAAGGAGCTGAGCATGCAAGTTCAACAGGTTCTTTAACTTTGAGAATATCGCCTTTTGCTTCGCTCCAGACCTTGCCGTGTTCTCTGGCGCAGATTTCTGTGAGCTCGTCCATGTGCTGTTCAAGAAGCTCACGGAATTTAAAAACTATCTGAACCCTCTTCATTACAGGGACATTGGACCAGCTTTTGAAAGCTTCTTTTGCGCAGGCGATAGCTTCGTTAACCTCATCCTTTGTGCAGCAGGGAGTCTGAGCGATAACCTCGCCTGTGCTGGGGTTATAGACATCCATGTATTTTTCGCAGGAGGAATCAAGCCATTTGCCGCCGGCGAAATATTTGAGTTTCTTAACTGCCAAAACTAACACTCCATTCAAAAATTTCTATCAGTTTATTTTATAACTTTTGAAGAAACATGTCAACCGCAAAAGCCTAAAATAGTAAATTTTGAAAATTATTTTTCTTTTGATTGACATTGACTTTTGGTTGTGATAATCTCAAAATAAAGAAAATTATCGGAGGAATAAGGATGAAAACTGTGTTGAGAAAGATAACGGCGATTTCTGTTTGCTTCTGCATGCTTCTCGGTGTTTGTGTTACGGGCGCTTCGGCAAATCAAACACCTGCCGCAATTACGGTTTCCTGCAAGGAGGAGCTTGCAAAGCTGGAGTTTGATGTGCCTGTTGTGCTTGTTGAAGGAATCGGCGGCACATTCTATAAAGGTAAGTTAACCGAAACAACTGATGACGATAAGCAAATTTGGGGTATGCCTGCAGATGTTATCGTAAAGGTGATTTTTGAAAATATCGGCAAACTGATAGTGCTGCTTATTCTGAATGATTATGATGCCATTTGTGAATTGCTCGGTGAAGTTACTCAGGTTTTATTCGGTGATTTTTCCTGCGATGAAAGCGGAGTTCCCGACCCCGATACGGGCAGATACGAAACAAGCGACTATGAACTCAGAAGCGGCTTCGGCTATGATGAAAGCTACAGCTTTTTGTATGACTGGCGTTTTGATATGCATACCATTGCCGCTCAGCTTGATGAATATGTGAATTATGTTATGGAGCTTACAGGCTCTGATAAGGTTGTTTTAACCGCAATGAGCATGGGCTCGGCGGTGCTTATGACATATCTTTATGAATATTATTACACCGCAGAGGATTACACACAGCGTAACCATATTGAGGCGGTTGTGTTTATTGCCGGCGCAATGAACGGCGTTGCATGCTGCGGAGATCCGTTCTCCGGCAATATTAATGTTGACAGCACTTCTCTCATGCGTTTTGTTGCGGAGAACATGAGAGGCAATTCATCAACGGAAGCTATATGCAAAATACTTGAGCTGCTTTATGCATTTGGTGCGCTTGACCCGATTGTTAATTATGTTGATAATTTAACGCAGGAGCTTATTGACCACGGATTTAATGAAAGCGTGTTGAACAACCTTGCAACAATCCCTGGATTTTATTCTTTGATGTCGCAGGAACAGTATGCCGCAGCAAAGGCTTTTGTTTTTGATACTCCGGAAAAACAGAAAAAATATGCCGATATCATTGCCAAGAGTGACTATTATCACGAGAGTGTTCAGGCAAACGGCGAAAATATTATTAAATCTTTGCTTGATGACGGCATAAACACTGCAATTATCGCAGAATACGGATTCACAATGATTCCTTTGACCTCGGATAACGACAGAATGACCGACGGAATAATTATGACTGCTGCGGAAAGCTTCGGGGCAACCTGTGCCGAGGTTGACGGAACTTTGGGCGAGGGCTATGTTCAGGCGAAGAAATGCGCCTGCGGCGGAAACCATTTGTCTGCCGATAATCAGATTGATGCTTCAACCTGCGCTTTCCCGGATATCACTTGGTTTGGCAAAAACCTCAGACACACTTGTGATGAGGATTACATTGAGGATTTGGTGAACCTTATTGCTTACAGCGATGAGCAAAAAACAGTTTGGAGCTATACGGAGTATCCCCAGTTTCTTGTTAACCTTGACGGTGAAAATCTTGTTCCGCTGACAGCAGATAATGCGGGAGAAGTTGCTGCTTATGAAGATACAGTCGTATGGAATAAATTAGCAAAAAAATTTGAATTTGATTTCATTTTTTAACAGAAAAAACGGGCTGTGAAAACAGCCCGTTTTTGTTATGTCAATTAAACTTTATTCCCGTAATTTCTCTGATTTCTTTCATTATGCGGCTAACCTGCAATGCTCTTTCGTTTACTGTAATATAATGTTCACGGTCAAAGCCGTTAATAAAACGTTCGAATGCCTCAGCCTCATATCCCATCAGCTTTTCTTTGGGAACATCACCGATAATCTCTTGGGCATTGCTGTTTTTATTAATAAGTTTGATGTTGATAAGCTTTGAGATTGATTCAATGGCAATTGTTCCGTTATCGCCGAAAATCTGTGAGCCGAGCCTGTCCTGACCAAGCTTTGAATATGTGAGATTAACGAGTTTATCGGAATAAAGCAAGGCGGCGTTGCCGCTGCCGTCTGCACCGCTTTCCATAAAGTGTGCGCAGGCGGTTATTTTTTCGGGCAGACCGAACAAATCGAGGGCGGGATAGACGCAGTAAACACCCAAATCCATAAGGCAGCCCGTTGCGAGAGCGGGATTGAAAATGTTGGGCAGACTGCCTGCAAGATATGCAGGATATTTTGAAGAAAGCTGAGAAAAGTCGAAATGAACGCTCGTTATCCTGCCGATTTTTTTTATCGCAGCTTTCAACAATTCCCTTGCAGGATTGAACATATACATTATCGCTTCAATATAGATAAGCC
>JAZNPT010000011.1:0-8631 GCA_045589815.1 Acutalibacteraceae bacterium
AACCATTACTATTATACTTGGAGGTTTGATTATCTTTCAACCTTTCGGGCTTGCTTTGAGCTCGCCCGTTTTGGCTTTGCTGAAGCCGTCTTTAACCCCTGGTAGAACCAGGGGTTTATTTCCACACCTGAAGGCACCAAAAAAACGGTGCCCGGTTTAATTCCGGACACCGTAATTTCTTATTCGCCTTTGATTTGATTGTATTTTTCAAGATTGATTTTCTTGTCTGCGAGCATCTGCTCAACCCATAACTGCAGGGTTTCAACGGTAATTGAAATTCGTTCAAGCTCTTTCTGAATGAAAACAAAATCCTTGATTTCATCATCAATCATGCCGTCAGCGGTAATTTCGATAAGTCTTTCCTGACTCTTTTTCATCGAGTTAAGTGACGAAAGCATTTCGAGAACAATCTGTGCGAGGTCTTTGACCTTGACTTCGGGCACATATTTTTCGCCGATGGGGCATTCCTTTGAACAATAGTGGTTGCAGAGGGTCGGCTCACCGTAGATTTTGGCAAGAAGCATCACTTCATCGGGAGTTATAGGAAACTTTCCGTTTTCAATTCTTTCAAGACGCTCCGGCTGAATGGGGTTATCCATAAGCGACGCCTTGTCACAAACATCATCTCTTGTCAAATCGTGCTTTTTGCGGGTTTCTTTATATATTGTGTCTGCCATATCTATTCTCCTTATGAATCGGACTCACTATGTTTTTTACAGTATAACATATATGTGAAGATAAATAAACCCTTTAAGCACAAAAACTCCCTCTGCTGTTTCCGACAGAGGGAGTCGGTTATATCAGATATAGACATCGACGGTTAAGTCTTCCCATTGATACGGGCGGAGGTATTTACCCGTCGATTTTCTGTGTTTCAGAGCGTCACCGTAGCCGATGTCAACTCGTAAAAACAGGTCAGTCCTATTAACCTTTGATAGCTGCCTGCGTCTCCGAAAGGAGTGGTTGGGAGGTGTCCCCCAACCGTTGATACAGAGCTGTTTTGGCGCCTTCTGCCCTCAGTTTTCAGGTGAAGCGGGTCGTTCGGGTCGCCGTCAAACCGCAGGTACCAATCAAAGCCGTCTTTCTTTGCCACAATCTTCTCAACAAAGGCTTCAATTATGCTTTCGGGTATGTCGTTTTCATCGGGATTTGTGTACTGCACAAGAGCATATTGAAGCACTGTCAGCTTTTCTTTGTAGTCCACAATTTCAGGCTCGTCGTTCTGCTTGTCTTCAAGTGCTTCAATCTCGTCACTCAGTTTCCTTATTTCGGCTCTGAGCTCCGATGTTTTTTGGGTGAACGAGTCCTTGTCAATATCACCCTCCGCCCTCATTTCTATATAGTTATCGAGCTTTCGGTTGTGCTTTGCGAGCTGCCGTTTCTTCTGCTCAATAATCTCTTCGTAATCGACTGTTTCACCCGTGTCGCCGATATGTGCTTCGAGCATTGAGTTGGCAAGCGCCAGCACCTTGTCCCTTTGCATAAGATAGTTGCGGAAGATGTGGTTTGCCATCAGCTGCAGCTTCCACTCGGGAATCATCGGGGTGCGGCAGATACCCTCAAGCGGCAAACCCTTCCTTTTTCTGCTTTCATAAGAGCCTGTCCGCACAGAATCGTAGCACTGATAACCGATGTTTGACTGTGTTGCCGTTCTGTACCAGTTCCTTGTGTTGAACTTGTGACCGCATTCGCAGATGAGCAGCTTACCCCACACGGTAGTTCTCGGTCGTCTGCCAATCATCAGACTTCTTTTCTTTGCGTTCATTTTGCATTGAGCTGTTTTGCTTGCCATAATTGCTCGCACCCTTTCGTAATCTTCTACCGATACAATCGGCTCGTGTCTGCCCTTGACTTGCACAAGGTCGATTTCACCGTAGTTTTTAACCTTTTTCTGTGTCAGGTAATCAGGTGTATATTCCTTGTGATAAGTGATGATACCGCAGTAAAACGAGTTTTTCAGAACATTGGATATGACGGTTTCATACCACCTGCTTTTACCCGTTGCGGTTTTGTAGCCTCTGCGTTCAAGCTCGTTTTTTATCTGCATAAGACCGTGACCTGCAAGATACATTTCATAAATTAGCTTTACAGTTTCAGCCTGCACGGGGTCGATGAAAAAGTCCACGTGCTTTTTGTTGTTTTCAAGCAGCTTTTCAACACGTCGGTAGCCGAGAATAGTACCGTTACCGTAGAACACACCGTTCTCCATTGATGTCTGCTGACCGCTTTTAACTCTCACCGATGTTTTTCGGCTTTCGTCCTGCGCAAGGGTTGCCATAATGGTGAGTCGTAATTCGCCGTCACCGTCAAAGGTTTTGATGTTATCGTTTATGAAGAAAACCTCAACGCCCATCGCCTTGAGTTCACGGGTGTACTGCAGGGTGTCAACCGTGTTACGGGCAAAACGGGAAACCTCACGGGTGATAATCAAATCGAACTTCTTTTTCTTGGCATCCCTTATCATTTTCATAAACTGCGGTCTTTTCTCGGCGGATGTGCCCGTGATACCCTCGTCAATATACCTGTCAACGAGCTCCCATTCAGGTCTCGCCTTGAGAATCGGCTCATACCAATCCAGCTGATTTTCAAGCGCCGACAGCTGCTCTTTGTGGTCTGTGGAAACTCGGGCATAGATTACCACCCGTCGCTTTCCGAAATCTGAATTTATCATATTGTGTCCTCCTTTGTCTGATTGTGATTTCCTTTGATGAACTTGCTTTCGTCCACAATATCCGCATAGTCTTTCAGTATATTGTGAAACATATATTCCGGTATTTTGCCGTCCCTGAATAACTGTTCAATAAGCTTCAAAGCCGCAAAACAGTATTCGGGGTCATTGCTTATTTTATTGATATCAATATTACTCATTACAAACCTCCTTTACAAATGTGCGGATTATCTCGCACCCTTGTCCTTTCCTCTGTCTAAGTGTTTTTGATAGTAAACAATTGCTTTGATGATGAAATCCTCAACCTGACTCGGCTTCATCTCGGGCAAAGCCTTTTTCAAGCGTTCCATCGGTATGCGGAACATCTCACGCTGATTTGCCTTTTCTTCCTGCATTATTGAATCAATGAGTTCATCGGTCAGCTGACCTGCCTGACTGAGCTTTTTAAAGCGGACTGCCTGCGAAAGTGACGGTGTTCTGTCCTCAACCTCAACCGTACCGAGCAGACTGTATTGCTGTTCTTCGGTAAGATAAGACAGCTCAACTGCGGGAGTGAGAGCAATTCTGCCCTCGTCAACAAGGTCAAGCAGCTCGGGGATGAGATATGTCAGACGGATAAAACGTCTGACTGTTTCTCTGCTTTCGTCATTTTCACTTCCGACTTTTTCATCGCTTCTCAACTTCGACACAAGTTGTGTCGAAGTTTTACCTTGATGTTTGAGTGCCTCCAACTTAAGCTTATAAGCAAAGGCTTTTTCGGAGGGTAAGATATGTTCTCTGTGCAGATTACTGTCCACGAGCATTATTGCGGCTTCATCACGGCTGACGGCATAAATAAAGACAGGAACATTTTTTGCCCCTGCCTTCTGTGCTGCCCTCAGTCTGCGGTGTCCCGAGATAAGCTCGTATTCATCCTCTGTATTTTCAAGCGGTCTGACGATAAGCGGTGAGAGAATGCCCTGCTCCTGAATGCTTTCAATCAGAGCATTCATCTCCTCGTTATCAATAACCTTGTAGGGGTGTCCCTCAAAGGGACGGATTTTTTCAAGCGGTATGTTAACCGCAGATTTTAATTTTCTGTTTGCCATATTAACGGCTCCTTTCATAATTTTTATTTCTGGTTGGTTGGTAAATTTCTTTGATGTCCTGAAGCTTCTCGTCGATTTCGGGCTTCTTCTGTTCAATCCTTTCGCAAACGGTAATATTCTTTCTCAGTATTTTCATCCTTCCGGAAAGATCTGAAATATACCCCTTCAGTTCACGGATTTCATTTTCATCGCCGTGGTTCTGAGCAGTTTTCAGTTTGCTTCGCAGAATATTTCTCGCCTCACTTAACTCTGTAAGCTCATCCTTACAGCCCTGCTTGTAGGCTTCAAGCTGTTCTGCGGTTTCAATGTCGTTGCCGCACAGAAGATTTTGCTGTTCAACGAGTCTGTTCAGCTTTCTTATTTCATCGGCAAGGTATTTAACCGCAACTCTGTTGTTATCCGGTCTTTTCCTCACCGCTTCAACAATGGTTATAAACCGCACATAGGTCTGTGCATAACCAACAATCGGCTCGTCACCGATATACATTCTGTAGAGGTTATCCTGCGGCGGAAGATTAACAGGGTATCTGCGCCAGCTTTCGTCAATGCGTTTTATCAGATTCACGGGAACATAGTCATCACCGAGAGTCAGAAGCCTTGTTGCCCGCTTGAACGCAGGGTGATAAACCGTCGAGTATCGGCTTGTGAAATTAAAGGTGTAGCCCTTCTTTTTCATCTGATTGAAAAAGTCCTTTCGGCTTATTGATGTGAGTATCGTTTCGTCAATCTCGGTTTTGATAATCGCATTTTTGGTAAGCTTCATATTCTTTTCGTTCATATACTCGTTATACGGAATACCTCTTGACTTCTTCGGATTCATAACAACCGACAGCTTGTATTCCTTGCAAAGTTCATCGGATACCTCACGCAGTCTGTAAAGATTCTTTCTGTCGTCGTTATACTTCTTCCCGTCAACAAACGATACGGAGTTGAAAACAAAGTGGTTGTGGATGTGCTCGTGGTCAAGGTGTGTTGAAACAACCACCTCAAACCTGTCGCCCCACATTTTCTCGGCGAGTTTGATTCCAATTTCGTGTGCCGTTTCGGGTGTAACCTCACCGGGTGCGAAAGCTTGAATTACGTGATAAGCCATTGTTCCGTTTTCTTTTCCATAACGCTGTTTTACCGCCATCATATTTTTCTCCGCTGTTTCGGGAACGGTGTTGATGCCGTCAACATACATCCACCCGTCAGCTTCAACTGTCTTTTCAGGATTCATAACATAGTTGATACATTTGCCAATCCTGCCTTTTATGGGGAATATTTTAGTTACTGCCATGCTCTTTTGGGTGCAAAGGCTTCGTCAACCTTTTCCGAAACCTCATTGAAGTTCTTGCAGGCTTTTTCAAGCTCGGCAGTGTTGAGATAACCGCCCGAATGGACGATTCTTGCAAGCTGATTAAGATTGTTGCCGACTGCACGCAGTTCTTTTATCAGCACAGCATACTCGGCAGGAGGAGCCTGTGCAGGTAAATAGCCGCTGAGCAGAAATCTTATCAGCTTTGACATTGTGAGTCCGGTTGCCTTACACATCTCATTGAGCCTGAGGTGTTCTTCTTCTGTAAGGCAAACGGTTACTCGATGGATTCTTTTCTGCATAATGTTCATTCCTTTCTTTTTTGATTCTCGGGGTTTACCCTGCAAGCGGATTTATTACAATAAATCCAATGCTTGCTAAGACTGAAGAAACAGATATTTTTCGGATTTATCCGTTTCTCAAAATGAAGCGGACTGTTTCGTTTAGGAGGGCATTGTTTGAAACAGTCCGTTTCGGCGTTACGGCAAAAGTGCCGTCATAGTTTTTTCGGCATAACAAAAGTGACGGCAAAAATGCCGTCACTAAAAGCTGTCGAGAAAATTGAAGATGATATCATCATTTTCCGCTTGTTCAATCTCGCTTATTTGTTTTTCTTCGGGCGGTGCCTGAAGTTTCAGACCGATAAATTTTTCTTCAATGAGGTCAGCAAGGTCATGATTCAACAGAGCATTGATTACTGTTTCAGTGTATGACTGACCTTTGACAGAGCGAAGATAGTGCCAAGCTTTGCTGTCAGCTTCTTTATCAAGGTTAAATCGCACGGATATTTTCTTGATATTCATTTGTTGCCACTTCTTTTTCGTTGCCTCGTTGCAAGCCGTTCATAACCTTTTGCGGTTGCACGGATATCATCAATAACGGTAATTCGTGATTTGTCGCAGTCGGCAAAATTCTTAATCAGGCATCCGCCACCGCCCACAACCGTCAGTCGCATCATTCTCGGGTCGTAGCCGTGTTCGCGAAGATTGCGGAAGATCTCGGCAACATAGTTCTTTGCGGATTTCGTAATCGTTTCAAGAAATTCATCCGCAATATCCGCTTTGCCGAAACGAAGCACACGGGTGATAACCGATTCGTCAACCGTTGCGTGGTGAGTGCGCATCATATCTTCTTTTGCCTGAATCACGCATTGCTGAGTGCCGAATTTCTCCGTGAAGCATCTTCGGTTTTCGGGTTTCTTCTCATTGATAAGCATAACGTTCATCGTACCGTTTCCGATGTCGCAGAGCATATTTGTTCCGCTGAATTCGTAAATTCTGTCCGCAACAGCGGCAAACCCCTGCGGAAAAATATCCGCACCCGTAAACTCGACCCTGTAGTCAATGCCGTTGAAGCTGAATTCAACCTCTTTGTTCTGCAAAAGGTAGCTGCGGAAAGCTTCCTTCTGTGCAGTGAGCCAGGTCAGAGGAAGACCTGCCGCCAAGTGAACTTTAGCCTCACGCAGTCCACGTGCACGAAGCTCGTAAGCGACAGCTGCCAAGGTCAGAACATAGTAATCCATATCCTGTATTTTGTCGGCAACGAACTCCTTGTGACCTTCACCGATTGTGTAGTATTTACCGTTCCACGTAAGCAAATTTTCTTTGAAAGCGGGCTCGGTGTCGCTCACATAAACACCCGTTCCAAAAGTCTTGTTTGCTGTTTTGATATTCCCGTATCCGTGGTCAATACCGAGAATAAGAGAGTCGTTTGAATTCTTCATAATTTCTCCTTTCTTTTGTGATAATGATTTTGCCCTCCAACCATATACGACACGAAAAAGACAAAATGTTCCAAAGGTTGGAGAAAAATTTTATAACAAATCCAAGCAGACGGTACAAAAAAGAAACGCCCCGCACGAAGCGGGGCAATTAAGAACGATCTAATCATTTCCATGTGTGCAGATATATCAGATCACTTGGATATGAACGGCACAAAAATCAATGTGGAAATTTTCTTTTTACTGTGGTATGATTAGAGCGACAAATAAGAATTTACAAGTGAGTGTAAAAATGAAGTATATAGAATATGGAAAGCATTGTCTTGATACAATTATTCTTCTACACGGCGGTGGGTTGTCGTGGTGGAATTATGAGGATGTAGCAAATGCGCTTCAAAATGATTATCATATCATTTTACCTATACTGAACGGTCACGCCGAAAGCGACAAAGCTTTTACAACAATAGAGAATAATGCCAAGGAGATTATTGAATATATCGATGCGCACTGTGGCGGTTCGGTTTTGATGATTGGCGGTTTATCTTTGGGTGGGCAGATTCTGTTAGAAATCTTATCCCAACGGAAAGATATCTGCCAATATGCCGTCGTTGAAAGTACTCTTGTCAGACCATCAAAACTAACGTATTATATGATAAAACCGGCATTTGGCAGCTGTTATGGCTTGATTAAACATAAATGGTTTTCTGCGCTTCAATTCAAATCGTTAAAAATAAAAGCGAATTTGTTTGAGCATTATTTTAGGGATACTTGTGCGATTTCAAAAAAAGATATGATTGCGTTTTTGCAAGCCAACTCATTGTATTCCCTAAAAGAATCAATAAAGGAATGTACCGCAAAAGTACATATATATATCGGTGAAAAGGAAAATAGTTCTATAAGAAAATCAGCCGTGGATATTCACAACGCCTTGCCAAAAAGTACACTACAAGTTTTGCCAAAATTGTATCACGGCGAATTTTCCATAAACCACGGCAACGATTATGCTCAAAAAATAAGAGAGATCATCAGTATTTGACAAATTCCAATAGGTCGAACAGTTAGAAAAATAAGAATTTGTAGGTGTGTCGATGTTTTTGGGACGAAGTGAAGAATGGTAGTATTGTCTTTCAAATCATAATAAAATAGATTTGGAGGACAGTATGAAACTGAATACAGAGAAAATAACAAAAGAAAGCCGATATTGGCAACAAATAAATTCTTTGGCAAAGGAAGCCTTTCCGCCGGAGGAATATCTTGCACCCGATAAGCTCGTTGAAATGTCAGAGGCAGAAAACTTCGACTTTTTGGCTTTGACGGACGAAGGGGACTTCGTAGGATTTATGGTTGTGCAGACATATAAAAATCTTGCATATCTTTTCTTCTTGGCGATAGATTCCGCTTGCCGCGCAAGGGGCTACGGTAGCCGAGCCATAAAAACCTTACGTACATTGTATCCCGATAAAAAACAGGTTGTGGATTTTGAAATGCTTGAAGAAGCCGCACCTAACAATATCCAACGAATAAAAAGACGGAAATTCTATCTCAAAAACGGATACAAGGAAACGGGCTTGTTCCTTTCCTATCTCGGCGTTGATTATGAGGTGTTCTGTATGAGCGAGGATTTTGATCCGAAGGAATTCAAGGAGATGATGAAAGAAATTCGAGTGGAAGGATTTGAGCCAAAATATTTTTGCAAGTAATCAAATTGGAATTTAACGAGGTGATTAAGATGATCGATATTACTGCTTGGATGGAAGACTTTTTACAAGCATTAAATGAAACCTTTGCAAACCGTGTATGGTTTATTGGCCTGCAAGGTAGTTATGGTCGCGGCGAAGCTGGCGACAAAAGCGATATT
>JAZNPT010000012.1:0-13444 GCA_045589815.1 Acutalibacteraceae bacterium
GCAGGCGGAAACTTTGATCCGATGGCACTGTATAATGCAGGTGTTCAGCAACAGCAGATGGCACAGCAGCAGGCTGCAGCGGCATCTGCACAGTCAGCTCCCGCAGCACCCGCAAATGGCTGGAAATGTGCTTGCGGAGCAACCGTAAGCGGTAACTTCTGCACGGAATGCGGTGCGAAGAAGCCCGAGGCAGACGGTTGGACCTGTTCCTGCGGCGCAGTGAACAAAGGCAAATTCTGCCCCAACTGCGGCGGCAAAAAGCCTGAAGGTGCACCTCTTTATCAGTGCGACAAATGTGGCTGGAAACCCGAAGACCCCCACAATCCTCCCAAATTCTGCCCTGAATGCGGCGATAAGTTTGATAATAATGATGCTCAATAAATAAACAAAGCCCCTTGAGAATTCATCTCAAGGGGTTTCATTATTATTATAAAATAACTTTCTCAGGTATTCCGCCGTTTTCTCTTGATTTGTCAGCAAGGAATACAACAAGATGTCCGGCGAGAGAATCAGAAATTGAGGTGCAAGAAACGGATGCTTTTTCGCCTCTTGCATAAGCAACAAAATCTCTAACCAAATCCAGGTCACCGCCGCCGTGAGTATCGTTATCGATTTTTAAATCAAACACAGTATCTTCATGTTCGCATTCAGGACGGGGATCAATTTTTGAAAGAATGAATTTACCTTTTTCAAAATCGCCCTTAATAACACCTTTTGTGCCGGTTATATGTATAGTCCTGGTGCCGTAGCTTGTGCCGCCAACCATGATATGAGTGCCTGTTGCGCCGTTTTTAAACATAACGCTAACGGTCTGATGGTCAACAACATTGTTGTCGCTCTTATAAGCGCAAACTCCGTAAGGGCTTGTTTTGAGAAGCTCAATTTTGTCTTCGATAGTCGGATTTTCAAGATGCTCAAGTTTATCCCAAACATAAAAAGACCATCTGTCAGGGTGATCAATATAAATACGTTTTGCGGAATAAAGGCATTCATCTGCAAGAGGGCAGTCAACCAAACAACGCGTTCCCGAATTTTCAGGAGCATTTTCTTTGACAAACTGCTTGTTGCAACCAAAGCTGGAAACAAAACTCGGTTTTGTTTCGCTCATAAGCCACATCATTATATCAAGATCATGGCAGCATTTTGCAAGCAACATAGAGCTGTGGCATTTTTCCGAATTATTCCATTTTCCTCTTACATGGCTGGTGGACATGTGATGATAGCTGACATATTCGCTGGTTTGTATGTTAATGATTTCTCCGATTTCACCGGCAAGAATAAGCTCCTTGATTTTTCTGTAAAACGGTGCATATCTGAGAACGAAGCAAACCATAATTTTTCGGTCATACTTTTCGGCTGCCTCAACAAGCTCCCTTGCTTCTTTTTCATTTACCGAAAAAGGCTTTTCAAGAAGAACATCATACCCGGCCTTTAACAACGGGATAGTGGTTTCAACATGAATATGGTCCATTGTTCCGTTAATAACAGCATCGGCAAATTTAGGCGCCAACGCAAGTTCTTCAGCTGTTTTGAAACAGTTTTCTTCCGGAATGCCGAATTTGTTTTTTATGGAATTGCGTCGGTTATCATCAGGATCGGCAACGCCGACTATTTCCATTTTTTTCGGTTCAATGTTTGCAAGTTCAGCATAAGTAAGGCTTCTGTGGCCTCCGCCAACAATAATTGTTTTTAATGGTTTAGTGTTCATGGCAATTAATTAAATATATTCCTCGACTTGAATTTTAATTTCATTAGTTTCGTTGTTCATAAACTCATTCATCTCATGTCTTCGCTGCATAAGCTCAGAATACATTTGCTCTCTCAGGCTTCCCGAGAGGGGATAAATGAATTTAGGAATAACCGCTAGTATACCGGTTATTTGAGGGATGCCTGTGCAAAGCGCAAACAACCACCACTTTGTTCTGTCTGCCTGTGTGCCTACTGCAAGACCCTGAGCATAGCCGATTCCGTCAAGAATAAGGCTTTTTGCGGATGTCATCACAACATTTTGAACTTTTGTGATGAGGTTACGGGCAACGCCGATGGTAGCTTCAACTCTGTATCCGTTCTTCCATTCGCAATAGTCCATAGCCTCATTATAAAGCTCAGCTTTAATAACCTTTCTGATGCCGAATGCCCATTTATCAAACCATGCCTGAAGACCGAAAAGAATGCACATAAGCAGGCGTTTTTCATAGTTCTTGTTAACGGAACCAATGATAAACAGCAGGATAACCCAGAAGCGTGTATATAAATCTTCAAATACCCATATTGCTTTTGTAGAGAATTTTTCTCTGATGGGCTTTACAAAAGCGTAGCTTATGGTTCCATTGATTCCGGAGGGCAGATTAATCAGCGTTTGCAACGATGCGGACCCGAGAACATCAATAAAATAGTTTGTGCTGCTAGAACCAACGCTGAAGCCTCCGAGAAAGTCTGAAATTGTGATAAGCAGAACAGGATAATTGTTAATAACAGCCTTTAAGCCTTGCTTAACGCTTGGCGCTTCAACTGATTGCATTACGCGTTCTCTTGAAACAATAAAAAAGTATAATGTGAAAGCACATGAAACGATGCTTGTTCCCAAGCCCATAGCAAGAAAAACATTTCTAAGCTTCCATTTAAGAATATTGTTGTTTATTAAATCCAACAAAACGCCCATTATGTAGTTAGGCATATCTTCACCCATCATACCTGTCAGCAATTCCGCCAATGTTATCAGCCGCGCTCGGTCGTTTGGGTGAGGTGTTACGGTTGTCATATACCCTGATTTAGCTATTGAAGTGAAAGTTCCGGCAGTTTCATTAATAACCGTAAACGCAAAATAATAAATCAGTTTTGGAAGGTATGTTCCCGATGTTCCGGGAAAAAGGAAAGGGATAAACCAATAAAGCGCTCCTATAAGTGTGATAGGGATTTGAAAACCTATAAGATAAGGCCTGAATTTTCCCCACCTGGTTCTTGTTTTGTCAACAAGGGTTGCAATTAACGGGTCATTGATGATGTCCCATGCGCCCGTGAACAAGCTGACAAGAGCGTTTGTTTTAAAGTCGATTTTAACAACGTCCCATAAAAATCTGTCGGTGTATTGGCCGATGTTAAAAGCGTTTGAAAAATCATTAAGCAGATATGCAAAAGTTTCTTTTGCGCCTACATACCGCCTGTCATAGACCTTAAATTCCGAAACCTTTCTTTCGGGAGTGCCGTTAATATCTGTATTCACAATCATTCTCCCTTATAAATTTTCTGAGAATAAAGGCGTTGCAGATTAACCGCAACGCCTGTTGAATCATTTCAGATTTTTGACTGCTTCTTTAAGAGCTGCCATTTCATCTTTGCTTAAAGTAACGCCCTTGCCCATTTTTTCATGGTCGGGTGCCCACTCACGGATATCATATTTAGGATCTCTTCCGTTCCAGCTGATGAGATTGAGTTCTTTGGTCCAACCCTTGGGGTTCTCGGAAAGAACAGCTACAGATTCAACTATTTCATAAGTAAATTCGGGCATGGTGTTGCTCCTTTCATTTTTATACAAATTTATTATAATATAAACTTTTTAGAATGTAAACACTATTTTTAAAAATTTTTAAATAATATAATTAAAATTTAATAAGGAAACGTCAGTGGCATATTTTGGACATGAAGTGAATATTATTCTTATGAAAATCAAAACAAGGGGAGAAGCCTATGAATTTTAAAAATGATACTCAAAAACTCGGTTTCTGTGAAACTGTGCATGAAACAACGGCTGAACAGTCTCTTGATGCTGATATCAGTCTGCCGGATTATTGCCCGGAAATACAGCGGATTTTGAAATGCAGCGTTACACCTAACATAACATCGGTTCAAAATAACTCTGGAAGGATAACTGCGGACTGCAATGCCGTTGTGCGTCTGGTATATGTTGGAGATAACGGTAAAACAGCGGGATACGAGCAAAGCTATCCGATTCAGAAGTTTATTGAATCGGGAAGAATAACATCCGATGCCGTTGTTAATGTTGTTGTCAACACGGATTATGTGAATTGCCGCGCAGTTAATTCGCGTCGAATAGATGTCAGAGCTATGATGACATTTATTTTTAAAGCTGCAAGAAAAAGAGATGAGGAAGTGCTTTGTTCGGCTGACGGTGCGGGAATTCAGACAATGTGCGATGATTGCAGCTTTGCTTCTATGACGGGGATTTGCGAAAGAGCGTTTTCAATAGGAGAAGTAGCAGAGATATCTGCTGACAAATCTCCCGTTTCGCAAATAATCAATGTTTCAGCATTTGCGATTGCAAATGACATAAAAATAATTAATAATAAAGCATTAGTGAAAGGTGACTGCTCGGTTAAAATATATTATCTTGGAGAAGAAAGCGGTACAATAGAAAGCATTGAACATTCAATGCCGATAAGTCAGATAATCGAAATGGAAGGCATTAATGAATCAAGTCTCTGCAGCTTACGGTTGAGTGTCAGTTCGTGCGAGGCTGTGCCGAGAACCGACACGTCAGGAGACATGCGTCTTATTGATTTAAATGCGCGTATCAACGCTTCCATGGCAGCGTTTGAAGAAATTCCTGTCTCACTAATCAGCGATGCTTATTCAACGGATTATGATGTTAAAAATACAACTAAAAGCATTGAACAGTTAAAATATCTTGATGAATTGAATACAAGCTTCACAAACAAGGTTGTGCTTGAAAGCATTGGCGTAAGCGTTGATTGCGTGCTTGCGGTTTGGTGTTCTGAGATTAAAAGCAGTTTTGGAATCAAAGATGATAAGTGCGCAGTTTCAGGCACCTATCAGGCAACTGTTATCTATAAAGATTCCGAAGGGCAAACAGGCATTGTACAAAAACCGGTTGATTTTGATTATTCGGTTAAATTAAAAGAAAAAACTGACAGAATTTTTTGCCTTGGTTCGGTCCAAATTTCCGGCTGCTCGTGTTCCGTAACCGGAGACAGCCGTCTTGAACTTAAAACTGAAATGATTACCTCAGGTTTGATTTTTTCGTGCTCAATAAAAAAATATATCAGTTCAATTGAGATTACAGATGAGAATATTAAACGCGAAAAACCATGCGCATTAACAATATATTTTTGCGAAAAAGGCGAAAGCCTTTGGAATATTGCACGCAAATATAACACGACTGTTGACGCTATTACCTTGGAAAATGAATTAACATCAGATATTGTTGAAAACAGCGGCATTATGCTAATACCGAGCATATAAACGGAATAAAATCTTTTGTTCGAGAGAAACTATTTAAAGATAAGATATTTTGAACGAAAGGAAGCATAAATAATGAAGGTCTTTGATATTACGGGTGACAGCTTTACAAGTGAGGTTGAAAATTATAACGGAACTGTTTTGATAGATTTTTTTGCCGATTGGTGCACGCCGTGTAAAATGCTTTCACCTGTTATTGAAGATGTTGCAAGGACAGCAAGCAGCATTAAAATTTGCAAAGTTAATATTGAATCGGAAACGGAACTTGCAGAAAAGTTTGGGATTATGAGTGTTCCTACTTTGATTGTTATGAAAGACGGTGTTGTAAAAAACAGAAGCATTGGTGTCACAGGAAAAAAAGCAATATTGGATATGCTCGAATGATTAGAAGCCGTCTTATTAAGGCGGCTTTGTCTGTTTTTAGACATAAACACAAAATTGTATAGCGTTTTTTACTTGACTAAAATTCGGAAGCAATATATAATTTAACCAACAGTTAAGCTGTAATAAAACATAGGGAGGACAAAATTATGTCATTCGTAACTGAAATTCTCGCAATGGTTCAGCAGATTCTTGAATACGTTAAGGAGGCAGAAGCCGCAGGCATTATTGAAATTATCAAAAATTCGCTTGAAACAATATTCGCCGGCATTCCCATGCCTTTCTAATTCTACTAAACTGTTTTTTGAAATTTGCAGGCCGAATGTTTTTTCGGTCTGCATTTTTTTCTGGATATTAATGTTTTATCTTGAAATAATTACCTAAATCTGTTAAAATATAAATGTTGCCGCTTAATTTCTTTGCTTTGACGGCATAATTCAATTGTTCTGAAGGGTGATTTAAATGGCTGTTTGCAAGGTGATTTCTCACAGAGGTGCTAATCTTGAAGCTCCTCAAAACACTATTCCCGCATTTGAAAAATCTCTTGAAATCGGTGTTGACGGTTTTGAGACGGATATCCATTTGTCGTCAGACGGTGTTCCTGTTATCTGCCATAATTATACTATTGATGAAACTTCAAACGGTAAGGGCGAAGTTAAAAGCATGACACTTGAAGAACTTCGCAGTTATGATTTTGGCTCGTGGTTTAATGAAAGTTTCAAAGGCACAAAGCTTCCCACGGTTGAGGAGTTTTTAACTCTTTGTGAAACTGCCGATATTGAAATAATGAACATTGAAATTAAACCGCCTCTTGACGGGAATATGGAAATTGTTGCAAAAACCATTGATGCTGTTAAAGCACACGGCTTATTTGATAAATTACTTATTTCCAGTTTCAGCCCTGACGTTCTTGTTGAATGCAAAAAGGTTGATCCAAACTGTAAAACAGGTTATCTATATAGTCCCGACAGGAAAATATTTTATAAAAAGATGATTTTTGGCTATGTTGAATTTGCGAAGGAAATCAAGGCCGATTATCTGCACCCGCATTATTTTACGGTTACCAAACACTATGTAAAAAAACTCCACGAGAACGGCATTGGAGTTAATGTTTGGACTGTTGACAAGCCGGATATTGCAAAAAAGATGCTTTCATACGGTGTGGACGGAATCATAACCAATAACCCCGGCATGGTTAATGGTCTGATTGCAAAATTTGAATGCTGATGTTTTTCCGAATTCTGTCCGAGGCAGAATTCGGATTTTTTGTATTAAACTTTGTATCTAAATGTTGAAATGCTGGATTTCATGTGATATAATCACAAAAGGTGGTGCAGAATGTCGATATACAAAACAAAGAGTTCGTCAGAAACCGAGGAGATAGGCTTTTTGCTTGGTAAAAGCATTAAAGACGGTTCAGTTATTGCGATGTTCGGAGATCTCGGAGCAGGCAAAACAGCTTTTACAAGAGGTTTTGCCAAAGGTATGGGGATTGACAGTGATGTCAGCAGCCCTACATTTGCCTTGGTTAATGAATATCGCAGCAAAAGCAGAACTCTTTATCATTTTGATATGTATAGAATTTCCGGCTGGGATGATTTATATTCAACAGGATATTTTGATTACCTCGATATGGGAAATACGTTGATAATCGAATGGAGCGAAAATATCGAAACTGTTTTGCCTGAAAACTGCATTCGGGTTACGATTATCAAAACTGATAACTTCAATGAAAGAAATATTGAAATAACTGGAGCTGAATTTATTGAAAATACTTGCGGTTGATTCATCAGCCAAAACAGCAAGCGTTGCTGTAATTGACGGAGAAAACTTAATAAGTGAGTGTTTTGTTAATGCAGGCCTTACCCACAGCCGAACTCTTATGCCGATGGTTAATAATGCTCTGATACAGGCTGATATTAATATTGCTGATATTGATGCTTTTTGTGTCAATGCCGGTCCCGGGTCTTTCACAGGCATCAGAATCGGTGTTGCGGCAATAAAAGGTCTTGCTCTTTCCGGCGATAAGCCTTGCGCCGGCATCTCAACGCTTGAATCAATTGCTTATAATTTTACTGACGATGATTGCATTGTGTGTGCTGCTATGGATGCAAGATGCAATCAGGTTTATACAGCGTTGTTCCGATGCCGAAATGCAAAAATTGAGCGTCTTTGTGAGGACAAGGCTATTTCTATTGACGATTTGTATACGGAGCTGTCCCAATATAATGAAAAAATTGTTTTGGCGGGGGATGGAGCTGAAATATGCTTCAAAGCTTTTGGCGAGAAGCTTTCCGACGCTGTTCTTTCAGCTGAAAACAGAAGATTTCAGCGTGCTTACGGCGTTGCACTTGCAGCTCTTAATCAAAATTCATTCAAAAATTCAGATGAGCTTGTTCCAAGCTATTTAAGGCTTCCGCAAGCAGAACGTGAATTGAAGATAAAAAAAGGAGAAAAATTATGATAGCTTTAGGCAGTGACCATGCAGGTTTTGAACTTAAACAGGCGATTATTAAATATCTTGATGAAAAAAATATATCGTATAAAGATTTCGGTCCGTTTTCGGCTGAGTCGGTTGACTATGCCGTTTATGCCGAAAAAACTGCCAAAGGTGTTGTTAGCGGTGAATGCGAGCTTGGTATTCTTTGTTGCGGCACAGGTGTTGGCATTTCAATTGCCGCTAACAAAGTCAGAGGAATTCGTGCCTGTTGCTGTTCCGACAAGTTTTCAGCTGAAATGACAAGACTCCACAATGATGCCAATATGCTTTGCCTTGGAGGCAGGGTAGTTACTCCTGCGCAAGCAATCGAACTTGTTGATATTTTTATCAATACTCCTTTCAGCGGTGAGGAACGCCATATCAGAAGAATTTCACAGATTATTGATTTAGAAAACAGATTTTGATATTATTCGGAGGTTTGAACAATGGCAAAAATAACAATTATGGATCATCCCCTGATTCAGCATAAGTTAACGTTTCTCAGAGACGAAAAAACAGGCTCTATGGAATTTCGCAATCTTGTGAGTGAAATTGCAATGCTCATGTGCTATGAGGCAACAAGAGATCTACCCTTAAAAGAGGTTGAAACAAAAACTCCGGTTGCAGTTGCTAAAACTAAGGTAATTGCAGGCAAAAAGCTTGCTTTTGTTCCCATTCTCAGAGCAGGCCTCGGCATGGTTGACGGTGTTCTTGCTCTTGTTCCTTCCGCCAGAGTAGGCCATATCGGACTTTACAGAGACCCTGAAACACTTCAGCCTGTTGAATATTATTGCAAGCTTCCTGCTGATATTGAAGAGAGGGAAGTTATTGTTGTTGATCCTATGCTGGCCACAGGTGGTTCGGCTGTTGATGCAATTTCACAGATTAAGAAACGCAATCCGAAGGATATCAAGTTTATGTGTATTATAGCGGCACCCGAAGGCCTTAATGTTCTTAAAGAGGCTCATCCAGATGTGGATATTTATGTGGGTGCTCTTGATGATTGTCTTAATGACCATGGCTATATTGTTCCCGGTTTAGGAGATGCAGGCGACAGAATTTTCGGAACAAAATAATTTATACGTCTCAGTTTTTCAGCAGCGAATCTTCATTTTCGCTGCTGTTTTTTTACTCAAATAAATATTTTAAAATTAAGGCTTGATTTTTTTGATATAGTGTGATAATATATTCAAGCAACCGATGGGGGTGTAGCTCACTTGGGAGCCCAAAGCACTCAGAAACGCACCCTACAAAAATTTAATAAAAATCAATTACTTAGTGTCCTCAAATATGGGGGTGTAGCTCACTTGGGAGAGCGCTTGAATGGCATTCAAGAGGTAAGGGGTTCGATCCCCCTCATCTCCACCATCGGACACTAAGTAATATTTTTTTGCCCACTTTTGAGTGGGCACTTTTGTTTTTATGGTTTGTTTGTTGAAATGGTTTTTTATTTATGATATAATTTGAAAAATGAGGTGATAATATGAACAGAAAAATAGGGAACGGATTTCAATTTGTTTTAGGTTTTGGTATTGTTACACTTTTATGGGTAATAGGTTGGTTAGCATGTGACCCCTTTGATTGGTTATTAAATGTAGAACTTGATGGTATTTATCAGATATTTGATATTGTTTTATATGTTACTCCATTTTTGATTAGTTTATATTTAATTTTATTGTCTGTTTTGGGTAAGCGAAATAATTATAAAATTTTGTATTTCTCTGCATTGTCAGCTGTTTGCTTACCAATTATTGCTTATATTTTTGGCGAGCTTTCATTAAATGATTCAAGCATTCTGACTTGGATTTTAGGGCTTACTGTTGGTTGGATATTGTACCCGTTTGGAGTGGTTGCGATAATTATTTTTGATAATATTGGTTTTAGATATTGTGAAGGTATATATATTGCAGCAATAATGGTTTTGTTTGTAATCATTTCTATAATAATATTTAAAAAAGGAAAAAGACTTAACTGATTTTGTTAAAAGGCACCCCGTAGTGACATGCTACGGGGTGCTACTCTTTTCACGCCGCCTTATCAATTCCCACCATAAACTGCTCAAAGTCAATATTGAACTCAATATTCAGCTTATACCCTCGGCAAACCTCAACCCGTTTAATCAAGCAGCTCACAATCATTTTCTTCTTTTCAAAACTCGCTTCATCATAAAGATCCGCCCAAGAAATCAGTTCATCAAAGCTGTCGGATAAGTTTTTGAGTACGCTCTCACCGTCAGATACATTCTTTTCTGCATTTGTACATAAATCCAAAAGCCTGCTGCACTCTTTTTCTGATTCTGTAATCAGTTCCGAAAGAGTATCGGCCGAAAAGAAGCTTTCACCCTTAATTGCCTTAATAACCTCGGATTTCAGTATGGTGAGATTTTCAAACTCTTTATTGTAATCCGCTTTTAACATATTCAGCCTTGCTTTTATCACTTCAAGCTCATCCGCATAACGGAGCTTGATTACATCAGATTTTGATACACCTTTCATTTTACGGAAAATATCACGGACAATTTCATCAATTAAATCATCAAGAATGTGAAGTGTGTAACCCGACTGACCGTCACATTCTGTCTGCTTCCTACTTTTACCGTAGCAGGCATATCTGATTCGCTTCGTTGTATCAACAGTTCCGTCTTTTCTTTTACGGTATCTTCCACTTGTTGTAAGATTAAGCCTTGAGCCGCAATGCCCGCAGTAAACCTTACCGGAGATAAGAGATTTCCCTTTGGTGTTAAGAGGTACTGTGGGATTTTCTTTCTTCCTGTCCGAACGTTCTTGCATTATCATCCTCGCTCTTTCAAACTGTTCGGGTGAAATTATTTGTAGTTCAGGTATAACCTCTGAACGAGCATCACCGCTGCGAAGAACACCAGTGTAGGTGAGGTTACATAGAATACCTCTTATGGTAGCTTCGTGCCACATTTTACATGTTCTTGCTCTGTAACCATTATTGTTCAGCCAAGTTGTAATTCTGTGAGCGCCGTAACCTTCGGTAGTGTACTTGTCAAAAATAATTTTAACAACAATAGCTTCATCGGGATTTATTTGCAAATCATAAAGCTCGTGTTTTCTTTTGTTAAATCGTCCGCTTTTTATAAGGTCATATCCAAAGGCGGCAATACCGCCCTTGAAGTGACCTGCTTCAACTAACTGCCCAAGACTTGTTTTTGTTCGTACTGAAGTCTTCTCGCTTTCACCGTCAGCCTGCCAGAATCGGATATAGTTCAGGAGCTTATCAATGTGATTATCAAACCTCTGTTCACCCTCTTGGGTGCTCCAAACCTCAATTCCGTTTTTGACAAACCACTCTACAACAAAAGGTGTTTCGTCTGCGATTCTGCCTATTCGGTCAAACATAAATACAAGCAGAATGTCAAACTGTTTCTTTCTTGCAAGGTCTTTTATGATTTGAATTTTGTCACGGTTCTCTGCTCTTATCTTGTGACCCGATACACCGTCTTCCTGTTCTTCATGAACAATATCCCAACCCATCTCACTTGCAAACTTATGACAAGCCTTTCTCTGCATCGGGATATCAGTTTCATTGTTTTTGTCATAGTCAACCTGCTTACCCGTTGAAACTCGGTAAAGACAGCACACTCGTTTTGACATTAAACCGCCTCCTTGATATTTTCTTTTAGTTTAATATCAGAGGTGTCGGTTTGTCGAATGTGTGAATCGCCAAGTAGAATTTCTTTCATCCGTGAAAAGATTTCTTTGTCAGGCTTATCGGAAAATGTTGCAACAACTTCGTGACCTTTAACTGTGAATCTGAATTCACCACGGGTATCGGTACAGAGCCAACGAAAAAATATTTTTAATTTTCTTTTTATGTTTATCATCACTCCTTTCATCTGTATCTACCTCGCTGTCGTTCAAGATAGCGGCAGTAATGCTCGATTGCTTTAATAACAAAATCTTTATTCGACTTTGGTGTCGGTCTGCCTTTGATATATTTCTGAAACAACTCTGTAGGAATGCTGACGGTATCTTTTTGATTTGCTTTCAGTTCAGACATTATGTTGAACACTGTGTCGCTGTCGAGTTCACCTTCTTCGGATAATCTTCTCATACGTTGTGCCTGCGGAAATGATGGCGTTACCTCATCGCTGTCATACATCGCATAAACCATTTGTTGCTCTTCGTGTGTCAGATACGAAAGCTCAACCGCTGGTCGCATTGCAATTCTGTTTTCATCAACGAGGCTAAGTAGTTCAGAGATAAGATATGTCAGACGGATATAGTGTCGGATTGTTTCTCGACTGTCACCGCTTTGTTCGGATAACTTTTGAATTGATGTTTCACCCTTTAACTTCTGCAACACTGTTGCAGAAGTTGGCTCATCCAAATCAGTTCGGTAACCTTGTCGTTTCATCGCATCGAGTTTTAATTTGTAAGCGATACCTTTCTCACTCGGCAGGATATGTTCACGGTGGCATAGATTGGAATCAATCATCGCAACCAACGCTTCATCATCGGTTAAGTTGTTAATGAGAACGGGTGCAGTTTCGTAGCCAAGCTCATTGAGAATTTGCAGTCGACGGTTGCCGCAGACAATCTCATACTCGTTAGTGTCGGGCAGTTGTCTTATGACAATCGGACTGAGTAAACCGAACTGACCGATGCTTTCGCGAAGCTTTTGCATATCTTCATCCTCCTTGACGGTAAACGGAGAGTTAGTCATCGGTTTAATCAAATTAATTTTTACATTGTCCATAGTTACTTTAGTTTCAAACATTTTCATAAAAATAATCATTCCTTTGTTTTAAATTTTCTTTAAGGGTTTCAGGGAACTTTCCCTGACAAGCGAATTTGTCCGTACGGATTCAGTGCTTGTTGAGACTTGAAAAGTCGAAACCAAGCATCTGTGGCTACAAATTCAGTGCTTGCTAAGACTGATGACACGGCATCAAAAAGTCTTGGCAAGTGGATTTGAATATACAAATCCATTGCTCGCTAAGACAGATGCCATTTAATTTTTACTGTTGTGATTTCTCAAATTATGTTTTTGTTTCTTCGCCAGTTCACTTGCAGCAGAGCGTCGCTCTTTACTATATGGCTCGGTGAGTCTGAAACAAAATCTTCCTTTCTCAATCTCAAACATCAGTCTTCCGTCTTCCGAATCGTCAACAACTTACACAAGTCCGGATGTTTTTCTGAATAAGCAGACAAACGATTTTTCAAATCAGTGTTGTAGGTTGACACCGTAATAATCGTACTTGCTTCATCAAAAAACATCTCGGTTGTCTTCTGAGATTTCTTCAAACCTGTCTTCAAAACATAAACCTCCTTTCCAAAAAAATATTTTTCAAAAGGCGGCTTTTTTGAAAGATTATTCATAGCTGAACAACTGTAAAAA
>JAZNPT010000013.1:0-18948 GCA_045589815.1 Acutalibacteraceae bacterium
AAAAAGCAGTAAGAACCGACGGTCTTCCCCGTTAAAGGAATAGAGAGCGGATTTTAAATCCGAACTCGGGTGGTACCGCAGACTATAATGTTTGTCCCGAGCCGACAGGCTACGGGACATTTTTATTTGGAGGTAAATCAAATGAAAATTGACAAACTTGCAGGAGAACGTTTTAAGGAAAAACCCTCGGATTGTGTCATTGACAGCCATGCTTTGATGCTCAGAGGCGGTTATATGAAGGGCGTTGCAAACGGAATTTATTCATCCTTCATGCCACTCAGAAGAATCACAAGAAAAATTGAAAATATTATCCGTGAGGAAATGGATGCTATTGACGGACAGGAAGTTCAGTTCCCTGTTGTTATGCCTGCATCTCTCTGGTCAGAATCAGGCAGATATGAAAGCATAGGAAGCGAGCTTCTTCGCTTCAAGGACAGAAACGATGCCCCCATGCTTCTTGGAATGACCCACGAAGAGGCTGCCGTTCAGCTTGTTCGCGAATATGCCAACAGCTACACAAAATACCCCTTCATGATTTATCAGGTGCAAACAAAATTCCGCGATGAAGCAAGACCCAGAGGCGGTCTTATCAGAGTTCGCGAATTCACAATGAAGGATGCATATTCCTTCCACACATCACAGGAGGATTTGGAAAGATATTACGATATTTGCTACAAAGCCTATGAACGCATTTTTGCAAGAGCAGGCATTCCAGAGGTTATTACCGTTGCATCCGACTCCGGCATGATGGGCGGCAGCATTTCTCACGAATATATGCTTCTCACTCCTATCGGCGAGGATTCAATTGCGGTTTGCTCCGAGTGCGATTACAGAGCGAACATGGAAGCAGCAGAAAGCATAATTGAAAACAAAATCGAAGGTGAATCAAAAGCTCTTGAGCTCGTATATACTCCCGATATTCACACCATTGAAGATATCTGCAACTTTCTTAAAACTCCCCTTGAAGAAAGCTGTAAAGCAGTTGTATACCAGAAAAACATGACCGATGAATATGTTGTTATCTTTGTAAGAGGCGACCTTGACATCAACGAAACAAAGCTTACAAATTACCTCGGCGAAGCTGTTCACCCCGCAGTAATCACAGATGATTGCGGACTTTTTGCAGGCTTTATCGGCCCCTACGGCATGGACAGAGAAAAGTTCACGGTTCTCTTTGACAAATCGCTTGAAAACACTCACAATCTTTCATGCGGAGCAAACAGGCTTGACCATCACTACACCGGCCTTAAAATCAGCAGAGATATCGGCGAAGTTGAATATATCGACCTTGCAAAAATCAAAGAAGGCGGCATATGCCCCAAATGCGGCAAGCCTGCAATTTCAATTTCAAGAGGCATTGACGTCGCCAATATCTTCCAGCTCGGCACAAAATACACAAAATCAATGGGTATGCAATACCTTGACAGCGAAGGCAATCTCCACTATCCCATCATGGGCTGCTACGGCATAGGTGTCGGCAGACTTGCAGCATCAGTTTGTGAGGCTCATCACGATGAATACGGCCCCATCTGGCCTATGAGCATTGCTCCCTGGCATGTTCAGATTTGCTGTTTGAGGGCTGACGATGAAGAATGCAAGGGTGTTTCAGATAAACTTTATCAGCAGATGCTTGACGACAGAATGGAAGTTATCTATGATGACAGAAATATCAGACCCGGCGCAATGTTCTCGGATGCCGACCTTCTCGGTGTGCCCGTAAGAGTTATCGTAAGCCCCAGAAACCTTAAGGAAGGCGTTTGCGAAATTGTTACAAGAGATAAAACCGTCAGCATAAAGGTTGAGGTTGACAAAGTAATCGACACCGTTAAGGAAATGATTGCTGAACGACTTTGATAAGAAAGATTAATCCCCGACATCGCTGTCGGGGATTTTTTATATTAAGCTTACTATATAGGCTGCCAAAGCCGACGCATTTCCTGTTGTGTCAACATATATAGGACTGACGCCCCGCTCCGTTTCAAAGCAAACCTGATTACCGCCTTTGAGAATAACGTGGGCAAAAGAACCGTCTGAATAAACCAGCCTTGCTATGCATGAACCTCCGAAATACAGCTCAACTTCTTCGGGCAATACCGTATTCATTGCTGAAATGCGACTTTTAATTTTTTCAGCCTGCTCGAAAGTACATTCCTCGAACGGTTTCTCCGTTAGCACATCATAGCCGTTTCCCCATTCAACAGAAACAATTTCTTTTGAAAACAAATCGGCAACACTTATGTTTATTTCAGATTTTTCAGTTGTTGCAACCAAACTGCTTTGAATAACTTCTTCAGTTTCTTCGATATAGCCATCAACATTTGCAAGGTTTTCCTCATATTCTGGCTTAACCGAAATAAAGTTATTCTCATCCGTCAGCTTTTTCAAAGAAAATGTGTTATATTCCGTTTTGTATTTTTCGTAATAGTCAACATCTTCTTTTAATGAATCTGTTCTTCTGTCATAAATATTATAAATTTTGTTTGACGGCGTAATCGCTATCTCAGTAAACAGGTCAACATAAAAAAATGCAATTTCGCTTTCCGGATTTTCTGCAAAAATTCTGTTAAGAGTATCAAACGACTTGCCTCTGACTGCAATATCATATCTCATTTCGCTATCCGATTTGAAAAGAGTTATGTTTGCAATTATTTTATCATTGAGAGTTATGGGTAAAGTAACGTAATCTCGTTTGAGAACATTGGTTTCGCCGAGCGAAACATGGCAATAGCCAACCGTTGAAATCTTGTAAACATCATCAAAATCCTCGTACTCGCAAGCAACTGCGCCAACCAGCTCAAACTTTTTTTCCTCAACAAATTTTCTTATCTCTTCATCGGTAAATCCTGTTCCTTCAACAACCACTTCATCCTCACTGATTTTTCCGGAAGTTACGTCTGCGCCGCCAAAAAATCGGTCCGTTGCTACAGGTTCAGAAGATAACCCTGTATCTTTCATAAAGAGTTGTCTGTTATAATATCTTACAGCCGCAAATGTTGATATAATAACAACCGCAAAAACAGCCGCTATAGCGAGATATTTATTCATTTTCAGTCTATTCCTGTTTTTTTCGTAAACTTCTGAAACAAGATCATCATCAACAAAATTTACAGCTTCAACCAGTATATTCATATTTTGTAACCCTCCTTTTCAAGATATTGTTTAAGTTTTTTTCTTGTTCTGAACAATATTAACGAAACACGTTCTTCCTTCATTTTAAAATCAGATGCTATTGATTTTATTGAATCAAAATACCAATACCGTCTCAAAAAAATCTTCCTGTTTGTTTCATTTTGTTGCCTTAAAAAATTTCCGATTGTCTTTCCGAGTTCTTCGGCATCAAGATTTGATTCCGGATTTGTATCGGAAGATAAGCATTCCTGTAGTTCATTAAATGAAACAAGAAGTTCAGGATTTCTTTTCTGTGCCGTATTATATTCAAGCCGTTTCAAAGAAAGGTTTTTAACTATTCTGCAAATATAAGCTGAAAAGTATTTCGGCCTTTCATCGGGAATTGAATCCCACACGGTCAAATATGTATCATTCACGCATTCCTCTGCATCCGATTTGTTATTCAGAATATTGTTTGCAATATTATTGCAAAGTTTACCGTATTTTTTATCGGTTTCACTTATAGCTTCTTCGGAACGTTCCCAATAAAGCTCTATAATCGATGCATCGTTCATATAAATCCCCTTTCTTTTTTGAGGTCCTCATATATAAGTACGGTTTCACAGACAAATATTTCAAATAACATCAAAAATAAAAATTTGGTTGCGTCTTAAATATAGCCGTGCTTAACTTCAAAATCAGTTATGTATACATATTATAACTATATATTCGCTTTGACAATACTAATTATTTTTTGTAAAAGTTTCAAACTATACTAATATGTGCTAATCGTGTCATTTGTCTATTGACAAAAAAACTGTTTGGATTAAAATATATTATAATTTAAAATTTAAACAATATTTTTAGCATTTATTTTAACAAGGAAGTTGATATTATGAAAAAACTAATCTCCGTATTGCTTTCGGTTGTGCTTGTATTCAGCCTCATGTTTCCTGCCTTTTCATGGGTTAATGTAGACGAAAGCAAAAGCCAGATCCCTGTTATCCGCATATCAGGTGACGGTGAACCGCTTTATGATGCAGAAGGCAACAAAATTTTTCATTATCGCGATTTGGCAAATCTTGTGTCAGGCAATAATGAAGGAAGCGCAGACAACAGCGAATTATACAAATCAATGGCAAAGACTCTTCTTCCCGCTCTTGCTAAAGGCCTGACAACAGACAATTGGGATGACCTTTATGCCGGACTCGAAACGGAAATTAGCAAAATTTTTGCTAATTCTTTGCTTGATGAAAACGGCAATGTACCCAACAACTCTGGTTTATCTCAACACCGCAAAGAGCAGATGGCAAACAAAAGAAATAACAGTCAGATGGGCAATAAGGGTTATTTCTCATGGAATGACTATTGGTTCCATTATGACTGGAGATTGGATCCCATGGAAACCGCCGATGAATTCAACTCATTCATAAAAGATATCAAAAGAACAACAGGTTGCGAAAAGGTTGGCATTGCAGCAACCTGCCTGGGCACCAATATTGTTATGGCTTATGTTGCAAAATACGGTGTTGAAGATATTCAGGGCATCGGAATGGACGGCAGCGTTGTTGGCGGAGCAGAAATTCTAAGCGAGGTTATTTGCGCAAAATTCGATGTTGATCCACCTGCCCTTATGCGTGTCCTGAAAGATGTTGAAGGCCTCGGCTTGTTCAGCATCGACGAATTCATAATGGAAACCATCGATATGCTTGTTCAGACCGGTCTTCTTGAAGGTGTTATCAGTACGACTGAAAATATTTTCTATGACAAGCTTGTTGAAGGCACAACCTCAGCACTTGCTCTTTCAACCTTCTACACATGGCCTAGCTATTGGGCATGCGTATCACCCGAAGATTATGAATCTGCAAAACATTATGTTTTTGGTGAAGAAGGCAGCGAAAAAAGAATTAAATATGCAGGTCTCATCGAAAAACTTGATAATTATGACAAAGAGGTTCGCAAAAGAATCCCGGAACTCATACAGAAGATTAAGGATGGCGGAGCAAATTTCGGCGTTATCTCAAAATACGGATATCAGATAATACCCATTTGTGCAAGTTCGGATTTGATTGCCGATCAATTTGCTTCTGTTAAGCGTTCATCATTTGGTGCAACAACATCTAGCGTTTATGAAACACTTTCTGACGAATATATTGCTCAAAAAGTTGCAGAAGGTAAGGGACACTACATTTCACCTGACAAACAAATCGATGCTTCCACATGCTTAACCCCGGATAGCACATGGTTTATTAAAGGAGCAAGCCATTCAAACTGGACTACTTATGAAGTAAAAATCCTTTATGAAGTTGCATCTGCCGACAGGCAATTGACTGTCAACGACTACCCCTACACTCAGTTCATGGTATATGACACCAAGGCTGATTTACTTTACCCCATGACCGAAGAAAACTGCAACACAGAAAATTGGGACGCTGACCCTGATGTTTACAAACCCTCATCATTTTTCGATAAGCTTAGTGTTGCAATCAACTCTTTTATGCGTTGGTTCAAGCTTTTGGTTGAGTTTATCATCGAAAGCATAAAGAACAGCTGATAAAAACCAAATTCAAAATTAAAAAACGGCTTGTATAGGTTCATTCATTACCCATACAAGCCGTTTTTGTTTATTGTGTTGCCCTACAGTAATATCTTAAGAAAAAAGAAAAACCACGGATGAAAAATCATCCGTGATTAGGTGGTGCCGGTGACCGGGGTCGAACCGGTACGGTATCGCTACCACCGGATTTTGAGTCCGGCACGTCTGCCAATTCCATCACACCGGCAAATCAGCTTTATTATTATAACTTAATTAATTATAAAAATCAAGTACTATATTAAAAATATCCGGCAAATCTTTATTTTTGGGCAAACCAAACAAATCCTCCATTGATAAACAAAGAAAAAAGCTGTATAATTATTTCAAATTAAACGGGAGGTAATTATTTATGTTCGCAATCATAGCAATCCTCAGCGATATCCCTGCATACATTGCTGCACTTGTTTCTAAAATAACCGGCGCAGATACTTCTGCATTTATTGATTTTTTCAATAACGGTCTTAAAAATGCTGTTGAGGCTCTTGAACAAATTTTTTCACAAATCAGATAAATCGGCAAAAAAGTTGCTTCAATATTTGAAGCAACTTTTTTTAATTTTTGCTGCGTTTTAAAATAATAGCTGCCAAAATAATTAAAATAACCGAAGCTGCAGCTGCCGCAACATAATCACACCACGAATATACAGATGCAACAAAAATTTCTGTGGGACCGACTGCTCCGCCGATTATTGAAACAGAACTTGAAGTGTCAGCAACAACAGTAGTTACAGGATTCAAAACAAAAGTAAACATCAAAATACCAACGGCAAGAATTATAAGGCAAACTGCAATTACCGTTAACGAAACACGGCGCCTTCTTGCATATTTTTCCGCAATAAACGAATTAAGGTTTTCCAGCTTTTGAGATATTTCCGCAAGTTCGGATTTTGTGTTATCTGCCTCAAGTGTTTCACCGAGAAGCTGACTTACGGTAACATCAAAAACCCCTGCTATTTTAATAAGCATTTCGGAATCCGGCACAGATAAATCCTGCTCCCATTTTGAAACTGTTTGTCTTACAACATTCAGCTTTACCGCAAGTTCCTCCTGCGACAGTCCTTTTTCTTTTCTTAAGTTTCTTATATTTACACTAAGCATTCAATCGCCTCCGAAATAATTATACGCTTCATGCGGCGTTGCGGCAAGCAATGAAAATTAACATCATCACAAAAAAACGGTGCTTCTAAAAAGAAGCACCGTTAATTTTTATTTATCTGCCTGAATTAGCTGTTGTTTTAAGAGTAACGTCGTGATATCCACCCTCAACAATACTTGTTGCAGAAACAACAGTAAGCTTTGCATTCTTCTGCAAATCGGGAATAGTGAGAACACCGCAGTTGCACATAGTTGACTTAACCTTATAAAGGCTCTTTGCAACGTTATCGCTGAGAGAACCTGCATAGGTAACATAAGAGTCAACACCTTCTTCAAAGCTGAGCTTAGCTTTGCCGCCAAGGTCATATCTCTGCCAGTTTCTTGCTCTGTTGGAGCCTTCACCCCAATATTCTTTAACATAAACGCCATTAACAAGAAGCTTATTTGTGGGGCTTTCGTCAAAGCGGGCAAAATATCTGCCGAGCATAAGAAAATCAGCACCCATTGCAAGAGCAAGAGTCATGTGATAGTCATGAACAATACCGCCGTCTGAACAAATAGGAACATAAATGCCGGTTTCTTTATAATATTCATCTCTTGCAGCTGCAACCTCAATAAGAGCGGTAGCTTGTCCGCGGCCGATACCCTTTGTTTCTCTGGTGATGCAGATTGAACCGCCGCCGATACCTACTTTAACAAAGTCTGCTCCTGCTTTTGCAAGGAAAAGGAAACCCTCGCGGTCAACAACATTACCGGCGCCAACCTTAACTTTATCGCCGTATTTTTCACGGATAAAAGCAAGAGTCTGTTCCTGCCATACGGTATATCCTTCAGAGGAGTCAATGCAAAGAACATCAGCACCTGCTTCAACAAGAGCAGGAACTCGCTTTTCATAGTCAAGAGTGTTGATACCTGCGCCAACTACATAGCTCTTATTTGCATCAAGCAACTCCTGAGGATTTTCTTTATGCTGAGAATAGTCCTTGCGGAAAACAAAATAGAGAAGCTTACCTTCGCTGTTGATGATGGGAAGTGAATTGAGTTTGTTTTCCCAAATAATATCGTTAGCAACTTTCAAGGTTGTGCTTTCCGGAGCAGTAATAAGCTTATCAAAAGGAGTCATAAATTCTGAAACAAGTGTATTCTCGCTCATTCTGCTGACTCTGTAGTCCCTGCCGGTAACAACGCCAAGCAGCTTGCCGTTGGGAGTACCGTCATCGGTAACAGCCATTGTGCTGTGGCCTGTAAGCTCATAAAGCTCAAGAACCTCTGCAAGAGTTGAATCAGGCTTAAGGTTAGAATCACTAACAACAAAGCCGGCCTTATAGCCTTTAACTTTGGCAACCATTGCAGCTTCATCCTCAATTGACTGTGAGCCGTAAATAAAGGATACGCCACCCTCTTTTGCAAGGGCGATTGCCATTGAATCATTGGAAACAGACTGCATAATTGCAGAAACAAGAGGAATATTAAGGCTCAGCGGACAATCTTCTTCGCCTTTTCTAAACTTAACAAGAGGTGTTTTCAAATTAACGTTTGCAGGGATACATTCCCTTGAGGTGTAGCCCGGAATAAGAAGATACTCACTGAATGTTCTTGAAGGCTCTTGACAATAAATAGCCATTAGTTATCACTCCTTTGGAAATTTAGCTGCTTGATATTTAAATGATATTTTATAACAAATTTAATAAAATGTAAATACACAATTAGAACATATTTGAAAACTTATCGACAAAATTCTTGTATATAGTTAACTATACTTTTGTCAATTATTTCAATTGCCTTATCTTTGTTTTGAACTTCATCAACAACGGTTTCTTTATCTTCAAGGTTTTTATAAACTTTGAAGAAATGCTTCATTTCATCAAAAACGTGTTTGGGAAGCTCACTAATATCCTTATATCCGTTATTGTTGGGGTCATTAAAAGGAATGGCAATTATTTTTTCGTCAAGCTTTCCGCTGTCTTTCATTGTTATAACACCAATCGGATAACAGCGAACAAGAGTCATCGGGTCGATTTTTTCGCTGCAGATAACAACAACATCAAGCGGATCCCCGTCATCACCGTAGGTTCTGGGGATAAAGCCGTAATTTGCCGGATAATGCGTAGAAGTATAAAGAATTCGGTCAAGCATCAAAACTCCGGTTTCTTTATCAAGTTCATACTTCTTTTTGCTGCCCTTTGTGATTTCAATAACAGCCATAAAATCCTCTGGTGTTATTCTTTTGGGGCTCATATCATGCCATATATTTCCCATTGTTTTACTCCTTAATTAAAACTTTCTTCCGCCGCCGCCATGACGGACTCCTCCGCCGGAGCGATGCACCGATGAACCGCCGCCCATTCCTCCCGGACGGTGATGATTATTATTTTTAGGTATTCTGGTTGTTACAACATTACGGCTGATAACATAATCGTTTGAACCGGTAAGATTAAGTACTACATCGTCGGCATCAAACTCATTGCCTTTGCCCGTGTTTTTATATCGACTTTTAACAAACAGCACCGAAACAAAAGCAACACCCAAAGAAGCAATAATATAAAATATTATGTGCCCGAAATCAATACTGTTGCTGCTGGAGCTGGGGCTGTGATAATTATAATTATAATCATACTCATAATTATCATAGTATTCCCAATTATAACCGTATTCATACTCATCTTCATAATAATACTCTTCATCATCGCCATAGAAAACATTAACAGAAGATGCAGCATCAATCATTGAAAGAATGCAGTCGGCATAGTATCCGTCCGCAAGGCTATCGTAGCCGCTGTCGATTATGTAGTCAATATAACTTTCGTAAACATCAATGCATTCGCCGGCAGTTGAAATATAAACCTCGCGGTTATCCATATCAATAAGAAACAGCAACCCGTTCTCTGACCATCCGCTGCCGAATATCAAATCATCATAATAATTATCGGCATATTCTGCCGCAGTTTGTCCGAGAGCGTTATCTGTTGTGACAACAGCAAGCGAATAATCCTTTTCGGAAGCAAACGCTTCAGCTGCAACTTCAATCATAACAATTTCATCATCAGAAAATAGAGAAGCCTCATCAGAAACAAGAGTATTATAGGCAAAAACATTAACCGAAAGTAAGCTAAAAAAAGAAAAAATCAAAACGATTGAAAGGACTGCTTTTTTCATAAAACCAGCACCTCCACAAGCGTTAACAGCAAAGCTGACGCCGCAGCAACTCCCGCAAACAAAGCACCGAGTTTTTTATTGCTGACAGGTAATTCTCCGTAAACCTTGCCTGTTTGACCGTTAAGGGCATAGATATAGTTTTTATCTTTGTGTTTATAGCTAAGAACCCATACGGGAAGCAGGTTATATCTCCAGGATATTTCTCCGGCTGAAATGCTGCTGTCCTTAACAGAGACACCTGGATATTCAACAGATCTTCTGAGTTTTTCGGTTGACATGCTTTTAATTCTTTGAACCACAGATTCTTTTATTTCTGCCGCTTCAATATTGCGTCTTTCGGCAAAAAATCCCGAAAGATATGACATCGAAAACGGAACAAAATCCGCGCTGTTGAAAGGACAAACATATTTTAGAATATTCCTGTCTTTATTTTTCAAAGCAGCTTCAGGCAAATCACGAACAGACATATTCCCCTGCCTGAAATGGCTCATCAAGGTTGTTTCTGTATAGCGTATATCACCAACCTGCCATGTTTTAATCTGCTTTGAGGTTGCATTCAGAGAACCGTTAGACTCACAGTCAATATACCAATAAGGAAAATAAACACCTTTTATTTCTTCAACACGCGAATCGGTTATAAAATCTTTGGGTAAAAACTTCTTTTTGCCGCAGAACTCTTTGAACTTGCTTATTGCACCGTCTTTATCAATCTTAAAGGGAATTATGAAATCAGGCTTTAATTCACCGCTGAGTTTCCCTGAAAGAACAACCGGGTTGGAGCAATAATAACAGGTTGTTGCAGCGGTTGTTTCGTCAGTTACTATTTCAGCACCGCAACTTGGGCAAACATAAAGAACAGCGTTTTCCAAGTTTTCTTTTGCCTGCGTCTGAACAGCATCAACCGCAAGTTTTTCGTCGGATTTAAAGAAATCTTCTTCTTTGAACACGCTGTCGCAGTATTCACAAATGAAATCCTGTTTTTCGGCATCAAATTTTAAAGCCGCTCCGCATGCCGGGCATTTATATTGAACCGCCTCCAAAGCTTTCACTCCCTTCAATTATAAAAAATCAGACCGATGCAAGGTTTTACCCGCTGCGGCCTGACTGCGGCGGGCATATTTCCGCCTATTCTTTTATATATGTTGTAAACTTAAATCTCACGCCGTTATGTTCCGATATTTCACCGTCTTCAACGAGTGACCATTCTTCTTTTTCATCAAGGTTAGGGAAGAATTTATCCGCAGGCTTTGAAGTGTCTACCTTGGTGACATAAGCAGTGCTGCAATAAGGCAAAAGCTGCTCATAGACTGAAGAACCTCCGATAACAAAAACCGTATTTGTATCGTATCGTTGCAACTGCAAAAAAAGTTCATCAATGGAATGACAAACAATAACATTGGGCGCATTCCAGCTTTGATCCGTTGTGAGAACAATATTCACCCTATTAGGCAAAGCCTTTTGACCCGGGAAAGAAAGAAAGGTTGATTTACCCATAACAACAACATTTCCTGTTGTTTTTTCTTTGAAAAACTTCAAATCCGGAGAAATCGGATTAAGAAGTTCGTTGCCTATGCCTATTCCCCAATTTTTATCGACATTAACAATTGCTTTCATTAATAATACCTCTTTTAGATTGCAACGGGAATCTTTTCGCTGAAATCATGATATTTGTAGTTTTCAAGTGCAAAATGGTTTTTATTGAACTCATAGAAATCTGTTATACTTTTATCCATAACAAAATCAGGTGCATCATAAGGCTCACGGCTGATAAGCTCCTCAATAATCGGAACATGGCGGTCATAGATGTGTGCATCAGCAATAACATGAACAAATTCGCCAACTTCCAGTCCGCTGACCTGAGCAAAAATATGAACAAGTGCGGCATACTGGCAGACATTCCAGCAATTGGCAGCAAGCATATCCTGCGAACGCTGATTAAGAATCGCATTAAGCTTGTTTCCCGAAACATTAAAAGTCATTGAATAAGCGCAGGGATAAAGGGCCATTTCATTCAAATCCTGATGAACATAAATATTTGTCAGTATTCTGCGGCTTTGAGGATTATGCTTAAGGTCATAGAGAACTCTGTCAACCTGATCCATATCCCCTTCTTTATAATGATGCTTCACTCCAAGCTGATAACCGTATGCTTTGCCGATCGAGCCGTTTTCATCAGCCCATGAATCCCAAACATGGCTTCCCAAATCAGCAATGTTGTTTGATTTTTTCTGCCATATCCAAAGAAGCTCATCAACAGCACTTTTAATAAATGTTTTTCTGATTGTCTGAGCAGGGAACTCCTTGCTCAAATCATAACGGTTAACAACACCAAATTTTTTAACCGTATGTGCAGGAGTTCCGTCCTCCCACTTGGGGCGAACATCAAGCTCCGTATCCCAAAATCCATTTTGAAGAATATCCTTGCAGGTGTCGATAAAAACCTTGTCCGCAAAACTCATAATTGTTAACCTCCCAAACGATTAATATATTCTGCAATACCCTGCTCAAAATTAACGCCAAGGCGTGTATCTGTTTTAGCATCGTAGGTTCTTTTTATTGCCGAGCAGGTAAACTCAAGCGCTATCTCAGCGCTTTCAAAGATTGATTTTCCACGCATAAACGCTCCGGTCAAAGCAGAAGCAAAAATATCACCCGTGCCATAATAAATTCCTTCATATTTTTCTGAAAAACGATAAAAAACATCGTCTTTATCTTTACAGGAAACAGCACATCCGATTTCTTCCTCTTTAAACGAAACTCCTGTCAGAACAACCATGGATGGGCCTAAATCCAAAAGACGTTTAATTATGTTTTCAATATATTCCTTATTATACGGCGGTTCAATATATTCTTCGCCAAGCAAAAAAGCCGCTTCCGTTAAATTCGGAACTATTATATCCGCTTTTTTACAAAGCAGCATCATTTCCTTTGCAAAAGCCGAATCAAAGGTTTTATACATTTTTCCGCTGTCAGCCATGGCAGGGTCAACAACCACAAGAGTTTTATCGGTTCTGAACCTATCAATGAAATCGCAAACAATATCAACCTGCTCAATCGAGCCGAGGAACCCGCTGTAAATCCCGTCAAACTCAACCCCGAGAGACGACCAATGATTTGCAAAAGGAACAAGATCTTCAGTTAAATCACGGTAAGTGAAGCCTTGAATATCACCCGTATGTGTTGAGAGAACAGCCGTTGGCATAGCTGCAGTTTCAATGCCTGCCGCTGAAATTATAGGAATGGCTGCGGTAAGCGAACATTTGCCGATTCCTGAAATATCGTGAATCGCCGCCACACGCTTTTGCATATCAAACCGCACCCTCTCTCTTTTAAAAATATATTTTATTTATTATACTCTAATATGTTAAATATTTCAACAAAAATTATTATTTTTTAGCTTTCATTTTGAGCATCAAAAGCACTTTTTAGTTTTCATCTCTTGACGATTACTGAGGCCTTGTTATATAATTATTTTACAAATCTTACTATGTAACAGGACGGAACACAATATGGACAAATTTGCCAGATTCAGATATCAACCCTGCCTGCCCTTGGGTGAGGACGGCAGAAGAGTTACAGCATCTCCCAAACATATCAAGCTTTCAAGAGACGCCGCAACGGAGGGCATGGTGCTTCTGAAAAACGAAAACAATACACTCCCTCTTAAACAAGGTGAAAAAATTGCACTTTTCGGCAAAGCAACCATTGAATATATTAAAGGCGGCGGCGGAAGCGGAGATGTGCATACCCCGTATATACGCAACATATTTGACGGCTTTGCCGAAAAACAAAATGACGGCAAGGTTTCGGTTTATATGCCGTTGGTTGAATTCTACAAGGAATATGTTGAACGTGAAAGCGTAAATGTTCTTACACAAGAGCAGATTAACGCAAGATGGGATATTGTTAACAACATGGAATTTTGCCAAAAGCGCGACGACATGACCTATGACACCTTTGCGGCCATGCATGTTAAGGAAGCGGAAGTTCCCGATGAATTGATTAAATCTGCTTCAGAATGGGCAGAAACAGCAATCATAACAATAAGCCGTTTTTCCGCAGAAGGTGTTGACCGCAGACCTATAGGCAATGACTATTATCTTTCTGACCTTGAAAAAAAGCTTATTGATAAAGCCTGCAAGCTTTTCAAAAAGGTTATTATTGTTATAAACTCAGGCGCAACAACGGACTGCGAATATTTTGCCGAAAACAAAGATATCGGAGCTGTTCTTTTTGCATGGCAAGGCGGCCTTGAAGGCGGTTCGGCAATTGCTGACGTTCTTTGCGGCGATGTTAACCCTTCCGGCAAGCTTGCCGATACTATTGCAAAATCCTATGACTGCTATCCCTGCAAGGATGAATTCTGGGAATCCTTCATGCATCTCGACTATTCCGATGATATATATGTCGGCTACAGATATTTCGAAACAATTCCGGGAGCAAACAAACATGTGCGTTATCCTTTCGGATTTGGTCTTTCGTATACAAGCTTTGATTTGAGCGGAAAAGTATGCTGTGAAAGCGACGGAAAAATAATCGCTGTTGCAACAGTTAAAAACATAGGCAATTTTGCCGGCAAAGAAGTTGTTCAGCTCTATTACAGCGCACCTCAGGGTCTTCTCGGCAAACCTGCAAGAGAACTTGCAGCTTTCAAAAAGACTTCTCTTCTTGAGCCAGGAGAATCGGAAACTGTGGTTCTCAGCTTTAACATAAAAGATATGTCAAGCTTTGATGACCTTGGAAAAATCAGCAAATCGGCTTATGTGCTTGAGGAAGGAAAATATAGTTTTTACCTTGGCACATCCGTCAGAAATGCAGAAAAACTCGATTATGAATACGAAGTAGCAGAAAACACAGTTACCGAGCAGCTTAACAACTGGTGCAGGCCTTTCAAACTTGAAAGGCGCATGCTTGCAGACGGAAGCTTTGAGGCATTGCCTCAGGGCGAAGAAAGCTACCGTTACGGCATTAATAACCCCACCGGAGCAAAAGCGCCCGACGAAACCGTTAAATTTGATTACGTCGGAACAAAAATTTCTATGGATGAGTTTGTTGCCCAATTTACACTTGACGAGCTTATGGATTTTGTTGGCGGTCATGCCCCAACCGGTGTTGCCAACACAGGCTGCTTCGGCGGTCTTCCCCGCCTTGACGTTCCTGCCGTTCCAACCGCCGACGGCCCTGCAGGCTTGAGATTGGAGCCTCAGACAGGCATACCCACCACCGCCTGGCCCTGCGCAACACTTCTTGCGTGCACATGGAATCCTGAGCTTATTTTTGCCGTTGGTGCTGCAGGCGGAGCCGAAGTCAAAGAAAACAATCTCGGAATCTGGCTCACCCCTGCCCTTAATATTCACAGAGATCCCCTTTGCGGCAGAAACTTTGAATACTACTCTGAAGATCCGCTTGTTGCAGGCAAATCGGCAGCGGCGGCAATCAAGGGAATTCAGTCACAAAAGGTTGCCGTTTCAATGAAGCATTTTGCATGCAACAACAAAGAAGCGAATCGTTATGACATCGATTCAAGAATTTCGGAAAGAGCTCTGCGTGAAATATATCTTAAGGGCTTTGAAATTGCAGTTAAAGAGGGCGATCCCTGGACGGTTATGTCATCATACAACCGCATCAATGGCCGGCACACTTCAGAAAGCTACGAGTTGTTGACAGAAATCCTCAGAAACGAATGGGGCTTTAAAGGAATGGTTGTTACTGACTGGGGCGTTAAAAACGATCCTGTTAAGGAAGTCAAAGCCGGAAATGACATGAAAATGCATTGCGGTTATCCGGAAGACCTTAAGGCTGCTTATGACAAGGGCGAATTAACAAGAGCCGACCTTGAGCTTTGCGTTAAACGCATTCTTGAAACCTTTAATAAACTGGTATAAAAAGAAAACAGGCTGTTAAAACAGCCTGTTTTTTTAGTCCCATTCGCAGCCGGTAACACAGTCAAGGTCAACACCTTTTGTATCGTGCGTTTTAAGAGCCATCGCTACCAAAGCAGCAATAAAACCGGGAACGGTCAAAGCAAATGCCACGGCACCGGTTACGCTGTTACCCAAGAGAGTAATCAAAGGCAAGCTGACGCCGTAAGAAATAACAACACCTATTGCAACAACCACAAACTCTGCAGACATTATTGAAGATCGGAGATTTGTTGGTGCTGATTCGCCAATCATCATAATTATGACGTCATTTGTGGAATAATAGCTTCCGATGCATGCGCCGCACAAGAATCCGACAACATAAGGATGCCATGCCATTTTTGCACCAACGCTGAAACCGATAAAGGCCAACAAACAGTTGCAAACTGTTGTGATGGCAGCGGCTTTTCTGCCTTTGGAATCGGAAATGAATCCCATGATCACCTGTGAAAAAGCGCAGCCGACAGGGAACATGAACAAAGCCGTTGTTACAGGACCGATGCTAACGGCATCCATAACCTCTTCAGTTGTTGCGCCAAACATGCTTTCGGCATATCCGTAAGAAAGAATAACCTGATAATTAAGCGTTGTTACAAAGCCTATGTTCGCAAGCGCACCAACGATATAAAGCCATTTGAGCTGCTTATGCTTGAATGCAAACTTGAGAGCGGGAATAACTCCGCCTTGGTTATTATCCGTATTCTTCTGAGCTTTTTCAAGAGCACGCTGTTCATCGGTCATGCGCAGGTATTTAAGCCTTGAATCAATAAAGGCATCTGTTTCTCTTGCAAAAAACAGAGCAATAAAACAGGCAAAAATGCCGATAACAGCAGGCACAAAATATACATTTCTCCACTCCGAAGCCTCACTCATTAACAAGCGTCTTAAAAGAGGAATAAGCATAACTCCCATATTGGCCACAAATTTTATTGACGAATATATTCGCGCTCTGTGCTTTGAAGGAGCAGATTCCATAATATAAACAACCTGCATGTCGTGAGGAATAAAGAACTGAACAATACATGCCCCAAGAGCATAAAGAACAATGCTGTCTGAAAGGAAAATAAGCAGCATTGAAAGGCTTATGCCGAAGGTATTTATTATCAGGAATGTTTTACGTCCGAAACGGTCAGCGAGCGGTTTGTAAAAAATTGCAAGTATCTGAAAAGGCACAACCACCATCGTTAAGATATCAAGCAAACCGACAGAGCTTTCTCCGTAGCGCGCAAAAAGGTCATTTGCAATTTCTGTTTTCATCAGCGTTCCGATTTGTGAGGCAACCTCATCGGTGATATAAATTAAGCTGATAATAAACACAAGATAAACGAGATAGAATCTTTTTTTAGGTCTTAGCCTTTCGCGCTCCCATTTTGCAATTTCTTTTTCTCTTTTTCTTTGGATTTGCGCTGCCTTTTCCCGGGAAATCCCCTTGTTATTCATAAGCAACTTCCTTTATTTCATTTCTTTTTCTATCCATGCCATCAAAAGATTGACAATTTTTTCCTGTTGAATTTGCGTCAGCTCGCAACCTTGAGGAACGTTATACCACTTTTGCAGACATCCGCGGCAGCAACAGGCACATGCATGCTGCGCTTTAAATATGGGATGCCCCTTTGTCGGCGTTTGCCTGCCGTCATTTGGTATCACGGCGGGAGCAAGCCTGGTTCGGATAAAATCTTGTGCATGAGATTTTATCTGTTCAATCCCCTTTTCTTCAATATAAACTCTGTCTGAATTATCCAGGTGAAAACCGGCTCTGAATTTTGATTTGCCCAGCTTATCGAGAGCTTGCTCAACAGTCTGCATATTTTGCTTCACTCATTTACGTTTTTATATTTAACATCATATCACACAACAAAACGAATCACAACAAATTTTTAAAATACACTTTAAAACATACATTTGATATGATATATTATCTATAAGATAATTTACGAGGTGTATTTCCATGTCACGTTCAGCAAACCAAAAACTGAAGTTATTATATTTGGCAAAATTTCTTTTGCAAAACTCGGACGAAAAGCATCCGGTAACTATGGCACAAATAATTGAAGAACTTTCCAAGAATGATATATCAGCGGAAAGAAAAAGCATCTATGATGATATTGACGCTTTAAGACTTTTTGGCTTTGATATTGTTCAGATACGCGGCAAAAACGGCGGATACTATATCGGAGAACGTGATTTTGAACTTCCGGAGCTGAAATTGCTTGTTGACAGCGTACAATCCTCAAAATTTATAACACAGGATAAAACATATAAACTAATCAAAAAAATTGAAGGTCTGGCAAGTATATATGACGGCCAGCTTCTGCAACGTCAGGTTTTTGTCAGCAACAGAGTCAAAAGCATGAACGAAAGTATCTATTATACTGTTGACAGCATATCGGATGCCATAACGCAAAACCAAAAAATTAAATTCCGTTATTTTGAATATACAGTCACAAAGGAACGGCGTTTCAAACATAACGGCAATTTTTATTTTGCAAGCCCGTTTGCGCTTATATGGGACGATGAGAACTATTATATGCTGGCATGGGATTCCAACTCTTCAAAAATGAAACATTTCAGAGTTGACAAAATGCATGCGGTAAGCATCCTTGATGATTCCCGAGAAGGAAACGAAGAATTCAAAAAAGTTGATATGTCATCATATACTAAAAGCGTTTTCGGCATGTTCGGCGGTAACGAACAAAAAGTAAAACTCAAGTTTTCAAATCATCTTGTCGGGGCTGTTCTTGACCGCTTCGGCAGAGATATTATTGTTGTTAAAGACGGCGATGAGCATTTCACGGTCAGCGTCAACGTTGTTGTGAGCCAACAATTCTTTGCTTGGATGTTTGGGTTCGGAGCAGAGGCTGAAATTCTTTCTCCGTCAGAAACAAGAGAACAAATGAAACAACAGATAATTGAACTGACACAGAAATACAGCTAATAGTAACCCCCCGGCTAAGCCGGGGGTTCTTCATATGCGGGCAAAGCCCTATGTTACTGGCATCGCCTTAAGGCGTACCCAACGTATTCCTTTTGCAAAGGATGCCTTTTTAAAGACAGCGTTGACATTTAATTTCTT
>JAZNPT010000014.1:0-10889 GCA_045589815.1 Acutalibacteraceae bacterium
TGGAGCTTGGCGAGGTTGGCTCAATGATAAGAAACATCGTTCTTTTCTCCGTTCTCGTTTATGAGCTTGTCGGCCCCGTTATGACAAAAATCGCGCTCACCAAGGCGGGCAACATCGAGCCCAAGCCCCATGAAAAGAACAGAAAGCACCGCGTTGCACCGTCAAAAGTGTGATATGTTTTGTGCCTCTCTGACAAGGGAGGCACTTTTTGTTTTGCGGTTGAATTTGCGGGCGATTCATGAATCGCCCCTACAACATTGAATTAATTGCATGTAGGGGACGATGCCCACATCGTCCCTTTTATATTTTCGTAAATTATTGTGCACCTAACGACGCACACGGGTCGTCGGAGCGCCGACCCCTACATTCCTTATACGAATTTAAAAACCGCTAAAGCTTCGGCTTCAGCGGTTTTTTGTTTTATTCTGTTCGAAGTGCTTCAACCGGGTCTTTTCTTGAAGCTATCTTTGCGGGGATAAGACCTGAAATGAGGGTGAGCACAACGCTGATTGTTACAAGGATTATCGCGCCGTCAAAGGGAAGCTGCGCAACATTCGGCAAGCCTGCCAGATGCTCGATAATCGCATTAATCGGGATTGAAAGAGCAAGCGTTGAAAGAATGCCGAGCGTTCCCGATACCAAGCCGACAATAAACGTTTCGGCGTTGAAAACTCTTGAAATATCCTTCTTTGATGCGCCGATTGCGCGGAGAATACCAATCTCTTTTGTTCTTTCGAGAACGGAGATATAGGTGATAATGCCAATCATGATTGACGAAACAACAAGCGAAATTGCAACAAACGCGATAAGAACATAGGAAATGATGTTGATTATCGTTGTTACCGAGGAGAGAAGCAAGCCGATATAATCGGTGTATTTAATCTCGTTTTCCGCTGCGCCTGCTGCATTGTATTTTTCAATCTCTGCCGAGATAAGGTCTTTCGACTCAAAATCGAGCGGATAAATATAGATTGACTGCGGGTTATCCAAATCGGCAACGCCGAGCAGGCTCAATGCCTCTTCATAGCTTGCCGCATAGGGCTCGGGCTCCGGTTCGGGTTCAGGCTCGGGCTCAACAACTGTGGGTGCCTGAGTCTGTGAGCTGCTCTGTTCGCCGCCGTTGGGAGCATCTGTTGCGCCCTCATTGCCCTGGGTTGTGCCCTCGCCGTTGTCGGGCACGGGAGCAACGGGACCGAGCTCGCCGTTCATAATTGCGTTGAGCATCTTAAGCTTTGTATCTTTATCCATCATCTGGAGGAATGAAAGTGCCTGGCTGCCGCTAATCTGACCCATGCCCTCAATCTCCTGACCCGCGAGCATTTCGTCAAGATAGCCTATAAGCTCGTTTCTTTCGGAAAGTGAAAGCATGCTCTTGAGCATAAGCTCAACCGTGCGCTTCATTTTCTCGGCTTCCTCGCCGCTGTAGGTGCTGTCAATCGCCGCATAAATTTCTTCCTCCGTTATTGAGGGGAACTGGCTGAAATCGGGCATTCCCGTTGCGGTTGGCGTTGCCTTGGGTGCGCCGTTTGCAAGCCCGATTGAGCTGACTGCGGGCGCAGTGTCCGAAATTGCGGCAACTGCGGAGTCTATCTGCGGGTCAAGCGAAACGCCCGTTGCCGCAGGAGCGGTGGTGGTTGGGTTAGTTTCGTCGGGTTCCTCCGCCGCCTCTTCCTTGGCAAAGGGGATGCCCGTGAAAACGTCAATTTCAGGGTTTGCTTTCTGCTGCTTAACTATCTCTTTTTCGTTTGTTGCGTTGATAACATGCTTTGTAAGCTCTGAGGTGTAGCCGATTGCGCCCATGGTTGTGACCATGATTGAATCGTCCGCAGGTCTGACAATGCCGACAATCTTGATTTCCTCGCCGTTTTCAACAAGCTGCTGAACATAAAGGTCATCGCCGTGCATATCGTCCCATGTTTTTGTTTCTTTGTTATATGAGAAATAATCGGGTTCAAGCACAAGCTTGAAGGTCATGTTAAGAATATCGTCATATTCGATTTCAAACTTTTTGGGGGTATATTCTTCGCCGCTCTGAGCCGCCATGAATGCCTGCATCATATCCTGGCTTGTGGTCAGGCCAAGGCCCTGAATGGCGATATCGCTGATTTCGTTGTTTTTATCAATAATAAGAACAACTTCGTTATATGCCTGCGGCCAGCCGCCCTTAACAAGCTCATACTGATCCTCAAGCATTGCCTTGTTATCAATAAGCTCCTGCCAGGAATTCATCATGGTTTCCATGGAAGCCATCATGGAGTTATCTATGCCCATGCCGCCAAGGTTGATGCTGCCCATCATTGTTTCCATCATGGCAATAACAGGGCTGGGATAAACCTGATTTATGCCGTTTGCCGTGTCGGCAGAGAATATATTCAGCTTGCCGCCGTAGGTATATTTGATGCTGCTGGCGTATTCGTCAATCGTGCATTCTTCGCTTTCAAGATATTCCTTAAAAGACTTAAGGTTGTTTTGCCATATTTCGGATGAGAACGATTCCATCATGCTTGATGAAAGGGTGTTTGAATACACCTTGTCAAGCGCATGGTTAACCTCACCCGTGGGTGAAACACTTGCCATGCTGCCGAGCATTGCGTTCATATCCATTGCGGTTTTTTCAATCATAACGGGATATGATGTAAGCGTTTCCTGCTGAATGGAGTCAATATATGCCTGGAAGCCGCTTGAAAGAGCAAGAATAAGTGCAATTCCGATAATTCCGATGCTGCCGGCAAAAGAGGTGAGGAATGTTCTCATCTTCTTTGTCATAAGGTTGTTGAGTGAGAGCGAAAGAGCCGTGAAAAACGACATCGAGGGCTTTTTGGGCATGCCCTTTGCCGCTTTTTTATCGGATTTCTTTTCTGCCCTTGTTTTTTCTCTGCGCTCAACGTCCTCGGTTGTGTAGGGATTTGTGTCGTTAACGATAGAGCCGTCAACAAGGCGGATTATTCTGGTTGAATATTCCTCTGCAAGCTCGGGGTTGTGAGTAACCATAATAACAAGCTTTTCTTTGGAAATTTCCTTGAGAAGCTCCATTATCTGAATGCTTGTTTCGGTGTCCAACGCACCTGTAGGTTCGTCGGCAAGCAGAATTTCGGGGTTGTTAACAAGCGCTCTGGCGATTGCAACTCTCTGCATCTGGCCACCGGACATCTGGTTTGGCTTTTTGCTGAGCTGGTCGCCAAGGCCAACCTTTTCAAGGGCGGTTTTTGCCCTTTCTCTTCTCTCGCTCTTTGAAACGCCGGAAAGAGTCAGCGCAAGCTCAACGTTTGAAAGCACGCTCTGATGCGGAATAAGATTATAGTTCTGAAAAACAAAGCCGACGGAATGGTTGCGGTAGGAATCCCAGTCGCCGTCTTTAAAATCCTTGGTGGACTTGCCGCTGATAATCAAATCGCCGTCCGTATATTGGTCAAGCCCGCCAACAATATTAAGCAGGGTTGTTTTGCCGCAGCCCGAATGGCCGAGAATCGAAACAAACTCACTTTTGCGGAATTCAATATTAACACCTTTGAGGGCAACAACCTTGCTGTCACCCGTCGGATATTCTTTGACTATATTTTTCAGTTTAAGCATAAAAAAACCCCTTGACAAACCGAATTGTAACTGTTACACTTGTAACAGTTGTTAGTTTAACATTAGTTTATGAACAAATCATCAACAAATCAACAGAAATTTATGAAAAAATTACCTGATGTTACAAAATCGGAGAAAATGTAATGCAAAAAAGAAACGAAGTTAACATTTTAACAAAAGAGTGCATCGTTACCGCTCTGCTCCGCCTTATGGAAACAAACAGCTATGACAGCATTTCCATAACGGATATAACCAACCTTGCCGGAGTTTCGAGAATGGCATATTACCGCAACTACAGCAGCAAGGACGAAATCCTCCTCAATCATATTGTTGACCAGGAAAAACGCCTTTTAAACGAACTCAACGGAGAAAAGGCTAATGATATGAAGGGCGTTATTGCCTATGTGGCGGGCTTTTTCCAGGAAAATGCCGGTGTTATTCAGGCAATCTATGATGCAGGCCTTTCGCATCTTCTCACCAAAATGCTTGAAGAACGTGTTTATAATTATTTCCCCGTTGCCGCCGCAGCCAAAGGCGGCCGATTCGCCGTTCACTATTACGTTGGCGGAATTCTTGCGGTTTTCAAGCTGTGGTTTGACAAAGGCATGGTTGAATCCGTCGAAGATATTTCGGAAGTAATATATAATTTGATTAATAATGAGGATGCCATGAATTTCCTCGTTCTTCCGCTGGAAAAGCAAACAAAGAAATTATAATATCTCATAAAGGCCGATGCGAGCATCGGCCTTTAATTTTAGGAAATTTTTAACAATTATTAACCGTATTGTCACACTTTTGTAATTGCCATAAACAGGTTAATATGCTATACTGTTAACAGCTTATTGAAAAACAAGGGGTGGTGCGGATGAAAAACATTAAATTCAAGAGAAGGAAAAAAGCTCTTCCGAAGCAGCTTGTTGCCGCCGTTTGCGTTATTGTTTGCGCAATAATTGTTGCATGCGGCTTTCTGATAACAAAAAAAATCATAGATAAAAAAGATGATGTCAAAGCCCCCCAGGGCTATTCATTCAAAACCGAAGGCTTCGAGAAAATTTCCTCTGTCAAAAGTCTTAACGAACAGATGGCAATTTTCACGGATGCGGAAAGCGGCAAAAAAGGAATTATGACCCTCGGCGGAAAAATCACGGAAAATGCGGAGCACAACAGCTTTTCCGTTTGCAGCGACGTGTGGAGAAACTACCGCTACATAGTTGAAAGCCCCCGTTCGGAATATCTTCTTCTTGCCGATGCCGCAACAAAAACCGTTACAAGCCGCCAATATCACGGCTTAACCTCGCCGGAGCTTGTTCCCTGCTGGAGCGAAGCGGGCAATCACCTTGCCTGGACGGACGAAAAGGGATATGCAGGCGAAATAACAACAAGCGAGCTGCCGCTTGAGCCGGGTCTTTATCCGGTTGCAACCTCTCTCAAGGCGGATGCAAAATACGGCTATATCAGCAGAAACCTGCGCCTTGAAATTGCGGCAGTATACGAAAACGCAAAAGATTTTTCCGACAAGCTTGCAGCTGTTAAAAAAGACGGGAAATGGGGATATATCAACGCTTCCGGCGTAACCGTCATCCCGTTTGAATTTGATTCCTGCGCTGCGGCGGACTGCATGAATTCCGACTGCGCCTTCGGCTTCAGAAACGGGCTTGCTCCCGTTTGCAAGGGCGGAAAATTCGGAATTATCAATTCAAAAGGCGAAAACATTGTTGATTTTGCCTTTGATGCAATTCTGCAGGGCGAAAACGGTGTTTATATTGCTTCACAGGGTGGAAAATGGGGCTTGATAACCGTTGAAACTCAGCATCTTGAAGTTGAAACCACCGCCTCAAACACAGCAAATCTCAACAATGAGCCCGCAATCGCAAGAGGAGAATATGTTGTTAAAACCTCCGGCAGCGTGCTTAACCTGCGTGCAACGGCAGATTCAAATTCAGCTGTTGTTGCAAAAATTCCCAACGGCACAAGGCTGACGGTAACAAAGGCCGTTGCCGGCTGGGCCTATGTCAAATATAACTCATTCACAGGCTGGGTCAGCGCAGATTTCCTTGCCGCCGCACCGGTAACCACAGCAGCAGCTTCAACAACTGCCGCAGTAACAGCTTGATTTCCTGCTCCGAACCGTGGTTCGGAGCTTTTTTATTTATATAATTAAAAATAAAATTTATATTTCCTCTTGTATTTCGCGCTCGAAAGAATTATAATAGCTCTATAATAGGGTAATAGTGTATAATTATACCCTGTTTCCGAAAGGAATGATTAAAATGTCTGTTGAAACTGTTCGGAAATACCTTTCCGCCTTCGGGCTTGAGGGAAGAATATCGGAATTCACCGAATCCTCTGCAACGGTTGAGCTTGCGGCGGTGGCTGTCGGCGTTATCCCGGCAAGAATCGCAAAAACCCTTTCCTTCAAATACCCCGACGGCGAGGCACTTCTGATTGTTGCCGCAGGCGATGCCAAGGTTGACAACCGAAAATTCAAGGATAAATTCGGCTTCAAGGCAAAAATGCTGACCGCCGAGGAGGCAATTGAGCTTGTTGGTCATGCGGTAGGGGGAGTTTGCCCCTTCGCCGTGAAAAAAGGCGTTAAAGTTTTTCTCGACGTTTCCCTTCAAAGATTTTCCACCGTTTTTCCCGCTGCGGGAAGCTCCAGCAGCGCGGTTGAACTTAATTGTGACGAGCTTTTCGAATGTTCGGCGGCGGTTGAATGGGTTGACTGCTGCAAAATACCCGAGGAAACTTTGTGATCGAAAAGTAAATAGTGAAAAGTTTCGGACGGGCTCTGCCCGTACCTGAATATATAATTAGCGGCGCAGCCCCTTAACTCTTCACTCTTCACTTTTCACTTAATTAATTTTTTCTTTACAAATTATTAATCGTTCTACATTTCGGCTGATATATAATCAAAATGATGCTTTGCATCTGAATTCAGGAGGATAAAATGGGCAAAAAGTATGTTATTTCCTACGACATTGGAACCACCGGCGTAAAAACCTGTCTTTTTGAAATCGACAAAGAAATAACTCTTCTCAGCGCAGCAATGGAGGGCTACAAGCTCTATATCATGCCCAACGGCGGCGCAGAGCAGGACCCAGATGAATGGTGGCAGGCAATTTGCTCAACAACAAAAACCATTTTTGAAAACTGCGAAATAAAGCCTGAGCAGGTTGAGGGCATTTCATTCTGTTCCCAGATGCAGGGCCTTGTTCTGGTTGATAAGAACGGCAAGCCCGTTCACAGAGCGTTCAGCTACATGGACCAGCGTGCAGGCAAGCAGATTAAAGAAGGCATTGCAAACGGAATACAGATTGCGGGCGCAAATATCTTCAAGCTTATTCCGTCGCTCATCATCACGGGCGCAGTTTCCGCAAGCGTTAAAGACCCTGTTTGGAAATATAACTGGGTTAAGGAAAACGAGCCCGAAAACTTCAAGCGTGTTTATAAATGGCTTGATGTTAAAGAATACATAATCTGCCGCATGACGGATAAATTTGTTATGACCCCCGATTCCGCCTTCGGCACTCTTCTTTATGACATACGCAAGGGCAAAGAGGGCTGGAGCAAAACCGTGTGCAAGCTGCTCGGTGTTAATCCCGACCATCTTCCCGAAATCATCAAGTGCACCGACAAGGCAGGCGGCCTGACCGCAAAGGCGGCGGCTGAGCTTGGTTTGAAGGAGGGGACTGCAGTATTCGGCGGCGGCGGCGATGCTTCTCTCATCGGCGTTGGCGCAGGCAGCGTTGAGCTTGGCGAAACACATATTTATAACGGCACATCGGGCTGGGTTTCCACCGTTGTTGACAAAAGCGTTGTTGATGCTTCGGCAATGATTGCCGCCATAGTCGGCGCCCAGAAAGACCGCTTCAACTATTTTGCGGAGCTTGAAACCGCAGGCAAGTGCCTTGAATGGGTTAAGGACCACCTTGCTCTTGACGAAATCGGCATCTTCCTTCAGAAAACAGATGTTGCCGAATCCCCCGAAACCGTTTACACCAGCCTTTATGACTATCTTTCAAAGATAATCAGCGAAATCCCCGCAGGCAGCTCCGGCGTTATCTTCACCCCGTGGCTTCACGGCAACCGCTGCCCGTTTGAGGACCCGAACTCAAGAGGAATGTTCTTCAACATCAGCCTCGACGTTGGCAAAACCGAGCTTATCAAATCCGTTATCGAGGGCGTTTGCTTCCACATGCGCTGGTTCCTCGAAACGCAGGATAAAAAAATCAAAACCTCAAACACAGTTCGCTTTGTCGGCGGCGGCGCTCTGAGCGATGTTACCTGCCAGATTCTTGCAGACGTTACCGGCAGAACGGTTGAAACCGTTGACAGCCCGCAGAACGTTGGCGCAGTCGGCGCAGCGGTTATTATGGCAGTCGGTCTTGGCGTTCTGAGCGATATTTCAAACGCAAAGCAGCTTATCCCCGCAAAGAAAACCTTTGTCCCCAACACAGAAAACAAAGAGGTTTATGACCGCAACTATGCCGTTTATAAAACTCTTTATAAAAATAATAAAGAGGCATTCAAGGCGCTTAACGGCTGATGCTTCAACACGAAAGGATTTTTACAGATGAAAAAATATTTTGCTCTTATCATTTCAATGTTGGTTATTCTCACCTGCTTCACAGCCTGCAAGCCCAAGCTTAAAAACGGCACGGTTGTCACAAACGCAGCAGGCGATGTTTTCGCAGCCGTTACCAAAGAGGACGGCGGCATTGCCAGAGACGAAGCAGGCAACCTCCTTGTTCTTGTTACCGACAAAAACGGCAAAAACGTTAAAGGCGAAGACGGCGAATATCTCACAAACCCCGTTGCTCTCAAGCACGCTCTTGTTGTCGGCCGCCAGGTTGAATGCAAGACATACTCCGTAACAATCCCCGATGGCTGGTCGGATGCTTACAGCCTCAACGGTCTGAGCATCAAGAAGGATAGCACAGGTGATGCGCTCGTCATCGAAACAAAGGATAAGTCACTCGACAATGCAATGGGTGACGTTGCTCAGCTTATGAGCATCATGAAATCAAACTATCCCGACGCTGTCAGCGAAAACAAATCTGTTAAACTTGGCGATATCGACACTCATTTCGTTTCCACCTTCGTTCCCAAAGTAGGCGAAACCTCCTCTTACCTTGCCTACTACTTCTTTGAGCAGGGCAACAACGTTTATTCCTGCCGCATCACATCAGACCGTGACCTCAGCAACGATCTTGATGAATTCAACAACATCATCACATCCATCAGCTTCCGCTGATTAATAATTTAATAAGGAGACAATAATTATGCTTTTCACACAAGATATCGGTATAGATTTAGGCACTGCGAACACTTTGGTTTTTGTTAAGGGCAAGGGCATTGTTATCCGTGAGCCCTCCGTTGTTGCAGTTGACCAGAAGAGCAACCCGCCCCGCGTTGTTGCAGTCGGCATGGAAGCTAAGGAAATGATCGGCAGAACTCCCGGCTCAATCACCGCTGTTCGCCCCCTCAAGGACGGCGTTATTGCGGATTTCGAAATCACCGCGGAAATGATTGCATCTTTTATTAAGCGCACAACAAAAAGAACTCCGTTTTCAAGAATAAGAGTTCTCATCTGCATTCCTTCGGGCGTTACCGAGGTTGAAAGAAAAGCTGTTTATGACGCCGCAAAGAGCGCAGGCGCAAAATATGTCAGCCTTATCGAAGAACCCATGGCAGCTGCAATCGGCGCAGGCCTTCCAGTCAGCGAAGCAACAGGCAGCATGGTTGTTGATATCGGCGGCGGTACCTCCGAGGTTGCCGTTATCTCCCTTGGCGACGTTGTTACCGCAAACTCCGCAAGAGTTGCAGGCGATAATTTCGACGAAGCCATCATTTCTTACATCAAGAAAAAATATAATCTTCTTATCGGTGAAAGAACCGCTGAGGATATCAAAATCAAAATCGGCTCCGCTTATCCCTACGAAGGCGAGGGCACAATGAACATCAAGGGCAGAAACCTCATGGACGGCCTTCCCAAGAATGTTGACATCACCAGCGAAGAAATCCGCGAAGCAATGGCGGACACCGTTTCGCAAATCGTTGATGCCGTTAAGTCCACTCTTGAAAAGACTCCTCCCGAGCTTGCTGCGGATATTATTGACCACGGCATTATGCTCACAGGCGGCGGCGCTCTTCTCAGAGGCCTTGACCAGCTTATCTCCGCAGAAACAAAAATCCCCGTTATCATTGCAACAAACCCGCTTGACTGCGTTGCAGACGGTACAGGCATCTGCCTTGAAAACAACACTCTCAACGTAATCGGCAACAAGAAATACATCTGATTTAAGGAGCAATTAACCGATGATCCGCTTTTTGAAAAGCACGGCATTTAAAATATTTGCAGTTATTGCTGCGGCTCTGCTTGCAGGCTCGGTCTTTGCCCTTGCCTCAAGAAGCGGTTCTTCGCCGCTCACAAGCGTGACAAGCGTGGTTTTTGGCCCGCTGTCGCGCCTTTCCTCTTATATCGCATCGGAGTTTTCAAACCTTCCGATTTCCTTCAAATCCGCCTCAACTCTCGCAAAAGAGGTTGCAGGCCTCCAAAAACAGATTGATTCGCTCACGGAGCAGCTTGTTGACTATGAGGAAATCAAGCATAAAAACGACTTCTATCAGGAATTTTTGGAAATAAAAGAGCAGCACACCGACTATGTTTTTGCCGAAGCCGCCATTATCGGCAGGGATGCGGCAAATCACATGGGCTCTTTCACCCTCAACAAGGGCTCGGCGAGCGATATCAGCGTTAACGACCCCGTTATTTACGGAAAATATCTTGTCGGAGTTGTTTCGTCCGTAACCCCGACCCGCTGCACGGTCAACACCATTCTCAACCCCAAGGTAAACGTGAGCGCCTATGAGGTGCGCACTCGCGACCTCGGCTTTGTTACCTCAACGGTTGAGCTTGCGCAGGACGGCAGCTGCCATATGCCGGGTCTTTCGGCATCAACGGCAGTCACAGCGGGCGGAATTGTCTGCACCTCGGGCGTTGGCGGCATTTTCCCGCGCGATTTGATTATCGGCACGGTTGTTGACATCGTTGACGGCACGGTTGACATTTCCGCAAGCGCAATTATCGACCCCGGCGTTGAATTTGACGAAATAACCGATGTTTTTATCATCACTTCTTTCGACGGACAAAATTCTGATTAAGTGAAGAGTTAAAAGTGAAAAATGAAGAGTTAAGGACGGGTTTCACCCGTACCCGATTTTTGTAGGGGCGATTCACGAATCGCCCGCATAAAATTGCGGCGCAGCCCCTTAACTTTTCGCTTTTCATTATTCACTTTTCACTAACACAATAA
>JAZNPT010000015.1:0-86685 GCA_045589815.1 Acutalibacteraceae bacterium
CAAGTGCCGCCGCTGCCGGTGGCAGATGAAGGCGGCGCTTTGAGCAGGAAGAAACACAGAGCGATGCGAAGTGCTCCAAGCGAGCATCGCGACAATGTTTCTGACCGAGGGCGTCACAGGTTCGAGTCCTGTTTGGGGCGCCAAAGCATGATAATCCGAACCTTTTCTTTTCACAGAATCGGTTCGGATTATTGCTTTATTTCTGATATTCTTTTTCTTTCAAAATGTAACGGAGCAGCTTGCTGCTCTGTTTTTTTATGTTTTGTTCTGTTGGCTTGCTTTCCATTCAGCGAATTCTTTCTAACCTTCTTCGCTGCCCCAAAACTCTAATATGTCCGGATACAGGGCTTCTGCCAATGTCTCCAATGCGTCTTTCGTTATGCCCGAAAAATCTACGGACGGCTTTTTCTTTTCAGCCACGGAATTTGTTTTCTTCTACTTTCTTTTTCGAAGGAGCCAATTAATTTATGAAAGATTTTTTACTCATCAATAGTCTGAATTGTTTTTGATAATTTCTCAAACTTTTCTGAACAGTTACAAACGAAATAGGCGTTTTCCTTTTATGAAAAAACATAATATTGATACTGCCGGGTAGAAGTAAAAATTAACGATAATTTTAATCTGTTATGCCGTGTTTGGAAGTATAATTTTTGTTTATAAAAATACAACCCGAAATGCATTTGCACTACGGGTTGCTTTGCTTATAGCAAGATATAATTTATTTCGTTTGCAACAGCAAAGTTGTGTGCGGCAGAGCCTTCTTCACATTTTATAGTCAAAGAGTTGCAACCGTCAAACGCATCATCTGAAATTGTTGTTACGCTTGAGGGAATAGTGATTGTTTGCAAAGATGAACACTGTGCAAACGCTTCGTCGCTTATAGTTTTTGTTCTGTCAGGAATAGATACCGAGGTGAGATTAGAGCATCCGTAGAAGGCGCCTATTCCTATAAGTTCAAGTGATGCGGGTAATGAAATTGAAGAAAGTGATGAGCAATCCGCAAAGGCTTCCTGACCGATTTGTGTTACCAAAGACGGCAGAGAAACGGATTTTATTTCCGAGTTTCCCGCAAACGCACCGGAACCGATTGCAGTTACGGTGTTTGAGCCGATGCTTGCAGGAATTGAAACATTTGTATCGTTGCCTGTATATTCTGTTATTACTCCGCCGGAGGAACTGTAATTATTTTCGGACGAAGTTGTTGCTGCGTTTGTAGTGGTCGGCTTTAATGTGGTATTCAGCTTTTTTGTTGTGGTTTCATTTGTGATGGTTGAATGTACAGTTGTAGTAGAGATTTTTTTGGTGGTAGTTATTTTTTGTGTTGTTGCGAGTTTTGTTACGGTAGTGGATACTTTTGTGCTTGCTCGTTTTTGAGTTGTGGATTTTGGGGTCTGAATTGCCGAAGTTGCAGTTGATGCCTGTGTTGTGTTTCGTGAAGTTGTTTTGCTGGTTGCGATTAGGACTGAATTGATTGCTGATATTGATTCTTCTGTGATTGTTAAAATTTCAGTAAGGATTTCCGGAACTGTGCATGTTTCTTCCTGTTTATGTGTTGTTGAGTATGCTGCGGCATGTTCAGCGGTTTTATTATCAATATGGTTTTTAGCGGCAACAGTTCCTCCAACGGCAACCGAACCCGCAACAGCTACGGCAACCACCTTTACTGCAACCGATGCGGTTGCTGTTGCAGTTGCGGTTGATGCTGCGGTTGATGCTGTGGCTGCTGTGCCTGCAATTGCGCTGCCTGCGGAAGCTGCACTTGCCGCTGATGATGCAGAGGTGATAATAATTCCTTCGGTAATTGCGGCAGGCACGGCTATGTTTTCAGCCTGATATGATAAAAGTGAAAGGATAACGGGAATTGCACCGATACTGAAAAGTGTCGGATCTTTTTTGCGGAGCTTGTTAAACTCTTTTTCAATCTGTTTTCTGCCGTTGTGAAGTCTGCTTTTTACAGTTCCCAAAGGGATATCCAATATTTCAGAAATCTCATTCAATGATTTTTGCTCATAATGAAACAGAACTATGCAGGCTCTAACTTCGTGAGAAAGAGAGTCGAGAATACCGGAAACGCTTTTCCTTAACTCTTCTCGTTCCATATATTCTTGAGGAACGGGCTGTTTCCACTCTTCGGAATACTCTTCAGCTCTGTTTTTAAAGAAAATAATCGGAGCATAAATTCTTTTTTCTTTTTTTAAGTAGTTTTTACATTCATTTTCGACAATTGTTTTTATCCAGTTTCCAAAACTCTCGGAATTCTTTAGTTCCGGGAGTTTTTGATATGCTTTGATGTATGAATTTTGCAGAACATCTTCAACATCATCGGGGTTTTTTAAAAGAAGGCTTGCTGTCTGATATGCAGTTTTATAAGTGAGTCGATAAAGCTCTTCAAAAGCGGAATTATCACCGTTTATGGCTTCGCTTATCAGCTTTGAAAAGTCAACTGTTTCTTTCATCGCAGCCTCCGTTACATTTTATATTACAAAATATAACATAATCCGCAATTTCTATCAATAATGAGCCTAAAAATAAATTTTTTAAAATTTTTATCAAATAGTGAACTTCTTTGAGAAAATAGTTGTCTTTATTAATATGAGGCATTTTTTAGAATGTGCCGTCTGTATTCTCGCACTCACTTTCAATTTGTTTGAGAAGGCTGCTTGCGTCGATATCCATGGCGTTTGCTATTTTAAAAAATGTTTCCATCGTAGGTTTTCGTGTTCCGCGTTCAATTGCGCTTAAGTGTGTGCGCCCTATATCCGCAAGACCGCTCACAACTTCCTGCGATAACCCTTTTTCTTCCCTAACACGTTTTATAACTGTTCCAACAGCTTTTGAATCAAGCATGATAATCATCTTCTTTTGTAATTGTATATTTAAAACTGTAAGTTAATGAATACATATGTGACATTTTAGCTTACTTGTTTTATTATTTAATTGAAACCGATATCATAATTTTAAAGGATGTGTTTATATGAAATTTAAAATGAAACTGTCTTTTTTGCTTGCTTTGGTATTGTTGTTCAGTCCGGTATTACTTATGTCTGCATTTGCAGAAGACGCTTTGGATGATAACATTGGTCCGAGAGTTTTAGGAAACAACGTCGTTCAACTTTATACAGGAAAAACAAGAGTGTTTACTGTATCTGCTTATGATAGCAGCGATTTATCTGATAATATTTTCACACCTGAGGATTTTACTGTTTCTGCCTACGGGTTTTCTCTTAATCCGGTTGCTGAAGTGGTAGCTGTTTCAGAACCGTATGAGTCACCGTCAAGCCCATACTACACTTGTTGGGATATAACAGTTAAAGGAGTTCTTCCGGGAAGAGCCTCGCTTCAAGTAAGAAAAAATGTAATATGGGATATTTACGGAAACGGCAATCCTTATTCTACAGCTACAATTATTAGAACCGGCGGATTATTTACCTACTTATTTCATTTAGTTTTAAACGGAAGTTTTTAGAGAAAGGAGTGGACTTATGTTTTTACTTATATCGCTTCTTGCGTGGCCCGCACAGATTGCTCAGTATATTATTGAATTCTTTAGTTTGTTTTTTGTGTTTTGATGGCAATGGCTGTAAAACTATTTAATTTTTTTAAGGAGGTTTAATCATGGGTTTGCTTTTACCGGTTTTTATTTTAGCCTATTTATTTGCACCGATTGAATTGCTTGTTGATTTTATTTCCGGCTTATTTTAAAAAATTGGAGGAAATTTATTATGAAAAAAATAACCGCAATTATTCTTGTGTTTGCTATGCTTATCGGTATCGGTGCTGTGAGTGTGTCTGCTGCACAAATCGGCGATACAATTCGTTGGGACTATAGGGGAGACAGTACCGCGATTTATATTTATGAGCTTGATGGACATCTTAAATTAGGAGAAAATACCATTCCTCCCGTTATCGACGATGAGTGGAATGATGACTTTGATGTTGTATATGAATTTGAGGTTGAAAAAGCAGGGTGCTATTTAATTGATCACAGAGATACTGATCGAGATGACAATGATGGCTTGAAAATTGCCGAAATATACGAAAACGGTTATGCTTGCGGTTTTGAAGAAGGTTCATTACCTGATGACGACGGTGAATTAATTTATTGGCTGGATAAAGGAACAGCTCTTTTCGGCATTAATGTGAAAGAAGAAGGCAGTACCGTCAGCATAAAGCCTTATGATGGTGAACGTCCGTCATTAACATATGATGTCGATAATTATATAGAATCGGTTGAAATTGAGAACTTTGAGTATTACACAACTTCTTATGAACGTTTTAACGGCACTTACAGCTTTGCAAATCCTATGGAGGACGGTGCGAAAATCACAGTTAACTTCAAAAACGGAACGTCGGCGGCAGTTGAAAGAGAGAATAGAGAGTATGGACCGTATTATACAATATTTGTTCCCATTGGTGATGAGAGCTATTTTTACTATCCCGTTTGTGTTTATCAGTATGTGGATGCAGAAACATCCAAGGTTTATTTCGTTTTAAGCATAGACGAATATGAGATGATTAAAGAAGAGTGTACGATTATCAAAAAAGATTTTGCGGTGAATTTTGATTATCTCGCAACATGTTTGGAAGCCACGTCTTGGACTATTGTATCAACATTCAACGAAATTATCACAATGCTGAAAAACAATGACTTTGAAACACTTTCGGGTAATGCCGGCGCATTTGGCTCTGATTTTTCATGGTGGTTTAAAACAACGGTCAAATATATTTTTATGTTTTCTAAATATTTTGTTTTATAAACATTAGAGGGCAAAAAAGTGGCGATTATTAATTTAAGGAAAGTTGATATATGGAAAAGCTTTTGAAAAACAAGAAATTAAATATAGGAAATATATATCCTTACTGTCTTTTGACGGTTGTATTGGCAGGTTTAATTGCGATTGTTCTTTTTGGTTGCGGAAAAGCCTGGACTTGTGATAGGTGTGATAAGACATGGTTAGGCGATGCTTATTACGGCAGCGACTTTAGTGACGTGCTCTGTGATGAATGCGCACGTGAATATTGGCATCCGCTGCCGTATGAGAATTACAAGCATAGCGGTAAAGGAAACAATAATAATGTTATACAAGAAGAAAGCAGCACAAAAAGCTATGCTGAACAAGTAGCGGAATTTGACCGTCTCAGTTCTGAACTTGAGGCGTTAGCCGATAAGCTCGAATCTTCTGAAGAGCAGGGAAAGAATGTGGTGTCCGATAGCGGGAACTCAGAACTTGCAAGCATGTCCTATGAAGCAAAGGGAAGATTTAGCGAAGGACTTGCGTTCGTTACATATAGAAATAATGGGCAAAAATACGGATATATTGATAAAACCGGAAAAGTTGTATGTACTTTGCCCGAAGGCTATACTTATGGAGAGCCGTTCAGTGAAGGATATGCGGTGATAATAAGAGAAGAAACTCCGCGTTATGCAATAATGGATAAGACAGGAAATATTGTTATTGACGGTTTGGGATATAATGTGCTTTCAAGAGCATCAGAAGGCATAATTTGCGCATATGTAAAAGATGAAACCTATTCAGGTACAGTATTAAGAACAGATTTTCTTGATTATAAAGGAAATGTTGTTGCAAGCATAAATGAAGTTCCGAAAAGATTTAAAAGCTCTAATGAAAGAGCGGAAAGATATTTTCAGTTTGGTTCAGTTTCAATAAACGGAAGATATTATGATAAAAATGGCCAGGTTTTGCTTGATTTAAACCAAAAACTTGATAGCTTGGATATAACAGACTATCAAACAGAAGACGGTGTTCAATATGTTTTTGACGGTCATCTCAAAGAAGTTTTTGACAGAAAGAATTTAATGTTTCTTTCGGTTAATTTCACAAATCCATATAATATGGTGTTGGTGAGAGTTGATATAGCTGATTCTGGACTGGGCGCAACAATAAAATTTAACGAGGATAAACCGTACATTCTTTTTACTTACCCCAACGGAAAAGAAGAAAAGTGCTATATTGATGCGCTGAGCGCATTGAATGAACAAATAATACATGAAGAGCAATGGATTATAGGACTTCAAAACGGTTATGAGACCGTAATTGATAAAAACGGCAATTTCCTTTTCGAACCGGTAAAAGACGATATAATTTATTATGGTGAAGGCATGTATTGCTTGAAAAAAGCAAAAAAATTTATAGATTCAAGCGGCAAGGAAATATATGCTGTTGATTATGTTCCGGATTCATATACCGTTGATGAAGAGGATTTGTACCATGAAGGCATGAGAATAAGTGACAGAAAATATATAGATAAGTCAGGAAACCAAATTAATGAAGTGTATTTTTAAGGTTGATTAGATTTGGCCGAATAAAACGAAAGGTGTGACAAATCAATGAATTTATTAAAAAAGATGCTCGTCGTTGTGCTTTGCGCAACAATGGTGTTTTCTATTATACCGTTTGGCAATGTTGAAGCAGAGGCGGCATCAACCTATGTATACCCTAAAATATCAGCTCTTAAAGTTCCGAGAATTTATCAACCAAGTTCAGATACTAAGGGTATGTGCCATTTTAACTCCATTGCCAGCATAATTGCATATAAACTCGGTTCGTATAGCTATGACGGATATAGCAGAACATACTCATACGGTACGGATTATGCATACTCAAGTGACCCTATTTGGCAAAAAATGTATGATGTGAATAATGGCAGCATGGACCCGACTTACAGTTTTTCAAAATATCCCGTATCAATTACAACTAAAAAGGTTTCGGGCAATAATTCGGCAACCTATGAGCTTATATATGAGCAACTTGCCCAAGGGAATCCAGTTGTGGTCTACGGTCCGTATCACGCATCTGTTGTAATTGGATACACAGCTTCAACAAACAGCCTTGATGCGACCAAATTCAGTGTGATGGAAATTTCAAAAGACGGAAATTGGTGGTCAAACAGCAAATCTTATTTTGACAGTTATGCTAACGCACCAAAAAAAGACAGCGCAAGCGGCAGCTTCATGCCGTGTTATGTGACACTTGCTTCATGGCTTTCGTATTGCGATTTAAGTATTTCTCGAATAAGCTATTGTTCTTCTCCCAGTGTTTACATAAACACATCAAGTGATAAATATTCAATTAAAAGTACAAATGCCGTGCTTTGCGGACAAATAGATAATCCCAAAAGTTCTAAAGTGTCCAAAATCGGCATAAAGCTTTATGATAACGAAGGCAATCTATTGAAAAATCACAGTGAATCAAGCACACTCACAGATCCAATAGTATATATTTGGTTCGATATTAATTCGGAATTAGGTTACACCTTATCCAAAGGAACAACATATAAATATCAATTGTATGCTGTTGTGGGTGGAACCACTTACAATAGCAGGACGGCTGCATTTACAACAACCGGAACAGCCGCCAACATTTTATCTGTTTACTACAACGCAAACGGTGGCTCAATTTCTTCGGACACATATTATCTTTCGTCAAACAATATATACAAGACATCGGATAATTCAAAATTTATCCAGAAGTGGACCTATAACGAGGCAAAAGAAAACGGTTTATATGATGACACCACTTTCGGTATTTACAGAACCGGCTATACCTTCTTGGGTTGGAGCACTTCGTCCTCAGGCGGCACGGTTTATGATAAAAAAGATAACACTATTCTTCCCACAGACCTTAATTCAAACATCAAAAACGGCAATTGTTCAGTAACAATGTATGCAGTATGGGAAAAGGAGGAGGCCGCCGCATATACTCTTACCTATGATTCAAACGAAGGCTCGATAACACCCTCACCCGTAACATCCGACAGTAACGGAACTGTAGTTCTCAGTGATGTTATACCTGAGCGTTTCGGATATTCCTTTGTGGGCTGGAATGAAACAGGTGATATTGATAACGGATTTTATGTTCCCGGTCAGGAAATCGTCATTTATGAGGATACAACTCTTTATGCGGTATGGGATGAATTTGAATGCGAGGCTTTGACAGCGAACGATATTCTTCTTTCCGCTCCTGCAAATGTAGTTTATATTAAATTTGTACCAGAGGTAACAACGGCATATTGCTTTAAGACATATTCAACGGAGGATAATCTCGATACAATAGGAGCTCTTTATGATGTGAATGGAACTGAGCTGGTAAGCGATGATGATAGCGGTGACGGAAACAACTTTATGTTCTATTATACGCTGTATGCCGGAGAGATATATTATATAAAAGTAACAAGCTTTAATTCGGTTGAAGGCAGATTTGGTTTTGAAATTATTCCCGAGTACATAATTACTTATGATGCCAACGGCGGAGAAATAATTCTTGATAATTCAAGCCTGCAACAGATTTCCGATGTGGCAAAATCTATTCCCTCGATTGAAATTATCAGGGATGGTTATACTTTTATCGGATGGTCGGAAAACAGCAACACAGCGCATGCAGAATATACAGAGGGCGATGAGTTGAATGTAAACGGAAACACCACTCTTTATGCCGTATGGCAGAAAAACGGAATTGCATCGGGAGATGAAGACGATGATAATTCGACTTTGAGCATCGACATTCTGGCTCCTTCAACAACAAAAATCAGCTATAAGGACGGAATCGTTCTTCATACAGCAATAACAGGTGAAATTCCTGAAGGTGCATCGATTGTTTGGGAAGCTTCGAATAACAATTTTGAGATGCATACTTTGGTGATGAATACTTGCGGAATTATTTCTAAAGCAAACGGCAATACTGTGATAACAGTTAAAATTGTCAATGAAAACGGAGAAATACTTGCTCAGGATTCGCAGATTATGACTTCAAACGCAGGATTTTTCCAGAAGATTATTGTCTTTTTCAAAGAAATTTTCGGTATTTTGCCTAAGGTGCTTCCTCAGGCTTTCAAAGCATCTTTTTGATTATATTAAATGAAAGATTAGTATAAAAACAACACGGCAGAAACAGTTGCTTCTGCCGTGTCTTATCAATTTGTAAAGAAAATATAAAAAAGGAGATTTACATGAAAAAACTTTTAATTTCTGCATTTTTGCTGATTTTAACTGTTAACTGTTTCGGAGGTTGCCAAAATCAATACAATGTCGGTGAAACAACCGCAACCCAATTAAAAGCAGAAATTCAAACATCAGCCGAAGCCGCCGTTACCGAAGAGATGAAAACAGAAACTCAAAGCCAAACCGAAAAACAAATTCAAAGTCTTGAACGTACGGTTGAAATTCCTCTTGCTGACGGAAGAATCAATGTCTATAGATATGACGAAAAAGGGAATCTTGTTTCCGCAAAAGCGGCTTATATTCCCGGCGATACATATTGGTATTATTATGAGTATGATGAAAGCGGCAACAAAACAAGTGAAAAACAAACCCTCGAAGACGGCGTTACCGTTGATGATAGCTGCACAAAAACGGAATATAAATATGACAAAAACGGCAGAATCGTAAGAGAGTCATATTTTGAAGGTGCTGATACAAAAGAAAAATACGGAAATTCTTATGAGTATGATGAAAACGGCAGACTTATTGCCGAAATGCATCGTTGGGTTGGCAAAACTGAGTCAAAAAAAGTTTATGAATATAACGATGCAGGTGAGCTTGTAAAGAAATCTTGTTATGATGCAAGCGGAAATTTGGAATGTAAATATTTATATACCTATAATGACAGAAAGTGCATATCGGTCCATTGTGTTTCTTCAAACGGCGAAGAAAATTCAAGTTTCACCTATGAATATGATTCGGAAGGAAATGCTATCAAAGAAAAATATGTTTCTGAAAACGAAGTTTTAGTCAGAATTTTTGAGTATAAAAACGGAAAATGCATACAGGCAAACAATTTGGCTGCTGATGAAAAGACGATAATTGCTTATTCGGAATTTGATTATTATGATAACGGTAACATGGTTTTGGAATCACAATACAGTCCGGCAGAACCTGATTATATTGAGCAGACTGTCTGCGAAGCAAAAGAAATGACTTACGGATTTGCCTTTGAAAAATAATTTGATTCTGTTGAAAAACAGGTTAAGTTAATATATAATTGTTGTGTAAAATTATTTTAATGGGGTGTAGGTTTGAGAAAAGCTCTTTCTATAATACTGATAATTGCGGTCCTGTTTGCTCAGATTACGTTTATTTTTTCATGCTTGCCTATGAAGGCCGAGGCTTCCGGCATAAATTTCAAATGCGGTGAAAATGCAACATGGAGTCTTGATGAATACGGAGTATTGACTATCAGCGGCACGGGTGATATGTATAATTTTGAAAGTCAGATATATTATGAAGCCCCGTGGAATGAATTCAGAAGCAGTATTAAAAAAGTTGTTATAGAAGAGGGCATTACCAATATCGGTCAGAATGCTTTTCAGAATTGCTACAGTGCCACAGATTTACACATAGCATCTTCTGTTGAAGTTATTGAAGGCGGCAGTCTTGGTTATAGTGGTAAAAATAACTTTGACAGAATAACAATCGGCGAGAACAGTATGCTCAGAGCCGTTAACGGTTCAGCGCTTGACTATACCAGATGGTTTGAAAAAAAGCCCGATTACCAGCCCGTATATCTCGGACGAATGCTCTATACATTCAAAGGGCCACCGCCCTCGGATTATTTTACGGTTAATGTAAAAGAGGGAACCGTAGCGATTTCTCCGTTAGCTTTTTATAATAAAAAACTCGGAAATATAACATTTCCAGACAGCCTTGTTTATGTCGGCGGAAATGCTTTTTACAACACACAATGGTTGAAAAATCAGCCTGTCGGTCCTGTTTATGCAGGCAATATTCTTGTCGGATATTCAGGTGAAGTGCCATTGACAGAAACAAATTTTGAAGTCAAAGAAGGAACTGTATGTATTGCAGGAACGGCTTTTTATAAAAGTGACAGAATCACAAGCATAACCATTCCTGCAAGCGTACAGTATATCGGAAATTCGGCATTTAACGGCTGTAAGAATCTTGAAGAGGTTGTTTTTGCAGAAAACAGTCAGCTGAAGCTGATTGATACAGCAGCATTCAATGAATGCACTAAATTATCAGTTCTTGATTTACCCGAAAGCACGGAACAGATTGGAAACTATGCTTTCAGAGATACAAGGCTTACACATCTTCATTTTTCGGAAAAACTGAAAAAAGTTGGCAACGGGGCAGCACAGGACTCGGACATTAAAAAAATAACTATTGACGAAAATAACACTCATATATTTGTTGATAAAGAAAGTGTTGTTTATACCGGCGATAAAAAAGCTCTTATCTTTTCGCTTAATGCTGCAAAGCTTACAGAGTATTCAATCCGGAGTGAATGCAAAGTTATAAGACCCGAAGCTTTTATGGATTCCCCAATAAAGAAAGTGACTTTCAACGAAGGCTTGGAATACATAGATAACGAAGCTTTTTATTTCAGTAAACTTGAAAGCATCTCTCTTCCCGGAACGATTAAGGCACTCGGCCTCAGAGCTTTTTCGTGGTGCAGAAATAATAAATCCATTACCCTTGCTGAAGGCATAACCGATATAGGCAATCAGGCTTTTTCTATTAACCCATCGGTTACTCAAATTGTTTTTCCCGATAGCTTAGAACTTATCGGAAGATATTCGTTTGATGGTTGCTCCGCTTTGACAAAAGCGGTTATTCCGGCAATAACCGGAGTCAGTTACGGCGCATTTGATTCTTGTAAATCCCTTACAATTTATTGCTATGAGAATTCGCCGGCACATACGCACGCAACAAAGTATGATATACCGTTTGTTTTGATTGACGATACGGTTGATGATACCGAAATAAAAGATGTAATTTCAAGGGCAAACGAAATTGACCGCACTCTCTATACTCCCGAAAGTCTTGCAAAGCTTGATGAAGCATTAGGTGGGGTTGACCTTGAAGCAGAGGGCCTTACACAAGAGAAAATTGATGCTTGGTGCAATGCAATAGAAAAGGCAACAAACGAACTTCAATTTAAACCTGCAGATTATGCATCGGTTGATGATGTAAAATTACAAGCGGAGTCAATCAACCGTAGCTATTACACTCCCGAAAGTCTTGCAGAGCTTGACAAAGCTCTTTCGGCTGTTGACTATAATCTGACAATTGATAAGCAAGCTCAGGTTGCCGAATGGGCAAAGGCTATTGAAAATGCAATAGAAAATCTCGAATATCTTCCTGCTGATTATTCAGCCGTAAACGCTGAAATTAACAAAGTCGAAAACCTTGACAGACGTTATTATTCGGAAATATCTCTGATTGCTCTTGACTCATCAATTAATGCAGTTGAATATGGCTTGAATATAACAGAACAAGCCAAAGTTGACGCATTCGCAGAATCAATTTCAAATGCGATTTCCACATTGGAATATGCCTCAATCGTGCTTCGTCACGAGCCTTGCGGAGTTATTGTTTCTGCAACAGCCAAAGAAATAAAGCCCGACACAATACTTGCTGTTGAAGAGGTTGACCCTACGAATTATGAGGGAACGAATTTTGCGGTTGGTGGCTCGATAAGAAGTCTGCATTTTTATGACATTAACCTTGTTTATGAAACCGTTATTGTTCAGCCTGACGGCACCGTAACGGTCAAAATTAAGCTTGCAGACGGCGTTGATCCGAAAAAATGTAAGGTTTATCATGTTACGGAAGATATTGTTAATCCTCTTGTGCGTTTTGCAAGCACGATTGACGGAAACTACATAGTTTTCGAAACCGACCATTTCAGCGAATTTGCGGTTATCGAGGTTGAAACTGTGGTTGACAGTGTGGAAGTATTGTCAATGCCTGCAAAAGCTGAATACGGAATCGGGGAACCTCTTGATTTGACAGGATTAAAGGTTATCGCGTATTACAGCGATGGAACAAGCAAAGAGATAAGCGATTATAATGTAGGAATGGTAAATCTTAATTCCATAGGGAAAAAGAGAATAACCGTATACTACACCTTCGGTTCGATAACAAAAACTGCGGAGTTTGAAATAACCGTTTCTGCGCAAAAATGCTCTGCAGATATCACCGAAAACGGAAAAGCTGTTGAAAGAATTAATAAAAAGCTTGGCCTTTTTGCGTTTTATACAAAAGCTTCAGTTCAGCTTGACTGCAGCATAAAAAATGCTGACGGCTGTACAGTTCGCTGGATGTCAGACAACTCAAAGGTGCTTGTTGATAAAAACGGAAAAGTAACTTGCAAGGGTCTTTTCGGAGCAAAGAAAGCGAATATAACTGTTGAGGTTGTTGATGAGGGCGGAAATGTTGTTGCAAGAGATACCGTGTTTGTAATATTCTATAAGCTTTCATTTCAACTTTCAAACACCATGTCGCAGGAGATTGGCATATTAAAACGAAATATTACTTTGTGGTAATAATATAAGTTATAAGCTTTTAATGCTGTGTGGGGTTTGGTCTATCATTATCCCGAATGGTGCACTTCTATACATATTCTGACGGAATGTATGTGCGCAACACCGCTAATGAAAAATCAAAGGTTTTAAACAAGGGTTTTACCCTTGTACTGCGATGCAGCTATCTCAACAAATTATCCCGTTGTTTCGTTTGAAGCAACGGGACTTTTTTGTGCCTTTAGGTGTGGAAACACCTCCCGTACATCCGGGAGTTATGATTTTGTGAGTTTTGTTTTTTATTTTGTTGAAAACAGCAGTTATCTTTGATATAATTATTTTTAATGGAATATGAGGAGATTTGTATATGGAAAATAATGCAAAAATAATAGCACTTTCCGGTAAAGGCGGTGTGGGCAAAACTTCTGTTTCTGCCGCTATTGTTAAACTTTTGGTTGAAACCTATCCGGATAAGAAAATTCTTGCAATTGATGCTGACCCTGCTGTCGGTCTTTCAACTGCTTTAGGCATTGATGTTGAAACAACAATTGATGATATCAGAAAAGAAATCGTTGCAACCGTTGAAGACGGAAACACCAAGGCGGCAATTGAACTTTTAGGTGACGCAAGATATAAGATTTTTGACGCTTTGGTTGAAACTGACGGTTTTGCTTTTATTGCGGTCGGCAGACCCGAAAGCGCCGGTTGTTACTGCAAAATCAATGCTTACTTAAAAGAAGTTATCAGCCTGCTTTCGGCCGATTTTGATTTTGTTGTTATTGACGGTGAAGCAGGTGTTGAGCAGATTAACCGCCGGGTTATGGAGAAAGTAACACACCTTCTTCTTATCACCGATGCAAGTAAGAAAGGCACTCAGGTTATTTCAACCATTAAAAGTGTTGCCGATGAACTTGTTATGTATAAAAAACTCGGTGCTATTGTTAACAGACTTCCTGATAAAAGTGTCATTGAACATATTAATACAAACGGAATTCCTGTTCTGGCTTATATTGAGAATGATAAAAATCTCGCAATTTATGATATTGAGGGAAAAAATATTATCGGTTTGCCGGATGATTCCAATGTTGTTGAGGGTGTAAGGAAGGCTCTTAAAGAGCTCGATATTATATAAGGAGAACGCTATGAAAGATTTAAAGCATCTTTATGAATTTGAAAAACTTCTGCAGGATGCCAATAATGAGCTTGTCAAGCAGGCAAAAGCTGATGGTGGCATTGCTCTGGGATATACTTGTTATCACATACCCGAAGTGCTTCTCAATTGCGGAAATTGCTTTTCTGTCAGACTCCGCGCACCCAGAACGGGTTCAATGGATATTGCAACATATTATATGAGTAACTTCCTTTGCGGCTATTCAAAGGCAATACTTGAAAGAGCGATTGAGGGAGGATATAATTTCCTCAATGCGCTTTTGGCATCTGAAACCTGTTCGGAAATGAACAGAACTGCCGAACATTTTGAGCTTCTTGAGCTTGTTTCCGAAGAAAAGTTTTTTGTTACTTTCCTTGATATGCCGTTCAAGCTTCAAGAACACACAGTAAAGCATTATACAAAACAGACAAGATTAAAAATTCTTGATAAGCTTGCATCGGTTTACGGTGTTGACACTTCCGATGAAGCGATTCTGAAAGCTGTTGAAGAACATAATGAGGTTTGCCGTCTTATGACGGAAATTGGCAACTACAGGAAAGAAGCGAATCCGAGAATCACAGGTTATGAGTATCATATTCTGAACCTTGTTACATATTGTTGCCCCAAAGCTTTGATTTTGCCGATGCTTCGAGAAACAGCAGAGGAGTTGAAAACGCGAGAGGCGGATGCGAAAAAGAACTACAGAGCAAAAATCGTTGTTGTTGGCTCTGAAATGGATGATCCTGATTTCACCGCACTTATTGAAGACAGCGGAGCTCTTGTTGTTGCTGACCGATACTGTTTCGGTGCACTTCCGGGAAGGCAAGAAATTATTATAGATAAAAACGAAGATATACTTACACAGATTTGCCTTCATTATCTCAAAACAAGCCAGTGCCCCAGATACATGAGCCATGATAAGGTTCAGGAAAGAAGAGATTATGTAAAACAGCTCGTCGATGAATATCATGCTGACGGGGTTATGTATGAGCAGCTTAAATTCTGCGAATATTGGGGCTATGAAAGAGCGCTTGCCTCTTATGTTATGAGCAACGACTACGGCGTGCCTACCGCTGCTGTTGACCGTCAGTATACAGCATCGGCGTCAGGTCAGCTGCGCACCCGTGTTCAGGCATTTGTGGAAAGTCTTGAAATTAAAAAGATTCAGAAAGAAAGGCAGGCGAAAGAAAATGGATAACTACGGCAAGCTTTACAAAGAGCATACCGCCATACTCAAACACAGAGAATGGCGCGGTTTCAAAGACACAATGTATGACTATTACCGTTGGCTGATAACATGGAAAGATATGATTAAAATGGTCTTAAAAGCCCCTGTTTCAACAGTCAAAGGAATATGGCGTTATCGCTGGATGGCATCTTATCTTTCGGCCCCTTCTTTTGTTGACAGGCATGTTGCAGGCCTGAGAGGCCCACAGCTTCGCATGGCTCATCTTCATTATAATATGATTGTTAAGCACACAACAAAGCTTATAAATATTTCTTTGCGTGCTGATGAAAAAATTAATCCCGGCAACAAGCTTTCAAAAAAGATTGTACTTATGGATGAAATTGTTCCAAATGAAGTTTTTACAGGCTTCCCCAATCTCATCCCGATGCCTCTTCAAACGCTGCCGATTTTTTTGTCATCAATGGTGGATCAGCAGATAACACCGCCGTATCTTGAAGTGACGGAAAGCTTTGGTGTGCCGGCGGATGTGTGTCCTCTTCCCAGCGCAGAGGCGGGTGTTGCAATCGAAGATGACTATCCTAAAATGGGTTGTTGCATGATCGGCACAAATATGCCATGTGACGGCTCTATCATGAACTCTTCTTTCCTGGATAGAAGACTTAATCTTCCGACTTATTGTTTTGGCGTGCCTCTTCGTTATGACGGTGAAGATGTTCAGGAATATGCAGTTGAGGAAATTAAAGCTCTCATAGCATTCATTGAAGAGCAGACAGGTGAAAAATTTGACTGGGATTCATATTTTTCAAGAATGAAGGACTATAACAAACAGCTTGAATATGAGCGCCAGAAATGGGATATAAACAAAACTCCTTATCCGCAGATGACCGGTGCATGCTTCTGGCTTTACAGAATTTTCTATTTTAATTTGTCCGGCGGTTCTAACGAAAAGTTTATCAAGGTTGACGAAAAGGTCAACAAAATCATGATGAAAGCCTATGAGAAAAAGACTCCCGTGTCAAAGGAAATGCGTCACAGGGCCGTTGTTTGGAGCTGCCCTGCAAACTATTACACATCATTCGCTAACTGGCTTGAAAACTGCTGGGGCATGAATGTTGTTATGGATATGGAAACAATGATTTCGTATCTTGAGATTGACACAGAGGATAAAGAACAGTCTTTGAAAGACCTTGCAAAAACTTATCAACGCTCCATTATGCGTAAACACACTAAGGGTGGCTATAAAAATGTTGTTGATGAGCTGTGGAGAATTGTTGAGGAATATAATGCCGACACAGTTATTATGTATGACCAGATATCCTGCAAGGGTATGGATGGTCTTACCGGCATTTTTGATGATCAGGCGAGAGAACGCAACATCAACTTCATTTGGGTTAAGCAGGATTTAATGGACCCGCGCACAATTTCAAGAAGAGATATGCGTGAGCAGGTGAATAAATATATGCAGACTGTTCTTCAGGAAGAGCCGTTAGACCCTTCACTTGTGGATTTTGAAGATGATTTAGCTTGGTAAAGGAGAAAAATGTATGAAATATTTTGGCGGTTGTGATGTTGGCTCAACATACACAAAATGCGTTATACTTGACGAAAACGGCAAAATGGTTGCATCTGTCACAAACAGAAGCAAGATTAACCCTGTGGCAAGCGCAGAAATAGCGCTGAATGATGCAATCGCACAGGTTGAAGGTTTGGACTCGGCTGAGAAGCTTTCATATCTTATAGGTACAGGCTACGGAAGAAATAAAGTTCCTTTTGCGGATGAAAATATTTCGGAAATCAGCTGCCATGCAATGGGTGTTCATGTAACCAACCCTGAAGTTAAGGCTATTATCGATATTGGCGGTCAGGATGTAAAGGGCATTTCGATTGATACTGACGGCACGGTTAAGAATTTCGCAATGAATGATAAATGCGCTGCAGGAACGGGCAGATTCTATGAAGCCATGGCTAATGCTTTTGAAATGACACTTCCCGAGTTTTCAAAACTTTCGCTTAACGCAAAAAATACCATTCCCATCACTGCGCAATGCACGGTTTTTGCCGAAAGTGAGGTTATCTCTCTTGTAGGTGAGGGCAAGCCTATGGATGAAATTGCCGCGGGCATTCAGCTTGCAGTTGCAAAAAGATGCTTTGTTATGGCTAAAAAAGCGGGCGCAACGGACAGCATAACGCTCACGGGCGGCTGCGCAAAGAATGACGGCCTTAAAAAAGCGATTGAAAAGGTTCTCAAAATCAAAGTTGTTGAACTTGCAACCGATCCTCAGCTTATGGGAGCCCTTGGTGCAGCAGAGTACGCAAGACAGAAAGGCCTTGCTAAGGAGAACTGATATGGAAGCTATTTTAATTATACTTGCAGTTATACTGAGCTTTTTTGTTGTTACATTTGCAATTTTTTGGTTTAATCTTGATATGAAATTGGTCAGAGTGGTTTATGACCTGCTGTGGAAACACCGCTATGATAAAATGAAGAGGGATAAAAAGCTGTAATGGATTTTTTTGACTCTTTAATCAATGATGTTTTTCTTTTAACTGAAAAATTGCCTCAAAAAAATTTCTCATTTTCCGATGAAGATTTGTGGAAAGATGTCGGCTACAGCCAGGTTATTCTTCAGCGTGATACTGCTTTTGAGCTTGACGGTACAGGCTCTAATCTTGTTACTTCTTCACCGGTAAGCGATGGGATAGTTGTTATCGGCGATGATTTGCAGCATATTGGTGAAAAGCGTAAGTTTGCAAGAATTTCACTCATACAGATCGAAAGCGAAGATGATGAGCAAAAGGCATATAACCTTATTAAAAAAATTGAATATGTTAAATATCATTGCTTTCCTGACGGATACATGATAAGAACATCTTCGCGTTCCCACAAAGAGGCTGTGCGTGTTTCAAAGGCTTGCGTAAAAGACGGCATCAGTTTTCAGAAAGTCGGCAGTTTGCTTATAAAAAAGTATAAAGAGAATCCTGCGGTAAAAGCGGTTAAGATTATCTTTATAACTGACCCAACTGTTGACTATGGTAAGATTGAAGCCATTGCACAGAAAAACATTCGCATTGCCGAAACTCTCAATCATATTATGAACAGCGTCAAATTCGACTGTGAAACATGCAATCTTAAGCCAATCTGTGATGAGGTTGAAGGAATGAAAGAATTGCATTTCAAGAATATTTCGCAAAAGGATTCGTAACAATGCGAAAAAATGTTATCGCCTTTCTGACGAATTACGGAACAAAAAAGTTATATAAATAATTCTTGGCGATTATTTAAACGGTTTGCATAGGTTTTTTGCCTTTGTAAGCCGTATTTTTTTCAAAGATAGAGCGAATTTATATTAAATAAATCCCCGTCATACATTGTCCTGCTTTTGCATAAAGTTTAGAGAAGCAAAATAACAATGAATTCGGAGGATTTATAATGACAAACAGTAATATTTATCGTGATATTGCCGCCAGAACAGGTGGAGATATTTATATCGGCGTTGTGGGTCCTGTAAGAACAGGTAAATCAACTTTTATAAAAAAATTTATGGAAACAATGGTTTTGCCCAATATTGAGGATTCATTGCGCAGGGAACGTGCAAACGATGAATTGCCGCAGTCCTCAGGCGGAAAAACAATTATGACTACCGAACCTAAGTTTATTCCCGAAGATGCTGTTGAAATCAGCCTGCCTTCCAAATCAAAAATGAAGGTCAGGATGATTGACTGTGTCGGCTATATTGTTCCGTCTTCGCTCGGCTATATTGAAGGCGAAAATCCGCGCATGGTAAAAACTCCGTGGTTTGATGAGGAGATTCCGTTCAACATGGCGGCCGAAATCGGCACTCAAAAGGTAATAACCGAGCATTCAACAATCGGACTTGTTGTTACAACAGACGGCTCAATCAGTGATATTCCGCGCTCTGAATATGCCGAAGCGGAAGAAAGGGTTATTAATGAATTGCGTGCGCTCAACAAGCCTTTTGTTGTTCTTTTGAATTGCAAAGAACCGCATTCCGCCGCTGCATCCGAACTTGCCTCGAAGCTGACTGACAGATACGGTGTTCCCGTTATGGCGATAAATTGCCTTGAACTCAATCATGATGATATTTCGGGCATTCTTTCGCAGGTGCTTTCCGAATTTCCGATTAAAGAGGTTAAAGTGGATTTGCCCGGCTGGATAACATCGCTTGATAAGTCGCATTGGTTGCGTTCCGCTGTTTTCGGCAAGGTCAGCGAGCTTGCCCGGAGCCTTAAAAGAGTCCGTGATGTTAAGGAGTTTGCAGGCAATATCTCAGAGAGCGAATATGTAAGATCTTCGGGGATTGACAGCATGGATCTTGCAACAGGCAGCGCTAAAATAACGGTAGCCTTGTATCCGGCGTTATTCTTTAAAATACTTGAAGAAGAAACAGGGATTGCCGTTGAGAACGAGCAGGAGCTGATGCGACGTATGAAAGAGCTTTCTGCGGCTCAAAGCGGTTATCAGCGTATTCAGAATGCGCTTGATGAGGTTGAGGCAACGGGTTACGGCATCGTTTTGCCGGGGATTGACGATTTAACTCTTGATGAGCCTGAAATTATGAAGCAGGGGGGACGCTATGGTGTTCGCTTGAGAGCAAGTGCGCCATCGCTTCATATTATGAAAGCGGATATCCAAACCGAGGTTGCGCCGATAGTGGGTTCCGAATCGCAGTCAGAAGAATTGATAAAGTATCTTCTTAAGGAGTTTGAAGAAAATCCTGCGATGATTTGGCAATCGAATATTTTCGGCACATCGCTGCATCAGCTTGTTAATGAGGGACTCCACAATAAGCTTTACAGAATGCCCGGAGATGCAAGGCTTAAGCTGCGCGAAACACTCGAGAGGGTCATTAACGAGGGTTGCAGCGGCCTGATTTGCATAATTTTATAAAAAGAACTGCCTGAGGAGGATTCGGATAATCACTCCGCAGGCAGCTTTTTAATTAATATCGAAAATTAAACAGTAAACAGCTTTTTATCAAAGCAAATCTGCAAGGTCATAAATAAGTTTTTCGGTTTTCTCCCAGCCGAGGCAGGGGTCTGTGATTGATTTGCCATAGATGCACTCGCCGATTTTCTGGGCGCCGTCCTCAATATAGCTTTCAATCATGAAGCCTTTTACAAGCTTTTTAACATCTGCATCATGGCGGCAGCTGTGAAGAACTTCTTTTGCAATTCTGATTTGCTCAAGATATTTTTTGCCTGAGTTTGCATGGTTGGTGTCAACAATTACACCGGGATTTTCAAGGCCGCTGGTTGCATAAATTTCAGCAAGGTGAACCAAATCCTCATAATGATAGTTGGGCAGCGACTGTCCGTGTTTATTAACATATCCGCGAAGAATTGCATGTGCGCAGGGGTTGCCCTGTGAATGAACTTCCCAGCCGCGATAAATAAATGTATGCTTATGTTGTGCTGCGGTGATTGAATTCATCATAACTGAAATGTCGCCGCTTGTGGGGTTCTTCATGCCGACAGGGATATCAAGGCCGCTCGAAGTGAGTCTGTGCTGCTGATTTTCAACCGAACGTGCACCGATTGCAACATAGGCGAGAATATCGCTGAGATATCTGTAATTTTCAGGATAAAGCATTTCATCGGCGCAAGAAAAGCCTGTTTCTTTTATTGCACGCATGTGAAGCTGCCTGATAGCAACGATGCCTTTGTACATATCGGGTTTTTCGTTGGGGTTGGGTTGATGGAGCATACCCTTGTAGCCGTCACCTGTGGTTCTGGGTTTGTTGGTGTAAATACGGGGAATAATAAGAATTTTATCGTTAACCTTATCCTGAACCTTTCTCAGGCGTGAGATATAGTCAATAACGCTGTCCTCATTGTCTGCCGAGCAGGGGCCGATAATAAGAGCGAGTTTGTCGCTCTTGCCGGTGAAAATATCCTTGATTTCATTTGCTCTGTTGCTGATAAGCGTTTCAAGCTCAGGTGATAAAGGATACTGCTGTTTAACCTCCTGCGGAATGGGAAGCTTTCTTTCAAAAATCATGCTCATTGTTTAACACTTCTTTTTCTTTGATTTTGCAATATATTCTACATCATTGAATATAAAAATGCAATAGAAAATAACGTTTTTTGTTAATTGACAAGCACAAAATTATAAATTAATATATATATAATCGATATCTTGTAAAGGGGGAGTGTTTATGAAAATACTGACAAAAGCTTTACTTGGTGTTGTCTGTGGTGTTGCGGGTTATGCCGCTTTAACTGCAGGTGCATATATGCCGTTTGTGATTGCCGATGCCAAGAAAAACTACCGTGATGATTGCGATTATTTAATGATATTGGGCGGCAACGTAATTGGTGCAGATACTCCAAGCCCTCAGCTTCTTGAACGCATGAAGACGGCACTCACTTATCTTAAAGAAAACAAGGATTGTTTTATTATTCCGTGCGGAGGATGCTTCAGGCCGGAACAAAAAAAATCGGAAGCGGAGATTATTGCATCTTATTTGATTGAGCAGGGGATAGATGCAAAAAGATTTATTCTTGAGGATAAGTCAACAACGACCTATGAGAATTTTGAGTTTGCGCTCGAAATAATCAAAAATCATTCAGGAAAAGAGCTTGAGCAAAGCAGAGTTGCTTTTCTGACCTCGGATTATCATATTCACAGGGCGGCGATTATTGCCAAACGCTGCGGTCTGAAGAATCCGGGCAGGGTTTCATGTCCAACCCCTAAAGAAGCGTTTCAACGGTATGCCCGCGAATATATTGTTGCCTATGAGCTTTTGAAGCCATATAAGTAAAAGCAGTAAGCTTTTTGTTTAAATAATACGGATTGAAATTTAACACTTTTTATGTATAATTATAAATGTGAAAATATTTTTTGGAGGTTATCATGAGAAATATTAAAGTAATCAACGGCGGTTGGCTTTTTTCAAAAGATGCAAAATCAGCGCCTTCATCGCTTCCCGAAGGCTGGCAGGCCCTTGATTTGCCCTATACATGGAACGGCAAAGATGGCCAGGACGGCGGCAACGATTATTACAGAGGCACATGCTGGTTTGTTAAATCTCTTAAAGGTGATGAACTTCCCGAAGGCGAGGTTAAATATCTTCAGTTTGACGGTGTTAATTCCTCCTGCGAGGTTTTTTGGAACGGAAAAAGCATCGCAAAGCACGATGGCGGATATTCAACCTTCAGAGCTGAAATTAAAGATATCAAAGGCGAAAATATTCTTGCGGTTGCTGTTGACAACTCACCCAATGACAGGGTTTATCCTCAGAATGCGGACTTCACTTTTTACGGCGGAATTTACCGCGATGTAAGTGTTATAGGTGTTTCTGAGAATCATTTTGACCTCGATTATTACGGCTCACCCTCAATTATGGTTACCCCCAAAATCAAGGGTGCCGATGCTGAAATTGAAATTAAAACATTTATTAAAGATGACGATGACTGCACAGTCAGATATGAAATAATTGCAGACGGCGAAGTTATTGCTACCGCCGAAGAAGAAGGTGACGACGAAGCCGAAATCGAGATTAAAAACGTTCACCTTTGGGACGGACTTAAAGACCCGTATCTTTACACGGCTAAGGCAACGCTTATCTGTGACGGCAAAGAGGTTGATTGCGTTTCAACCCGTTTCGGATGCCGCACTTTTGAAATTGACCCTCAAAAAGGCTTCATTCTCAACGGCCGTGAATATCCCCTCAGAGGCGTTTCGCGCCATCAGGACAGGCCTGATATAGGCAACGCTCTTCTTCCCGAGCATCATAAGGAAGATCTTGACCTTATTCTTGAGGTTGGTGCAACAACAATCCGCCTTGCTCACTATCAGCATTCACAGGTTTTTTATGACCTTTGTGATGAAGCGGGACTTATTCTTTGGGCGGAGATTCCCTATATTTCCAAACATATGCCCGGCGGCTTTGACAATACAGTTTCACAGATGAAGGAGCTTATTGTTCAAAACTATAACCATCCTTCAATTGTTGTTTGGGGTCTTTCCAATGAAATAACAATTGCGGGCGCAGCCGACCCCGACCTTATCCGAAATCACAAAAAGCTTAATGAGCTTTGCCATGAAATGGATAAGACACGCCCCACAACAATCGCTTCGGTAACCATGTGCCCCATTGATGCAGAGTATGTTCACATCAGCGACGTTCTTTCATATAATCACTATTTCGGTTGGTATGGAGGAACAACGGATATGAATGGCCCGTGGTTCGATGATTTCCATAAAAAATATCCCAACAAGGCTATCGGTATCAGCGAATACGGCTGTGAAGCTCTTGATTGGCACACTTCCAACCCCGTTCAGGGTGATTACACCGAGGAATATCAGGCATATTATCACGAAGAGCTTATCAAGCAGATTGCAGACAGACCCTATCTTTGGGCCACACACGTTTGGAATATGTTTGATTTTGCTGCCGATGCGCGTGCAGAGGGCGGCGAAAACGGAATGAACCATAAGGGTCTGGTTACATTTGACAGAAAGTATAAGAAAGATTCTTTCTATGCTTATCAGGCATGGCTTTCCGAAAAGCCTATGGTTCATATCTGCGGCAAACGCTATGTCGATAGGGTTGAGGATGTGACCAAGGTTACTGTTTATTCAAATCAGCCCGAGGTTGAGCTTTTCGCAAACGGTGAAAGTGTCGGCAAACAGACCAAGGGAAAATATCCTTTCTTCTATTTTGAGGTTAAGAACAATGGCGAAACAGCTCTCACCGTTAAGGCAGGCGAACTTGAGGATTCATCTGTTATCCGTAAGGTTGATAAGCCCAACGAAGCTTATATTATGAAAGAAGAGGGCGAAGTTATCAACTGGTTTGATATAACCATGCCCGACGGAAGATATTCAATTAACGACACCATCGGAGATATCATGTCAACCTTCGGCGGCAAGATGACAGCTGTTAAGATTCTTCTGAAAGTCAAAAATGCCATGTCATCAGGCAAAGACGGCAAGAAGGGCGGGGGCCTTGAGGTTGCAGGGTTCCAGGTGAGCATAGGAATGATTAAAAATATTTACTCAATGGCAAAAGGATTTACCGTAAAGAGGGTTTTCTCAATGCTTGGCGGCAAATTTACCAAGGAGCAGATTCTTGAAATCAACACAATGCTCAATAAGGTTAAAAAGCCAAGCAAAAAATGAGTTTAAAAGATAATAAACAACAATAATTTTAATGCCGCAAAGGATGCATCCTTTGCGGCATGTTCTTTTATTTAAACTCTTTAGTGAGATGTGTTGTTTTTGTCAACAATGCTTCCAACGCAGCGAGTATGAATTTGGTAAGGCGCATCGAATCTGTTGCCCGTTATTTCGGCTTCCCGAAGATATTCCAAACAAAATGAATGAGTTCCCGTACGGGCGTTTTCAAAGGAATTACCGCAGAGCAAGAGCTTTCCGTGAACAAATTCGGAAGAATCTTCCTTCATAACCTTGGGTGTATAACGGATTGTCGGCGAATTTGCCCATGTTCCGCCGTAGTCGCAACCGATTATACGATTATTCCGGAAGACAATCTCTTTTGTGTAGCCTGATTCAAACCAGAAATTGCAGTCATCCTCAATAAGCAAAGCAGGCCCCCAAAGATTGCGGAAACGGTTATTCTCGATTATTACTTTGCCACGTGTTGTGCAAAGAATTCCTCTGCCTGCTGTAGGGCCGAAATCGCAGCCTATGACATATAAATTCGGTGTCCAGGTGGCGTTTTCAACAACATCCTTGCCAAGCTCCAAATCAGGGAGCTGCCTGTCAAGCAAAAGCATGATGTCAGTATCGCTCAAACGCCTGTATTCAAGAACTTTTGCATTGCCAAAGGGGATAAGAGTGTTCCATTTTATGAATTCAATCTCATCTCCAACCTCAAAGGCTTGGAATCCCCAGCTTTCATTGTGCATAAAACGAACGGTGATGCAATTTTCCCTATCCTGCTTTTCAATGATTTGCAGGTGCGTGCCGTGAACATTGATATAGTCATCCTGAGCGCCCCATGCCTTGCAGTTTTCAAGCGTAAGGTTTCCTTTGCAGCCCGAAAACTGAAAAAAGTCTGCCGTGCTGGCAATTGTTCTGCCTTCTGCAGGAGTAAAATCGCAGTTTTTGTATGTTACGTTTTCACAAAACTGAGAAACCATTCCGAGGCCGTGCATGAATTTGATTCGCAGGTTCTCAAAGCAAAGATTTTTGCATCTTTCAAACAGGCTTCCCGTCTGGTCGCGGACTATGTTGCGGGTTTGCACAATGCATCCTGCCAAAAGCGGAACATCTTTATTCTTCAATTCCACCAAAAGTGTGTTTGCATCAATTTGTTCTATTAGTTCAAATTCAAAATCATCACGCCTGAGGTCACGGCAGATTTCAGCTTGCGTGTCAAAAATCTTGATGTGCCTGCGATTGCCGATGTAGCTGTCCTCCCAATACGGTTTGCCGTTCAGGTCAGTTTCTCCCTGCCAAATCAAATTGTTGCCCTCAATGCGGAAAAGGCAGTCCGTATTGATTTTGATAACGCATACCCCACGGTCATTGGAAAGAACGGTGAATTCAGCCATTGTGGGGCATGCATAGTCAATTGTCAGATTTTTGACAGAGATGTTTTTGCAGCCGTCAAACAGCAGGGGAGTCATTTTGCCGTGAATAACGATTTTTGCTCCGTTGCCGTCAATTGTTATATTCTGCAAATCTTTCATATATATGGCAGAGTGGCGCATTCCGTCAGGATTTTCGTGTTTCTTTGCCGTGTTGGAGCAATAATATCCGAGTTTCTCAAAAGAATTGTCCTGGCGCACATGGTAGGTTTTGCCATTTTCCAAAACGACGGTGTCACCGCTGTTAATATTCAGGAAAATTTCGCTTAATTCATTCATTTTGTAATTACCGAAACCTTATTATTTATTGGGTGTGTTGCTCATTGAAAAAACGAGCTCGCCGCCGTTCATAAGCTGCGAATGGGTTATATAACAGCCTTCAAGCTTTTCTCCGTTAAAAGTGACGCCGCTCACATAAATGTTTTTGTCGTTTTGATTAAGAGCAGATATCTTCAAAAGCTTGCCGTTTGACAGCGTTATTTCCGCGCTGTCAACATTCGGCGAGCCGATCCAATATTTGTCTGAACCTGCCAGAGGATAAAAGCCGAGAGCAGAGAAAACATACCATGAGCTTATTGTTCCGCCGTCATCGTTTCCGTCAAGGCCGTTGATATCGGTGCTGAAACGGTTTTTGAGTGTCCAACGGACCCATTTTTGAGTAAGATCGGGACGGCCAGCATTGCTGAAAAGATAGGGAGTGTGAATATCATGCTGATTGCCTATCCAGAAGCCGTCACCGGGGTCAAGAGCGGCTCTTGTTAAAGAAGCATCTTTCATAAAGTCATCGAGCTCGCTCACAAAGTATTCTTCAGAGCCGAAAAGCTCTATCATGCCGTCGATATCGTGCAAAGCGTTCCAACGCCATTGTCTTGCGCTGCCTTCGCAATAGCAATCAGCAAATTTTTTTATCATGACCGCATCATAAAATGTTGTTATATACGGACTGAAATTCCAAACGAAGCTGCCGTCCGTGTTTCTTGCCTGAAAATATTTGGTTTTGGGATTGAAAACATTTTTGTAGTACATTGATTTTGCGGCGTATTTTTCAGCTTCCTCTGTTTTGCCAAGGAATTGAGCAACATCAGCTATTGCCGCATCCTCCCAGGCATATTCTATTGTTCGGCTGACGGATTTGTTAACATTTTCAATATCCTGAGGAATGTAGCCGTATTTATTATATTCTTCAATAAAATTCCGTCCGTCATGATTAACGGGATTGTCAGATGAATTCTTCATGAACTCATAAGCCGCATCAACGTCAAAATCGGTAAGCCCCTTGAGTACGCTTTCGGCTATCACTATGTTGGCGGGGTCGCCGAGCATTGAGCTTGTGTATCCTGCGCCCATCGGCCACCTCGGAATTACATTGTCGCCGGCCTTGGCCATTTCAACAAGGCTTTTAAGGCAGTCTGTCTGTATGTCCTGAGCAATAAGCGTATAAAGCGGATGTGCCGTTCGGCAGCTGTCCCACAATGACATGTCTGTACGGTATGTATATCCGTCAGCAGTTTTAACCTTTTTATCGAAACCGAGATATTCACCGTTGACGTCGGTGAAATCGGTGGGCATAATCATGCTGTGATAAAGCGCGGTGTAAAAAACGGTTTTTATTTTTTCGTCGGCGCTGTTGATTTTTATTGATGAAAGACGTTCTTCCCAAGCGTTAACGGCATTTTTACGCACGTCGTCAAAAGTGAGCCCGTCTGTTTCAGCTTTCAGGTTAAGCAAAGCATTTTCAGCGCTTACAAAGCTTATTGCAAGTTTCAACTCAACGCTCTCGTCTTTCAGAGAACCGAAATTCAAATCAATGCCGCAGTCGGTTTTATCGCTGCTTATTTCATAAGATATAACGGGTTTGTCTGTAACGGCAGCAAAATATGTGGGCAAGCCGTCATATCTGCCCGAAAACTGGCCGTCAAGCAGGCATCCGCCCGTGATAATTCCTGCTTTTTCATTGTAATCAACAAAACCTTCGAAGGAAGTTTTATTGGCTGATGCGCTTGTAACATCAATATATAAATGTGCATCGTCTGAGTCAAAAAAGCTGTATCGATGAACGCCCGTATGAATGTCGGCAGTCATTTCTGCAAGACATCCGACGGTTGGAAGATAAACCGAATAATAACCGGGAGAAGCTTCTTCAAAGGAGTGAGAATATGTCATTATACCGGCTTCGTTTTTGCCGATTGCAGGAGTTACTCTGAAGCAGCAATAGTCCTCCGCACCTGTTCCGGAAAGCCTGGAGTGACTGAAGCCCTTTATGTGTCCTTGTTCATAATAATAGCCGGAGGTGTTCATTTTAATAAGATATGTTCCGCCTGCAAAGCAGGTGTCGGGTCCGAGCCTTACCGACCCAAAGGGGACTGTGGCGGCGGGGCTGAGCATGGCGCAGGTCCACGGAGTTCCTCCCGTTCCTATAAACGGGTCAACATATTGGCTGTATTCGCCTGCATAAACCTGAGGCATTTCAATGCGGTGCGGTTCCACGCCGGCAAACATGCCTGTGATAACGGTTTCCAAAGCAACAAAAACGGAAACAAAAATTCTGATTATTTTCCACATAAGACTGCTCCTTATTTAAGAATTTTCAGAATGCTCCTGATATTTTTCAGCTTGAAGATTGAACATATAGGCGTATTTGCCGCCCAACGCCATTAACTCATCGTGAGAGCCGCTTTCAACAATTTCACCGTTTTCAAGCATATATATAACGTCTGCCATAACGGTTGTTGAAAGCCTGTGTGAAATGAATATGACCGTTTTATCCGCTGCTGCTCTTGACATTGCCTCGTTTAAGGCATATTCGGAAACGGGGTCAAGGTTTGCGCTCGGCTCGTCAAGAATGGCAAAGGGGCATTTTTTATAAAACGCTCTTGCAACCGCAACCTTTTGGCTCTCTCCGCCTGAGAGAGAAAGGCCGCTGTCATCAAATTCACGCAGGAGCATGGTGTCGGTGCCGTTTTTGAGATCTTTGCTGAAGCTGCTTTCTTTCAGCGCAGCAAGGACTCTTCCTTTATCGGGATTTTCGTTCATTGCCACGTTTTCGCCGATTGTTGCGCCGAAAAGCGAAAAATCCTGGAAAACAGCGGCAAAATTTGCGTGATAAGAGGGGATATCCCATTCTTTTATGTCGGTGCCGTCAACGGTAATTTTGCCTTCGGTTACATCATAAAGCCTGAGCAGCAGATTCGTAAGCGTGGTTTTACCTGCGCCGTTGTAGCCTACAAGGGCAATTTTCTGATAGGGCTTGATTTCAAGGTTGATGTTTTTCAGCGTTGGCTTTTCATTACCCGGATAAGTGAAGGAAACGTTTTCAAGCCTGATTGTGACGGGTTTTTCGTAAACCGTTTTAATCTCACCGCCGATGATTTTTTCTTTTGCAGACATAAACTTTCTGAATTTTTCAATATAAAGGGCATTTTCTCTTAAATTAATAGAAAACCAACTTGTCAGGTCAAAAACACAGCGGCTTACGGCATTTGCGCCGTTAAATGCGGCCGCAAAATCGCCAAGTGAAATTTCTTTTGTAACAATGGCCTTGTGACCCATAAAAAGGGCGATTCCGAGATAAACCAACAAAGTCATGGGCAGAGCTTCCTGGCAAAAATATAGCTGCCATTGCCTGCGCAAAAAAGGTGCTATAGTGAAAAGTCTGTCCGTTACGTTTTTATTGTATCTTCTCTCAATCATTCTGCCGGCAGGGTTAAGCCTTAATTCCTTTGCGTAATCCTGTAAATAAAAAACACGGCTGAAATAAAGGTTTTTGCGGTCAAGCGGAGTCATGGCTTCTGTTCGTTTAACATTGACTTTTGCGATAAGTCTGCCGATGGGTATCATTACGGCAACGCAAACAAAAATGAACACAAGGCAGATTGGGTCAATGGCTGCAATGACAGCCGTGATTGAAAGGATTGATGTGAGCAGCCTTACGATATCCTGCGCATCGGAAATAACTCTGTCAACCCTCTCGTTCATTGAGGTCATGGCAAGAACAAGGTCGTTGTAATAAGCAGGGTTATCGTATGCTTCAAAATCCATTTTTGCGGCTTTTTCATATATTGCGGAGTACAGTTTGAAATGAAGCCTTTCTTTTTGTTTGGGCAGGAATATCTCATAAAACACCGTGCTGCCTATTGTGCCGATAATAACAAGCGCCGCAAATATTGCGCAGGCAACGCCTATCCTATAAAAGTCAACGCCCGAGGTAACAACATCAATTATATATTTGAGCAACACAACATTGGAGAGAATCCACGGAACGTTGGTCAGAACATCAAAGAAGATGTAAAAGAAAAGCAGACTGGGTGCATTTTTTGCAACAAAACGCAGCATAAACAGATTGTTGCGGAGTGTACTTGTTTTTTCTGCGCTTTTTTGCTTTTTGGGAGTCTTATTCATTTTCTTCGTCCTCCTCTCTGTAGCCTGATGCCTGAAGAGTGAACATTGTGCAATATTCGCCCTCGGCAGCCATCAGTTCATCGTGAGTGCCCGATTCAATTAGCTTGCCTTTTGCAAAAACAAGGATTCTGTCTGAACGTGTTGCGCTGGAAAGACGGTGGGATATATAAAAAACGGTTTTACCTTTTGTGCCGTCCATAAGTGCGTCATACATTTTGCTTTCCGCAATGGGGTCAAGCGCCGAGGAAGGCTCGTCAAGAATGGCAACCTCGAAATCCTTTGCAAACATTCTTGCAATGGTAACCTTCTGGGATTCGCCGCCTGAAAGCAGAGCACCGCTGTTATCAAATTCTCTTGTCAGAAGAGTATTTTCGGCTTCGGGCAAAGTTTGAATCTTTTCGTAAACGCCGCTTTGAGTAAGAGCTTTTTGCGCAAGCGTAATGTTGTTTTCATCAACTTCTTCAATAAGAACATTTTCCGCAACGGTCATTGCGAATATTCTGTAATCCTGAAAAACGCTTGCAAATTTTTCTCTGTATTTTATTAGGTCATATTCCTTTATGTTGATGCCGTTATAGAGAATTTCACCTTCGGTAACATCGTAAAGGCGCATAATCAGCTTTGAAAGCGTTGTTTTGCCTGCGCCGTTATGGCCGACAACGGCAAAGGTTTCGCCTTTGTTAATTTTGAATGAAACATTAGTGAGCGTGTTTTTATCGTTGCCCTCATATCGGAATGAAACATTTTTGAATTCAAGGCTTTCAAAATCTGCAGGTTCAATGCCGCCACCTGTGAGTTGGGGTTCATAGTCAAGAAAATCGCGCAGATTCTGCACCCAGAGGCAATGCTTTTGCTGCATTGCAAAGTATCTTGCAAGCTGGTTAAGTTTGTTTCGTGTGTTTGTGATTGCGGAAATGAGCACGGAAAAATCAGCAATTTCAAGATTCTGAAGCACGATGAGTCTGTAGCAACCGTAGCCGAAGCCGCCGCAAACGGGGATGATTTCGCCAAAGAAATCGGCAACCGCCTCCAGCAGAGCAATTCTCCAACCATATTTTTTGATTACTTTAATATTCTTTTCAACTGCGGAATTGAATCTGTTTTTAACAACCGTAAAAATGCCTGTTGTTTTGATTTCTTTTGCAAAATCCTTAAGCAGAATTGTGCGCTTTGTGTAATCCTTCTGCCTTTCAAAGGGGGTCATTTCCTTTTCTTTTTCAAGCTCAATGTTGTTTTTCTTTGTGCGGATTGCAATAACAATAAGGGGACAAATGATGAAAAACAGCAGAAACGGGTCAATGGAAATAAGGTAAGCAACAAGGAAAATTATGCTTACAACGGAGCCGATTGTCCATGCAGAGCCTTCAATGATTCTTTTGAAGCCGCCTTTTTCAACAACCCAGGTTGCTCTGTTATAATTATCGAAGAAATCCGGGTTTTCATAACAGCCAAGCTCAACCTCCTGAGCTTTTTTGAAAATGAGGCTGTTTATGTAGCTTTCGCACTTGATTTCGAATTTTGTTCTGACCGTATACATGTCAATGTATGCAAGCAGGTCAATAAAAACCTTGCCGAAAACAATAATACACATTTTGATTGCAAATTCTTTGAACGTGCCGTTGCCCTCGATAATCGAAAGAGCGGTCTGCAGAAACATAACGCTGATAACAACTGAATAATAAACATTTTCCGCAATATAAGATAAATAAATTATTATCAATGACAGCGGCGCGCTTTTCCAGGCACATTTAAGCATAAAGGCGGTGTTTTTGAAAATATGCGCCTTTTGTTTTGTTGTTTTTTCTTTTTTCATTTTTTCCTCCGATTGCTTTTATCAAAAAAGCACCTTTGTGCAAAAGGTGCCGGCATTTATATGTTTTATTTTACATTGACCGATGTTAATTGTCAATAAAATCTAATTAAAACTTATATTAATATAAATACTTTGCGTTTATGTGGATATTCATGAAAAACACAAGCTGTCCTGACTAAGAACAGCTTGTGTTAAATCATAAGATTATTTGCATGCTTGGACGGCTTCATAAGCCATTTGCGGATAATCGGTCATTATGCAGTCTGCGCCGTTTTGGGTGAGAACTATAACCTCTTCTTCGCTGTTTATTGTCCAATACTGAACAGCAATGTTGTTTGAATGGGCATAATTCAGCATTTCCCTTGTGCCGAGATTAATGATGTTATCAAGTGCACTTGAGCCGTAAGGTATTTGCAATGCAACATAAGACGGACTTACATCCTGAAGATTCCAGTTCATTCTGAAGTAAAAATAAAACTGAATCGCTTCAATTGCATCGGCTGTTCGGGGCATATCGGGATATTTCGCTTTCATATATGCCGAAATATCGGGAGCAAAGGTTGACCAAATTGTTCTATCCTGCAAATTGCGTTCTGTAATGATTGAATAAAGCTTATCAACAGCCTTATATCCGTTGATTCCTATGCTTTTGATTTCAATTACATAGTTGTGCTTTTTGCCGTTGCTGTTGGCTTCAACATAATCAATTATCTCATCGCAGGTGACAACCCTGAGATTATATGGAATATCTTGTCCTCTCAAACCTCTGTAGGGATATTCGCCGTTCAGTTCAAAGTTTTCGCCAAGATTGAGCACCTGAGCTTCTTCAAGAGTGAGCGAGGAAACTGAAACATTCTTTCTTCCGAAAGCTTCAACGGCATTTGTGGTGTCATCATAAGTGAGATTATGAAGAAGAACTAACTCGCCGTCGGCAGTTATCTGAACATCAAACTCAAGAGTGTCAACGCCAACAGAATCATCCTGTTCAATAATATTTTCAAATGCCATAAGAGTGTTTTGAGGGGCAAGACCCGCACCGGAGCGATGGGCGGAAATATCGGGGTTAAGGTATTCGGTAATATACGGATTGGTTGCATCAGGATATGTTTCAACGGGCGTGTTCGGGTCGCCGGCTTCACCCATTGTCAGCAAAACAGGGATAAGCATCACCACCGCCACAACGCCGTGAAAAATATTTTTAATCGCTAAAAGAATTGATGTCATGGATTTCCACTCCGAAAGAAAATATTTTTAAATTTACTGTATATCAAAATTTGTAATGAATAATCAATCACCCAAAAGGCCGTAATATCTGCCCATCCAATAAGGCAGAAGATAAATATACGGCATCATTGCTCTCATACCGTTTGCTCCTGAGGTTCCGGGAAGAGTTGAAGTGCGGTTAACCGTTTTGCTGTTAATATCAACAAATTCTTCGGCGCCTGAATCGCAAACGAACGGGTTGCCGTCATAGTGAACAAGCACTCTTGATGAATATTCAACGGGATATTTGAGCTGAGCGGGAATGCCCATTGCCTCCTGCTCGGTATCCCAAACAATATCTTTTCTGTAGCTGTTATAAATCGGCCATCTTATAAGATCAAGATTCATTTCGGCAAGTGATTTTGCCGCATTCTCAATGTCACAGCTGTTGTTTGTCAGCGCACCGTAAACAATGTTAAAGAAAGGCGAACGCTCCGGTCTTTCATATTCCCAATGATGGGTAAGACCCATTTTGAAAATCTCTTTTTGAGCTTCGTTATCCGTATAAACAAGAAGAGGATAAATATTAACAAAGTCAAGCTGGTCGTCAATATGAGCAACGTGGCCGTCCTCACACTTATACTGCATGCAGTTCATTGCGTAATGATGCTTCTTGATAAGCATATCAAATACTTGATTATACTTTTCATCGCCCGTTACATGATAGGCGGTTTTAAGGAATGAAAGAATTTCAAGAGAATTTGTTCCTCTTTCATAGAACCATCTGTCATCGTTGTTAAGAAGATCAGGCTCCCAGTTTGCCCATGTGGTGGGGATGCCGTCAACATCCGTCAGGTGAAAATTGTTTTCAAGAATATGGTCTGTGATGGTCTTAACAACCTCAGCAATTTTTTTCTTTTCGTTTTTATCCGCAACAAGGTCATAATAAATTCCGTAGGCAAAATAGTGCCCTGTCATTTCATCGCTCGAAGTTTCGCCAAGCCACTCGCAATCAGGATTATTTTCGCAAAAATGCCACTCTTCTCTGTTGCCCGTTGCAAAATTCTCCTCATAAGAATATCTTGTTGCTCTTGCCGTAAAGCCTGGCTTGCCGGTTATCTCGGTGAGCTTTATCATTGCTTCAACAGCTTTTTTTGCATTTGCTTTTGCCTGTTTGTCACCGGTTACTTTATAGCGGAAGCACTGGCTAGCGCAGTAAACTCCGGTGAAAAGGCCGTCATTATCCGAATTGGGGAGCCAGCCCGATTCCATATCTCCGTATTTGCGAAGCTCTCTTGAAACCTGATAGCCTTCGTTTCTTGTGAAATATTTAACCGCAAGCTCGTCAAAGTGATTGGCTTTTTCTTCAAGCGACATATATTTTGATGTGATAAGGCTGATTCCTCTGGGAGTAACTGCGGCAATCGTACCGTTATCGGACACAGCAAGCTTGGTAACTGTGGGATGCATAAGCCATACGCCATAAGAGAAATATGAAATTTTGCCTTCAATAAGGGTAATTATACCCGTGTTGGTTGCAAAATACTTCTTGCCGTCCGCAGCAAAATACATGTCATTGAATGAACCGTCGGGAACGGAATAAAAATCGTTGCCGTTAAACCAATAATTTCTGCCGTCATAAATGTTAAGTCCTTCGTCGGAACCGACCCAGAGATGGCCGAGCGCATCAATTGCGATGCAGTTGATTTTTTGGCTCAGTACGCCTGACATATCGGGAGTGATCTCTGCCCAATGGCGGCGCTTGCCTTTCATTGAAAGAAGGCCTTCGTTAACGCAGCCTATATACACGGTTTCCGCATATTTTGCCTTGTTATCAAGCGCTGCAAGGCAAACGGTATCTTCCGGAACATCTACTATCTTATGAAATTCATCATTATCCATAAGGAAAAGCTCTTTTTCCGTTATAAGCCACAGAGATTCATCAAGAGCAACGGATATATCAATAACAGGTGAATTAAAATCTGCTATTTTTTTGAGTTTGCCTTTTTTTATTTCGGCAAGAGAGTTTCCGACTGTTGCAAAAAGTCGGCCTTTTCTTGAAAAAAGCTTTGAAACTTTTGCGGGAAGCTTTTTTGTTTTACCCTGTGCATATTCAACAAGGCAATCTGGCTGAGCAATATAAAGAGTTTCACCGTCAAACGCAACGGCGGTAACATTTTCAACGTCTATGCCGTTTTCTGCCGTGATAAATGTTTTATCATACTGTTTAAATTCGCCGAAATTAAATGTTGGTTTTTTCATTTTTGGCTCTCCTGTATATACTGAATTTTGAATTTGCAATATTATATCACAGGAACGGAAAATAATCAATCGTTGAACTATCCGTTTGTGTTGTTATTTTTGCTTTTGCGAGCGGTATTTACGGCCGAAATGCCAACATCTGCAAACGCTTTGATTTGCTTGACTTTTCTATAAGTAATTGTTATAATACAATGTAATTATAAAATGGGTATTTAGGTGAAAAAATGAAAAGAAACATATATCTTGTGCAAGTTAATGTTGCTTATAGTGACCGTTTGGCATACTTGCCCTATGCGGCAGGCTGCATAGCATCTTATGCATGGAGCGATCCCGCTATAAGGGAGAGGTATAACCTGGGAGAAATAATTTTTCTGCGTGAAAAAATTGAAGATAATCTCAGGCGCATTAAAGACCCGTTTATGGTAGGTTTTTCCTGCTATGTGTGGAATATGGAGTATAACAAGGTGCTTGCGGCTGAAATCAAGCGTAAATATCCCGAATGCATAATCGTGTTCGGCGGTCACAACATTCCTTTCAATACGAGTGTTCTGGAGGAAAATCCGTTTATTGATATTCTTATTCACGGTGAGGGTGAGCATTGCTTCAAGGAATTGCTGTTGGCTGAGGGTAATGATTATTCAAAGGTGAAAGGCATTTCTTACCGTGACGGTGACAGCTTTGTTACAACCGAAAATGACGGCTGTCTTGACCTTGATGATCTTCCTTCGCCCTATGTTACGGGCGTATTTGACAAGATGATGGAGGATTATCCGCGCATTAGTTTTCAGGCAACACTTGAAACAAACAGAGGTTGTCCCTATGCCTGCTCATTCTGTGACTGGTGCTTCACCAAAAAAATCCGCTATTTCCCGATGGAAAAAATAAAGCAGGAAATAGACTGGATGTCACGTCACCAAATAACCTATTGTTACTGCGCCGATTCCAACTTTGGCATTTCTGCCAGAGATATAGAGGTGGCGCAATATGTTGTTGATTGCAACAAAAAAAACGGCTTTCCCCAGATTTTTAAGCCGTGTTATGCCAAAAACAGCGATGAAAATGTTTTTGCCATCGGCAAGCTTCTCAACAATAACGGCGTTGATAAAGGGGTTACCCTTGCGTATCAGTCGATGTCACCTGTCGTGCTTGAAAATATAGGCAGAAAAAATCTTGATATCGAATATTACACAAGACTCAATGCATTATACAGCTCCGAAGGAATACCTACATACACAGAACTTATTCTGGGTTTGCCGGGTGAAACCTACGAATCATTCTGCAAAGGTCTTTGTTATCTGCTTGAAGCGGGCCAGCATAATTCAATGACGGTGTATACCTGCCAGGTTTATTGCAATGCCCCCATTGCGCAGCCTGACTACAAGGATAAATACGGAATTCGCTGGGAGAGAGTTCCTCTTCACGGAATCCATTATCCCGCTAATTTTAACGGTGTGCAGGAATATTATGACGTTATTGTTGAAACCAAGGATATGTCAAAGCCTGAGTGGGTAAAAGCAAATATGTTTTCTGTTTGCCTTCAAAGCTTTCATCATCTCGGACTGCTCAGATGCTTTGCAATCTATGCAAGATATGAGCTTGGCATTTCCTATTATGAATTTTACAACAGGCTTCTTGACTATATATTCTCTGATTCGGGCAGATATATTTATAAGCTTTTTGATATGATAAGAACAAAAACCACAGACACGGAAAATTCCGACTGGTGTTATCAGAACGATATTTTCAGCAAGGTTGGTTGGTATTTTGAGGAAGGCGCTTTTCTTGATATGGTTTATAATTCCGAGAAGTTCTGGCCTGAAATTGAGGAGTTTATCGAATCTTTGGGTATCGACGCAGAGGTGATGAACAGCCTGCTGAAATATCAAAAGGCAATCATCCGTTATCCGCAGCAGAAAACCGTAGTTGTTGAAAGTGATTATGATTTTTACAACTATTTTGAAAATATCTATGAAGATAAATACGCACCTCTTCAACAGATTAAAAACAGGCTTACCATCACGCTGGAAAAGGATATTGATAACTGGGCTGTTTATGCAAGGGAAATAATATGGTACGGTAAGCGCAGAAGTGCAACCCTTTGCACAAACGCAAGGGAGAAAGTGATTTTTGAAAAAACAGGGGAGTAAACGTAAATGAAAATGCTTCTTATTTATCCGCCTCAATGGAATCCGACATCGGTTTATCTTTCAATACCGTTGCTTGCAGCTCAGCTTAAGGCAAAGGGCTATTCCGTGGATTGTCTTGACCTGAATGTGGAGTTTTATAACCGGATTTTATCTTCAGAACATCTGCTTTCATGTATTGACGAGTGCGAGAAAAAATATAAGGAGCTTAGCGAAAGAATCCGCAATGATTATCCCGACGCAAGGGAGAATTTTGAAAAATACGGCATTGAAGAAAAAACAATGTTTCTTAAATTCATGAAAATGCAGGAAGCATTTGCAAACGGAATGCAGGCGTTGAGAACCGTTGCCGAGAGCACGGATGCCGCCGTTGCCGTGATGAGAAACAAGAAGGATTTTTACATTCCCGAAAAACTTTTTTCGGCAAAAAAAACCATTCTGCAGGCGCTGAAAATAGCATCATTGCCTTATGCTCCCTGTGAGATTATATTTGATAACTACTTTTCAAACCCCATTCTGAAGCAGGATTGGGTTAATATCGATTTGCAGTGCAAGGACAAAGAAACAAATATGTTTTTGGATTTCTTTGAAGTTAATGCTCAAAAGCTTGCAGAAAAGAATTATGACTATATCGGCATTTCCGTGCCCGATTTAAGTCAGTTGATTCCTGCTTTCACCCTTTCGAGGCTGTTGAAGAAATATACCGCTGCAAAGGTTTGTGTTGGCGGAAACTATATAACCCAGAACAAAGCGGATTTTATGAATCATCCCGAGCTTTTCGGCGAATATGCAGACTTTCTGTCTGTCGGTGACGGCGAAAAATCCATTATTGAAACCGCCCGGTATATCAACGGTGAAATTGATATTTCAGAGGTTTCAAATACTGTGTATCTTAACAAAGACGGCAAGGCTGTGTTCACAGTTACATCCCAAAAGCTTGATTTTGATAATGTTGCTTACCCCGATTTTGAGCAATATGATTTTTCAAAATATTTTTCACCGGAGCCCGTTTTACCGATTCAGCTTTCCAAGGGCTGCTATTGGGGCAAATGCACTTTTTGCGATTATTATTACGGCCAGCAATGCTTTGATATAAAGAAAATTGACAGAGTAATTGATGAGTTCAGATATTATATCGAAAAATACGGAATAACAAAATTCGCATTCATAGACGAGGCAATTCCGCCTGAATATTATTCAAGGCTTGCGCAGGCTATAACGGATGCAAAACTGGATATCCGTTATTATTCTTTTGCACGCCTTGAAAAAGGTTTTACTTCCGAGGTTATGGAAAAGCTTTATGCATCGGGCGCAAGAATTCTTCTGTGGGGCTATGAGGCTTATTCAGAACGGGTGCTTGGCATGATGAACAAGGGCGTTGACCCCGAAAAGAGAGAGGAAATTCTCAGAAATGCCCATGATGCGGGCATCTGGAACAACTGCCTTTTTATCATCGGATATCCTACGGAAACAAGGGAAGAAATTGAAATGACTCTTGATTTCGTAAGAAACAACAGAGATATTGTAAACAGCTGCACGCCATCCAATTTTTCGCTTAAGAAAAATGCATTGCTTTATGACGATTTAGGCAAGAACGGTGTTATTTCCGGCGAAAAGAACGGGGAATTTTACACTGTATGCAAGGATGTTATTGAAGGTGTGCCTCAGAGCGTGCGCAGAGAGATAAGAAGAGATTTTCATTTGGAGCTTATTACGAAAAACAGCGGACGTATATGGCCCGTCAACTATTCTGATTTTGATTTGTTGCTGCTGTATTTATCCGAATACAGCTGCGATTACCTGGTTAATTATGACTCGGAGGAAAGTCTTACTCTCATGTTCAGATAATTTTGCAGCAATGGAGTGAATTTTTTGAAGGAATATGATGCGATAATCGTGGGAGCGGGTATGGGCGGACTTGCCTGTGCTTGTGTTCTTGCCAAAAATAAAAAGCGAGTTTTGCTTCTTGAACAGTCACATACGGCAGGCGGCTTTGCCTCAAGTTTTGTAAGAGGCAGATTTGAATTTGAGGTTTCACTCCACGAGCTTTGCGGATTCGGCAGATATAATATGCCTTTCGGTCCTGTCAGAGGTCTTTTTGATTATCTTGGAGTTTCGGACAGAATTGAGTGGGTTGATATCCCTGATGCATATCGGCTTATAACCTATGAGGGCGAGAACAGATACGATGTAACAATGCCTTTTGGCATAGAGGAATATATCAACAAGCTTGAGGAATATGAGCCGGGCAGCAAAAAAGAGGTTCAGCGTTTGTTCAAGACGGGCGAGTCTGTAAGAAAAGAGATAGAAGCTCTTTCCGCACCTATTGGCATTTTAAAAAAAGCGGGAGCTGTTCTTAAAAATGGGGTGCTGATGCACACCGCAGCATACAGCACAAACGAAGTGCTGGATTCCTTTGATCTTTCCGAGAGGGCTAAGGATATAATTAAGGCATACTGGGCATATTTGTGCACGGACCTTGATAACCTTGATTTTGTTCACTATGTTCAGATGCTTAATTCATATATTGAGCTTAAATCGGTTGTGCCAAAGATGAGAAGCCACGAAATAAGCAACTGCCTTGTTGATTGCTTTAGGGAAAACGGCGGTGAGCTTTGGCTTAATTCAAAGGTTACCCGTATTATTACGCAAAACAATGAGGTTGCGGGCGTTGAGCTTGAGGACGGTACACAGTGTATGGCAAAAAAAGTTGTGTGCAACTGTTCACCTCATAATGTTTTCGGCAAGCTGATGAATAATGAGGATGTTCCGGAATACGAAATAAAAAAAGCCAATGCAAGAAGTTTCGGCGGCAGAGGCTTCTGCGTGTTTCTGGGTCTTAATAAATCCGCACAGGAGCTTGGACTTAAAGATTATTCATATTTCATATATCCCGATATGGATACTGTCAAACAGTTTGGAAGAATGGCATATCCCGAAACTAACGACGTTCAGAATACGGTATGTCTTAATGCGGTAAACCCCGAATGCTCACCTGAGGGAACCTGTATGCTTTGCATGACAACCTTGTTTACCGGCGATTACTGGGGCAAGGTCAACCCTGAAAACTATTATGAAGAAAAAGAAAAGTTTGCCTTTCACATGATAGAAATTTTTGAAAAGGCAACGGGAATTAAAATCAGTGATTGCATTGAAGAGATTGAAACGGCTTCGCCCCTTACCTTTGCAAGGTTTACCGATGCGACTGATGGTGTAATTTACGGTTATCTGGGCAAAAAGAATGATGGCATTGTTGCCAGAAGAATGGATAAAAACAAGGATACTGTAAAAGGCCTTTATTTTACCGGCGGTTACGGTAAGCTTTTGCTGGGTTACAGTTCATCTATGTCATCGGGCAGAGGAGTAGCCCATGAGCTGCTTAACGAAATGGAGTCAGAACTTAATGAAAAGAATAATAGTTAAATCCGTTTTAAAAGATATAAAGGGAATGCTGAATATTCCCAAAAACAGGAGCAGTATGATTGAATCTGCTCCCGCTTGCTGTATTCCTTCGGAATATCCTGCCAATGCGGCGGCAAAACTGATCCATCCCGAAAATTTTTTGCTCAACGTCAAAACATGTTATGACGAGGGATCAATCTGTGTTGCAGAGCTTGTGCCTGCAGACGGCAGAAAAATATGGTTCAAAGCAGGGCAGTTCATTGCTCTTAAGCTTGAGGATGAAGTATCGGAATTTTCTGTAAGCCTTCCTGTTATGAGTGTTCCGGGTGAAAGCAGGGTACTCGTATGCGTTAACAACAGCCTGAACTGCCGTGCATACAGAGAAATAAAAAAGGCGGTTGGCAAAGATATCCGCTGCTTGTCATTTGAGGGCAACTTCGGCTATAATTCTTTGCGTGACGGCAACAATGTGAGCATTTATACAGATGTTTACGGCATTGCGACCGTTGTTTCCATTGTGAATTCTGTTAAGCAGAAGTCGGAAAATATAGCTTTCAGTATTATTTATTGCGATGAAAGCGGTGAATTTCCGCTCTGCGGAGAAGTTGAAAAATCAGCCGATATATCGCTTCGCTGTGTTCCGAAAATTATTATGACGGAAAGCAAAAATGAAACCGCTGTTTTTGTTTGCGGTTCTGCGGCATTTTGCGGCGAAATCCGTTCAAAGCTCGATTCTTCATCAAAATGCAGAATTCTTGTTATAGAAAACATATCAGAACCCGTTGGAGAAAAAGAATACCTTTGCAAGGTTATATACAGAGGTGAAACATTTCAAGTTTTCTGCCGTGAAGGTGAAAGGCTTTCAGATGCCCTTGAAAAGGAAAAAATGCCAATAAAAGTCAAATGCGCCGACGGCGAATGCGGTTATTGCAGAAGCAGGCTTATATGCGGTGAGGTACGCCTTATTGATGGCGCTTCAGACCGAAGGACAATGGCTGATAAAAAATACGGATATATCCATCCGTGCTGCGTAACCCCGGTATGCGACCTGACAATTGAAATATAAACAGATAAACAAAGTACAGAAAGGCAGTTGCTATGAAAACGCTTTTAATTATGCCGCCCCAGTGGTATCCGATGAATCCCTATCTTTCGCTTGCCCAGCTTATCGGTCAACTTAAGGCGAAAGGCTATGAAGCAGAGGCTTGGGATGTTAATATCGAATTCTTTAACGATATATTGAAGTCGGACAAGGTGCAGTATTATGCAGAAAAAGCAAAAGGATTTTTGAAAGAGTTTGGTGCTGAAGTTGTAAAAAACAACTATTCGGCTGAAAAATTCAGCGAATATACGCCTGAAATAAAAACAAAGCTTGCAAGATTTCAGATGATAAATGAGTATTTAGGTAAGAACGCAGGCAGAGTAGTAGAAACAGCAGAAAATATAGAAGAAGCTGTTTCCGTAATGAAAGACAGAGAAAAGTTTTATGATCCTGAGATGCATTTCAAGGCCAAGGATATAATTAAGGATGCATTGGAAATTATTTCTCTGCATATCCTTCCGTCACGCATAATGCTTGATAATTATATTGCCACGCCTTTCTATTCATATGACTATGCCGATATAAAAACACAGTGCTACGATAAAAATCTCAATATGTTTATTGAGTACTATGAGGAAAAGCTTAAGGATGTTTCGTTTGACGGCATTGACCTTATCGGAATCAGCGTGTGTGACTTGAGTCAGGTCATACCGGGCCTTACGCTGGCAAGAATGTTAAAAGAGCGTTGCAATGCTCATATAACCCTCGGCGGCAACTACATTTACAAAATAAGAGAAGATTTAAGAAAAATCCCCGAATTTTTTGAGCTTTTCTGTGATTCTCTTCAAATAGGCGACGGTGAGATATCCATTGTTTCTCTTTGTGAGTACATTGAGGGAAAAAGAGAGAAAAAAGATGTTTTCTCTTTTGTTTATAAAGACGAAGAGGGCAAAATTTTATACACGGGAGATGCACCTCTTCTGAATATGGATGAAATTGAGTTCCCAAGTTTTGACGGCTACGATTTCTCGGCGTATTTTTCGGCTGATATTGTTATGCCCGTTCAGCTTTCAAAAGGATGCTACTGGGGAAAATGCACTTTCTGCGATTTTTATACAGGACAGCAGTGTTTCGATATAAAAAGCGTCAACAGAGCGGTTGATGAGGTTGAACACCTTATTGACAAATACGGTTACCGTCATTTTGCTTTTGTTGATGAGGCTGTGCCGCCCAAATACTACAATGAGTTTGCCAAGGAGCTTATCAGGCGAAATATAAAGATTAATTTTTATTCCTTTGCCCGTCTTGAAAAAGGATTTACTCCTGAGGTGCTCAAAAATCTTTATGATGCCGGTGCCTGCTTCTTTGCGTGGGGTTATGAAGCTCACTCGCCAAGAATTATGAAGCTGCTCAACAAAGGAGTGGACCTTGATTACAGGCTGCCGCTTCTTGAGAGTGCAAAGGCTGTCGGTCTTTGGAACCACTGTACATTCCTTTTCAGTTATCCGTCCGAAACAGAAGAGGAAACCCAAGCGACAAAAGACCTGATATGGAACAGGGATCTCATTAACAGCTGCACTCCGTCAAATTTTGCGCTTAAAAAGAATGCTATTCTTCACAGCGAGGCTGAGGAGATGGGCATAAAAAACATTATCAACAACGGTGATTTCCATGTTTCCTGTAACTATGAAACGGCAGGAATGAAAACAGGGGACATTAAGAAAAACAGAATGGATTTCCAAATGGATTTTCTCAGAAAAACAGCTGACTCAATGTGGTCTTTAACGTTTACTGATACAGATCATCTTATGCTCTATCTTGCAAAGTATGGAACAGAGTGGGTTTATAATTACAGATTAGCATACAAGAAACGCCATCTTCAAAGTTAATAAATATAAGGGAGATTATGCAGAATGAGAAATGTTTATATGGTTCAAGCCTCAACAACATACGGTGGCGATTTGTTTAAATCCGCTTACCTGCCTTATGCCGCAGGGCTTTTGGTTGCGTATGCTTGGACAGATGAAGTGATAAAGAATAACTATGCTTTCAAGCGTTTTGTGTTTACTCGTGAAGAAATAGAAACGGTTGTGGATGGCCTTGATAACCCTGCCGTAATCGGTTTTTCCAATTATATATGGAATACCGAATATAATAAGGCACTTGCAGAAAAAGTGAAGCAAAAATTCCCTGAATGCGTTATTGTGTTCGGCGGGCATAATGTACCTCCCGAAACGGAGTTCCTGGATAAGTTTGATTATATTGATTTCCTTATTCACGGTGAAGGAGAGGAAGCTTTTCGAGCTTTATTATTGGAACTTATTAAGGATGAACCGATGTATAATAAAGTTCCGAATCTTTCCTATAGGATGAATGGAAAAACATATTCAAATGGAGTTGAAGTTTTAACAAAAACCGATTATCCGTCTCCGTATCTCACGGGAGTTTTCGATGATATAATAAGAGAAAATCCTAATATGCAGCTTGATGCTATTCTTGAAACAAGCCGTGGTTGCCCCAGAAACTGTGCTTATTGCGACTGGGGCTGCACCAACTCAAAGGTCAAGCTTTTTCCGATTGAAAGAGTGCTTGCAGAAATTGATTGGTTTGCAGAAAATAAGATTGCATTTCTCTGGGGTGCGGATGCAAATTTCGGCGCTTATGACAGAGACGAGGAAATTGTTGACCATCTTGTTGAGGTTAGGGAAAAGTACGGATATCCTGAAAGAATACGCACAAATTATGCAAAGAACAAGCACGAAGTTGTTTTCAGAATCAATCAGAAATTTGAAAAATACGGCTTGAGTAAGGAAGGCGCAACACTTTCTTTCCAAAGTCTTAATCCTGAAACCCTTGAAAACATCGGCAGAAAGAATATGAGTCTTGAAAAGTTCAGAGAGCTTATGCTTCTTTACAGAAACGCAGGGGTAACCACATATTCGGAGCTTATTCTGGGTCTGCCGGGTGAAACCTATGAATCCTTCTGTGCAGGTATCGGCAAGCTTCTTGAAGCGGGTCAGCATAGGCTCATAAATGTGTATAACTGTGAGATTCTGCCGAATTCACCTATGGCAGATAAGAATTATCTGGAAAAGTACGGAATAAGAACAGCGGAGGTTGTTTTCCTTACTTCGCACAGCAAGGCGGAATCTGCCGTTGTGGAGAAAACAAAATATGTAGTCGGCACAGACAGTATGTCTGAAGACGAATGGATTGAGGCCAATATTTTTGCCTGTTTCGAAAAGGCACTTCATCATTACGGTATTCTCAGAAGCCTTGCAATCTATTTCCATTATGAGAAAAATCTTTCCTATGAAGATTTTTATAACGGTGTTATTGCGTGGTGTAAGGCATCGGATGATCATGTTATAAACAATGCATATAACTTCCTTCGCAATTTCTATAAAACCGTAACGCTTGAAGAACCGATGAAGCTTTATTATAACGAAGTTTACGGCAAAATCACCTGGGCACCTGAGCATGTGGCGCACATGGACTGCATCTATCGACTTGATGAGTACTATAATGCGATGAAGCCTCTCTTCCTCTCATGGGGAATTGACGAAGCTATGCTTGATGAAATTATAAAGTATGAAAAATGTATCCTTAAAAGACCGGGCTTTAACAATTATAGCTGCGATTTCACCTATGATTGGCACGAGTATTTTACAAAAGCTTTGGCTGTTGAGTATACTCCGCTTAAAAAACAGGCAACAAGAATCAGCGTGAATAACGAGAAGAATCCCGACAGTTGGACAGACTATGCCCTTGAAGCAGCCTGGTTCGGCAAAAACGGAGGAACATTCAATCTTGGAATCGCAAAGGAAGAAATCTGACTTTGCAGAAAGGACACAGTTAAAACTGTAAATATTATGACCGAATTCAAAAATGCAACTATAATGATGGGCGCTGTTGATGAAACCGATTCTTTGAGAGAAACAGTTTTGAGTGTGCTGAAGCTTTGCGACCACAAGGACCTTCGAGAAATTATTATCGGCTATTCTCAAAAGGTAACACCCGAAAGCAAAGCTGTAGTTGATGAAATGGCGGCGCTTGATACAGATGTGCCGATCGTTACCTTTATGCAAAAACGTAAAGGCATATCCGGCCTTGTGGATATGATAGATGTTGCAAGGGGTTCACATTGCATTCTCGTTGCTTCGGATATGGCGCTCGATCTTGAGTGTGTTGCGCAGATGATTGAAAAAGCAAAGGAGGAGGGGGATACCATTGTATCCTCTTCACGTTGGTTAAGTGGCTGTGAGTTCTTTGAATACAGCAAAATTAAAAAAGTTCTTAATTTTTTTGCGCAAAACTTTTTGAAAGTGTTGTTCAGGGCGAAGATTACAGATTTTACAAATCCCTGCCAGATAGCGCCGACCGAGCTTTATCAGTCGATAGAATGGGAAAATGAAGGTTTCCCCATTCTCATTGAAATGGTTCTCAAGCCGCTCAGGCTCGGCTATAAATTCTCCGAAGTGCCCACGAATTGTTATCCCCGAAAGCAGGGGAAATCAAAGAATTCCTTTAAACAAACAGCAATGTATTTCAACACCGCAATGCATATCCGCTTTATGAAGAAAAAGGATATTCTGAAAAAAGACTCGGAGCTGTATAAAAAGCTGACAAAGAATAAGTGATTTCTCCCATCTTCAGCTTTGCTTTGATTCATGACAAACCGCCTTAGCGATGCAGTTAGGGCGGTTTTTGATTTGAGGTTGGTTTCTGATTCTAAAGACATCAATAAAAAATCAGGTGCAACGGGATTGTATTCCTGTTGCACCTGATTTTAATAATACAAGTAAAAACGTTTTATCCGAGAGCTACCATGCTGAAAACGAGTGCGAAAAGAGCAACGGTTTCGCAAAGACCAACAACGGTGATGTACTGTGAGAAGCCTTTGCCTGTTTCGGCAAGAGCGTCTGCACCGGCTGCGCCTGCTTTGCCCTGAACAACGGCTGAAACTGCCATTGCAACGCCTGAAGCAATGCCAAGTCCTAAGAGGAAAGAGGGATCTGCATCCGATGAACTCATTTGTTGCATAAGAAGGAAACCGTAGATGGTCTGTGTGAGAGGCGCACCTGCAAAAACGGTAAGGATGAAGGGTGCAGCCTTATTGCTCATATAGCATTTTTTCCATGCGCCGATTGATGCCTGGCCTGCAATGCCGATACCGATTGCGGAGCCTGTTGCGGCAATACCCATTGCCAGAGCTGTTGCTAATGATCCAAAATTCATAATAATTCTCCTTAATTTTCAATTTGTTCTTCAAAAGGCTTGAATTTATGCCCGCTCCAGGACATATCAAGATGCGATGAGAATTCCAGAGTGTTAAGTCTGATGCCGTGAACAATGACTGACAAAACATTCAGTATCATATTCAGACCGTGACCGAACACAAGAAGCACTATCGCAATTATCATAAATAAGAAGTTGCCAAGCAACGGGCTTGCAAGCTCATTGACCGTTGCGGAAATTGCTGCGCCTGCGAGGCCAACCGCCCAAAGACGGATATACGATACTATATCCGAGAAAACATTGACAACTCCGAGTAAAACGGAAACGATGTTCTTAAGGCTTTCGAGTATTGACTTGATAATGTTTCCTTCATAGTTTGAGAAAACAAAGCTCATAACGAAGCCTGCAATTACAAGCACAAGCGCAACCGTGCCGACGGGAATGCCGCCTATTACAAGTCCGAAGCTGAAAACCTCGGCATTTACAACGAAACTGAGCACAACATAAAAGATACCGATAAGCTGCATTATTGAGCCGATATCGCCAAGAATTTTGATTGATTTCCTATTTCGCGCCGCAACCTTGATGTGCGCCACGGTGAGCTGAACAAGAGCTAACGAGAAGCAGAAAATCTGCAGATTCTGTGCGGTTGTGAGTCCGTATTCACCGTTCGTCCAGGGCGGATACCATATTCTGTCAGCGTAAACGTTGGAAATAACGGGAATTGATAATTTCTGAAGCCATTCGGGCAATTGCTCTGGAGAAAGGCCGAACCATGTGCAGGTCAGCGTTCCCCAAAGGATTGTTGACAGGCCGAAAAGTCCGACAAGCAAAAATGCAGGGGGAACCTTTTTCTTTGATGCAACCGATTTTGCAATCAGAATTCCCGTAACGGCAGAGATAAGAAGTCCGTATCCGCCGTCTCCGAAAATAATGCCGAAGAAAATGAGGATAAATCCCAAGAACCAACCTGAAATGTCATATTCAAAATATCCGGGTACCGTTCCGAGAAAGTCCGTCAGCGGATAGATAAGACTTACGAACTTATTGTTTTTCAGTTTGGTGGGAACATTGTCTTCTTCTGAGGGTTCTTCAACAAGCAGACCCCAGGAATTTTCCTTTGCGGTCTTTTTGAGGCATTCAAGATTTTCTTCTTCGACATATCCCGTGAAGTATGCAACGGATTTTCCGTCTGCTGACAGGCTTTCATTTGCCATGCCTGTTGCATAAACCTCAAACTCAATTTCTTTTTCGCAGGATTTGATTGCATTCTTTATGCTGTCTGCATAACCTGCAAAAGAAGAGATTTTGCTGTCAATCTTCTTGATGCGATTGTTAAGAACTTCAATTTTTTGCTTGATTTCAGCCGTTGATGTTTCCGGCATTTCGAGTCTGTATGCCTTTAATGAATCGACAACCTCATTTTCACCTTCAAGACCCGATTTGATAAGGAGGAATTTCACGGATGTTTTTGTTTTCTGAAGGCTGAGAGTTTTTACGTTTTCACCGAGATTCTCGTATTCGGATTTCGGTATTTCATAAAGCGAAATATCAATGCCTTTTCCGGCTAAAGCACAAAGTTTTTCCGGTTCAAGCTCTCCCCAGCCGGAAAGTCGGTCCAGCTCTGTGGCGAGCGTTATTCTTTCGGCCGAACACCGCTTCTTTTCATCCTCCAGAGCAGCGATTTCATTTGCCACGGTGATTGCTTTTGCAACATCGATTTTCTCTTGCGTTATCTTTTTGTTTTTCTTTTCCGAAATACTGAAAAGTGCGCTTTCAAGCAAGGATACTCTTTCTTTGAGTTCTTCAAGCTTTTTGCCCGAGCCTTCAACCGATTCGATGTGAAGAATTCCGAGCTTGCGGAGTCTTTTGAGCGTTTCGGATTTTTTATCTCCCATAATTATGAGAGAAACTTTTTTCATGGGCACTATCATAACGAGTACACCTCCGTTTCGGAAGGCATTTCACCGCGTGCCGCAATTTTGCGTTTTGAAATTTTTGAACGGACAACGGCACTTACCTGCTGGTCCGCCATATAAATTGATATTTTTTTGATGTTTTCTTCTGTTTCGGGGATTTTAACCTTTTCAAACAGGTTAACCCTCTGTGAGGTTGTGCGAAGCTCCTGCTCCAGAAGCCTTACCTGTTCATCCAACACTTCCGCCTCAAGGTCAAGTGACATTGCTTTTTCCATGTGGTTTGCGGCGATGTCAACCCAAAGCGGGGTTTCGTATAAATCGTAGTCAGCTCGGGAGAAATCTGCCCCTTCATAGACGGGAATCGAAACACCTGCAATATTGCCGACGCCTTTGCGGATATTGCTTACGGTGATTATTCCGTCGGGGAAGGCGCTTGTTTCGCTGAAAACGGCAATCCATGAGCCGAATCCCTTCTCAAGGTTTTCTCTCTCTTTTCTTACAGTTTCAGCCTTAGCTTCAATGGTGCGAATTTCAGCCTGAAGCTGTTGTTTTTTGAGTGTCAGAGTAGGCAAATATCTCCGATACATTTTGAGGGCATCTTTCTGTATCTTTAACTCGTTTTTAGTCAGTTTGATTTTTGCCACCGTTATCCTCCTTATCTGACGGGCCAGAACTCATCTGTAAGGTCGGATTTGATGCCCGTTTCATCTTTTTCAAAACATTCTGCAAGGATTTTCCAGCCAAGGTCAAGTGCTTCTTCAAGAGAAAGGTTGACTGACAAATCCATAAGTCTGTTTTCGAAAAGCTGACCGTATTTAAGGAGCTTATCATCCCAGCGTGTCATTGCAAAACCCATGTTTTTCTTTTCCAATGTTTCTTTGTAGGAAGAATACATGCGGATCATTGCGTCCATAAGTGCGCGGTGGTCCTTACGGGTTTTGCCGTTAACGTTTTGCTTGAGTCGCGAAAGTGAGCCGAAAGGCTCAATACGGCCGCCCTTGAGATAGTATTGACCCTCGGTGATGTAGCCCGTATTATCGGGAACGGGGTGAGTAACATCGTCACCTGGCATTGTGGTAACTGCCAGAACGGTAACAGAACCCGAATCGTCAAAGTCAACAGCCTTTTCATAGCGGGATGCAAGCTGTGAATAGAGGTCGCCGGGATAGCCACGGTTTGAGGGAACCTGTTCCTGAGTGATGGCGATTTCTTTCATTGCATCTGCAAAGTTGGTCATATCGGTCAGAAGCACAAGCACGTCTTTATTCTGCAATGCAAACTGCTCTGCAACGGCAAGTGCCATATCGGGAATCATCATGCATTCAACGGTGGGGTCGGATGCGGTGTGAATGAACATAACTGTTTTGCTGAGAGCTCCGCCGTTTGAAAGCTCCTCTTTGAAGTAGAGAAAATCGTCGTATTTAAGACCCATACCGCCCAGAACGATAACGTCAGCCTCAGCCTGAAGGGCAATTCTTGCAAGAAGCTGGTTGTAGGGTTCGCCCGAAATTGAGAAAATTGGAAGCTTCTGCGAAACAACAAGGGTGTTGAACATATCAATCATCGGGATGTTGGTACGCATCATGCGGTTTGCGAGAATACGCTTTGTGGGGTTGACGGAAGGTCCGCCGATGGATTTCATGTTATCGGTAAGAGCGGGGCCTTTATCTCTCGGTTCGCCCGAACCGTTAAAAATTCTGCCGAGCAGGTCTTCGCTGAATGAAACACGCATTTCGTGACCTAAAAAACGGACTTCGTCACCTGTTGAAACACCTTGTCCGCCGGCAAAAACCTGAAGCGAAACAAGGTTGCCGTCAATTTTGTTGACCTGTGCAAGCGATTTGCCGAATCGGGTGTTTATCTGTGCAAGTTCCTGATAACGCACGCCCTCTGCTCTGACAGTAATAACATTGCCTGTGATGGACTCAATTCTATTGAAAATTTTATTCATTCTCACTCACCACCCTTTAACAAAAGCTCGGCATTCAGGTTGATTTTGCCCTGACCGTCGGCATACATTGCATCAATTTCACCCTCTGCTTTTGCAAAGGCTTCGCTTTCAAATTCTGTATAGTTCCAATCTATGAATTTCTGACGCATACGGTTAAAGAAACTGCGTGCATCATCTTTATTATCAAGTGCATATTCACTGCCGAGAACACATATCAGCTTATCCGTAACATAACGCTGACGTTCCGTTGTGCAGTTAGCATCAACCAAATCAAAGGAGTTCTGCTGAAGATAAACGGAATCAAGCATCTCCGATTTAAGATAGATTATATAGTCCGCAAGGCTTGTTCCTTCTTCGCCGACAACCTTCATCATTGAGCCGATTTCGTCGCCGTGAAGAAGAATATTTTTGCAGAAATCCGATTTTGCGGAATCTGTAACCGTCTTATATTTTGACCATGAAATAAGCGGGTCGATTGCGGGATATTTTCTTGCATCCGAGCGTTCACGTGAAAGGCCGTGGAATGCGCCGACAACCTTGAGAGTTGCCTGCGTTACGGGTTCTTCAAAGTTACCGCCTGCGGGTGAAACCGTGCCGCCGATTGTTACGGAGCCTTTGCTTCCGTCGGGAAGGCGTACGCAGCCTGCTCTTTCATAGAAAGCAGCAATATAAGATTCAAGATATGCGGGGAAGGCTTCTTCGCCGGGGATTTCTTCAAGTCTGCCCGACATTTCACGTAGCGCCTGCGCCCAACGTGAGGTTGAATCGGCAAGAAGAAGAACGTTAAGACCCATCTGACGGTAATATTCCGCAAGAGTTACCGAGGTGTAAACCGATGCTTCACGCGATGCAACGGGCATAGACGATGTGTTACAAATAATAATGGTGCGTTCCATAAGCGAACGGCCTGTTTTCGGGTCGGTAAGCTCGGGGAATTCGGTTATTGTTTCAACAACCTCGCCTGCACGTTCACCGCAGGCGGCGATGATAACAATATCAACATCAGCATATTTTGAAGTTGTATGCTGCAAAACTGTTTTGCCCGCTCCGAAGGGACCGGGGGTGCAATAGGTTCCGCCCTTGGCAACAGGGAAGAAAGAGTCGATAAGACGCACCTTTGTTTCCATTGTTTCAACGGGTGCGAGTCTTTCGCTGTAGCATTTTACCGCTCGCTTAACGGGCCATTTGAATGACATTGAAACGGGAATTTCTCTGCCTCTTTCGTCGGCAAGAACGGCAACGGTTTCGTTAACGTTATATTCACCCTTGTCTGCGATTGATTTTAAAGTGTAATTGCCGAGAAGATAGAAAGGAACGAAGATTTTATGAGTGAACGGTCCTTCGGGAACGGTGCCTATATATTCACCCGCACGCAGAGTGTCGCCGATTTTTGCGGTGGGGGTGAATTCCCATTTCTTTTCGGCATCAAGTCCGTCTGCATAGATTCCTCTCTCAAGAAACCAGCCAGCTTGCTCGGCCAAAACGGGCAGGGGATTCTGCAGTCCGTCATAAATTTGGCCGAGAAGACCGGGGCCAAGCTGTGCGGAAAGCATTTCACCCGTGAATTCAACGTCATCTCCGCATTTGATGCCGCCTGTCATTTCGTAAACCTGAATCTGCGCGATATCTCCGCGAATACGGATAACCTCGCTTTTGAGTTTTGTATCGTCAACATTAACAAAGCATATTTCGTTCATAGAAACGTTGCCTTCAAACCTTACGGATACAAGGTTACCGTTAATGCTTACTACCTTGCCTTTATTTTCGGTCATTGTATAACCTCCGATCTGTCCCCATTCATAATGGAGTCATAGATATTTCTGTATGCAGCTTCTCCGCTTTGTGAATCGAATTTTCTTATGCGCTCAATGAGCCTCAGCTTCAATCCGTAATAGAACACAAATTCTTCCGAAAAAGAATCCATCGGTCTGAGCGTTTCAAGAAAATCAAGACGGTGTTTATTGAGAAATTTTTCCGCTTCCAAGGGACTTTCGATTTCAACGGCTGTACGTGCCGCTTGTAAAAGAGATGCGGGGAATGATTGAGTTTCTGCATCAAAATGCTTATTCATTTTATCTGCACGAAGCTTTGCAAGAGCAAGACGCAGATTGCGTTCACCCTCGTTCCATTTTTCAATCAATGCAGATGATGATTTTTCATGATTCCTTGGCGGAACAAGAGTCACCTTTTCTGATTCGCCCTGTGCTTTTTTGCCGAGAAATCTTTGGCAAAGCTCTGCAAATCTCTCCGATGTTATAGGAAGCGGCGTGCTTTCTGTGATTCCGTCAAGCGACGGTAATTGAGATATCAGATAGTATTCAGCCATATTTATTCAGCCTCTTTCAGAAGTGCGGTAACCTTGGGGCTGAGATAATTTGACAGCATATCTGTAACAGCTTCTGCGGAATAATCATAATAAACCGCACCGTTGTTTACGGCAATGCGGAAGCCTCCGTCAAAATTATCATTTGCTTTAAGGGTAACGCCGCCGAGCATCTTTGATTTAAGTTCTGCAAGAACAGCATCTTCAAGCTTTGCAAGGTCGTTGCTGTTTAAAATCACAGAAACAGTCTCTGCTTCGGGTTTGCCTGCCCAGCATTCAACAGCATTTATGATAAGCTTTATAAAAGCATCAGAAGAATAAACTGCATTGACGTTATCGCCGACAATCGCTTTGAGCTCTCTTGTTACGCTTTCTCGGAAAGAAATAAGCAGATTGCGGCCGGCCTGACGGATTGCATCTTCACTTGATTTTACGGTTTTTGCGTTTTCGCTTTTTGCATCAGCCATAATCTTATCAGCCTGAGCCTTTGCATCGGAGATGATTTTTTCGGCTTCGGCTTTTGCAGAGGCAAGAATTGCTTCAGCCTGAGTTTCAGCCGCATCCACTCCGTCTTTTTTTATTTGCTCAATAAGTTCCTGAAGTTGAATTTCCATAACGCAATCTCCTTTTACGATGATATATATTCTTTGTGTTTTTCTTCAAAAAAAACATAAAAGAACCAACATCCTCTGCAGACAGCTGGTTCCTTTAAAAACTATTTTTTATTGTTAAATATTATAACACAAGTCGTTTTTTTGTCAAGACTTTTTTGTGGTTGAAAGAAGCTACTTGAATTGTTGTTGCACAACACAAAATTTAAAACAAAAAAGAAAAAACCTTGAACCGCTTGATTTACAAGCATTTCAAGGCTTTTCTTATTGGTTGCGGAGACAGGACTTGAACCTGCGACCTCCGGGTTATGAGCCCGACGAGCTACCAACTGCTCTACTCCGCGATATCTGCATCTCTTGAGTGCTTTATAATTATACACTCTTTTCAGAAAATGTCAAGGGGTTTTTATAAAAAATATTCATGAAATTTAAAACGTTATCTTCTGATAATATTATATCGCATTTTGCATAAAAATATTACCTGTTTTTTGTGTAAAGGTGAAATCATTTTTCGGTTAATTGACATCAAGATAGTCCCTATGATATTATTAGTAATATATTTAAGGGAAAGAGAGATGATGAAATGCATTCTGATTCAAATGCGGCTGTTCAGCAAGAACAGTTACCGGCCAGAGAAGCAAAGCGTCTTGTGCGTCCTCGTGAAATTGCAGCATTCGCACTCACATCTTACGGCATCAACAATCTTACAAGTTTTATCGGCTCAACAAAGCAGTATTTTATGATGAGCTTTCTTGGCCTTTCGGGCAAAGAATTCGGCTTGCTTGGCACGGTTTCCACAATTTGGGATGCGCTTGATGACCCGATTTCCGGAATTGTTATTGACCGATGCCGCACCCGTTGGGGCAGGTTGCGTCCTTTCCTGATTTTTCCGATGCCTTTTTGGGCGATAGCATCAATACTTTTCTATATGATACCCGAATCTTTTTCGGGTGGGCAGCGATTTATATATGCTTTGATTACAACTATTATTTACGGAATCGGTTTTTCCTATCTCAGCGGTTGGGAATTGCTGCTCTATAACATAACTCCAAACACAAACGAACGAAGCACGTTGATTGCAACCCAAAAGTTTATGAATCTTTTCACCTGGCTGCCGTCGCTTGTTCCCGTTTTTGTTGATTTTGTTCCCGGCGTAACCCAAAATAAAATCACTCAGCCAGAAGTTTATTCCGGATTTTCGATTTTTTTCGTGCTGATAGCCGTTGTCGGCGCTGTTTACGGCTTTTTTGTTATGCGTGAAAGGGTATCGATAGCAACAAAAGAAGAAATGCAAAATACGAGCTTCTGGAAGTCGGCAAAGTCAATTTTAACTTGCCGTCCGCTTGCAGTTTTGCTGCTTTCTAATTTTTTTGGCGGAATCAAAGGTGTTGGCGGAGCATCGGAGGATTTCTTCTGGCTTAATTGCACAGGAAGGCTTTCTAACCGTTTGCTTTGCAGCCTTTTCACAGGAATTCCGAATTATGTAATAACTCCCGTTGCCCCCGCAGTAATCCGTAAATTCGGTTTAAGAACAACTGCGGTTTCTGCCGGTCTTTTCAGCGGTATTGCGTATACATTACTTTATTTTATCGGATACAAGCCGACCGGAAATTATTGGCTTGATTTTGCCATCGTAACAATCGGTCTTACAGTTTGCGGACTGCCCAATCATGTTATGGGAGTTTGCGACCCGCTTCTTAAGGGTGATATGTATGATTATCTTGAGTGGCAGACGGGAATTCGAAACGAGGGCATTGTTAATGCGGTTTCAAGCTATGTTAACAAGCTTTCATCCAGCGTTCACGCATTACTTTCGGGTGTTGTTTTTGACTGGATTAAATTTACACCGCAAAAGGATACTTTCGGCAATGTTGTTCCTCATACCGACCCGAAGGTATTGCAGGGAATATGGGGCATATTCTGCCTTGCGCCCGCTGCGGCAAGGTTTGGCTACGGACTTTCGCTTTTGCTCTTTAACGTTCACGGCAAAACCAAGGAGCGCATGTTGATAGAGTTGGCTGAACACAGAAACTCAAGGTCCGAAGCAAAAAAACTTGAATTAACTGAAAGTACAGGTAGTCAAAATGATTGATTTCAAAAATTTCCGTTTATATTTTAACGGTGCAGACGGTGAAAAAGCTGCAGGTCTTTTTGCTGATGAAATTTTTATAAGAACAGGAACAAGGCCTGAAATGTGCTTAAAAGAAGATGCAAACTTCTGCTTTTTAACCGATATGAGAATATCGCGAGACGGCTTTGAGATAGCTGTAAATGCTTCTTGTGTTTCGGTTTCTGCTAGCGGAATAAGAGGCTTTATATACGGCTTCGGCATGTTTTTGAGAAAAATAGTTTCTGTTTGCGGTGTTCCGGCACTTGCAGAGGATATTTCCGGAGTTTATAATCCCGATAAGAAAATAAGAGGTCATCAGGTGGGCTACCGAACAACGCCTAACACCTATGACGCCTGGAGCTACGAGGACTATCGCCGTTATTATCTCGACATGATGTTTTTCGGTACCAATACCGTTGAACATATCCCTTATGAAAAGGGCGTTTCACGCCGCAACAGACTGATGAAATACGACGAAGAAGAGTTTCTTGTCAAAGCTTCTCAAATGGCGGATGAATTTGACCTTGACGTTTCTCTCTGGCATCCTAACAACGATAATGAAACAGTTGAACAGGCGGCAGAGAGAAGAGGCAGGTTGTACCAAACCGTGCCGAGACTTGATGTTGTTTTTCCTCCCGGAGGTGACCCTGGTGAGTTTTATCCCGATGAATTTGTGTTAAGGTGCAAAGAGATTTCAAAGGCTCTTAAAAAGGTTCATCCGAATGCTCAGATGTGGCCTTCGGCTCAGCAGCCGCATTCCATTCCCACATGGGGCGAAGAATTCATTGAAGAAATGGAAAAACTGCCGGAGGAGATTGACGGCGTTATTCACGGCCCTAACCATGCGTTTGACCTTGAAACCCTGCGCCGCCGGCTTCCTTCAAAATATCCGATAAGGCTTTATCCTGATATTACTCATAATGTACGCTGTGAATATCCTGTCCATTTTGACAGGGACGATTGGCATTTTGCTCTTACAACGGGATTGAGCCGTGAATGCACAAATCCGAGACCCCGTGAATACCGTCACATCCACCGCCTGACACGCCGCTATGTGGTCGGTTCGGTTAGCTATTCAGAGGGTATAACCGACGATGTCAACAAGGCGGTATGGGCAGATATGGATTATAACCCCGACTGCGATTTGAGAACAACTCTGCTTGATTACGCGCGATTGTTTTTCTACGGTGCGGATTGCGAAGCTATCGCAGACGGTATATTGGCACTTGAGCTTAATTGGCAGTGCGACCCCGCAGAAAATCCGACCATTGACAGAACTTTTGAAACTTTTGAAAGCCTTGCGCTTGATTACCCGTTCCTTAATGAAAACTGGCGTTTTCTTCAGCTTCTTATGCGTGCAAAATGCGATTGGGTGCTTCGCCACAGACGCATTTTTGAGCTTGGCTTAATCAAACTTGCCGAAAAGGAAATGAGAAACGGCAGTCTTGAAAACGCAAAAAAAATCCTTGAAACAGATTTTGATGAAGAATATAAAAGGCAGCGTGAGGATATAACCGCCCTTTCTCAAAAGCTTTTTGAACTTATCGGTTTGCAGAGCGATATTGAAAACTATTGCGCCGATAACTGGGAGAGGGGAGCGATTCTTGAAACGATAGATTTGCCTGTTACGGACAGAAAATGGCTCCTCGGCAGACTCGATGTTGCGAACAGCGTTGAAGCAATGCAAAAAATCATTGACCGCAACAAAGTCCGCAGCGACGAATATTATTTCTCCGTTGCGCTTAACGGCCTTGAAGAATGCGGGGTTTTGCAGACAGGCGAAGTTTATATGAATTTTCAGGGTGACAGGCCCGATGTCAATACAGGTGATATGCCTACTGCGATGTTTAAGGTTTATGATAACCTTACTTTTAAATGCAAAGTCGGCGGTTTGGATTATGACGGCGACTACAAGCTCAGGATATCCTTTATGAGCAAGAAAAACACCGCACTTAAAGGACACAAAATAACCGCTAACGGTGAGGTTATATATGAGGGGGCGCAGTTCGGCGGAGAAACGGATGAAGAGTTTGACCGCCTTATGCTTGCTCCGAATTTTGAAACCGCAAGCTATGTTATCCCCAAATCCGTTATTCATAACGGTTGTGTTGATTTGGAATTCAGCGAGCCTGTTATGGGTGTAATGTTCTGCGAATTTTGGATAACTCACGAATAACACTTGTTTTATATTATGGTTATGTTATAATATTTCGGAATAAAAAACGAAAGGAAAACAGTTATGTGGTTAGTAATTAAAACAATTATTTCTCTTTTAATTTCGCTTATGCTTACCGTATTTCCCAACAGCTCATTCCTCAAAAGCTTCGATGCTCTCGAACTTGCAACAGAGAGGGAAGATTGCCGCCTAAACGCCTCCATTGTTTCCGATGTTCACATCGATGTTGATTGGCCTATCGGCGAATGGATTTGGGCAAACGGTCTTAATGACCTTGAGCGCTCGGTTGACACTATTGATGCCCTTATTGTTTCAGGTGACCTGACAAACTACGGTGACGGCCCTTCAATGGAAAGCTTTTTCCGCATTATGGCGGACAGCCCCTGCGCAAGCAACTGGGTAATCGCAATGGGCAATCATGATGTAGGCCATGTTGAGGACACAACTCAGGAGGGCGCAAGACAGAGATTTGTTGATCTTTATAATGAGCTTAATCCCTCCGGTCAGCAGGTTGATAAGGCATATTACAAAATGGATATTAACGGCTACCGTTTTGTTGTTCTTGTTGATGACGGCGAGGATACATGGGACCATCCCGATATGGCAGAGGAGCAGTATCAGTTCCTTGACGATTCTCTTGCCGAAGCGGCTGAAAGAGATTTGCCTATGTTTGTTGTTTGCCATGTTCCCGTTGAAGGCGTTAACGGCCAGGATAAGATTTGGGAAGACGGCGGCCTTGGCGACTGCAGCGACAGAGTTCAGTCCATTCTCGAAAAATACGAAAACGTGTTCTTTATAAGCGGCCACGTTCACACAGGCATCAACGGACCTCTTGTTGAAAACGCTTTCGGTTTTTCGTGCGTTGAAACCATTAATGGCGTTAACTACATAAATTTGCCCACATATATGATTGTTAACAGATACGGTGTGCCTTGGGGCGGCATGGGCTTCCAGATGGAGGTTTATGATGACGAAGTCCTTTTCAGAGCAAGAAACTTCGGTTCCTCTAAGTGGTATCCCGTTTATGATCACAGCGTTCCTGTTGTATAAAAAATATCGGCTGTCGGATTTCTCCGACAGCCGTTTTTTACTGCTTGTTGCTTCTTTCCAAAAAGTCATTATAAAGTTTTTCTTTATATTCCTCTGTGTATTCATAGCACCACAGATTGAAAATTCCGTTAAAATCCTCAAAGGTTTCGTCGGGATGAACTGCGGTCTGTCCGTAAACATAGGGCAGGGCAATTTCAACCGTGCCGTTTGATGCAATGTGATATTCCTTTGCAAGAGCTATTGCAACTCTGTTTGCTTCCTGCCTCGGCAGCTCTTCGTCAAACTTTATTTCAGTTATCGGGAAGAGGGCGCACTCTGCGTTTGCAAGGCGGTAAAATTCAGGTGAAGTGCCCGAATGGCCGTGATGTGACATTTGAACAACGTCGCATTTCAAATAATCGCCGTATCGTCCGACAAGAACTTTATCGCTTTTTGCAGAGCAGTCGCCCGGGAATAACACTTTGCCGCCTTCCGCAAACATCATGAGTGCCGTTGAGGTGTTGTTGAAATCCTCAAACGACTCGGGATAAACATCTTCGTGAGTGCAAAGGGTAACAAATTCGAGGTTGCGCACAAAGAAGCGCTGACCCGTGTGAAGAATAACTTTTTTTATGTCGGTGTTTTCTTTCATAACCCTCTCAAAGCGGAGTGTCATGTTAAGATTAACCTCGCCCCAGTATTTGTAATCGCGATGATAAGCATCGGGAAAGTTATAATAAACGGTTTCAATCTCTATTTCGTTTTTGTGAAATTCAATAACATCAAGGAATTTTGCAATGTGGTCCTCGTGTGCGTGGGATAAGAACCAGCCCGCAACAACAGGCTTTTTGCCGCCTGTGAGCTTTTTGAGAAATTCGATAATTCTGATATCATCATTAACCGAATACATGTGTGCGCTGTCGATAACAAAAAAACTGCCGTCGCAGCAACGGATTATGTAACACATGCCGCAGTCAATGAGAGCATGGTCAACCTCGAACTGCCAAAGCGTTGTGGCGCATTTTTTGGCGCATTTTTCGGGCAGGGTGCTGTAATATTCGCTTACAGGGTCGGCAACAATGCGCATCTTATGCTCGCTCTCGCAGTAGTATATATGAAGCATAACCCTGCCTCTGTATGTTCTGTGGTAATTATCTTTGACATCAAAGCTGTCAAACAATGAAAAACCGCTGATTTCAACCGCAGAGCACTCTTTATCAAAATCCTTTTGTGTGCAGTTTTCAAAAATCAGCATGTATATGCCTTTGCTGCAGTGATATTCATGTGAATAGGCGATTTCGGGGAGGGGAATGCCGTTAAAAATGCTGTTCATATCATTTGCTCCTTTGAGCTTTGGTTTTTCTTAATTATATCATCGGCGTCAATGATTAACAATAGCAAAATATAAAAACATATTGTGAATTTAATTCCTGCATGCTTGCACAGATTCAAAGAGTGTGATAGAATTTAAATATAAATAGAAAGGGGAGTGAGAACATGAAAAAAATAATATCTGTTTTGATTTGTTTTGCCGTTATTATTTCCTGCTTTGGATTGGGCGCTCATGCAGAGAATAACAAAAAAAGCGACCCTGTTATTCTGATTTCAGGTTTTCTTTGCTCCCAGCTTTATATGAACTATGCTGCAGATGATGAGAAAAAGGTATGGGTTTTTGAAGCCGATACGATAGCTGACCGAATTGGCGATGATTTTTCCGCCTTTGCCAAAGGATTTGCAGGCCTCGCCTTGGGAAAAACCGAAAAATTTGGCGTAACCCTTGGCAATGCCGCCGCCGCAATTCTTGAGGATTTAAGATGTAATCCCGACGGCAGTTCAAAATATCCCGTTTCACACTATCCGAATAATCCCGCATATTCAAACATAAATTATATGCTTGAAAACGGCAAAGAAGAAAACATGTATGAAAAAAAGTTCTGCAAATATCTTGCGAGTATTGCAGATGCATCGGAAATATTCTGCTTTCAATATGATTCCCGTTTTGATGCCGTAACAATTGCAGGTCAGCTTAATGATTTTGTTGAACAGGTGAAAGACTACACAAATTCCGATAAGGTCAGAATTTTTGCGCTGAGCTTTGGCGGATTGATTTCTGTATCATATCTTTATCTTTACGGAGATTCAAGCGTAAGCAAGCTGATAATGAGCGTTCCCGCACTTGGCGGAACGAATATTCCGGAACGGCTGTTTAGAGGAAAGATTGATTTGTCAATTGAGGAAACAGTCAAATTTTTTGAAACCATTCTTGGCAGCGAAAGCAACATAGCACGGATTTTTGAGTATGACAGCGTTGACAAGCTTAACGAAATTATTTCAATTGCAAGCGACGGAATGAGAAGTGCTTTAAAATATTGGGGCAGCATCTGGTCGCTCAGTTCAATTGATTCTTATGATGAATTGAAAGAAGAATTCCTTGATCCCGTTGAGAATGCGGCGTTAATTGAAAAAACAGATAAGATCCATTATGAAATAATACCTGCCGTTCCCGAAGTTTTGAAGAATGCTCAAAATAACGGAACAGACGTTGCTGTTCTTTGCGGAACCGGAAGCCCCATTGTTATCGGTGGGGAGCTTAACGGCGATTTTATCTTGCCTGCAAGTTCAGTCAGCGGAGCGTTGTGTGCACCTGAAGGCAAAAGATTTGCCGACGGATATAACGGTGTCAAAACTGCGTGTAATAATCCTGCGCATAACCACATTTCACCATCCATGCAGATTGACGCCTCAAGTGCATACCTTCCTGAAAACACCTGGTTCATTGAAGGGCAGTATCATGGCCAGTATTATTACGAAGAATATACACGCTCGCTTGTAACCAAGCTTCTTTTAACCGATGAAATAAAGGATGTTTATTCTTCGCCTGAATATCCGCAGTTTGAATATTCTGATAATGCATACCGTAATATTCATGTCAGATTTAACTCAAGCCCGAGCGGTTACCTGAACTCGGAAGATTCTGCATTGGTTGTTAAAAACATTTCAAAAGACAACCGCATAAAAATTCTTGCGGTCACGGCAAACGGCGCTGATCTTAGTTTTGATGTTTCGGATGCGGAAATGCTTGCACCGTCAGAAACGGTCGCAATCCCGTTTAAGGGTGTTGTAGCGGATACGGGTTCAACCGCAGCGCAAATAACCGTCAGTTATATTGAAGTCGGCAGCATAAATCCGTTTTGTGTTTCCGAATTTTCGGTTATGATTGATAACGGTGAGGGCGGAGGTGGCGGAGGTTTTGTGCCGCTGTCCTTCAGGAGTAGGCTTGAATCGTCAATTCCTGTATGGTTATGCACTTTTCTTGAAAAAACATCTCTGCGCCAAGGCGTTGAATGCATTTATAACGCCATTATTTCTGTTATAAACAAATAAAAAACAGCCTTCTTCAAAAAATGAGGAAGGCTGTTCTGTTATTTATCGGTTAAATTTTTAATCCATTTTTTGCTTTTGAATCTGTAAAGGCTCAAAACGGTTTTAGGGATATCCTCGCACAAATACATTGCAAGAATGAGAAAGATGAAATCAACCTTAACAAAAATGCCGAGAATAACAACCACGGGAACACCGAGAAGATAGACCGACAGGCAGTCATAAAGTATGCCTATTTTTGTGTCGCCTCCTGCTCTGAACGTGCCGACTATCAGTGTGTATGGGATGTTTCTTATCGGCAGCCAGAGGCAATAAAGAAGAATTAACTGAGAAGCAAGGTCAAATGCAGTCTGAGTTTCAATATCAAGAAGAGAAAGAAGGGGATTTCTTGCAAAAATTAAAGCAGTTCCCGTTATGATCCCGATAATCGGTGTCATGATAACAAACTTTTTCGCAAGCTTGTATGCTCCGTTTTCGTTGCCTTCGCCAATTGTTTTTCCCGTCATGATTGAGCAGGCATGGCATATACCAACAAAAAATACAAAGGCTATTTGTTCAATAGAATTGAAAATTGTGTATCCGGCATAGGCTTCACTGCCTTGCCTTGCAAAAACCATTGCATAGATATTTGTTCCGATTGCCCAGGCAACTTCATTAAAAACAACAGGCAAACAAACTATTGCAAAACGGCGGAAAAACGCACCGCTGAGTTTAAAGAATTCTGTTATACGTGCATTGAAAATATCTTTAGAAGTCCGAAGAACTACGAATAAGAGCAGGCTTTGAAAAGCGGTTGATAAAAGCGTTGCGATTGCCGCGCCTCTGATTCCGAGTGCAGGAAAACCGAGCTTGCCATTTATAAGAATATAGTTAAATGCCGTGTTTAATGCAACTGAGGCAAACGAGGTTAAAAGCGGAGGATTAACCCTTTCGGTTGCGCGCAATGCCGTGCATGATATTTGATTGAATGAGCTGAAAATGCCCATGAATGCAACAATGCGCATATATTGCGATGCTGCGTCAATAACGGGCTGTTTGTTTGTAAATACTCTTATGAGGTGCTGAGGAAAGAAAAACATTGCAAGGTTAAAAATAACGGCAACAGCTGTGCCGAAAATCAGCGCAATGCCAAAGGATTTTTTTATGTTGCTTTTTTCTCGTGCTCCCCAAAACTGAGCTATCATGGCTGCAGAGCCTGAGGATATGCCGAAATAGAAAAGATTCATTAAAAAAATCCATCTTGATGAAACTCCGATGGCAGAAACAACAACATTGCCGAGCTTCGTGACCATTGCTGTGTCAATAAGCTGTGCACAGGAAACGAGAAGCTGCTGAAAGGCAATCGGCAGGGCAAGTTTTGCCATGTTTTTAAAAAAATTTGTGTTCATTAATTTAAATCAACTTTCATTTTATTCAACAAATAGTAAGTATATTTATAAAACTGTAAAATGTCAATGAAATATAAAAATTATTTTAAACTCTTTTATTATGTGCTATTGATTTTTAATATTGACTGCGATATAATACAAAATTGAGAGAAACTCAAATTTTACTAGAAGGTGTTTATTATGTCACAGTATAATGAATTTTCCGGCGTTTATTCCTTGCTTCTCACTCCTTTTAATTGGGATAAAAGCATCGATTACAAAACTTATGAAGAATATGTTGCATGGCAGGCAGCTTTCAAGCCTCAGCATCTTTTTGCTGTTTGCGGTTCTTCCGAAATGATGGAACTCACCGTTGAAGAAAGAATTAAGTGCGCAGGCCTTGCTGTCAAGAATTCAAACGGTGTTCCTGTTTTTGCAACAGCAAACCTTGCAACTGATTTTAATGATCAGATTGAAGAAATGAAAAATCTTGAGCAGCAGGGTGTTTCGGGCCTTGTTTTCGTAACAAAAGGCATGTGTGATAAGCCTGCTGAAATTTATGATTATTTAACTTCCCTTGCTTCCCACACAGAGCTTCCCATCATGCTTTATGAGTTCCCCGGTCTCAGACCTCATCTGATGGATTCCGTTACTTACGGCAAGCTTGCTGAAACCGGCAAATTCATCGGCATCAAGGATACAACATGCAAAATGCCTGAAATTGAAGCTAAAATTGCTGTTCAGGGTGATACTAACGTTCTTCAAGCGAATATTCCTTTCCTTTATGACGCATATCTCAAGGGCGCAAGAGGCGTTGTTGCAACTCCCACTTCGTGCGGTGCAGGCCTTTTTGTTAAAATGTGGGATGAATTCACAAAGGGCGACCTCGAAGCTGCAAGAAAGACTCACCAACACATTATTTCGCTTGATAATGCAATTGATTCGGGCTTCTGCGCAAGTGCAAAATATCTTGTTGGCCTTCAGGGCATCAATATGAAGCAATACACAAGAGGAAGTCACAACCTCGGTCCCGCAAGACTTCGCTCAATTGAAGTTTGGTATGACTGGGCTAAGGAAGAGGGCATCCTTGACTGATAAAATACTTATTTGACGGAGGAGTCTATGAAAAAACTCAGAGCCAATGTGTGCGCCGTTACGCACGCAGGCAGAATCCGTAGAGAAAATGAAGATAACTACAATTTAAACGGCAGAATGACTTCGACGGGCGATTTGCGCAAGGGTTCTGCTTTTGTTCAAAGCATGTCAGAGCCTTTTCACCTTTCTGTTTGTGACGGAATGGGCGGAGAGAGCTATGGCGAGCTCGCTTCCGGCATAGCGGTTGAAACAATTGCTGCCCACGCAAACAACGTTTATGAAAGCGGCGAAGATTTCAGCTTTGCCATTTCAAACTGTTTGGATGATGCCAACAGCAGAATCTGCGCCGAAATCAATGCCAGAGGCAAAAGAATGGGAACAACCCTTGCGGCAATTTATGCAGTTAAGGGCAAGATAATTTGTGTCAATATAGGTGACACAAGAATATATCATTATTCCAAGGGCGTTTTTGAACAAATCAGCTTTGACCATACCCATGCGCAGACAATTGTTGATGCTGGTCAGGTTTCGCAGGATAATATAAATCAAATTCCCGATGCCAAAAGGCTTACACGCCATCTGGGAGTGTTCCCGGAAGAATCAAGCCTTTCGCCCAACATCAGCGTTATTGAGGATGTTGATGACGGCGATATCGTTCTTCTCTGCAGCGATGGTTTAACAGACATGCTCGGGGACGATGAAATAACCGCAATTCTCTCAACAGGCGAAAGCTCGCAGGATGTTGCAAGCAAGCTTATCCGCGCTGCTCTTGAAAGAGGCGGCAAAGATAACGTAACAGTTATGGCGGCATTTATCAACGTTGAAGAAACTGCGATTTTTGCGCCTATAGCAGCTGCTATGGTTGGAGATACCGATGCTGATTATGAGGAAGAATACAGAAACAGCTACGGCTCAAATCAGGTTCCCGATGAAGAAAATCCTGTTTCTCCTTATGCCAACGCAGATGCAAGAGCTTATGTTAAACCGATGGATAAAGCCAAAATAATGAAAATTGTCGGCATAGTGCTTGCTGCGGTTATTGTTGTTTTGATAGCGGCGTTGTTTATAAAAGCAGTTGTTAACGGCAATGAAGAAGAGGAAGAAACAACCACCACTACATATTCAATAACATACCCTGTTTATATTCCTCCCACTTATCAGCAGGAGATAACAACATGGCCTGTTGAATCCACAACCGAAACAACTACCGAATCCACAACTGAGTCCACCACAGAAAGAACAACGCGTAAGAGGACTACAACAACCAAAAAGAGAACCACCACAACGAAGAAGAGAACCACCACTACCACCAAGAAACCGTCGACCACAAGCAGACCGACTACCACGGAATCAAACACAACCACAACGGTTCCTTCAACAACCGCTGCATCAACAACGGAAACTGCCACAACAACGGCAACAACCGAAAGCAGCACAACCATAACAACGGTTCCCACGGCAACAACTTCGGCAACACAGCAGGCAACAACAAACAACGGTTTGCAGGGCGTTTTGGACTCATTCTATATTACCGACCCTAACACAGGCGAAATAATCCGATAAAAAAATCAGCCGCATCATTTGATGCGGCTTTTTTGCGCGAAAAAGATATAAATTATTTTATTTTTGAAATTGACCAGGCGGCAATATCTTCATAAACCTGCAATCTGTTAACTTCGTTAAGTATTTCATGACGCATGCCGGGATACAGCCTGAGTGTAACGTCTTTTTTGCCCGCTTCTTTCAAATCGTTATAGATTTGTTTGATTCCTTTTCCATATAATCCGACAGGGTCATCTTCACCCGAGGTAAGAAGAATGGGTATGTTTTCATCAATCTCGGCATACCAATCCTTGCCTGAAACTGTGTTAAGAATTGTAAAAAGATCTTTATAGCCTGCCGCCGTGAAAAGGAAGCCGCAGTATTTGTCGGCTATGTATCTGTCAACCTGTTCACGGTCGGTCGAAAGCCAGTCAAACGTGGTTCTGTTTTCTGTTTTTTTGTTATATGCGCCGAATGCGAGCTTGTCAATAAACTTGCTGAGGTGTTTGCTACCCTTTGCTTTTGCAATCGCATCGGCAAGCAGAATTGCAATCGGTGCAGCGGGATTTTTTCCGCTTGAACCGCAAAAAACAGCGGCTTTGATTCTTTCATCCTTGCCGTATCTGCGGATATATTCCCTTGCAATGAACGAACCCATGCTGTGGCCGAAAAAAACGATCGGCAGCTCGGGAAGTTCGGATTTGATAAGTTCTGTAAGCGTTCTTTCATCCTCAACAAAAGCGTTCCAGCCGTCAGATTCGCCAAAATAGCCGAGGTCATCGTCGCTTTTTATCGATTTGCCGTGGCCGACATGGTCATCAACCAAAACTGCAAAACCTTTTGAACAAAGATAATTGGCAAAATCTTCATAGCGTTCTCCGTGTTCAGCCATGCCGTGAACAATCTGAAAAATCGCTTTCGGATTTTCAGGCATCCAGCATCTTGCAAAAACATCGGCAACACCTGATTTTGACGGAACGGTGTATTCTTTTCTGATAACTTCCATTGCGGCAGCTCCTTTCGGGTCAATAGATAAATTTTTTTAATCTTTTTTTCAAAGTTATTCCTATGCAGGATGCGGCGGTTATTTTGAAGGCATCGCCAATCAAAAAAGGCGCAACGCAAACTGCAAATGCCGTCAGAAAATTGCAATCGGTAAAATGCATATACCATAGTGTTCCTGTTGCGTAACAGGCGAGTGTACCCAAAACCATGCTTAAAGGATAAATGAATTTTTTGCCTTCGAATTTATCGGTCATGCTTCCTATGATTGCGGCGCATGGGATATAACCTATTATGTATCCGCCCGTAATTCCCGCAACGCATTGAAATCCGCTTGAAAAAGCAGAAAAAACAGGTAAACCTGCGGCACCTAACATAATATATATAATAACAGCAGGCACAGCGTGTTTGATGTTAACGGTGCAAGAAACAATATAAATTGCAAAGGTCGCAAGTGAAATAGGAATCGGGCCTAACGGCAGTGAAAACGGTGCAATCACGCAAATAACGGCGGCAAGAATGCCTATTACAGCTGACTTTTTTGTTTTCAAAATAATTACCTCATATTATGTATGTGTGTTTGATGTTTTTTATTGTTTCAACATCAATTTTGATTTGGCAATGCTTATATGCAGCAAAAATCGCACCGATTTCGGGAGTGAATTCAATAAGATTTGTGTTGCAGAATCCTTTCTCGGAAAGAGCATTGCAAAAACAATCTCTGAAAGTTTTGTTGTTTTGGAAAACGCCGCCCCAAAGACCTATAGGTATGTTGGAATTTGCTTGTTCCAAAAGCGCCAGAGCTGTCAGCGAAAGCTCCTTTGCTTCTTTTGTTATGATGTCGGCAGCAACCTTATCGCCGCTTTCGGCGCAGTCATTAACAATCTTTGCAAAAGCTGCGGTTGTTTTTCTGCTGACTGTTTTTTCATAATACAAGTCAATCAAATCATATATATTATTTATCGAAAAATACTTGAGGCATTCGCTGAACAGAGCAGTTGACGGTGCGCTGTTTTCGGCGGATTTTATTGCGGACTTTATTCCTGAAAGGCCGATTGCATATCCGCTGCCTTCGTCGCCAAGAATATATCCCCAGCCGCCTGTGTGGCTCATGCTGCCGCTTCCATCCCGCATAACCGCCATCGAGCCTGTGCCGCTGATGATGCAGGCGCATTCTCCGTCAGCATTCATTGCTTCAAGTGCAACAAATAAGTCGGAATCCATTATTATATGTTCACTTTCGATAATGCCTGCGCAGAATTTTTCTGTTTCGGTGTTGCTTGCTCTTTCGTTGAGAGCAGACATGCCGATAACAGCGCAGTCAAAGCGTTTAATCTTAAGGTTACTTATAATATCGCTCATGGCCTGCCTTGCGTTATCAAGCCCGACTGAATAATAGTTAATGCTTTCTCCGCATGCGCGGCAGATAAATTCACCGTTTTCATTGAAAACTACGGCAGTAGTTTTGCTTCCTCCGCCGTCAACACCGAGAAAATATCTGTTATTATCCATGGCAGTACCTCCGAAAATGTTTAAAACGATTTAACAAATTATACATTTGTTTTTCTTATACAGTCAATATATGGATGCTATGATTTAAATGCAAAATCAAAGAATATAACGAATTTATGATAAATAAATCTGAATCAGAAAGGAATGAAGGTTTTGAAGAAGAATAACAAACAACCGTGCGTAATGGTCTGCGTTACTCAGCAAAAATCGTGCTCAAGGCTTATTGAAGCAGGCGCACGGATAGCAAAACGTGAAAAGCTACCGCTTTCTGTAATAAGTGTTTTTAAGGAAAGCAGCGGGCTTGATGCAAATAACGGAGGTGTTCTTGAAAATCTTTTCAGTTGCGCTCAAGAATATAATGCGGTGATGAATGTTTATTTTAATGACAGCCCCGCTTTGATTGTTGCTGTTGCGGCAAAGAGAAACCGCGCGTCAACGCTTGTGACGGGCTTCCCTGCGCAAGGAAGCAGTGGCTTTATAGCACATATTCATGAAATTCTGCCTGAGCTTCCGATAACAATGGTTGATGATGATTCAAACGAATATAAAATTATTCCGATTGACGGTGAAGAGATTGAGCGTGCGCAAAGCCTCAGTGCAAACTCAGTTCATTGAAATACCGTCGAAAAACATTCGGTTAACAGCTTGCCTGAGAAGAACATATTCCTCGCCCGAAAGGGCGGGGTTTTCTTTAAGCAATTTTTGAGCGGCGGCATGAGTTTCTCTTATTGCTTCGCCGTCGGTCATCATGTCTGCAATTTTAAGCTCGGGCAATCCATGCTGACGTGAGCCAAAGAAATCGCCGGGGCCGCGAAGTTTTAAATCCTCGTCCGCGATTTTAAAACCGTCAGTTGTTGAGGCAAGAACCTTTAAACGGTGTTCCGTTTCTGAATTCTGTGCATCGGAAATCATTATGCAGGTTGATTTTTCTGTTCCGCGGCCAATTCTTCCGCGAAGCTGGTGTAGCTGAGATAAGCCGAAACGCTCGGCATTTTCAATAACCATTATAACAGCATTCGGCACATCAATTCCAACTTCAATAACCGTTGTTGAAACAAGAAGCTGTGTTTCGCCTGATGCAAAGGATTCCATGACAGATTTTTTTTCGGCAGGCTTCATTTTGCCGTGAAGCAAACCAACCCTGAATCCTTTGAAAAAGCCGTCAGTAAGGTTTTTATAAAGCTCTGTTGCTGCGGTAAGCTCAGATTCCTCGGATTCAGCAACAAGGGCACAGACTATGTATCCTTGCAAGCCGTTGCAAAGATGCTTTTTAACATATCCGTAGGCGCGTTCGCGAATTTCGGAATTAATAAGAAATGTTTCGATTTTTTGCCTGCCCTTCGGCATTTCGTCAAGAATGCTCAAATCCAAATCGCCGTATATTATCAGGGCAAGAGTTCTGGGTATGGGAGTTGCGGACATAACCAGAGTGTGAGGGTTTGTTCCTTTAGAGCTGAGTGAACCTCTTTGGTTTACGCCAAAGCGATGCTGTTCATCGGTTACTGCAAGAGCCAGATTCCTGAATTCAACATCCTTTTGAATAAGAGCATGCGTTCCGACCGCAAGGTCAATTCTGCCGTCTGCAAGGGCGGCTTTTATTTTTTTCTTTTCGGCTGCAGGTGTTGAGCCTGTCAGCAGACCGATTGATATATCGGTGTTTTCAAACATTTTTGCAAGAGTTTTATAATGCTGCATGGCAAGAACCTCGGTGGGTGCCATCAAAGCGCTCTGGTATCCGTTGCGTGCGCAGTTATATATCAAAGCGGCGCTCACGGCAGTTTTTCCCGAGCCGACATCGCCCTGTAAAAGCCTGTTCATCGGAATGCCATGCTGCATGTCCTCGGCCGCCTGCGCAATTGCACGCTTTTGGGCTCCGGTAAGCTCGAAGGGGAGCAGAGAGAAGAATTCGTTGGTATAGTCTGCCGTCATCGGAGTTGCGTTTGCTTGGCGTGACTTGCTTTTTAATCGCATCAGTCCGAGTTCAAGCAAAAACAGTTCTTCAAAAATAAGACGTCTGCGCGCTTCGGAGAGCATGTCGGGGCTTTGAGGAAAATGAATGTTTTTTAATGCCGTTTCGATTTTCATCAGGCAATAATCGGTTCGTATGTTCTCGGGCAGGGGATCGGTGATTCTTTCGCAAACTTCAAAAGCTGTTTTGATTAATTTTTCAATGGCGCGTGAATTCATTCCCGCTGTTTGGGGATATATAGGGCGCATTCGGCCCTTTCCGTCAAACTCTGTGAATTCGGGCGAAGTCATGGAGCGGTAATATCCTTTGCCCGTTATTTTGCCGAAAAACAGATATTCCTTGCCTTGCTCAATTCGTTCGGCAGCATATTTGTTGTTAAAAAATGTTAAATCTATCAGGCTTTCACCGTCAGTAATCTCAGTTTTATATAATGTCATGCCTTTGCGGATTTTGTGTTCGCGGCAACGCATACCGGCAATCGCTTTTATGCAAACATTTTCATTCAGCGGGGCATCCTTAATTGAGATTATATTGCTCCAGTCCTCGTATATGCGCGGATAAAAAGTCAGCAAGTCGCGCAGGGTGCGAATGCCGAGCTTGCCGAGCATGGCGGCTCTCTTCTCACCCACGCCTTTCAGATATTTTATACTTGCGTTAAGTTCCATATTTTACTCCGCTTTCAAAACTTGTTTTCTCATGTTGTCTATTTTAATATCGGTCAACTCGCCAAATTCAAGGCCTTTCGAAAGAGCTTTATCAGGGTTGTTCGTATGAACGTGTATCTTGATTATTCCGGAATGCTCTGCAACCGCAGGGCAGTCACCTATTTCAGAAAAGAAAGAGCGCAGAGAATATATATCATAATTTTGGGGTTGGTTAATTAAAAATTCCGTGCAGTATGCAAATCGAATATCGGAATTTCCTGCTGAAATTTCGGAAGCTTTTTCTTCAGATGCCGGGCGCTGAACCCCTTTTGCTCCGAGCATACCCTCCATGATGTATACAAGACCCTGTCCGCCGGCATCAACAACGCCGTGCTTTTTAAGTATCGGAAGAAGATTGGGTGTTGATTTAAGCGAAACTCTTGCACCTGAAAGAGCGGCAAGAAAGGTTTCCTCGGCATTTTTGCCTTTGGCGGCTGCGGAATGCGCCTTTGATGCTGCAAGACGGATAACAGTCAGAATTGTGCCCTCTGTGGGCTTATCAATTGCGGCATAAGCCTCATCGCAGCCCGCTTCAAGGCCTTTGGCAAGAGCCTTGGCATCGATATAGTCAAGCCCGTCAATGCTTTGTGCAAATCCTTTGAAAATCAAAGAGAGAATTACCCCTGAATTGCCTCTTGCGCATCTCAAAAGAACGCCTGCGGCTTTATCTGCGAGCGCCCCTGCACCCATCGGGCCGCAATCGGCGATTGCTTTTGCACATCCGCTCAGTGTCAAAGCAAGATTGGTTCCCGTGTCACCGTCGGGGACAGGGAAAACATTGTGGCGGTTAACTTCTTCGGCGTGAATCTGAATGTTTTCGGCAGCCGAAAGTATTGCATTTTTAAGCATATCTGAACTGATCATAATATATTTGACCTCCCAAAAAGATTGCAAATATATTATGGCATTTTTTTCAGCGAATAATCGGAGTTATTTGAAACTCCATGTTTCAATGTCATAAAAAACATCGCTGTCGCAGCAGTTAAAGTCGCCTTGCGTTGAGTTGGTGTATGAAGCGGCTGCGTTTCGATAACAAAGGGGGATAAAAGGCAAATCTTCATTGAATGTGTTGATAAAATCCATAAGCTCACATCCGCCTGATAAGAAACTGCTGTATCTCAATCCGGAAGCGCATTCTGAGTTTATGCCGTATCCTGCATTGCCGCCGAAAAGAGGGGATAAATCCATGTTCGGAGAAAGCCTGACTTCGCCTATATAAATGTCATAAGAACCCATGGTCACAGCTTCAACATAGTATTCGGCAGTATAGTCTTTCAATTTGACCTTAAAACCGAGTTTCTCCAGATATCCTTTAATAAATTCGGCGGTTTCAAGCTTGAATTGGTTCTCTTTATTGAAAAGCAAAGAGATTTCTTTGGAGGTTATATCAAGCTCACTCTGAGTGATAAGCTCGGCAGCTTTTTCGGCATTAACAGAAACAACAAGATCCTTTGAAGCAAGGGCAAACCAATCGGGATTAAAAGGCGAGTAGGCTTCTCTTGCATGCCCCTGAAAGGCTGTTGTTGCAATTTCTGTTCTGTCAACAGCAAGATTAACTGCCTGCCTTATATATGCATCGGAAAAGATTTCGCTCTGAGAATTGAAGCCGAGGTATATGAAGTTGTTGATACCCATGTCAACGGTTTTTGCATTGATTCTCAAATAACTTCCGCTGCTTAAATCATTATAGTAAAAACCTGTGTTGCCTATCTCAAGGCTGCTTTCGATTGAACTGCTGTCACGCACGGGAACAAGCATAATTGTTTTAATGGCGGGTTTAAAATTCGCTTTTCTTGTGTTAACAATAAGATAGATTGATTCACCTGATTTTTGCGGAACATATCTGCCTGAGCCAATCGGCAATTCACCGACCGAGCCGTTTTTGACAATGGGAAATGTCAGGCAGGAGAGTGCGTAAGGGTCGGGTGATTTCAAAGTAAAAATCAGCATGTTTGAAGCCGAAACGGCTGCGGATTCAAAATTTTTCAGTTTTTCGCTGTGCGAAGGAGAATATCTTGCTTGTTCAAAAGAATACACAACGTCGTTTGCAGTTATTGTGCTACCGTCAGAAAAGACACCCGAAGAAAGAGTGACGTTTATTGTCGTGCCGCTGAGAATGGAGCTTTTTGCAATAACAGGAATAGGGTTATAGCTTTTATCAAGCTTATAAAGTCCGTCATATATCAGGCCGAGAATCTGCATGTTGGCAGACATTGATGACGTGAATGGGTCAAGCAAATCGGCTTTTGAATAGGCGAGCTTGAGCGTTCCTTCTTTTTGGTCGCTTATGCTTGAAACTCCGACAAGCTCATCGTCCTGAACGGGAGTTTTTTTGCAACCGCCGAAAACGGTAATGATTAAAGCGAAAATTAAAATTAAAGTAACGGTTTTTCTCATCTGATTCACCTTAAATCAAGAATTATTTTCCCTGCCATCATAAGGCCGGCGGCGCCCGGAACGAAAGGCAGGCTTCCGGGAGTTTGCCTTTTGCCGGTTTGTTCATCTGTATCAGCAGGCTTTATAGGCTCTTCGGGCGACCAAACAACATTCAGCTTTTTTATTCCTCTTTTTCTGAGTTCGGTCCTCATAACACGGCAAAGAGGGCAGCCGCTTGTTTTGAAAATATCGGATATTCTGAAAAGGGAGGGGTCAAGCTTATTGCCTGTGCCCATGCAGGCAATGATGGGTATGCCAAGCTCCTGAGATTTTTTGGCAAGGTCAATTTTTGCGCTGACGGTATCAATCGCATCGGCGATATAGTCATATTGTTCGAGCTTGAATTCATTTGAATTTTCGGGAAGATAAAATTCTTGCAGAGCGGTTACGTTGCAATTCGGATTGATGTCAATAATTCGTTCCTTAACAACGTCAACCTTTGGTTTATTAACTGTTGAGTGCAGAGCGCAAAGCTGGCGGTTTATGTTGGTTGTTGACACCGTGTCGTTATCAACGATTGTGATATTTCCGATTCCTGCTCTGGCAAGCGCTTCCGCTGTGTAAGAGCCTACTCCGCCAAGACCGAAAAGAATAACCTTTTTTTGTGAAAGGTTTTCGGTTGAGTTTTTGCCGAGAATCATTTCCGACCTCAAAAACTGTGAATGCTCCATTCTGCACCTCCCGATATTTCTCTATAATATATAATACAACAAAACATCTTATATTGTAAATAAATTTTTTATATTATATATGAATTTAATTTAAAATCTGTATGATTTAAATTTATCTATTGTAATTTTTTGAAAACTAATATATAATATTCAAGTTGAATTACGTCGAAAGGAAATAATAAAATGAAACTTGGTATAGTCGGTTTGCCGAATGTCGGCAAAAGCACGCTGTTTAATGCTATAACAAATGCAGGCGCTCAGTCTGCAAACTATGCTTTCTGCACAATCGAGCCCAATGTCGGCGTTGTTGCCGTTCCCGATGAAAGGCTTGATAAGCTTGCAGAGCTTTATAATCCCGTTAAAATTACTCCCGCATTCATTGAGTTTGTTGACATAGCAGGCCTTGTAAGAGGTGCATCCAAAGGTGAAGGCCTTGGCAACAAGTTCCTTTCTCATATCCGCGAGGTTGATGCAATCATCCATGTTGTTCGTTGCTTTGAAGATGACGATATTGTTCATGTTGACGCAACCATCGACCCTGAAAGAGACATTGAAACAATTAATCTGGAACTCATTCTTTCCGATATTGAATTGGTTGAGCGCAGAATCGACAGAGTAACAAAGGCGCTTAAGGGCGACAAATCACTTGCAGGCGAGCTTGAGTTTCTCAAAAAACTTCAGCAGGCCCTGGAGGATAATACCCCTGCAAGAAATCTTGAGTGCGATGAGAATGAAAAAGCATGGCTTTCCGAAATTGCTTTGCTGACCGCGAAGCCTGTTATATACGCTTGCAACATGAGTGAGAGCGATTTTGCAGGCGGTCTTGACTCCAATGCCAACTATAAAAAAGTTTGCGCAATCGCAGCGTCTGAGGGCAGCGAGGTTCTTCCCATTTGCGCAGAGCTTGAAGCCGAAATTGCTTCTCTTGAAAAAGAAGAAAAAGAAATGTTTCTTGCAGAACTCGGTGTTGAAACAGGCGGACTTGATTTGCTGGTTAAGAAGAGCTATGCGTTGCTTGGTCTCATTTCCTATCTTACCGCAGGTCAGCCTGAGGTCAGGGCGTGGACGATTACCAAAGGAACAAAGGCTCCGCAGGCTGCAGGTAAAATTCACAGCGATTTTGAGCGCGGCTTTATCAGAGCAGAGGTTATTCCTTATGAGGATTTGATTGAACTCGGCTCAATTGCCGCCGCAAAAGAAAAGGGCCTTGTTCGCAGTGAAGGCAAAGAATATGTCATGAAGGACGGAGACGTTGTTCTCTTCCGCTTCAATGTTTAAAACAATGCTCCCCGTGGTATGAATAACCATGGGGAGTGATTTTTTTGTATAAAAGAGTTGTTTGTGTTTTTGCTTTGTTGGCAGCTGCTTTTGCGGGAATTGGAATACGTATTGCCGATATAAGCATTAATGTTCGGCAGGTGTCAAACGCATCAGCAGGAATGTCAATTGATATTGCTTCGCTCAGAGGCACAATATACGATTGCAAAATGCGTCCGTTGACCAATGGGGAAAATGAGATTTATGCAGCTGCAAAGCCCACTAATACGGCGATTGCGCAACTGAAAGATAATCTGATGCCCGAAGTGTTTGAATCGGTTAAGGAACGGATGGCAACAGGAAAGCCTGTTGCGGTAAAAACCGATTCGCCGCTGACAGAAACGGATGATATACATGTTTTTAATGTTCCGAACAGATATTATAAAAACTCTCTCGCATGCCATGTTATAGGTTATCTTGACGGCGAAAAAAGGGGGATCAGCGGAATTGAAAAGGTTTATGATGAGCTTTTGACAAGAAACTGCTCAACGGTCAGAGTGCGCTTTTCGGCAAGCGCAAACGGAAGAGTGATGCTTGGCGAGGACATAACCGTTGAGGGCAACAACATCCCCAAAAACGGTATAGCCCTGACGATTGATAAAGAAATTCAGCAGATAACGGAAACCGCATTGGATAATTCAGGAGCGGAATGTGCGGCGGCGGTTGTTGTTGAGATTGAGAACGGAGCGATAAGAGCAAGCGCTTCAAGGCCGCTTTTTGACCAGAACAGTATTGCTGAAAGTCTCAATAATGATAATTCGCCATTGATTAACAGAGCTTTTTTGCCGTTTAGTGTCGGCTCGGTGTTTAAGCCTGTGGTTGCTGCGGCGGCGATGGAGAGCAGAGTCGACGGGTTCAAATATAATTGCACGGGCAGTGCGACTTATAACGGCGTTACCTTTAATTGCCATAAAGACAGCGGACACGGTGTTCTGAATATGCAGGATGCCGTTGCCTATTCGTGCAACACTTATTTTATCGCCCTTGCAATTGAAATCGGTGCAAAAACAATAACGGAAACTGCCGAGAAATTCGGATTTGGAGTTGAGTCATTTTTTGCCGACGGGCTGAAGTCTGCCGCAGGAACATTGCCGTTGGCAGGGGAGCTTGATTCAAAAGCTGCATTGGCAAATCTTTCTTTCGGGCAGGGTTCGTTGCTTGCAACACCTGTTCAGATATGTTCAATGATGTCGGCAATTGCAAGGGGAGGCATTTATATTCAGCCGTATCTGATTGCAGGCGAGGTTGATGCGAACGGAAAAATAACGGAAATTAAAAACTACCGCGAAAAAATACAGATTGTGTCACAAGGCACGGCAGAAAGACTTATGAAATATCTTGAAAAGGTTGTTGAATACGGCAGCGGAACACGAGCGGGAAGCAACATCGTTACTGTCGCAGGAAAAACCGCAACCGCTCAAACGGGAAAAGAAGAAAACGGTGAGGAAATATATAATGCATGGTTTGCGGGTTATTTTCCGGCGGAAAATCCGAAATATGCCGTTGCCGTTCTGAAAGAAAACGGCGGAGAGGGTGCGTTAAGTTGTGCGCCGGTATTTAAAGATATAGCCGAAGCAATAACAATTCTTGAACATTCTATCCATTAATAAATCATAACCCCCGGCTGAGCCGGGGGTTTGCACTGCCCCTTCAAGGGGCGATTACTGGCTTTGCCCCTGAAAGGGGCTTTGAAGGTTTAGCAGCGCATTACATTCACTGGCAGCCGCTCCCGAGCGGCTGTTTTATTTTGCCTACTTTGTCTTGCTACCCGTAAACGGGTCTATGTACTCTTTCATTGTAACTTGGTCTACTGCGTAATCTTCTTCAAGCTGATTCCTTATGTATTCTGCTATTTGCTTTTTGTTTCGACCGACTGTATCTACGTAATACCCTCTGCACCAGAAACTTCTGGAACCGTACTTATACTTTAAATTTGCGTGTCGGTCGAAAATCATCAATGTACTTTTTCCCTTGAGATATCCCATGAATTGTGCTACACTTATATGCGGCGGGATACTTACAAGCATGTGGATGTGGTCGGAACACGCTTCTGCCTCAAGTATTTCTACATTCTTTTGCTCACACAATTTTCTCAATATCTGTCCGATATCTTTTTTCAGTTCTCCGTAGATTTCTTTTCTCCTATATTTAGGAGCAAAAACTATGTGATACTGACATCTGTACTTTGTGTGGGATGAACTTCTTATCTCGCTTTCTTTTTTCATTAAAATTGAACCTCCTTGTATTTTAGTAATGCGGCTGCCAAACCACTACTATTATACTTGGGGGTTTGATTTTCTTTCAAGCCTTTTGGGCTTGCTTTAAGCTCGCCCGTTTTGGCTTTACTAAAGTCTTTTTTCACCCCCGGCTGTACCGGGGGTTTATTTCCACACCTAAAGGCACCAATAAAAAAGCCAGGCGACACAAATGTGTCGCCTGACTTTTGGTCGGAGTGGCGGGATTTGAAAACTTAAGGAAATCCCGCATATCGTTGCATATCACGTCACAAGGCCTTGTTTTTCAATGGGTTTGAGATTATTGCCACTCCACATTTTGGCATATCTTAACACAATTTTTCACAAAGCTAAGGACCAAATAAGGACCAGGAATACCGAGTATTTGTCAATATTTTTTGTTTATTATAACATAGCATATGGTGTAATTCAAGAAAAACATAAAACTATATCATTATACTACAAACAAGCCCGCAGGTTTTGACCTGCGGGCTTGGTGTTTAATACTCGGTTTCGTCGTAATCTTCATCTTCGTATTCGTCGAATTCATCCTCAATAAAATCACGAAAATAGAATTCATCGGGATCACGATATCCGACAAGCTTGCCGAGAAATCTGATTTTATCTGTAAAAACTGTTACAGGTTGATATGCATCATCCTCAAAATACAGTTCGCACTTTCCGTCTTTTTCGTTTGTAACAAAAGCCGGAATAATAACTCCGTCCAGTTCAATTGCCTGATAATCACCGAAATAAACTTCATCGGGATCATATTTGATTATATAACCCTCTTCAATTCCGTGATTAGCAAAACTGCTGTCCCTGATAACAAACTCATTCTTACGAAGTGCCACGGGTTCAAATTCATCATCGAGTAAATAATAACTGCGTTCATATTCGGTGAGAATATCGCTCAAAGATGATGCCCCAAGGCTTTTTTGAATTGCCGTCATTACGGCATAGGGAAAAATGCAATTGACATACGGGTTCTTGTCAAAGAAACACAGGATTTTTTCTTTCTCAAATCCATATTTGTTTGAAATGTTTTCGGCAATGATTTCCTTAAGATGATTTTTCAAATATATCAACTCCTATTTAATATTTGACACTTCTGTGCCTTACAAACGGATAATAACATATGAACGTTACAACCACATCGCGGGTTGCCTAAGTTTTTTGAAACATTACGTGAACAAAATACGTACATTAAATTTAAATGATTTTGTCATTTAAATGTATCTAATGTAAATTTTGCACCAACTCTAAAACCTTTTACAAATGAATCGACCACACTTGTTGTTAAAAAATCAAGATTCTCTACAATGTATCTTTCTAACAATTCTTGCTCTTTTTTCGGTAATTTTTCAGAGAGTTCTTTTTCTGTTTCAGTCAAACTGTCGAGCTTTTTCTTCAACACCGCTTTGAATTCATTGTTGGATTCTTGCGGCTCGATGTTGCCATAGTAAAACTCTTCAATAAAGCCGGGCATTATCATACCCCCTTTTCAAACAAAGGATGATTTTGGCATATTTAAAAAGGCTAAACAAATCAATCAACTCCTAAATTATATTACAGAAGATATATTTCCTCTGCAGAATAATTGTACCAGGAGTCAATCTCCCACGTCAACGCGTGAAACGTACAAAGATTCGGTTTCATGGCCGGTGAAAGCGCACAAAATTCTTTTTGTATATGAAAAAGAGCTCATCCAAAGATGAGCTCTTTGTTGTTTTAGAATGTGACTTTAAAAACTGATTGAATAACAGGTGCACTTATATTAAATAAATCTCTGAAAAACGCAACTATCATTAACCACAATGTTACTTCTGAATATAGATATTCTGAATCAGAAACAATACTGCCTGTCACATCAGTGATTGCATTTCCGTTTGCATCAACAAGAACAGCCTTAACAACAACATTACCACTTGAAACGGATGTTACTTCGCAAGTTCTTCCGCTTGATGAAGGCTTGAGTTTAACTCCATGTCCTTCAGCATACCATTTTATTTTTGCTCCATCAGGAATGTTAGATGCTGAAGCATAAAGTTTAAGAGTTTCACCGTATCTGATAGTTCTCGTTGATGGCGTCGCGATTGTAACTCTGATTTTATCTGAATTTGCTGTTTTAAATACCGCAGTAACCGTTAAATCTTTTGCAGGCATAGTTTCAGGAAGTTCCGGATTCCAACAAACAAACTCCCGACCTGATGCAACAGGGTCTAACGGTGGCGCAATAATCGAACCATAATAATATTTTATTTTTGTTGTATCTGCATTACTGTTTAATGTCAACGTGTAAATATTTCTGCTGTAATACACCTTCAAAACAGTTGATCCGTCTTCGGAAACAATAGAAGAAAGAACACTCTTTTCGTTATCAATTTCAAATCCTGTTTTCAACTCAGGTGCCAGTTCAACAGTATAACCTGAATGAACGGAATATAAATCTTCAATGTTTGGCTTTTGAGGATATGTGCCGTCTGTATCCATAATATATGTTTCCACAGCATAAACAGTTATCGGAGCATCAGATTTAATCCATTTTGCATTAAAAACAAGATTTTCGGCAGGCATTGTATCGGGAATTTCACCGTCCCATCCGGCAAATATATACCCCATTTTCGTGGGAGACGGAGGAGTAGAAACCTCTCTGCCATAAGAGAATGTATAAACCTCATAAACCTCACCGTCAACATTGAAGGTGACGGAGTATTTATTCACCTTCCAGATTGCCTGAAATGCCAAATCATAGTTGGGCATTGTTTCCGGAACAGCAGGAGTCCATCCAACAAATGTGTAACCTGTTTTCTGAGGTGTTTCGGGCTGTGTTACTGCATCACCTTTTTCAAGGTCATACTCAACATATACAGCCGAATCTACATAGTAGCTTGCTTTGTAGGTCGGATTTTTAACATTATGGTTATAATGCATTGTCGCATTCAGCAACGGATTATTATAGTCTGAAATTGTAACATCTGCCCAGCTCTTTTCGGTATGACCATAATAAACATCGGTCAATGCTGTACAACCATTAAATGCATAGCTACCTATACTTGTAACACTGTATGGAATGTATACTTCAGTTACTGATGAAACATTTTCCAAAGCATATTCCGGAATCGTTTTTATTCCTTCTGCAAATACTATGGTCTCCAAGTTTTTCGCACCATAAAAAGCACTGCTGTCATCATTGTAATAATCCATCGATTCTACAGTTGATGGTATTGTAACTTCTGTTATTGCTGTTCCGTTAAATGCATAATAGCCTATGTTTTTTAATCCTTCATTTAGGGTTACCTTTGATAAATTGCTGCATCCGGAAAATGCTGAAGACTCTACAGTAACTACACTTTCGGGTAAAATCACTTCTGTTAAACTTGTACACCCATAAAATGCTGAAGACTCTACAGTAACTACGCTTTCGGGTAAAATCACTTCTGTTAAACTTGTGCATCCATAAAATGCAGCTTTTCCTATAATTGTAACGCTGTCAGGAATCACCACCTCAGTTACTGATGAAACATTTTCCAAAGCATATTCCGGAATCGTTTTTATTCCTTCTGCAAATACTATGGTCTTCAAGTTTTTCGCACCATAAAAAGCACTACTGTCATCATTGTAATAATCCATCGATTCTACAGTTGATGGTATTGTAACTTCTGTTATTGCTGTTCCGTTAAATGTATAAGAGCCTATATTCTTTAAGCCTTCGTTCAATGTTACTATTGAAAGATTGCTACAGCCAGAAAATGCGGATGAATTAATTGTTCTCAATGTGCTTGCAGTTGTAATCTCTGTTATACCCGTACAATTTGCAAATGCAGAAGAAGCAATCTCTCTGACTGCAAAACCGCCAATATCTTTAGGCAACTGAAGAGTGCCAACTGCCGACGGGTTACAACCTGTAATTATAATTGTTTTTTCATTTGTAACTGTGTATGTTAAAATTGCACCCGAATTAAGCTCAGGGAGAGAAATCGGCTGAATATTTACAATTTCCTTTGTTTTTGAATATGGTGGTGTATCAACAACAGGCTCTTCGGGAAGTTCAAAATACTCCGAATAAGCACTTGGAGCATCAATTTCATAATACCATCTGTAACCCTCAATGCAAGTAAGCGTGTTCTTGGTATCATTCATTGATGATTTAATTGATGAAACGGCGTTTTGGTATGTTTCAAGAGTTTCATCCTTTTTAAACCATGATTTAATAGTATTAAAAAGTCCTTCTTGTTTTGCTGTTGTCGCGAATGATAAAGTGTAATCACAGCCCAAATCATAAACAGAAAAGAGTATCTCAACGGCTTTCATAAAATTGTCTGCATTTTCAGCACTCTCGTTTGCTTTGTATTTGGTTGCTAAGGAATTTACCGAAGCAATCATAACATCTTCAAACTCAGTTACTGCATTAAGAACATAGTACTGTTCAATGATTGTATCGGTAGAAAAACAATAGTTTGATATTGCTTTACCTATTGCTTGACCATATTTGAAGCCAACTCCAAGAGAGCCGAGACACCCTTCAAGAGCAAAATCCCAAACCTTACCCATGCAAAACTTAAAGGTTCCATTCAATAAAGCATCACCGGCTTCAAGACTCGTAACCATTGCCATAGTCAGATTTTCATTACACACCTCATATACTTTTAAGGCTGCTGCTTCTAAAGGAGAATAATCGGGCGCATTCAAATAAATCTCACGCAGAACTTTCTCTACTGCACCATTTAAATCTGCAATTTGCGAGTATGCCGACACAGTCTGCACAACATCGTAAACAGTTGTGAGACTTTTAGTCGCCTTGCTAATAAGATCAAAAGAATTTTCCAAATCTTCAAATAATTTTTTAGATTCACTTGCACTTTCAAAAGAAGAAATAAGTTCATCAAACTGAGCATCAGATAAATCGCTCACATCTATATCGCCCAAATTTTGCACATCAACATCAAACCATGATTTAACTAATCCGGATGTGTTTTTAGAAAGAGCTAATATCGTTTCGTTGGTAGAACATGTCCAAGCATTCAAAAGTTTACTGTCATTCATTTGAGTATCAAGAATACTCATCAATATTGTAATATAGTAATCCATCTCTTTTTGTAAATCTTCGTATGCCTCTTCTGGATCAAAGGTCAAAACTTCCCATGCAGCAACACTGTTTACAAAGCTTGATTTTTGATTCAATTGATTACAAAGCAATCTTGCCGTACTTGCTTTAGAAGTATCAAGCCAAAATTTAAGCTGTGTCTGAGGAATTGTATCTCCTGCACCACTGGGGGGAGTAGCTTCACCTGAATAATTATAGTTCAACAACACTTTTGACATATACTGATTAGGGGTTAAATAAGAATAGTCAATCGTCGTGTTTTCCTCTTCAGCTGAAGCCAAAAACTTGAATGATGGTAATTCTAAACCCACCAAACCTGACAAAGGTGCCGCCGCAATTATAATAACAGCAACCATCAGGAACGAAATAAGTTTTTGCACAGTCCTTTTCATCTACATACCTCCACAAATCAAAAAGTGCGCAGCCAAAGCCACGCACGAAAAACGCAGCCTACGACTCTGTTGCTACACAGTTCATCCCAAATAGGTACGACATCATAGACATACATTTTTACCAAAAGTATGCCTATTCGGGACAATATTAAACTGCGTAGCAATATTAGTTTATCACTTATTAGTAAAAAATTCAACTATAATTGAAAATAAATCATCATATGATAATTGATAATCTTCATATATAACACCAACCCCGAAGTGAGCGGTTATGATTACTGCTTACTTCGGGGTTGGTTTGTTTTTAGAGTTGCTTTTATGTTTCTTGGTTTTCGCTTTTTTCTTTTTCGATCTGTAGTATCTGAAAATCAACCAATCCATTTTCTTCATAGCTTCAACAGAGAGATTGAGCTGTTCTGCATAGGCTTTAAGAAGGTCAATTTTGGGGTTATCACTGTCACGGTATTTCTTTGAAAGCTCACGCAGTCGGCGGTAGCTGATGCGGTGGTGATTTTTGAAGTGGTCGCAAATCGTGCGTTCAAGGTCATAGCAGGGCAGTCCGTCTTTTGAGTCAGTCTTTCCGATTTCAAAACACTCTGGTTTGACATAGTAAATCTGCAAATCAATATCTTTTATAAATCTGCTGTTTGAGTGGACAAAGCCTCTCGGAACAGCAATTTCGTGTTTATATGGTTTTCGTTTTCGGAAACCGTGAATAAATAATGCTTCGCTCATACAGAATACACCTTGAGGAACAGCGGCAAGAATTACATCTCTCTTGTCGCTTATCTTCAAGGTTTTTATTTTATACAACCCGTGTTTGATTCTGACAATATCTCCGTTTTGACAAAGCTGATTGATACAGTATCCGCTGATACCGGCAGATTTCAGTTCGGCAGTTGTCGCAAAACCGTTGGGAAAGTTTTGTTCCGTAAGTTTATCCTGATGATTCATAGTGCACCTTCTTTTGAGTCGATTGTATCATAAAAAGGTGCTTCAATCAAGATTTTATGTAAAATTCTGTAGATTGTTACGTTTAATAATTTTCAATTATTAAGATTCATAAATCCTTTAGTATCAGCAACTTTTTTAACATCTGATTTTTTGCGAATTATCACATAACGTAATCTTACATACTTTCACTGTAGAACGGCAATAGGAGAAGCTGATTAGTCGGAAAGATATTTTGACTAATTGGTCGTGTATGCTCCGATGCACGAAAAAAGTAAGCATTTAAACCGCAGCGGGTGCATTAACAGATGAACGGAGATAAATTTGTTGATGTTATGCTGCAGACATTTTTTGAAAGGATGATGCCCGAAAAGCAAAATCGCAGCCCCTTGTCATCAGCCGAATTTTTTTGCTGATGAAGTGTGATGCGGCGTTTGTTTGTTGTCAGAAAGTTGTAGTTAATGAACAAAAGCAATAAACAACGCAGCGTCACAACAGACCGTTTTTTCGGTCTGTTTCGTTAGGGGTTATCACGAAAATATCGTGATTTTTACGTGATAACCACCTAACAAGAGTTTTTTGAGCGAAAAGAGAAAGAATTTCTTGCTCAGAAGCTTTGGTGTGAACAGGACGGCAACCTGTTCAACCGGCCTTTTCTCGGCGGCAGAATATTTTTTTGTATGGAAATTGAGACATCGCCATTGATTTAACAAACGGGTTGGCAGAAACACCAACAGAAAAAAGTTTCAATAAAATGAAAGGACTGATTAATGCAATTAAGCAAAACAAAGTCAGAGGCAAAAGCATCACAAGACAACTGCGTGATGAAACAGAACCATTTTTATCGACAAAAAGCTTTGGTACTCAGAAAAACTATCGCAAATGGCTTGATGCATATATCAAGTATTGCCGTGAACATCACAACTGCAAAACACACGATGAATGTTTTATGCACATCCAAGATTACTCGGATTATCTGCAAGGTAAGTACAGTGCATCCACCATACACAGCTATCTTGCGGCGGTGTGCGGATTTTACAATGTTCCGATGGATTTGATTACAAAGCCTATCCGTCATACTGCCGAGTATACAAAATCCCGTTCGGATAACGGCAATACGATTCGTGCGGACAACAACCCCGACAATCCGAGATACGAACGCTCGGTAGCATTTCAGAGGGTTGTGGGT
>JAZNPT010000016.1:0-119591 GCA_045589815.1 Acutalibacteraceae bacterium
AGCTTTGTGCCGTCGTCAAGAGTGACATCGCCGTTCCACATTCCGAAAATCTGGTGGCAGTTCATTCTGCCAATCTTGAGGTCAACATCCGTGTGGTTATCGAGGGTCGGGGTCATCGTCATGTTGAATCTGCCGTCCTCAGAAACAAATTTCCACTCCTCCAAAAATCTGCCCTTGGGGAATTTTTCAACGTCAACCGCGCCTATTTTATGCACCTTGCCGTCATAGAAAATGCAGGTTTCCGTGGCATTGCTTTCGTTGCCGATTGCCCAAGTAATCTCAAAGCCGAAAAGGTGCTTTTCGCCCTTTTCATCCGTTATGTACTGATTGCCGCTGCCCCAATACCAAACCATTTTATGAACGGTGTTAACCCTGCCCCAGTCAAGGGTGCAGAATGCGGCATCCTTTGAGAATTCATAAACATAGTCGCCGAAAACAAACTTGCCCTCGCAAGGCATACACATCTGCTTTGTGGTCATAAAATATTTTGTTTCGTCCCCGTCAAACGGGAAAACGGTTGTGATGTTTTCAAGGCCGGGCATTATATCCATTGACACATTAACCTCAACGGGCTTACCTTTATATGAACCCTTATACCACAAGGTTCTTTCGGTTTCTTTTGTGTCAAAATCAAATTCGGTTTTGCCGATTTTGTCTTTATAACGATTGGGCACATCACCCTTTGCGGGGGGAACATGCTTGTTTGCGCCGAGGAAATACTGAATCGAATCGCAAATTACCTCTCCTGTTTTGAGATTTGTGAGCTTTGCGCCCACATAGCCGCCGAGATTGATATTGGCAAAGCTGACCAGAATCTGCATTTCACCGTCAACGATGTTATAAAAATCCCATTCCTTGCGGCTCATAATGCCGGTTTTGACATAATCGCGGTTATATTCAAAAACGTTGCGCCTTGCCCAGCCCTTGGCAAGCAGAGTGCCGTCGGGGGCAAGCAGAGGAGTGCTTTCGGTATATTCCGTCTGTTTGGATTTTTCTTTCCAATCCTTAAATGGTACATAAGTTCTTTTCAATTCGTTACTCATTTTATCTCTTCTCTCCCATCAATAAAAATTTTTACTCAAACATCGGAGTTGAAAGATATCTTTCACCGCCGTCAGGCAAAAGAACAACAATATTTTTGCCTGCGTTCTCGGGACGTTTTGCAACAGCCGATGCCGCATGCAGCGCAGCGCCCGAAGAAATGCCGATGAGTATGCCCTCAGTTTTAACCGTCAGCCTTGCCGCAGCATAAGCCTCCTCGGTGGTAACTGTTATTATTTCATCATAAACATTGGTGTCAAGTATCGACGGAACAAAGCCCGCGCCGATGCCCTGCAAGCCGTGAGCGCCCGCTCTGCCTTCGGAAAGGAACGGAGAATCCGCAGGCTCAACGGCAATGATTTTTATATTCGGATTTTTCTCTTTCAGATATTTGCCGACTCCCGTTATTGTTCCGCCCGTTCCGACACCGGCAACAAAAATATCAACCGCACCGTCGGTGTCACTCCATATTTCGGGGCCTGTTGTTTTGTAATGTGCATCAACATTTGAGGGGTTATCAAACTGAGCGGGAATATAGCTTCCGGGAATTTCGGCAGCAAGCTCGTTTGCCTTTGAAATCGCACCTGCCATGCCCTTTGAGCCGTCAGTCAGAACAAGCTCTGCTCCATAAGCGGCAAGCAGCTTTCTGCGCTCAACGCTCATTGTTTCGGGCATTGTTATGATAACCTTAAGCCCCATCTGCGCCGCAACAGAGGCGATGCCTATGCCTGTGTTGCCGCTTGTCGGCTCAATTATAACCGAATTCTTTGTTATTCTGCCGCTATCCATGGCAGCTCTGAGCATTTCATAGCCGACCCTGTCTTTTGCGCTGCCTGCAGGGTTACGGTATTCAAGCTTTGCAAGGATGCTTGCATTTATATCGGCTTCTTTTGCGTAAGCGCCGAATCTGACAAGCGGTGTGTTGCCGATTGTTTCGGCTGCGTTGCTGTAAATTTTCATATTATCACCTTTCCCGATTATATCAATTATAAAATAATCCGTCAAGTGGCCTGCAATTCAACTTCCATGGCCGCCGAATTGTTTTGTTAATGTTGCCCAAAATATGGCTTATAAATTTTACACCTTTAAAAAATATTTTTTCTTGCATTAAACTGATAAAGAAGTATAATAAAGGTGAATAGCGGTCATCCCGCAATTTGTCTGAAGGAGATTTGAATTATGGCAGAAAAAGTTAAGATTGGTATTATCGGATGCGGCGGCATCGCCAACGGAAAGCACCTTCGTGCAATTGAAAACATCGATTTCCTTGAGCCCGTTGCATTCTGCGATATTATTGAAGAAAGAGCTGTTGAAACAGCTAAAAAATATGGCAGCGAAAACGCCAAGGTTTACACAGATTACAAAGAGCTTCTCAAAGACGAAAGCATAGTTGCGGTTCATGTTTGCACTCCCAACAAATCCCACAGCTTTATCACAATCGATGCTCTTGAAGCCGGCAAGCATGTTCTTTGTGAAAAGCCCATGGCAAAAACCTATGCTGAAGCAAAGGCTATGTATGAAGCATCGGTAAGAACCGGCAAGGTTCTTTCAATCGGTTATCAGTCACGTTGGAGAGGCGATTCCCTCTATCTCAAGGAATGCTGTGAAAACGACGAATTCGGCGAAATCTATTATGCAAGAGCTCTTGCTCTTCGCAGAAGAGCCGTTCCCACATGGGGCGTTTTCCTTAATGAAGAAGAACAGGGCGGCGGTCCGCTCATCGATATCGGCACCCACGCTCTTGACCTTACTCTTTGGATGATGAATAACTACAAGCCCAAGATGGTTGTAGGCACAACCTTCAAGAAGCTCGGCGATCAGAAGAGAACCGCCAATGCCTGGGGCGACTGGGATCCCGAAAAGTATACCGTTGAAGATTCCGCTTTCGGTTTTGTTGTTATGGAAAACGGCGCAACAATCAGCGTTGAATCCGCTTGGGCGCTTAATATTGCAGACCCCTGCGAGGCATCCACTCTCATCGCCGGCGTAAAGGGCGGCGCAGACATGCTCGGCGACGACCTTCGCATCAACTACGTCAAGAACGGCAGACAGGTTATTGAAACTCCCAACTTCAAAGCAGGCGGCGTTGCTTTCTATGAAGGCGCAAGCGACAAGCCGGAGGAGCTTGAATGCCGTGCATTCTATGATGCTGTTCTCAACGGCGCAGAGCTTCGCACAAAGCCTGAGCAGGCAATGGTTGTTACTCAGATTCTTGAAGCAATCTATGAATCCGCAAAGACAGGCAAGCCCGTTTATCTCAATAACGATTAAGGTGAAAATATGAAAATAGCAGTTCAGGTCTATTCCGTAAGAGACCATATAAAAGATTCGGAAACACTTCTCAAGGCTCTTGAAGAAATCAAAAAAATCGGCTATGACGGCGTTGAGTTTGCAGGATATTTCGACACCGATGCCGCAACAATCAAAGCAAAGCTTGACGAACTCGGACTTGTTGCCGTTGGCGGTCACATCGGTTTGACAGATTTTGTTAAAGGCAAACTTGAAAAAACCATTGATTTCCAACATACCCTCGGCGTAAAAGCTGTCGGAGTAGGCGGCGCACCGCACAGAACCATGCTTGAATGCAAGGCAACAGGCAAGATACTGGGCAATGCTCAGAAATATGCAATGGAAAAATACGGCATGAAGGTTTATTACCATAACCATTGCGAAGAATTCAAGCCTCTGCGCAACAAGATGCTCCCCATCGACGTTATCGGCAGCTATTGCTCACTCGAAATAGATACATACTGGAGCTTCCATGCAGGCATGGATAACTATAAGCTCATCACGGAGAAAAAGGATAACATTGTTCATCTTCACGTAAAAGACGGCATCGACGGCAAACCCAAAGCTCTCGGCGAGGGCAACTGCGATATTCCTACGGTTGTTAAGGCTGCAAAAGATATCGGCATGGAGTGGCTTATCGTTGAAAACGACGATCCCGTACCCACAGGCTTTGAAGATATCACAAGAAGCATCAAATATCTTAAAAGCATTATTTAAAGGAGAAAATCATGAAACTCGGAGTATTTACAACATTACTTTCAAACCTCTCTCTTGAAGAGGCTCTCAAATATTTCAAATCTCTCGGCATTGAAATGGTTGAAATCGGCTGCGGCGGCTATCCCGGCAACGCTCACGCAGACCCTGAAGTTCTTCTCAACGACGATGCAAAGCTTGAAGAGTTCAAAGCTCTCATTAAAAAATATGACGTCGAAATCAGCGCACTTTCCTGCCACGGCAATCCCGTTCATCCCAACAAGGAAATTGCTGCAGATTACGACAAAACCATCCGAAACACAATTCTTCTTGCCGAAAAGCTCGGCCTGCACCAGATAAACACCTTCTCCGGCTGCCCCGGCGACTGCGAAACCGCAAAATATCCCAACTGGGTAACCTGCCCCTGGCCCAATGACTTCGGCGAAATCCTTGAGTGGCAATGGAATGAGGTTCTCATTCCCTATTGGAAGAATCTTGTTGAGTTTGCAAAGGCTCACGGCGTTAACAAAATCGCTCTTGAGCTTCACCCCGGATTCTGTGTGTACAACACCGAATCTCTTCTTCGCCTTCGTGAGGCTGTAGGCCCCGAAATCGGCGCAAACTTTGACCCCAGCCATCTCATTTGGCAGGGCATGGATCCCGTCGCCTGCATCCGCAAGCTCGGCGATGCAATCTTCCACTTCCACGCAAAGGACACCAAGATTGACAAATACAACACCGCAGTTAACGGCGTGCTTGACAACAAGCCCTACGGCGATGAAATCAACCGTTCGTGGATTTTCCGTACAATCGGCTACGGCAATGACAACGCATATTGGAAGGAGATTATCTCCAACCTGCGCATGGTCGGTTATGACTACGCAATCAGCATCGAGCATGAGGATTCCCTCATGAGCCAGAACGAGGGCCTTTCAAAGGCAGTTTCGTTCCTCAAGAACATCATTCTTACTGAGTCTACAGGCGAAATGTGGTGGGTCTGAGTTTCACTCTCCGCTTTCAAGCCTTTTACGCATCAAAATCACAAGGAAGCGAATATTATGATTAACAACAAATTCGGCTGTGCCGTTATCGGTTACGGCGGCATGGGCGGCTGGCACGCAAGAAAAATCAAAGAGGAAATGGGCGAATTCGCAGAGATTGTCGGTGTTTATGACATCAATCCCGAAAGAAAAAAAGTTGCCGACGAAAAGGGATTCCATTTCTTCTCGTCAAGGGAAGAATTGCTTTCAGATGAACGCATCGACCTTGTAACAATCGCAACCCCCAATGACGTTCATAAAGAAATCGCCATTGATGCCATGCGCCACGGCAAAAACGTTATCAGCGAAAAGCCCGTCACCATTTGCACGGCAGACCTTGAAGAAACGATTGCCTGCGCCGAAGAAACAGGCAAGCTTTTCACCGTTCACCAGAACAGACGCTGGGACGAAGACTATCTTACCATGAAAAAACTGCTCGATGAAAACACTCTCGGCAGAGTTTTTCGCATCGAATCCCGCGTTCAGGGTTCAAGAGGCGTTCCGGGCGACTGGAGAAACCAGCCGCAGCACGGCGGCGGAATGGTCTATGACTGGGGCATTCACCTTCTTGATCAGGCGCTGATGATGACCATGCCCAGAAAGCTTAAGTCTGTTTATGCGGAACTCACAAACGTCACCAACGAAAACTGTGATGACGGCTTCCGCACAACTTTGATTTTTGACGATGGCCTTTCTTTCTATGTTGAGGTAACAACAAGCAATTTCATCGAGCTTCCGCTTTGGTACATGCTCGGCGAAAACGGCACTTCGGTCATCACCGACTGGGACTGCAACGGAAAAACCGTTATGGTTTCCGATTGGGAAAACAGAGATGCCGTGCCCATTGTTGCAGGTGCGGGAATAACCAAAACCATGGCGCCCAGAACCGACGACACGATTGAAACATATCCCCTGCCCGTTCAGAAAGCAGACTGGGGCGAATATTATAAAAACATTTTTGCATATCTTCGCGGAGAAGAAAACATCATTGTCACCCACAACCAGCAGCGCAGGCTTATGCGTCTTGTTGAGGCAATTTTTGAATCAGGCAAAACAAACAAAGTTGTTGAGTTTGATGACATAATATAATATTGTTATAAAACAAGAAACGGCACGGAAATTTGATTTGAATTTTCAAATTTCCGTGTTTTTTTGAAATATTTTTGAAAATCATAAACGAGCTTTCGCTATGAAAAAACGAGAAAAACGAAGCATTTGAGAGATTACAGAATGTAAATTAAAAAATTCAAAAAAAGCTATTGACATTGTTTTAAGCTTATGATAATATATGCAGGCACGAAAAAAATAATCGGAGGTAAAGTTATGTCAACTTATATGCCTAAAGCGGGCGACATCGTCCGTAAGTGGTATGTGATCGATGCAGCAGGCAAGCCCATGGGTAAAGTTGCTGTTGAGGCTGCAAAGCTTCTTCGCGGCAAGCACAAGGCTATCTTCACTCCTCATGCAGACTGCGGCGATCATGTTATCATCATCAACGCTGATAAAGCAGTTCTGACCGGCAACAAGCTTGATCAGAAAATGTACTACCGTCACACAGGCTACATCGGCCATCTCAAAGAGGTTAAATACAGCACTCTTATGAAGACCAGAGCTGATTTCGCTATGACACTCGCTGTTAAGGGCATGATTCCCGACACAGTTATCGGCCGTCAGGCTCTCACCAGACTTCGCGTATTCAAGGGCGCAGAACACATCCACGCTGCTCAGAAGCCCGAAGCTTGGGAATTTTAAGAAAGGGAGGCTATAAATAATGTACGATTCAAATCCTTATTTCTACGGCACAGGCCGCAGAAAGAGCTCAGTTGCCAGAGTACGTGTTTACGCAGGCACAGGCAAAATCACAATCAATGACAGAGATATCGACGATTATTTCGGTCTTGAAACACTCAAGCTCATCGTTCGTCAGCCTCTCGCTCTCACAGACACAGCAGAGAAGTTTGACATCGTTTGCCGCGTAGGCGGCGGCGGAGTTACCGGCCAGGCCGGTGCTATCCGTCACGGCATCGCAAGAGCACTTCTTCAGTATGACGAAAATCTTCGTCCCGCCCTCAAGAAGGCAGGTTTCCTCACCAGAGACCCCAGAATGAAGGAAAGAAAGAAGTACGGTCTCAAAGGCGCTCGCCGTGCACCCCAGTTCTCAAAGAGATAATTTTTCCCGAATGGGGATTATCGAAAACCCTTGGAATCAACCGATTCCAAGGGTTCTTTTCTTTTGATGCAAAAGCGGCTTTTATTTTTGTTTGTTTGCTGCGTTTAATAACAATAGCAAAGTCTGCCGTATGGGGCGGCATCACCCTTTGTATAGAATGAATTCACATCATTTTCAATATAATTATCTGCCCATTTGAAGTTGAAGCCATCGGCGGAATCAACAAGAGCTTTTGAAACTTTGAGCATCAGTTTGTTGTCCTCATATCGGATTTCGGCTTCGCCTGTTTTTGTGAAAACTCCGTCGGTGTTCTTCTCTACGTTGGTTTTGCCGTTAACGGGTGCGGTGCGGTTTACAACAATATTTTCGTTAATGAACAGCGTCATCCAGCTTCCGCCGTCGGGAGAAGAAAGTGCGTCGGCTGTGTCAACATAAAAATAATAGTTTTCCTCATCCTCAGCAATCTTCATATTGACAATATCGTTTCTGCCCGATGAATCGGTTATCGGATTCTGAGCAAAATCAACCGAATTTCTGTCGGCTGTATCGTTTTTGTAATCTCTGTATACCGAACTGATTTTCTCCGAATCCCATTGTGAAAAGCTGCCGTTGATGTCTATTGTCACGTTCGGGCTTTTTGAAACTCTTCCTGTTACGCCTTTGAACTTTGCGATATAATTCACCATCTGCAGATAATAGTTATCGCCGAGAATACCTGCGGAGGGTTCAACGTCACGGGATGCATTTTCGTCTGCACAGTCAACGAAAACAATCGGATAATTTTCTTCGGGGGACTGCCTCTGAGCAACCCATTCGTTAAAGCCCGTTACAAAAATAATGTCGGGATTCATTTTGATTGCAAACTCCCATTGCTCCGCAAAGTTATGACCGTACAGCATAGCGTTTTCGGATGAATCGTTCTTTCCGTTATGCCATGAACGGGTGCGGTCATTTGCACCGTACCATGCAGTTTTACTGAACACGCAGGTATCCGAATGCTGAGCAACGGAAACATTCATTATCTTAACGCCGTCTTTCTTGAAAACAGATTGATATGTGAGCGAACGGTCAAATTCCATCCACGGGAATCCGTCATCCACCTTGTCCGCATACGGCCACTGAGATTGCTTTATTCTGAAGTATTCTTTGGCTTCGGGTTTTATCTCGCCGTCATTTTCGTTGCCGATAATCATCGGCTTACCGTCAAGACGGAACCAAAGCTCATCAAGTCGGGAATATTTTGCCTTGAGTTCGGCATTGTTATAAATCTCATCGTAAATTCTGTTGATTGTATCTGCGGAGTGGGAATTGGTGTAGTATGCGATTTGCGGAACATCAAAGCCCTGAAGCAGATATTCATACCATACACCTATAAGCTTTTTGGCAGGCTCTGAATATGTAAATGCATTCGTTGCGTCGATAACTATGAAATCAACCGCAGCATCTGTCAGCATCTGAACATGCTTTCTGAAAATCCATTCATCGCTTGCAGAATAATATCCGAGAAGCGGTTCACCCCAGAAATGGAACTCCTGTTGAACTCCGCCGCCTGCCGCAATCCATTCTTCTTCCGAATTTGTTGCATCGGGATGTTCTGCAACAAGCTTTGAGTTGTCAATTATCCGTGTGCTTCCGTGCTGACCCTGCCAGAGAAAATAGAAAACACCCACAAGCTTTTCGCTTTCGCCTGCGGAAACAATGCTTCTGCCGAGAGCATCCGTGCAGGCAAGCGATCCGTTGATATCAGCAGGCTTTTCCATAATTGTTCCCACCCCCGTAATGCTGTTTATCAAAGTCATAAAAAACAGTATAACCGCCGTTATTTTGCGGACTAAAAACATTTCAAATCCACTCATAATGCATTCTTCCTATCTTTAATGTTTCTGAATTGTATAAAACATTAAGTTCTATGCAAATTGGAATTTGTCGAGCATAAACACATTTGTTCATGCTAAAAGTTCCATAAAATTAGTTAACAGCATTAAAACCGCAAGACATATTGGCAATATTATCGTAGATACAGATATTCTTTTGTTTTGACTATCTTCTTTTATTTTTTTGCGAACAAAAATCATAAGAGATATTGTTATAATATAAAGAATCGGAACTATCCATATGCCGAATAACATCAAGAATGATAAGAATTGACAAAAATCTTCACCTAAAGGCAGATAACTAATCCAAGCAAATAACGGCAGCTCAAAAAGAACTACTAAATATACCGCTAACATAACAGACGACCATATTAAAGTAATATACATGAAAATATTTTTCAATTTTACTATCATACCAGCTTTCATAGCAATCATTCCTTTATAATTATATTTTATAAAACTGACTTTTTCACAACCTGAAGTGATACGATGCAGCTCAATTATGCATTTTCATAAATCTATTGATTTTACAATATTTTTATCGGGTGTTTCGGGTTGGCTTGTATAGTGTTATCATTAAAAACAACATTTTCTGTATTTATCTTAACCTCAGGATAGATTACATCGTCTGCTTGTGATACGGTATCAAAGCAAAGCTTTGAGTTTTTGAAATCTATGTTTTTAAGCGTTATGTTCTCCGAAGGATAAGTTGAATGCAGCAGAATATCCACATCATTTTCAAGAACAATGTTATCAAGTGTGATTACGCTTTGAGGAACGCAAACACAGCCGGGATAACAGCTTCGTGCATAGGTGTCGTGATTAAGACTTATCGCTATACCAATATCACGCTTTTTCTGAAGTCTGCAATTTCGTATTATTATGTTGCGGCAACCGCAGTTCAATTCTTCCGTATTGCGCACGGCAACCCAGTTAATGCCGTCATATTCCGCAATTCCCTTTTCGTGGCAAGGCGGAGTGTGGGAAGTGTAAAGCTTTCCGTCTTTCGGATTCATCAGAACACGGTATGTTTTGCCGTTTACCGCAACGGTGTCCGAGTGCTGAACCTGCATTCCCTTGTGCCATCTGCACCAGGCACCGCCAAGAATTCTGCAGAAAAATCCCGTTGTTGTATTATCATCAAGATCAACGCAGTTTTCAATTATTCCGTTTTCAATCCACCCTACATGGGTGTTTGAGGTTGCGTAATCAAAGGCATTGAGTGCTATGGGGTCATCGAACGTGCGAAACTTGCCGTTACTGATAACAAATCCGTCGCCCCAGCCGAGATGAACCCCGTCTTTGTTTCCCGTTATGTGTAAATCGTTAAGAACGATGTTTTTGAATGCACTGACCTGAATTGCATAGTCCTTTTCAAGCAATCCGTGGCACTCAAATTTATCAATTTTCAAATTTTCGACATAAATCATTGCAACCTGTGCCCGCAAGCCTGCAATACGGCTGTCAACACCAAAGTCGTTGCTTTCGATGCCGTTACATTCAAGATGCAGACCGATAATTTCTATGTTTCGGTTATATTCGCCGTTAAGCGCACCTTTATTGATAAATGCATTGCCGTTAATGCCGGTCACGCTTGCTTCACGCTGAAGAATAACTCCTTCACGGAACACAAGCTTTGTGTTATCACCGATTTCGATTTGCTCGGAAATTTTGTAAATACCCGAAGCTTTGATTTCAATCACTCCGCCGCTGTCAATCGCTTTCTGAAGAGCTTCGGAGTTTTTATATGCGTTGTTTTCAGGCAAAAAACCGTATTCGTTAGCGTTAATCATAGCTTTTATCCTACAAATTCTTGTTTATTTTTCTGTTCGACATATTGGAATTTGTTGATTACACCGGTGTTCCTATTTCAATTAAGTTACCATCCAAATCGTAGAATCTGATCACCTTTTGTCCCCAGCTGTGTGTCATCAGGTGATTGACATATTCGATTTCAGGGTAAAGTGTTTCAAGACGCTCTACAAATTGTTCTATGTTGGGCTCTTCAAAATACAGTTCAGACTGATTACTGTTTGGAAGTACACTTCTTTTTGTGAATTGTTCCCAGTATCCCGATTCCTGTAAATATAAATTATTCGTCAATTCCATATTCCCATCGTTGTCTTGAAGAAGTTGAAATCCAAACATATCACTATAGAACTTTAACGCACGGTTACAATCTTTAACAACAATAAGTGTTCCTTTGTATTTCATATACGTTCTCCTCGTCAAATTCTTATTCACGAAACACAATGACTGTGTTGATGATTTGTAAGCTTTTCTTACTCTTTTATAAACTCTTTATCTTTATCAGGTATACCTGATTCATCGGTAACATACCGTTCAACCTTCATACTTAAATTATACTTTTCACGCAAACAGATGATTTTTGACATCATCGGTGACTCGTGGTGTAAGTCGAGTGCCTGCTGATTTTCCCAGCTGTCAATCAAAAGAACGGTTTCACTGTCGTTCATAGGAAAAAAGTATCCATATTTCAGGTTACCTTCTTCGGCACGGATTTCATCAACAATTCCGCTTGAAATCATTTCTTCGGCAAACTTTCTTGCATTTCCGTTTGTGCCTGAATAGTAAATGTTTATTGTTATTGCCATATAATTACCTCTGAAAATGTTTGTTTATCTAATCAAAATATATCATATCACGGGCGGTTTTTGCTGTCAACAAATCGTTCTGAGCAAAAACAAGATGCTTTAATCACACTCAAGTTCTCAAAGAGACAATTGTTCCCGAAGGGAGTATTTGTTTGTGAATAAAAACCACGCTCCGATTTGGAGCGCGGTTTTGTTATAAATAAAATTAATACCAGATAAATCCGAGCAGAAGAATACGAATTATCCATTGCCACCAGGCATAGGAGACCGTGATTTCAAATTCATCCGTGTATCCGCCGTATGAAACTGTGATTGTTTTTGTTCCGACAGAGTCTGCATTAAAGCCATAAGCGTTAACAACTTTTGTGTCACTTATGATTTTTGATGTATCGTCGGAATACATCATTTTGATAACAAGTCCGCTTAAATCAAGGCTATCGACCTTGTATGTATACTGCGTTTTGTTTGGAAGAGAAATTATTCTAATCCCTGTAACGGTTGCCTTGGGATTTTCAGGAGCATCGGGTGTTTCGGCTTCTTCATATTCCGCAACAACCATTATATCGTTTGCAGGCATTGTTTCGGGCAGTTCAGGAGTCCAGCCGATGAAAGTACAGCCCTCTTTTTCGGGATTTGCGGGCGGTGTGATTGTTGCACCGTATTCAAGATTAATCGGAGCAATTTCCGTTCCGCCTGCAGCATCAAAAGTGATGGTGTATTTATTGGCCTGCCATACAGCGATGAATTCAAGATTCTCGGCGGGCATTGTATCGGGGACTTCGGGAGTCCAGCCGATGAAGGTATAGCCCTCTTTTTCGGGATTTGCGGGTTTTGTTATTATTGATTCTTCGGTTACGGTCTGTTCTGTTACAACACCGTCAACAACCCATTTGATAACGTAATCCTCTGCAGTAACAAGCTCTGTGCAAACCGCATATTCGCTGAAATGGTCAGTTTCAATTATGATATAACCGTTTTCAACAATTATTTCATCGTGTGTGAAACTTTCGTGGTCGGTAGGCTGAGTTGCATCGGAATACCAATGAATAATTTTGAACTTTTTAAGGAAGCTTTCATCTGCCGGAACGGAAACAGTTTCTCCGTTAACCGCAACCACAAAGCAGTCCTTGATGAAATCTATATCATTTGCTTCAACATCATATTCGCCAACTGACGAAAGTCCCGATTTCATAAGACTCATAAATTCTTCCGAAGCTTTGATTTTGACTGTTATTGTTTCGTCAGAGAGAGGCTGAATGTTGTTGCCGTCACCGTCAACAAGCTTGATATCAAGCACCTGAATCGGGTCAACAAGAAGGCGATTATAAAAGCCGTTCTGCTCATAAGAAGATGTTGCATCGCCTAAATCCTCAACAACAAGGTGGACATTGCCCGCTTCATAATCAAAGTTGCTGTCTGTATGGTTGATTATAACGGCTTCATCGTCACTTTTAAGGGTGTAATGAACAGTTATTCCGGCGAAGGTCGCACCGCTCGCAACTCTTTTCCAGTTTGCCTTGGTGCTTCCGTAATAAATATCGGTAACACCGCTTGAATTGAATGCAGTTGAAACCAACGTTGTGAGAGATTCGGGGAGATAAATTTCAGTCAGCAGAGGATTGTCGGCAAAAGCTTTTCCTCCAATTTCGGCGATACCTTCATTTAAAATCACTTTTTCAAGCGTTACGCAACCGCAAAATGCCTGGCCTCCTATCACCGAAACGCTTTCGGGAATTTCTATTTCCGTCAATGAGCTGCAGCCATAGAAAGCTTTTCCTTCAACAGCCGTAACACCTTTTGGAATTACGATATTTGTTAAAGCCGGACAGCTTAAAAACGAAGAATCCTCAATTTTTTTAAGACTTGCCGAAAGCTTTACCGATTCAAGATTATCGCATGAGTAAAATGCTTCCGTATTGATATGTTCAACACCGTTGCTCATTGTTACACTTTTGATTTTATCACAATTATAAAAAGCTCTTGAAGCAACAAGCTTGGTTTTTGAATAGAGATTACACTCAGCCGCAACGGTATTTTCATCAACATCAAGCAGATAGTTTTCAAGATATAAAAATCCGTTATCCCAATTAGCATAGTCATTAGAATAGCCTGACTGCACAAACGCATTTGCTCCGATATATTCAAGATTATCGGAAGCAGAAATATCGGTGAGATTTGTGCAATAAGCAAAGGCCTGGTTGTGAATTTGCGTTACACTGTCGGGGATAACAATGCTTTCAAGACCCGTGCAGCAATAGAATGCGCAAGTTCCGATGCTTGTTACGCTGCCGGGAATTGTTACACTTTTTAGCTTATCATAATTAGCGAACAAATAGTTTTTGATTTCGGTTGTTTCGTCAGGAACAACAAATTCCGTAACAAGCTTGCCGCCAATATAAAAATTCTCGGCATAATAAAGCGGATTTGATGTTTCTCCGCTGAACTTTATTGAACACCAACCTGCTGAATCACCGGTATAATACACATTCTTAACAGCAGAGCACTTTGTGAATGCATAGTTGTTTACGGATGACAGGGTCGCAGGAACAGTAATGTTTTCAAGACTTGTGCATCCGCTGAAAGCAGAAGTCGGCAAGCCGGTTATGCCTTCGGGGATAACAATGGATTTGATTGATGTGCAGTTGTGAAAGGCCGCCTCTTTAATGGAGGTTACTCTGTCAGGAAGTGTGATATCCGAAAGGTTTGTGCAGTTTTTAAAAGCATTCATACCGATGGTTTTTACATTTGTTCCCAACGCTGCGGTTTCAAGACCTGTGCAATCCATGAATGCTTCGGTAGGAATTTCGGTTATACCGTTTCCGATTGAAATTTCAGTAAGAGAAGCACAGCCTTTGAATGCATAGTTACCTAATGTTGTTACATTGTCCGAAATTGTTATTTCTTCAAGGCTTGCGCATTTGAAAAAAGCATAATTTCTTATGGCTGTCAGTTCTTCCGGCAGAGTTATGCTTTTAAGCGATGAACAAATATAGAATGCGTTTTCTTCGATTGTTTTCAGTCCGTTGCATCCTGTTATTTTGGCAATGGTTTTATTTCCGCAGAACGCACCGCTGAGAACAGAGGTTACACTGTCGGGGATGTTATATTCAGTCAGACCCGATGCATTCGGAAATAAAAACAACTTGGTTTTATCATAACTGTAAAGCACACCGTTTTCATCGGCATAAAAAGCGGTGTTCCCGGCCTCAACGGTAACAATTTCAAGGTTCTTATAGCCTGCTGCATTGTTAAAATAAAAATTTAGTGCGGTACCTGCCGTCACATCTTTTGCTATCGTTATTTTCTTTATTGATGAATAATAAGATTTCCAGGGAGTTGCAAGCCAATAACCTGTGCCGTCAATATAAAGCTCACCGTCATCATAAAGCGTCCAGCTAACATTCATATTTTTGCCGCTTGCGGTGATTTCTCTTTCTGTTGCTTCGGCTTTTATTGAATTCACACCGTAAAACAGCGTTGTTCCCATAAGAACAACGCAAAGAATAAACAAAACCGAAATTTTAAGTTTTCTGCTCATTTGATGCCTCCGTATTATTCATAAGCTGTTGCAGTGTAATTTCCGCCTGCTTCTGCCGTTATGTTAATATCATCCGCTATTGCTTCAATGCCGTATTCATCGGACAGCCTGTTTTCAATCTCTGCCGCCGTTATTACTTCGCCCGCCTCAAAATACAGCGTTTTTGTTGCGCTTGACGATTCACCCCATACAGTTACCGTTACCGTTGCGGGTAAAACCGATTCGGTTGTGGTAGTGGTCGTTGTTGCCTTGGTGGTAGTGGTTGTAACTGCTTTGGTAGTTGTAACAGCTTTTGTGGTAGTCGCTTTTGCAGTTGTTACTTCTTCTGTGGTGGTTTCTTTCTTGGTGGTTGTACTCTTTGTTGTGGTTGTTGCAGTTCGCTTTTGCGTAGTGGTGGCGGCTCTTGCGGTTGATTTTATTGTTGTTTTATTTGCAACGGTTGATTTCTCTGTTTCTTTTGTCTGAATATCCGTTGTTGAATCCTTTTTTGTTGAATTCTCGCCGGCAGAAAACTCTGTAGTTGAGTTTTCTGTTTCGGCAACAGCCGGAATAAACACAGTTTCACTTTCAAATCCGTAATCGGGTGCAGTTGTAACCTCTTCAACATAAGCAGTTGTTGTTTCTTTTGATTCGATTTTGTTTTTTACAACAACCGTTGTTACCGTAGCAGAACCCGTTGCGATAGTTGCGGCGGCAACACCTGCAACAACCTTCTGCACAACACTCATTGCAGCAACCTTTGCGCCTATACCCGTTGCGGCGGTGGCCATTGTGCCTGCGGCAGATGCGGTTGCACTTGCAGCCGTTGTTGCCGTAGCAGCAGTTGAAGCGGCAGCAATTCCTGCCTTGGAAGCTGCGGTTACCCCCGCAAAAGCAGCCGTCTGTGCGGCACTTCCCGCAAATGCTGCGGCGGTTATATCTGCTGACCTGTTGAGTGCAAATATAACAAGTCCGAACGGTGCAACACCGAAAAGCGGCAGCCCTTTTTTCTTCCTCTTCTCCGCTTCTTTTTCAATATCGTCCTTTGCTCTTGAAATTCTGCTTTTAACGGCACTTTCGGTTACACCAAGCTCATCTGCAATTTCCGCATAGCTCATATCATATTTGAATCGCAGAAGCAGGCACAAGCGCTTTTCTTCCGTTAAACAGGCAAGAATTTCGTTGACATCGTCAATCCGTTCTTCTGTTTCAAGCGATGCTTCGGGAATAACAGAAATGTCTTCGTCCTCAATGTTATCAATTGCTTTATACTGGTCTTCGGTCAGCACCGAAGGCTTTTTCTTTTTTATGTAATCATGGCTTTTGTTTGCCGCTATTCTTATGAGCCAGTTTTTGATTTTATCGGGTTCTTTGAGAGTTGAAATGTTCTCCAATGCCGCAACAAAACAATCCTGAACCAAATCATGAGATTCTTCTTTGTTTTGTGTTATCTCACAGGCAATTGCATATATTTCGGGTGAAAGCTCAATATATAACTTTTCAAAAGCCGCCATATCTCCGTTTTTTGCTTTTTGAGCAAGCTCGGAAAGCTGAAAATTATCCATTCATTACTTCCTTTTTGTTACAATGTATTTTCAGTATAGCAAAATATTTAATACATTTCAATTTATTATGACGAATTTCGGCGATATTTGTTGTTATTAAATTTCTGTAAACAATATTCGATGTCTGCAACTTTTTTTCTTTAAAATCGTCGAATTTTTTTTAAAAACCTGCAACTTTTTGATTTTTCAATCGACTTATTTAATAGAGGCGTAAAATTTTTGAGTTTTAATGAACCGTTTTCGAATTTCACTCGTCTAATGGGTGAAAGGAGGAGAAAAATGAATGTCGGTTCAGTAAAAAAAAGAGTGAATCTCGACGGATTTCACTCCTTGGATATATCGGTTTATGAAAAAAAGAAAACAGTAATCACGGAACTCATAATACTTAACGAAGATCCGATTATGATTTATGCGGAAAAATTTGACGAGCCTTGTGATTACCTGAAAACAGGAATCCGCAGAGGTATTCAATATCTCAATGCGAGCATAAAAACCGATTCAAATAAACAGCCGAAAATTTTTTTGGAAAATAATGAACCAAATTGAAAAACAACTCGTCTAATGGGTGAAAACAAAAACAGAGGTGTGAATTTTATGGGACTTGTTGAATTGAAATGTAAATCCTGCGGAGCAAATCTTAAGGTTGACGAAAACTGCGATGTTTTCTACTGCGAGTTTTGCGATGCAAAGCTTACTCACGAAAAAATCTATCATGAAATTTCGGGTACGGTAAAAATCGACGGCATAGCAGGCGTTGACGAAATGCTCGAAAGAGCTTCCATTCTCTTGAAGAATGAACGCTTTGCTCAGGCGAACGACACTTACGACAAAATCCTTGAGGTCTCGCCGAGATGTGCGGAAGGCTATTGGGGCAAATTCCTTTGTGAATATATGGTCAGCAATCCGTCGGTTTTTATCGAAACTGCACAGGATATTACAAACAACAGCAATTATCAGCTTGCTGTTGACTTTGCCGAAGGCGAAACCAAGAAATTCTACATAAGCATCGGTGAGCAGTCAAAAGAGGCTCACGAAAAATTCATATCAACAAACACAATCAAAAAGAAATACTCAAGAATGGCGCTGTACGGTTCTTTTCCGTTAAGTGTTTTGCTGTTGATTATACTTATTTTTATCAGCAATGCCCTTGAGAACTATGAAACCGCCGAACAGCTTGAAAAGCTCTTCGGATATGAAAAGGCAACGATGTTCTTCTGGACTATAGCAAGCATTATCTCTGTGATAAGCAATAAAATTTTGGTTACCGCCAAAGAAATGCTCGGAGAAAACCCGCTCGATAAGTTCAAATATATCACATGGGCAATGTTTGCTTTTTCGGCATTGGGATTTTTCGTAACATTTATTTTTTGATTAACAATAAAGTGAGGTAAAAAATTATGGGATTCATTTTAAAAGACACATGCAGCAGATGCGGATCCGAAACAAGAAAAACCGAGATGTTTTCAACCAAAAATAAGGACTATAAGGTTCTTTGTCACGAGTGCCTTGCAGAAATGGGCGTTGACGGATTTGCCAAATACAGAAATACCATTTTGGAAAAGGTCACTTATGAAGATCTTTTAAAATACGAAAATATGAGAGCCGATATTCTTTCACTTTCTCGTGATTATTCAATGATGATTCTTGATGAGAATTTTGATAAGAACTATGCACCGGGTATGTATAAAACAACTCAGATAACCATAGGTGATGTTTGTATAACCCCCGATTATATCGCACCTTTCGATTATCCGAATCTCGTTATAAAACCGAGCGACGTAATAGCCGTTACAATGGAAACATCAAATGATTTCAACTTTATAAATGCGGATGTTATAAAGCTTTCTTTTTTCACCAAAAATCCGTTCATCCCTTATTATTCAACATTCTATGCGTTTAAAACAAAAATCGGCTTTTCCAATAAAAAGCAAAAAGCTATCAAAGCAAACGTCATTGATGTTATCAACGGCTGCTGTTCAGGCTTAAAATATGAAATAAACACTCCGTCAAAGGTTCTCAAAAAAGTCAGATGGGACTTTTCATATAATATCCCTGAAGTAAAAAAGAAACATCTCTGCTCATGGCTGGCAAACGACAGAGATCATGCCGGATATTTCAAAACCAAAAAAATTCTTAAACAGTACAAATAAAATTTTTTATCCGAATAACAAATGAAGGGAGAATCCATGCAAGTCGACAAACAAAGGATATCCGAGCTTGTCCGTAAAATACAAAACGGTGACAAATCCGCTTTTGACGAACTTTATAAACTGACGAGTGAAAGAGCATATTTCGTTGCTCTTGAATTCACAAAGAATAATCAGGATGCAGAGGATATACTTCAGGAAAGCTACATAAAAGCACTTTCAAAAATCAACGAGCTTGACAAACCCGAAAGCTTTTCGAGCTGGCTCAATCAGATTGTTGCCAACAAAAGCAAGGATTTCCTCAAAAAAAAGAAGCCGATGCTTTTCGAAGCGGAAGAAAATGAAGTTTTTGAAGTTCTTCCCGATGAGGATACAAGCTTCAGTCCCGAAGAAAATCTCGACCAAGCCGAGCTTCAAAAAACGGTTATGGAGGTTCTTGATGAACTGAGTGAAGAAAAGCGTGCCTGCGTGATGATGATGTACTTCGAAGAACTCAGCGTAGGTGAAATCGCCGAAACCCTTGAAATCCCCGAAGGCACGGTTAAAACAAGGCTGTTTTCCGCACGCAAAGATTTAAAAGATAAGTTTGCGAAGAGAGGAATCACCTCTGCTTACAGCGTTGCTCCAATCGGAGTTGTTATCTGGGCACTTAGCAGAATGTCGGATGCGATATCAAAAACATTCGTTGGTTCAGGTGCATCAGCCAAAGTTCTTGAAGGCATTACGGTTGCGAAAGCAAGCACGGCAGCGAGTGTTGCAGGCACAACGGCTGCAACAGGCACAGGAATTGCTGCAAAAACAACAGCATTGACCGTTGCACAGAAGGTTATAGCGGGAGTTTCCGTTGCGGCGGTAGTGGCTGGCGGAACAGCAGGAGTTGTTACAGTTGTCAATAACGATAAAAATGACAATATTTCAACAACAGCTTACACCGAAGAATACACAACCTCCCCGAGCCTTGAAACAACTCTTGCTATTGAAGCGTTGGGCTCTGTTGAATTCTCCGAAACAACTGATTTGTCAAATAATAAAACAGCAAGCATCAACAGGTCAACATCAAAGAATTCAACAACCTCACGTCAAAACACAACGAATAAATCAGCTGCAAAAACAACAACATCTGCCAAGCAAGCAACAACCAAAAAGCAAACCTCCACTCAGAAATCAACCACAACCAAAAAGCAGACTGCAACTCAAATGCCTGCCACAACTAAAAGAGAAACAACTGCCAAGGTGACCACCGCAGAAACGGAAACTACCGAAAAGAAGGTCACAACAACAAAAGAAACCACTACCGAAAAACAAACCGCAACAGCCAAACCCACCACAACCCAAGCAACAACGGCGGCGCCCGCAAAAGTGGTTGTTATATACTCAATCGCAGAAGAAAAGAAGGAATATACAACAACAATTCCTGCAGGTGAACCGATAACAGCAGAAAAGCTCAGTGAAGAAATGCAAAGCAAGCTCGGTTTATCTTATGTTTTCTTCGTCGGAGGAGATTTCCCCGATTCAGCAGAATCGGGAGTGACTTATAATTATCAGGCAGATGCCGTTGCATAAAAAGGAGTTATTAATTATGAATATTAAAACAAAAAGCAGAAAGTTATTTTCGGTTTTGCTGGTTTCAGCAATGTTATTATCATTTGTGCCGCTAATGGGTGCAAATTATAACAACTTACTTCTCACGGCAGATGCTGCAACAGAAGAAACAGACACAGAATATTATACCGAAGGAATTTTCACATATATTATTGACGAAAACGGAAATGCAACAATCACCAGATGTGATGCTGACGCAAGCGTAGATATAGATATCCCGGCCGAATTGGGCGGCGCAACTGTTGTTGGCATTGATACATCCGCTTTTGAAGAATGCTATAATATTACATCATTAACCATTCCCGAAAGTGTGACAAATATAGGACATCAGGCGTTCTGGAATTGCTACAATCTTGAAACAATAAATGTTGATGAAAACAATCAATATTATTCATGCGATGAAAACGGTGTTTTGTTTAACAAAGATAAGATCGAACTTATAATATTCCCTGCAAAAAACGAAACAACAAACTATGAAATTCCCGACAGCGTTATTTCAATCGGCGAAAAGGCTTTTTGTTTTGCGGAGAACCCTGTTGATATTAAAATTCCCGAAAGTGTGACAAATATAGGACGTCAGGCGTTCTGGAATTGCTACAATCTTGAAACAATAAATGTTGATGAAAACAATCAATATTATTCATGCGATGAAAACGGTGTTTTGTTTAACAAAGATAAGACCGAAATTGTAAAATTCCCGATAAAAAACAAAGCAACAAGCTATGAAATTCCCAACAGCGTTATTTCAATCGGCGAAGATGCTTTTTATTTAGCGGAGAACCTTGCTGATATTAAAATCCCTGACACCGTTATTGAAATAGGCTCATCTGCGTTTAACGGCTGCGGATATTGGTATGACAGCAACAATTGGGATAACGGTCTTCTTTATATTGATAAACACCTTGTCGGTTCCAACAATACAACAGGTATTCTTAATGCAGAGATTCTTGCAATCAAGGAAGGCACTCTGACCATCGGAGGCTCTGTCTTTCACAATCCCGAATTCGAGAGCGAATATGCACTTCAATTTGTTCAGGTGAACATTCCTGATAGTGTAAAAAGCATTGGCGAGCAAGCTTTTTTCTGCTGTGACCGGCTTGAACAGGTAAACATTTCAAGCAACAGCAAATTGACATATATCTATGATGGCGCCTTCAGAAACTGTGTGGGATTGACTCAGATAAGCTTTCCCGACAGTCTGAAGCTTGTAGGAGATCATTCTTTCACATCCTGTGAAAATCTTACAGCAGTAAACATCGGCAGCAACAGCGCTTTGGAAGTTATCGAAGATGGCGCTTTTTGGGCGTGTTATAAGCTTGAAAGCTTTTATGTTCCGGGAAAGGTTAAAGAGATCGGCAAATATGCTTTTGATGAATGCAAAGCTTTAACCGAAGTTTCTGTTGAAAGCAACAGCAATCTGGCAATCATTAATCAGGGCACATTTGCAGAATGTATAAATCTTGAATCGTTTACGGTTCCTGCAGGTGTAACCGAAATAGGTGATTATGCTTTCAGCAATTGTGAAAATCTTTCATCTGTTACTTTTGAAAAGAACAGCGCGTTGAAAAATATCGGTTTTTTTGCGTTTTCTAAGTGCAAAAAACTGAAAGAAACAGTAATTCCGAAAGAAGTAATCAATATAGGCAGCTCTGCTTTTGAAAGCTGCGAAAGTCTTATATCTGTTACTTTTGAAGAAAAAAGCAAGTTGGTTAACATCGGTTCCAATGCATTCAGCAACTGTATCGGCTTGACTGATATAACTATTCCGAAAGAGGTTGCAAATATAAGCCATTACGCTTTTACAGGCTGCTACAATATCGAAACAATATGCTTTGAAGAAGACAGCAAACTTGAAAACATAGGAAATTTTGCTTTTTCCGGCATAAAAGCAAAAGAAATTCTTATACCCGAAAGTGTTATCAATATCGGCAACGGAGCTTTTTCATTGACTTGTGTTGAAACCATATTCATACCTAAAAATGTTTCCTTCATAGGCATGTGTGCTTTTGATAATTGCTTTTATCTTCAGTCTGTAACGGTCGACGAAGACAATAAGTATTACTCAAATGATGAAAACGGTGTTTTATATAATAAAGATAAAACAATACTCATGCTTTGCCCGGGATTCAGCAATGACACAGATACAATGGTTATTCCCGATAGTGTTACAGGAATACATGAAAGAGCATTCAGTTCAAATCATTCGTTGAGCAAGGTCCATGTTCCGAAATCTTTGACTGCCGTAATTCCGATTGAAAATTATAACGCCATAAATATTTCAAATGTAAAGGATGTATATTATGAGGGCACAGAAGCTGAGTATAATCAGATTGAAAACATAAACATTTTGTTCCCCAACGCAACTATTCATCCCAATGCTTACAAACAAAACATCGACACGCCGGAAACTCCCGTTGTCCCCGATGAACCCAAAGAGCTTGAAAGCATTGACGGCAGTGAAGCCCCGATTAAGATTTATCCCGAAAACGGTGCTTATGACGGCGAAGTTTTTGTTGATTATAAAGAAATAGACCTTAACAAAAATGAAGTTGACGAGCTTGAAGCCGAATATGCCCGCCTCAGTACAAACACCGGTGCAAAAGCGGTTATAACTTATGATATTAAAGTCGTCAGAAAGGATGACAACGGCGAATTTATCTACGCCGATATCAATGAGGGCAAAAAGGTAAAAGTTAAAATTCCCGCTCCCGATGATTATGACAAAAACAAAACCTATGTTATTCTTCATAAACTGAGCAATGTCCAGAACGAAAACAACAAGCTTGTTAATTATATAGGCAAAACAACAACAGAAGAAATTAACGGCAAGGTTTATTTTGTGATTGATGTTGAGCATTTCAGCAATTTCACAATAATGGAGGTTGAAAAGAAACCCGTTTCCTCAATTTCAATTGCATCTCGTCCCAAAAAAACATCATACACCTATAAAAACGGCAGCCTTGATCTTTCGGGCCTTGCTCTGACCGTTACATATTCCGACGGAACAACCGAAACAATAACCGATACTTCAAAAATGAAGGTTACCGGATTTGATAACTCAAAAACAGGCGCTCAGGCCGTTACCGTTGAATATGAAGGCTGCGCCGCAAAGTTTGATGTCACAGTTTCTTATGCTTGGTGGCAGTGGATTATCAGAATCCTTCTTCTCGGTTTCCTTTGGTATTGATATGTTTTTAAAGCACGCCTCAACCGCTTGGTTGGGGCGTGCTTTTCTGACTGAAAAAGATTTTATTTTTTTCAAAAATAATGAACCCAAATCAAAACTTCCTCGTCTAATGGGTGAAAGGGCAAGGAAACAGAACGAAATCCTTGCAAAATACTCATTAAAGGAGTTTTGAAAATGAAAAAGTATTTCACACGCACACTCGCATTGATTCTTGCTTTGGCAACCGTTTTCAGCACAGTCATCTTCGCAAATGCGTTCAGCGGCGGTCAGGCTATCTGGTCATTTGATGAAGAAACAGGTCACCTTACGGTTCACAGCGACGTTCCTTATAATGACCGTTTTCAGGATTCGGATTTCTTCAGAATGCGTAATGTGATAAAAAGCGTATCCTTTGTTGACGGTGTTACGGCTATTGAAAAAATGCTTTCCGTAATTGCCTCAACATTGAAAGCATTGAACTGCCCGGAACGCTCGAATTCATCGGGCCTTGGGCATTTGCAAGCTGCAGTAAATTAAAAAGCATTGAGATTCCCGGCAGCGTTACATATATCGGAACTTATGCCTTTTCTGGTTGTGCAGCGCTGGAAGAAATTGTTATCCCTCCGAAAGTAACGGTTGTTTCCGATCGCGCTTTTGCCAACTGTTTCGGTCTTGAAAGCGTTGAAATTATGAACGGCAAAACCTATATTTGCGATGAAGTTTTTTCAAGATGTAATGCTCTGAAAAATGTCACAATACCCGAAAATGCAAATATTCATCCTCAGGCATTCTACTGGTGCGAAAACATTGAAAACGTTTATTATTGCGGCGATAAGGGAAGCTTTGATGCTTTGGAAATCAACACTGCAGAAGACCGTTGGTTTTATTTTGGCAATGTATATTTCAACCATCCTGCAGCAGTTTATCCGAAAAATGTCACACTCGGCTCAATGCCTCATAAAACAGAGTATAAAGTTGGCGAAGAGCTTGACCTGACGGGCTTCACGCTCTCTGCCGAAATGAGCGACGGAACAACTCAGACGATAAGCGATTTATCGCAGATGTATATTCACGGCTTTTATTCATCACACACAGGCGAAGGCAATGTTATCGCTGAATACTATGGCTACAAAATAAAAATTCCTTATGTTGTATTCACGGACCCCGAAGGCACTTGCGGCAATAATCTGACTTGGATTCTTGATATGAGAGAAAACACTCTCACAATTAGTGGAAACGGCAACATGTATGGTTACAGACGGCTCGGTGCTGCTCCGTGGTATGCTTACAGAGAAAAAATCAAAACCGTCAGATTTGATAAGGGTACTGAAAAAATCGAATTGACTGCTTTTCTTGAATGCAACGAAATTCAGACTGTTTATTATTCAGGTACAATAGCTGAATGGCACAGATATGTAAGCAACAAACACTTATTCAGAGAAGTGGATCTTTATATCGACGGCGAGCTCCATGAGCATTCGTTCACAAAAGAGACGATAACACGCAAACCGTCATGCACCCGTTCAGGATCAGCCAAGTTTTCGTGTGAATGCGGTGATTACCATACTGAAGTTCTGCCCGTTCTTAATCATACTCCGGGCGAATGGATGAATGATGATTCGGGTAAACTGATAAAGATCTGCACAAATTGCATGTTAACTCTCGAAACAAAAGACGCCGAACCTGAAGAGATTCCCGATGAAGAAACAACGCAGCCCGCTGAACCCGAACAGGAAGAAACCACTCTTTCCAAGAACGAAGAGCCTGCAGAAGAACAGGACGTTTTTGAACAGATCACGGAGGCGTTTGAAAAAATCGCAGATATTTTTGAAGACATTTTCGGATTTATCTCAGGACTTTTCAAATTTTAAATCAGTCGGATTGATATATATGTAAAAAGCCCGTCATTACGACGGGCTTTTATGCGCTATAAACGTGACATAACATTGCCTTGGAATCAACCGATTCCAAAGTTTCTTTTTCTTATTCGCTATTATATCTATTGAGAAACGCAGCAAACCGTGATATACTGAACCTGAAAATAATTACAGATACCGAATATCAAAGGAACTGCCATATTTTCATAACATTTTTGCGTTTACCCTACACGATAACTCTGACTGCTGCCAATGTTAAAACTGAAAGACGGTTAACGATTAAAACATCCGCAGTTGTTACATTGTATGAAATAATTGGCAAAGTTTATAATTAAAAAACCTGAAAGAGGGATAGAATGCTGTTAAAAATAGTTTCATTTATCGCTTTGATAATTCTGATGTTCACCCCATCGGCCACCTTGCCCGAAAAGCCCGATGTGCTTGTTGAAACGCTTGATAATTTGAGCGAAAGCAGAACGGCCGATGAGATTAACGGCGCAAGCGGAACAAAATTCTGTATTCAACGCCCCAAAGCCGATAAGCTTAATGAGGTTAACGCTGCCGATTTTGGCCTTTCGGAGAGCAATTCGGATAATTTTGAGGCATTCCAGAGCGCTCTCAACTACTGCTCACAGCATCCGCAGACGAAGCTTGTTATCAACAAGGGCACATATTATTTCAGAAGCACAAACGGTCTTGATGCCAACAACTGCACGGATTTGCTGATTGAAGGTTCCGATGCAACCTTTATTTTCTCCTCAACGGGATATAAGTTTTTTATCAGAAACAGCGATTGCGTTGAAATCCGCAATCTCAATTTTGATTGGAACTGGGCGGAAAGCCCTCTCGCTTCTGTTGTTACCGTTCAGAACAGCAATCCCGACGCCAATACAATTGACCTTGCTTTTAAAAATGCGGAATACTGCAGCGAAAACAACCGACTGACGGCAATTACCCAATGCGACCCCGAAACATTCACCTTCGGCGCAAAACACTCCTCAAAAGAAGTTTATCTTTATCAGGATGCAACCGCCGTGAAGTCGGTTGAAAAGATTTCGGACAACACTCTGCGTGTTACCCACAACGGCTGTATGGATAATTTTGAAAACGGCGAAACATATATTCTCAGGCATTATGTCTATGACGGAACGGTTTTCAATATAAGAGATTACAGCAAAAATTTAACCTTTGATAATGTAAGCATTTACGGCAGCTCCGGCATGGCTTATATTTGTGAAGGCAACTGTTCGCATTTTCAGATTATCAACAGCTTTATCGGAATTAATCCTGAACACAAAGACAGCAGATGCGTCTCCCTGACCGCCGATGCGATTCATATTGTCAACACCGACGGCTGCTTCAATATTTCAAACTGTGACATAAGCGGAATGGGTGACGATGCCGTTAATGTTCATGACGGTCTCGGCTATGTTTCTGCGGTAAACGGCAATACTCTTACGCTGATTGCATCTGCAATGAGGCTTGAAGCGGGCGATGTTCTTGCTTTTAAAAATGATAAATTCGAAAACACGGATTTAACTGCAAAAATTGTTTCCGTAAAAGCTATTGACTGGATAACAAAAGAGGTTATCGTTGAAAGCTTGCCCGAAAGCGTAAAGACCGGCTGGACAGCTTACAACACAGAGTGCAACAGCGGTAACTATGTTATCAGGAACAACTATTTCCACGAAAACAGAGCAAGAGGCCTGCTTCTGCAATCATCAAACGGGCTTTGCGAAAACAACCGATTCTTTAAAACAATGGCTCAGGCAATAAAGGTTGTTATGGATATTGAGCCCACTCTCTGGCAGGAGGGTACGGGCGTTGATAATCTCATCATCCGCAACAACACCTTTGAAAAATGCAATTACAGCGACTGGGGCTCTGTGATTGAAATCGGCACGAACATTGCAGGCAAATCTGCCGAAACAGCTGTTTTCACTAATATTGAAATCACCTCAAACACATTCACCGATGTTCCGTCAAGGCTTATGAGGGTGAACAATGTCAACGGTCTCGTTTTCAGCGGAAACACCGTTAACACCGGCAAATTCTTTGATGAAGCAAGCTTGCAGGGCAAGTCTTATTTCAGCAAATACTGCAATAATGTTAATTATTCTGATAATGAATTTGTTGACGGCGGTTTCCTTGACAGCAAAGAAATAGTCCAAGCCGAAAATATATCGGTATGGGCACAGGTTAATTCGCAGCTGCAGTAATACGCACACCACTTTAACTATGTCAACAATCCTCCGTGTTATGAATAATAACGGTTGCGGAAATCAGGATTTCGGAGTGAGAAATATGATTAAAAAGTTATTTGAAAAGCATGAAACCCCGATGTGCATACTGCTGATAATCCTATATATTGTAATAAATTCGTTCTGCATGCAGAATTTCGGGATTGAAGATTACAGAAGCACGCTTATCAACACGGCTTTTTCGGCTGTGCTGATAATTCTGACAGTCAGCCTTAAAAGAGTATCATATTACGGACTTGCCAAGGTTACCAATGCCAAGAAGTTTTTATATTTTCTGCCGCTTTTGCTGATTGTTTCGGTTAATCTGTGGTCGGGAATTAACATTAACAACACGCCGAAAGAAATTACTTTTCATATTCTGACGATGCTCAACATCGGATTTATTGAGGAAGTTGTTTTCAGAGGCTTTCTCTTTAAAATGATGGAAAAGGACAACATGAAAGCCGCCACGGCAGTCAGCTCGATAACCTTCGGAATAGGACATATTGTTAACCTGTTTAACGGTGCTGAGCTAATACCGACACTGCTTCAGATATGCTATGCCATGTCAATCGGTTATCTTTTTGTTGTTATTTTTATTAAAAGCAAGTCGATTGTTCCGTGCATAATCGCACATTCGGTTAACAATGCGCTTTCAATCTTCAATGCGGAGAACACATTGTCAATGTATATTGCACCGATTTTTCTTATTGTTTTCCCGTTGGTTTATGCTGTGTATATCAACAAAACAGTCAAAGAATAATTATACCCCCCGGCTGAGCCGGGGGGTATAAGATTTTAAAGCTTTGAAAATCCGTGGCAATTGATAAGCGCATCAAGCTTTTTGCCCTCTTTGCAAAGCGGGCATTCATGCGATGGGCAGGTGAAATAACCGGGCAAATCCTTGGGATTGAAAACCGAGTTAACCTCATGGCCGTCAATTTCACTCGCAGTTGCAAAAATTGATGCAATGCCGACAACCTCGCCGCCATAATATTTAACAGCCTCCATAGCAGCCTTAACCGTGCCACCCGTGGCAACGGAAACAGCAAGAACAAGAACATGCTTGCCCTTAATCATGGGAACAATGTTGTCCCTGAACAAAAGCTGGGAGCCGCTTGTCATCTCGGGAGTTACAACATAAATTGTCTGATGGGCATTAATGTTCATCAGATTATGCTTTGTCAACTCATTTGCAAGGCATGTGCCGACAACCTCTGTGCCGTCAAGGCAAAGAATTGTATCAACAATTTTTGTTGTGTAATTATAGTTACTGTAAAGTTCCTGTGCAACCGCCTTCGCCTCTGAAAGACGCGATTTTTGCGCTGCAACATCAATATAATAGTTGCTGTGAGAATGGTTTGTTGCAAAATGTCCCTGCGCAACACGCAGATAAAGGTTGCTTCTGTTTGTTTTGATTTTGTTTATGTTAGTTGTAGGCATAAAACCCCTCCTTGAATTGATGTTATTCAGGATATATTGATATTTTATAACAAACTCATTTTAAATACAAGAAAAAAATCAAAAATCGAGCATTATTGATATCAAACACCTTTAACAATGTTTAACCCAACCTTAACCCTGACCTTAAATCTGCCCTTGCTTTCAGGCAAAGACGGAAGGGTGATGCCGTATTTAAAGGCGCGTTTAAGAATTTTTGCTGTTTCTTTATTCTCGGTGAAATTCTTTGTTGCGAGCGGTTTTGACCATTTATTTCCTATTTCTTCATAGCTGTCATAAGTAAGGTCTGCTGCAGGGATTTCACCGCTGAAAAGATAGTTTGAAGCTTTCCCCACGCCCTTATAATCACCGGCAAGCCAAGATATTCCGTTATCGTTAAGCGCTGTGAGCGAATATTCAAGATTTTCCTCTGACCTTATTTTGCTGACGATAAACGGCACTCCCCTGCTTTTAAGCTCACGCACTCCGTTAACAAGCGCATCCGTTTCAAGCGTTGTGTAGAAGTGAGAATAAAGCCCGTAAGCAACGTTATCGGCATGGTATTCCTTCTCGGGCGGCAGAGTATCTGCGCTTGCAGGAGCCTGCATAATAACTATATGTCTGTCACCGACGTTGCGAATGGCCTTATAAATTCTGCGATAAAATTTATAAAGAGTGTCAAGCTTTTTCTCCCAATCCGCCACACAATGAAGCGGACGGTTGAGCAAATCATAGGCAGCAACGGCAGGCTCATCCTTGTAGTGCGCGGCAACCTGTGTCCAAATCCTGATCACAGAATTCCTTGCCTCAAAAGCCTCCTTTGAAGAATCAAAAAGAATGCTTTTATCACCATTTGAGCATGAGGAGCCGTTGTTTTGAAATCCGGGAGCTGAATGCAAATCAAAAATTACATAAATACCGGCTTTTTTGCATTTTTCAACAATAAAATCCAGCCTGTCAAAATCAATATCACCCTTGCAGCTTTCCTTGCGGAAAAGATAGCGGTAACGCAAAGGGATTCTGACGCAGTTTGCTCCCAGCTTGCGCAGATATTTAATATCCGAGGGTGCTGAAAAGCTCTCATTATATTTTTTAACAAGTTCCCTTGCGCCGTAACGGCCGAATCTGCCCTCAAGCGCAGCAAAAACATCGTAGCTGCGTGCATTGGGTTCAAGGTCAGCCTTTGCGAAATAAAACAAATCGTCATTGAGGTTGATTCCCCTGAGGGAGACATATTCGCCGCAGTCCGAAACAAATCCGCCGTTTTCCGTTTTTAAAAAATCGGCATCTGATATCGGCCGGGGCGCAGTTGCCTTAACATAGCCGTAAACCGTTGGTATTGCCGCAGCAGCAGCTCCTGCCGCACAGCCGGCCGTTAAAATTTTAGCACCGTCCGTCATTTAATCCCCTCCCTTTTATCTTGAAAAAAATCACAGCCGCGGCCCAGACAACAGCAATTCCGATTGCTGCGCCCAAGCTGTCAACAAGCCAGTCTGAAATCTGAAAAGCACGGCCGTCAACAAAAATCTGATGAATTTCATCGCTCATGGCATAAGCTGATGTTATTGCAAATGCCGTCAGCGGCTTTAAACTTCGGATAGTTTGGCTCATTGCATTGAAAACAAGCACACCAAGACCCATGAATTCAAGGCAATGCGCACATGTTCTGACAAACTCAACGCTCAAGCCCAGATTCAGCAGCAAATTAAAGCTTTCGCTCAGCTGTTGAGATTCTGTTCCCGTCTGCGCCGAAAGAAAAAATATAACTCCCATGCAAGCTGCAACGGCAATCCATGAAACAATAATAATGATTTTTCGTTTCATCAGTCATACCTCTTTGCTCCGATAAAGGACACCGTGTTTTCCGAATCAAGAATAAATATTCCTTGAGCATCCTCCGATGTCACAAATCGGCTTGCTCTTGAGTAAAGCGGATAGCAAATTGCCTGCTGCAAAATATAATTCTCTGCCGTAAAGCAACCGCCAAGCAACTCACTCTCATTCTCCACCTGAAGCAGACGGGCTATTATCGCATCATACTCAGAGGAATCAAAGCGGAACCCTCTGCCACCCTTGAATGATGCCAGAAAGTCAACTGCGCTCTCGTAGGGCGAATCTATGCCTGCAAGCGCAATCTGAAAATCGCCGGCCGAAACCGCCTTGTTTATTTCTTCGGCAGTTTTGTTTTCAATATTAATTGCGAGGCTGATGCCCATTGTTTGCTGCCATATCTGAAGCTGGCGACGAACTGCCGAATCAAGCTCTTCGGGGCAAAGCACGGTTATCGGAGCTTTGTTTGCCGAAAGTTCAGCCAATCCCAGCTGCCAAAGCTTTGAAGCCTCTGCCTTGTTGAATTTGATTTCAGGAGTCTGCGAGCCCACAGCCGCCCGATAATTCAGGCTGCCTGCCGAACAGTTTTGAGGAACAAAACCGCTCTGAGCCGTTTCTTCGGAAGAAAAAAGGCTTCTGTCAATAGAGCTGCAAAAAGCCTTGCGGATATTTACATTTTTTAAATAGATGTCTGCGCAATTAAACACAAAACCGAAAACCGAGTTGGCATTTTCTTTAACAACAACCGCATTTTCGGGAACATCGCAGTCGGGCGGCAGCAAAGCGGCGCTGATTGACTGAGCCGAAAGCTTTTTTGCAACCGAAGCCGAATCGGAATCAAAGCTGAACGTGACGGATGCGGGCATTGTTTCCTGCTCGCCTGCATACACATTGTTCTTTTTGATAACAAGGGATGACGATGAATCCCATGCGCTGACATAAAAAGGTCCGTTGCACAGAATGTGTCTTTGTGTCAGGCCGTAACGTCCGTTTGTAGCATTAAAGAATTCCTCGTTGCAGGGCATGAAAACACTTTCGGTCAGCCTTTTAAGCATGTCGGAACAAGGCTCATTAAGCTTTATAACAAGCGTATGGTCATCCGATGCATGCACGCCGAGTGCCGATGAATCCGTTGCGCCCGAATAAACATCAGTTGCGTTTTCTATAACAAACAGCCTGTGAGCGCTCGGTGAATCTGTTTGAGGCAAAACGGCTCTTTTCATTGCAAAAACAAAGTCGTGGGCAGTCACGGTTTCTGCCGCAAATTTATCATAAAATTCCTGTCCGAATTCCTTCTTTATCGCTGAAGTGCAGCGCCACTCCGTTCCCTGCTTGAGCTTGAATGTGTATGTTAATCCGTCAGGAGAAACGCTCCAGCTTTCTGCAATTCCGGGCAGTATTTCGCCGCTTGAAGAAAGGCGCACCAAGCCCTCAAAAACATTGTTTATAACAATCTGTGCGCCTGTGTCACCTGAATACTGGGGGTCAAGCGTTGCGGGGGAAGCGTCAAGCGCATAGAATATTGAAGCGCCCTTGCCGCCATCCGAGCATGAAACAAACGAAAAAACAATTAAAAGCGCAATTACAACAGAAAGAAAACGTTTCATTGGTTTTCCTCCATCCATTTTGCAAGCTGGTCGGCAAGCGGATTGCTTGCGGTTTTTTGTTTTGACTGCTGCTGCATATATTTTGCAACATCCCTCTTGCCTGCACCCGAGCTTTCTTTTCTCTTTTCAAAATCGGAAAGCTTCTCTCTGTAGCCGCAAACGCAGAAGAACGATTTTTTATCGCCCTCTCCTCGCATTTCAAGCTTTTTGTGGCACTCGGGGCATCTTGCATTAGTGACAACGGAAATGCTTTTGCGATAGCCGCATTCCCTGTCCTGGCAAACAAGCATCTTGCCTTTTTTGCCGTTAACCTCAAGAAGATATTTGCCGCATTCGGGGCACGCTTCACGAGTCATGTTATCGTGCCTGTATTTAGCTTCGCTCGCTCTGACCGAAGCAACAAGTGAGGTTGCGTAGGAACGCATTTCCTCAATGAATTTTTTGTTATCCGCGCTTCCCTTGGCAATCAGCGAAAGCTGCTGCTCCCACCTTGCGGTAAGCTCGGCGGATTTTAAATCGGGCGGCACAATTTCAATAAGCTGTTTTCCTTTTGAGGTCGGGAATATCTCCTTGCCTCTTCTTTCAACGCAGAAAGAGTCAAAAAGCTTCTCAATTATATCTGCTCTTGTTGCGGGCGTTCCCAGACCGCCTGCGGTTTTAAGCGCATCTTTTAATGAACCGTCATCAACCTGCCCTGTCGGATTTTCCATTGCGGAAAGCAGAGTTGCCTCAGTATATCTTGCGGGGGGTGTTGTTTTGCCGGCAACAAGGCGAACCCCTTTCGGGAACACGGGCGCACCCTGCGACAAGGCAGGCAGATTTTGCGCCTTCACATCATCATCGCCGTCATCCTCCTCCGAAAGAGAGGAATCATAAAGAGCTTTCCAGCCTGCGGACTTAACAGACTGCCCCTTTGTGTAGAACTTATGCTTGCCGATTGTTATTGTGACCTGCATTTCGTCATATTCAAACGGCGCACTCAACACGGCTATGAAGCGGCGCACAACCAAATCATAGATGTGCCTTTCCTCTCGAGAAAGCTTGTTCAAATCAACATACTGCTCGGTCGGAATGATTGCATGGTGGTCGGTAACCTTTGCGTCGTTAACAATATATTTAGTGGGAATCGGCTTTGCTCTCAAAACAGCATTTGCCGCATCCTTGTAGGGACCCACCGCTATTGCACGCAGACGTTCGGGCAGAGTTGCCGCAACGTCTTTGGTAATGTAGCGTGAATCCGTTCTCGGATATGTGAGCAGCTTATGCGTTTCATAAAGGCTCTGCATGAGCGAAAGAGTCTGCTTTGCCGAATAGCCGTATTTTTTGTTGGCATCTCTCTGAAGCTCCGTCAAGTCATAAGCTGCAGGAGGAGATTTGAATTTATAGGTCTTTTTTACTTCGGAAAGAACTCCCCTTTTTTCCTTCACATCATCGGCAACCGCTTGAGCCGCAGCGGCCTCAAAAAATCTTGCCTGATTGCGTGAATCCTTATATATGGCGGAAAAACCGTCAAAATCCGCTTTAACGGTGAAATAATCCTTGGGTCTGAACTTGAGAATTTCTTCCTCACGTTTAACTATCATTGCAAGAGTCGGAGTTTGCACCCTTCCTGCAGAAAGCTGGGCGTTGTGCCTGCAGGTAAGCGCACGGCTGACATTAAGGCCGACAAGCCAGTCCGCCTCCGCCCTGCACTGCGCACTTCTGTAAAGATTATCATACTGCGATGCGGGCTTGAGCGACGCAAAGCCCTCTTTAATTGCCTTATCCGTCTGTGACGAAATCCAAAGGCGCATCATAGGCTTTCTGCAATTGGCTTTTTTGATTATCCAGCGGGCAACAAGCTCACCTTCACGGCCGGCATCGGTTGCAATAACAACCTTGTCAACCTCATTGCTGCCGAGCAAAGAGCTGACAGCCTTGAACTGCTTTGAGGTTTGGCCGATAACAACAAGCTTCATGCTTTTGGGCAGCATGGGCAAATCCTCCATGCGCCAGGTTTTGTATTTATTGTCATAGGCCTCGGGGTCAGCAAGAGTTACCAGATGTCCCAAAGCCCAGGTGATTATATATTTATCGCCGATTATGCAGCCGTTGCCGTTCTTTTTGCAGCCGAGAACGCGTGCAATATCCCTTGCAACAGACGGCTTTTCGGTTAAAACAAGAGTTTTTGCCAAAAAAATCTCCCCATTCGCCTTTATACTATTCCAAAATATATGATATCAAAATATATATTATTTTATTTTCTTAAAAGTAAAATAAAGAAATTTAATATTTATTTTTTTGAAAATAAATTTCAAAATCAACCCGTTTTGGCGCAAAAAAATCCTCCTTATCAAAAAGGAGGATTTGAGCAACATCAAAACAGCATTAAAGCAGCTTTGCTCTGATTTCTTCGCCGCTCATCGCAGTAAGATATGCAGGCGGAATATCAAACATCGTTTTGCAGCCCGATGCACCGTCTGCCTTCATTCGATAAGCTGCCCTTGCCGATGCCGCAATAACGCTGGCGGTAAACTCAGGGTTTGAATCCAGCTTGAGGCTGTATTCGATAACATGGTTGTTCTCATCATTCCAGCCGCTCTTGCCTGTTCTGATAACAAAACCGCCGTGGGGAATTCCGCTGTGGTCACACTCAAGTTCTTCCTTTGTAATGAAATGAACTATTGTGTTATAATCAGCAAAATAGTTGGGCATATTTTTGATTTCGTTCTCGATTCTTGCCTTGTCTGCACCATCCTCGGCAACAACAAAGCACTCTCTCAGGTGCTTTTCTCTGGCTGAAAGCTCGGGATTTAAGCCGCTCCTTACCGCTTCAAGAGCTGCATCAACAGGAATTGTATACTGCTTTGCATCGGCAACTCCGTCAATTCGGCGGATTGCGTCGGAATGCCCCTGGCTGACGCCCTTACCCCAGAAAGTATAGTCTTTGCCGTCAGGCAAAACTGCGTTCGAATAAAGACGGTTGAGCGAAAACATGCCGGGGTCCCATCCGCATGAGATAACCGCAATGTTGCCGCCCTCTTTTGCCGCCTTGTCAACAGCAGCAAAATGTTCGGGAATCCTTGCATGGGTGTCAAAGCTGTCAACAACGGTGAAATCCGCCGCATATTTCGGGGTCTGCTCAGGCAGGTCCGTTGCGCTTCCTCCGCACAGAATAAGAACATCAATCTTATCCTTGAAGCTCAGAACCTCGTCTGTCGAATAAACCTTTGCACCCTCAGTCAGGATCTTTACGGTTTCGGGATTTCTGCGCGAAAAAACAGCAACAAGTTCCATGTCAGGGTTCTTTTTGATTGCGCATTCAATTCCTCTGCCGAGATTTCCGTAACCCATAATGCCTATTCTGATACTCATTTTTCATACACTCCTTCCGACAGTATCAATACGGTTGATAATTATAACACAGTTTTTTAAAAAATGATATAAATATTCAAAATTTTTTGGCTTGATAACAAAAAATTAAAAAGGACACCGAAGTGTCCTTTTCAAAATTATGCAACATCTGCAGTTTCTTTTTCAAAATCCAAATCAAATTTGCATTTGCCCTTGTGGCGATAGGGATATATTTTGAGGAAAACAAAAGACACAACCGCACCCACGGTGTTAAGCACAATATCTGCCATTGTGTCCATGAGAGGCCAGCGCTCCGCAACAATGGGGTCAAACAGAGTGAGCTGCTTCGGAGTGCCGAGCGCCAGCTCAAGCGACCAATGCTGAGCATCGCCCGGGTAGCCGCCCATCATGCCGGCAATCTGGTCAAAGCCGAATTCAAAAAGCTCCCATCCGGTTGCACCAAGGAAAGAAAAGCCGACAGCCGCAAGAAGAACAAGCGAAAGCGGAGCGCTGCGCTTATCTCTTTTTAAAAGAGCGCACGCAATTTCATAGCCGAAAAATACGCATGCCGCACCGCCGATAAAATGAAGAATAACATCCCACCATCTGAAATCATAATAGAGGTTAAGGAACTTGCCGCCGAAAGACGCTGCAAATATTCCGATAATCAAAGCGGTCTGAACACCCGACGGTATGTAACGGAAAACGCTTTTTGCGGGAAAAAGCATGAATATTTCCCAAAGGAACATGCAAAGGAAATTTGCGCCGACCTGCAGCGGGTCCGTGATATCAAAAGGCTCTTTGAAAAATCCGGCAACAAAGGCATAAATCATAAGAAGCCTGAATATCCACCAAAATACAAACCTGCGTTTGGGGCATGCGTCGGAAAGACGCTTAAAATAAGTTTTCATAAAATTTCTCCAATCATGTGTTTATGACAGACAGTATAACACATATTTTTCTGTATGTCATGCATTATATCAAAAAAACAGGCATTTTTCATAAATTAATTGAAAACAAAAAATCTTACAAATCCAAACATATAATTATTACAAATTTATTAAACTATGATTTGCTTTTATTTCCTTCATGTGATATTATAATTCCTATCAACATAAGGAGCTGACAACATGGCACAAAGACTTTATTATGAAAATCAGTATATAAAAGAGTTCAGCGCATCCGTCCTTTCCTGCACACAGGGCAAAAACGGCTTTGAGGTTATTCTTGACAAAACGGCGTTCTTCCCCGAAGGCGGCGGTCAGCCCGGCGACACGGGATTTATCGGTTCGGCAGAGGTCATCGACACGGTTGAAAAAGACGGTGAGGTTATTCACATCTGCTCCGAGGCCGTTGAATGCGGCCAAACCGAATGCAGGCTCGACTTTGAAAAAAGATTCACCAACATGCAGCAGCATACCGGCGAACATATTTTTTCGGGTGTGCTTCATTCCGTTTGCGGCTTCGACAACGTCGGATTTCATCTTGGTGAGCATAGCATAACCGTCGATTTCAACGGAGTTGTGACAGCCGAAGAGCTTTGCAGAATAGAGCGCCTTTCAAATGAGGCAGTTTACAAGAATATTCCTGTTGAATCAATTTATCCCTCCGATGATGAAATAGAAAACTATTCTTACAGAAGCAAAAAGGAAATTGACGGCCAAATCCGACTGACAAAAATTGAAGGCGTTGACCTTTGCGCCTGCTGCGGCACCCATGTTGCATTCACGGGCGAGGTCGGCTTAATCAAGGCCGTTTCAATGATGAACTATAAATCGGGTGTCCGCATAACTCTCCAAATCGGCAGAAAAGCCCTTGACGACTATTGCGAAAAAAACAAAAGCGTTTATGAGATATCCAATCTTCTCAAGGCCAAAACCGACGAAATCGCTCCTGCGGTTGAAAGAGTTTTATCTCAGCTTCATGAATCAAGGCTTGCATATTCCGTTTTGAAAAAAGAGATTTTTGCTCTCAAAGCAAAGGATGCCTGCGGCGAAAAACACATTGCCTTTGATGACAGCGGCAGCGCGGACGATGCCAGAGTTTTTGCGGATTTGCTTGCCGATAAGGTTGGCATTGCGGCCGCATTCTCCGGCAACGACAACGACGGATATAAATATGCAATTGTGAGCAGAGAAAACGATGTAAGAGAAATCGGAAAGGCTCTCAACTCCGCCTGCAACGGAAGAGGCGGCGGTAAACCCGACATGGTTCAGGGCTCCGTTTGCTCAACCCGCAGCGAAATCGAAAGCTTTTGGAACAGTATTATATAATCATAACCGCCTGTCAAACAGTCTGACAAGGTGAGGATATCTGTATATTTATTGCAACAAACACGGACTGATGAAAAAGAAGATATAATGCAAAAGCCGTCCGAGCAATCGGACGGCTTGATTTTTTAACCGACAATATGTTTGCAAGCTAATATTTTTGAACCCGAGCAGGAAAGCTCAACGGTATCGCCCGCTTCAAGCAGCAGCATATTTTCATGCTCTGATGCTTTTGCTTTGAAAATGTTGTTTTCTGTGTCAATGAGGTAAATATAGGTGTTTCCGTCAATATCGATATATTTTACGGAAGCGATTGTAACGTTTACATTCTTAATTTCATCGGTCGGAGTCTGAACTTCGCTTATGCCGAGCATAGCTTTGTATTTTGAGATGCATTCCGCCTGCGTTGCGGCAGTTGTTACGATGTTGTACTGTTCAACATTGACTGCGGCGTAAAGCTTTACAAGTCCGCCCGAATCTTTAAGCACCATAATATAGGTGGGATTTCCCTCAACGTTAATCAACGAGGGGAACGAAGCCTGATAGCCCTTTTCCTGAACTTCGCCCTCTGCGGCTGCCATCGCAGATTTTTCATCGGCACCTGCAATCGCATAATAGCGGCTTTCGCCCGTTCTTTCGTTGGCAAGAAGGAAGCCGATGTTTGAGCTGTCGCCGTTAACGGAAGTTACGCCCGTGTATATCCATATATCGCCGTCTTTGGCAACATAACCGTAATCGGAAACAGGCTTTTCGTCAGACGAATCATCCTCGGAACTGTAGGTTGTAACCTGCTTGCAGCCTTTTTTGGCAAACAGACTGTTCATAAATCCGTTCTGATACATTCCGTACCAGTTATACTGCTCGCAGATAAGGTCGCCGTGGAAAACAACGTCAATCCATCTCGGAATATCCGCAACATCATATCTCACGGTTTCACCCGATACGGGGTCAAGCACGATACATCCGCTGACGGTTTTTCCGCCGAAAAGAGAAATTGTTTTATCAACGATTGATGCAACGTAATAAGGCTTTCTGCTTTCATCGATTTCAAAATGAAGATTCTCTGTCATCAACGTGGGATATTCCAGCCAGATGTGTCTTTTTGCATCTTCAAGAAAATAGGCGGAGGGAATATATTTCATGCCTTCGGATTTTTCAAACGAAGCGGACATTGAAACAGGGTCAACGGTAACATAGCCTTTGACGCCCTCTTTGTTGTTCATCCATTTGAAGAATCCTGCATATTCAAGAGCAGAAACCTTTACGGGTTTTCCGTTGTAGTCAATTTGTATGTAATCGTTTGAAACATCAAACTGACTGACAACATCCGAAAGAGCGCCTATTTCACGGTCGCCGAGCATTCGTGCCGATGCCGTATCCATAAGAGCTATGGAGTCGGTTTCAACGGATTCCGATAAATCGGCGGTGAAATCAGAGTCATTAACCTTCAGAATTTTTGCATAAGAGGTTGCATTGAACATAGTGCTGCCGGCAATGCCTGCTCCGATAATGATAACAGTCAGGGCAATGGGCAGGATGTAAGGCACTATTGAAAATCTGAACTCGCTGTATTTCTTTGTGCGTCCTTTTGAACCCGTATTTTTTGAAACGGTTACCCAACCGAAATCTTTGCATCCCTTTGCAAGTCTGCCGGCAAGGATTGCCGCAAACAAGGCGAGGATAACAATAACCCAAAAGCCGGGATTACGGATATTGATTGCGGTGCTTGAAATAAAAAATCCTGCCGCCGATACAATCAAACCCGTAACCAAGCCCGTAATCAAACCTGTAATAACAGGTACAATACCTGATTTTTTCATGTTTTTCACTCCTTTATTCTATTTTAACACGAATAATACTTCAAATCAATATTCAGTCAAGTTTTAACAGCACGCCTTAAGCAATCCCACTGCACCTGCGATTAATGCAACGGGTAAGAGCAGGATAAATCCGCCTGCGAAGATTGCAAGCAGGATAAATGCGGGCACTGCAATTGCAAGCAGGATCGTTGCGCCGATTTTCGCAGCACCCCAAGTTAACTTGAATGCCAATCCTATGGCTTTGAAGAAAAGCCAGATTGCAAGAATCGAAAATATTATTTCAATCAATATAAATCACTCCTTGATATTATTATATTGCCGTCTGAATTATCCTTGCCGTCTTTTTTGTTTGATATCTCTACCCCGATAATTCGTGCATATTCGGGATTCTTTGCAAGTTTTTCTGTCAGCCTGATTGCCAACATTCTCTGTCTTGGGCTCATATGCAACACTCCTTTGTGTTTCCTTGACTATATGATAGCTCAACAAATCGCAGAACTGAATTACACTTTGTGCGGAAATCACGCCCTGTTTTTTCACAATAAATGCAATCACAAACCACCGGTTGAACCGGTGGTTTGACTAACCCCTAAAAGGGGTTGATACAGGCTTAGCCCCTGAAAGGGGCGTTGAAGGTTTAGCAGCGCATTACAATCACTGGCAGCCGCTCACGAGCGGCTGTTTATTTTTGCCTACTTCGTCTTGCTACCCGTGAACGGGTCTATGTACTCTTTCATTGTAACTTGGTCTACTGCGTAATCTTCTTCTATCTGGTTTCTTATGTACTCTGCTATTGCCTTTTTGTTTCGACCGACTGTATCTACAAAATACCCTCTGCACCAAAAGTGGCGGCTTCCGTACTTGTATTTCAGATTTGCGTGTCGGTCGAAAATCATTAAACTGCTTTTCCCCTTGAGATATCCCATGAATTGTGATACACTTATATGCGGTGGAATACTCACCAACATATGAATGTGGTCAGGGCATGCTTCTGCTTCGAGTATCTCTACACCTTTTTGTTCACACAATTTTCTCAATATCTGTCCTATATCTTTCTTTAACTGACCATATATTTCTTTTCTTCTGTACTTTGGTGCAAAAACTATATGGTAGTGACATCTGTATTTTGAGTGTGCCGAACTTCTTATTTCTTTGTTATCATTTTTCATAAATTAAACCTCCTTGTATTTTCGTAATGCGGCTGCCAAACCATTACTATTATACTTGGAGGTTTGATTATCTTTCAACCTTTCGGGCTTGCTTTGAGCTCGCCCGTTTTGGCTTTGCTGAAGCCGTCTTTAACCCCTGGTAGAACCAGGGGTTTATTTCCACACCTGAAGGCACCAACAGTTGAAGAGCGGCTTGTTTTGCAAGCCGCTCTTCTTTTATTTTTATTATGTTCTTTTATCTGTTTTAAAATCCGCCGCCAACAATAATTTCGTAATCAACGGTACCGTGAGCGCTTTCAACCATAGCTTCAATGGGGAATTTAACCGCTGCAATATAAAGATTGGCAACAGTAACATTAACAACGTAATTCCACGTTCCCTTTTCAACAATTCCGTCTTTATTAATTTTAACTCTAAATCTGGGATTTGAGTAATGAAGCTTAATATCGGAATTTTCAAAATCAATATTGAACTGCGGAAGCGCCTCTGCAACAGATGAAATATCGCCGACAACCGAAATGGCATGGCCTACCGTTCCCGAGAAAGCATCTGCGTGAATTCCGTCTGTCTGCTCCTTCATGGTCATTTCAACAACAGTGTATTCGCCGCTTTTATATGCCTTTGCGGTTTGAACATCGGTAACGACAAGATTTTCATATCCGCCCGTTATTCCGTCAAACTCCGTAGAACTCTTTTTGAGAGCGGACTTCAAAATAGGCGTTGCCAGTTCAACAAGAGTGCCGAGCAAACCGTCGCCGTCATTAACCACCATTTCACTAAGTGTCATGGTCTGGGTTGATTTTACTGCGGTTTTTGATTTGATGGCAGCCTGCTTATAAAACTCAACGATTTCTTCTTTTGTCCATTCTGACGGATCTCCCAAAGCAGCCGTACTCTCCTGCTGAGTTGTTGAGGCAGAAGTACTTTCCGTTGTCTGAGCAATTGTTTCGTTTGAAACAACGGTTTGCGTTACAGCCTCTCCGTTTTTATCGGTAACGGTTTCTCCGTCTTGGTTTGTAACAACTTCCGGTGTCTTTCCACCGCCATGATTATTGTCTTTGCAGGAAGCAAAAGCAAACACCATTAAAAAAGTCATAAGTATTGCAATTATTCTTTTCATTATATATACTCCTTTAACTGCCGCCTCAAGGCATGCAAAACGCTATGCGGCATCAAAAACTCGTGTTCATTTTATAATATTACGCTTCAAAAGTCAATGCTTGGATGTTATGCAAAAGTCAACAACTGCTAAATATTCTGTTCACCCTTTAACAAAAACCGTATAAGGCTGCAGCCTTATACGGTATCTGTTCAACAATTATCCCAAATCCGGTTCATCATCAAGAAGCATAGAGGGGCACTTAAAGCCCTCAAGTTCCATAACAACAATTTCGTTCCTGCCGTTTTTAAGGAAAGGCGCCGGGATATATGCAGACCTCTGCGGTCCAACCTCCCAATATCTTGAAAGAACTCTGTTGTTGACAATAATAATGCCCTTTTTAAATTCAGGAAGTTTAATAAAGGTGTCACAGCATTCATCAATTTCGATTTCAGCCTTAAGCAAAACGGGCGTGCCGTCAAACGGCTGAACGCCTTCTTTAAACACAACCGCTGAAATATCATCAAGCGGAAGCGGATAGTTTTTCCAATGATAAACAAAGTTGTTTCCGAAGCCTATGCCCTGAGTTATGCCCTTGGCATCCTTGAGCTTTGCACCGTAATTGACTCTTCCCATGTTTTCAACAAGCACGGAAAGCTTGGCGCCCTCAGCGGGAATTTCAACGGAATTTTTCGGTTCGCTGTCGTTTCTGTACTGAACACCTGCAAATTTGCCGTCAAGATAAATATATCCCCTGTCATGAACATCCTGAAGCCTTACCTTTTGGCTGTCTCTGGGGCCTCTGACAAACGCTTCATAAAGAACAAAGCCGTAGCCTTGATCAAGCTTTTCCATCGTGAGCGGCATAACCGACTCAACGGGGGTTGAAAGCGCATCAAGATTATCAAACAGCCTTGCGCTGTGAGTGAACTTGAATTCTCCGTATTTTTTCTTCTTTATCGGAGCAGGCAATTCAACTTCGGGAATTGGGGCGTATTTTGAGATAACCTCTTTGAATTTGAAGTATTTCTCCGTCAGTTCTCCGTTTTCGTTAACGGGAGCATCATCATCATAGCTGGATATTGTGGGCTCATATTTATCATAATCATTTGCGCCATTCATATATCCGAAATTCGTGCCGCCATGGAACATATACGCCGAAACGCTTGCACCCATTGAAAGAATTTCGTCAAGGGCATTTGCAGCATCCTGCGGATCGCGGCTGTGATGTTCTTCTGTCCAATGGTCAAACCAACCGTTCCAGAATTCCGTGCACATGAGCGGACCGTCGGGCTGATACTCCCTAAGGCGAGCAAACTGCTCCTTGGCTCTTGAACCGAAGTTTGCAGTTTTGTGTATCTCAGGAACAGTTCCGCCCGTGAGCATCTGATATTCTGCTCCGTCGGAAGTGAAAAACGGAACCTCGATTCCCCTTTTCTTCATTCCGTCTGCAATATAGCGTATATATTCGCTGTCATCGCCGTAGCTTCCGTATTCGTTTTCAACCTGAACAAGAATAACATTTCCGCCTTTTGTTACCTGATGTGAGGCAATTCGGGGCATAAAGTCATCGAAAAATCTGTCAACAGCCGCAAGATAGTCCTTATCCATGCAGCGCAGTGCCATGGAATCATTCTTGAGAAGCCACCAGGGCAAACCGCCGAAATCCCATTCGGAACAAATATACGGTCCGGGTCTGACAATTGCATAAAGGCCAAGCTCAGCCGCAATATCAAGAAATTTTTCTATGTCAAGCATATCCGAATAATCAAACACGCCTTCTTTCGGCTCGTGCAGATTCCAAGCAACATAGGTTTCAACCGTGTTGAAGCCGCAAGCCTTGAGCTTTATGAGCCTGTCACGCCAATATTCGGCAGGAACGCGAAAATAGTGAATTGCACCGGCAATCACTCTGAACGGCTCTCCGTTAAGATAAAATCCGTCTTTTTCAATAGTAAAATTACCCATATTATAACCTCCCGCACCCCTTAATCGGGCAACTCTTCTCTTTCATAGGGAAATTCGCTGAAAACCTCAAACTTTCTCATTCGCATCCAAAGCGAAGGATTGATTTTGATTGTGAATCCACAGCCGCTCGGGGTCATCCACTCATGCATCGGCAATTCCGGAATTCCGTAAGCTGCAAGAATTGCCATGATGACGCCGCCGTGAGTAACTATCGCTGCAGAGGTTATGCCTGTTTTCATAAGTCCGTCAGCGATTTTTTCAAAGGTGTCACGAACACGCTTTTCAAAATCCTCATTGCTTTCGCCGAACGGAGGCTGAATACCCGGCTCACCTGCAAGCCATTTGGGGAAAACGGGATTTTTTTCAAGCTCCTCGGCGGTTTTATTTTCAAACTCGCCGAAATTATATTCGATTAATCCGTCAATAACAAGCGGATTGTTTTCGGGATAAAGTGTTTTTGCGGTTTGAGTACATCTTTTAAGAGGACTGGTAAAAACCGCCTCAACCGGCGGAAACACAAGCTCTTCCTTCATCTGCAAAAGCTGGTTTTTGCCATCCTCGCTGATTTCAACATCGGTGTGGCCGATATAGCGCCCCTCCAGATTTTCATCCGTGAGAGCGTTCCTGATAAGGTGAATGGTATAGGACTTCATTTTTCCTCCAAAAATCGGGCTGTATTTTCGTTTGTTTTTGACAATATACAAATTGTATAAATAATTGTATAATATAATTAATAATATACAAAGAGGAGTATTGGTATGGAAAGAAACTTCCCAATTATCCTCAGCGAACTGAGGAAAGAAAGAGGTCTGAGCCAAAAAGAGGCCGCTGCACGGCTCGGAATTTCCCAAGCTCTCTTGTCACACTATGAAAAAGGAATCCGCGAATGCGGCCAAAGCTTTTTAATTAAAGTTGCGGATTTTTATGACGTAACGTGCGACTATCTTCTCGGCAGAACGCCTGAAAAAAATGACTTTAACGCCATAGCATCGTCGCTTTTTGATGCAGAAACCGATGATGACAAGCCAACTTCTCAAACACTTGTTAAGGCATCAATGCTGCTTACGCATGCCATGCGCCAGCCGGAAAAGCTCAATGAGGTTAAGCTTGATATTCTCTTTTCAATCGCTCTTTACAAAATAATTCTTCTTCAGGCACAGGCGGGCAATCTGCCGAAAAACTGGGCAGGCAAAGCCTATGTTGACGGAGAAATTTGCTGCAATCCGATTTATTTGGGCAGCATAGAGCTTGTTGCATATAATGCAATCAAGCCGCATCTTAATCCTCATCCCGATGAGGATTCCCCTGTTCCCGAAGCGATAAAAACGCTTGTTTCGTTTGCTGAAAATTTTATTCTTAAAAATCTTTCCGATTCCATTCCGCCCATGCCGGCAGAATTTTTCAGATAAAGACTTTAAAGCAACGCATTGACATGAAATCAATGCGTTGCTTTTTTACTTACATTAACTCTTCGTAAAGCTTGATATATTCTCTTGCCGATTTGCCCCAGCTGTTGTCGCATTTGAGCGCTCTTTCAACCAACTTCTGCCAATATGCCTTGTCGCCGTAAGCATCAAGCGCACGTCTGATGGCATCCAGCATATCATAAGCATCATAGCTCTTAAAGGTGAAGCCGTTGCCCTTGCCGTCACCGCTGTCAGTGATTGTGTCCTTAAGGCCGCCTGTTTCACGGACAATGGGAACCGAACCGTAGCGCAAAGCTACCATCTGTGAAAGACCGCAGGGTTCGCTCTTGGATGGCATAAGGAACAAATCGCTGCCAGCATAAATCTTTCTTGCCATATCGGGAATAAAGCCTATACGAAGACCGACTTTTTCGGGGAATTCCGCAGCAAGCTCTTTGAAGAAGGATTCATATTCCCAATCGCCTGAACCGAGAACAACAAGCTGCATATCCGTTGACTCAAGAAGCTCCCACATAATGCGCTTAATCAAGTCAAGACCTTTATGAGCAACAAGTCTTGTAACAATACCCATAACGGGAATATCTTCTTTCACGGGCAGGGAGAAAAGCTCCTGAAGAGCAGCCTTATTCTTTGCCTTGTTTGCAAAATCCTTGGCAGAATAATTATAAAAAATGTCCTTGTCCGTTTCAGGGTCATAATTGATTGTGTCGATTCCGTTAAGAATGCCGCTCAATTTATAGCTTCTCTCTTTAAGAATCGGGTCAAGACCGTGGCTGAACCACGGGTCAAGAATCTCGCCGGCATAGGTGTTGCTGACGGTCGTTACTTTGTTGGCGCATTCGATACCGCCCTTCATCAGATTGAGGCAATCGCCGAACTGAAGAAGAGATGCACATTCTTCTCCAAGGCCGAAAAGGTCGCCGAGAATGTCGTTGCCGTATTTGCCCTGATACTGAATATTGTGAATGGTATAAACGGTTTTGATACCTGTATATCCCTCTTTGTTTCCGTAGAGAGTTGAATAATAAACAGGGACAAGAGCGCTCTGCCAGTCGTTGCAATGAATAATATCAGGCTTAAAATCAATATGGGGAAGAATTTCAAGAACCGCTCTTGAAAAGAACGCAAATCTTTCGCCGTCATCATAGTGACCGTAAAGAGTGTTTCTCTTAAAATAATATTCGTTATCGATAAGATAATAGATTACTCCGCCTGCCTTGGCTTCAAAAATGCCGCAATACTGCCTGCGCCATGAAACGGGAACCATTATGCTTGTTATAAATTTCATGCTTGCACGCATTTCGTCGCTGATTGTGCCGTAAAGCGGCATAACAACTCGGCATGCAACCTTGCGTCTTCTGAGTGCCTGCGGCAGAGAACCCGCAACATCGGCAAGGCCGCCGCTGGCAGCAAAGGGAAGCGCTTCGCTTGAAACATAAAGAACCTTCATATTCTCATTTCCTTTCCGATTTATAAGTTCTGTCAACCAAAAATAACCGTTGTGTAGTATTTATCGTTATATTCGATTACGCCCACACCGATTTTTGTGACCTCCGAGCTTGATGCCTTTTCGGCAATTGCCGGAGCAACTGCACCGTTATAAAGCGAGTTGCCGCCGTATTCCGTTACAAAAGTGTAAGCGCCTGCAACGGTGTCTTCGCCGTAAACATTAGGCAAAGCGAGCGCCATGCTGTTCATTTCGGCATTGGTTTTAAGCTCTCCGGAAACTTCAACGGGAACAAGACCGCTGTTGTATCTGTCCGCATTGATTTGGTCAACTATCGCCTGAGCAAGCGTCTGATTTCTCTCGGGGCTTGCATTCGGGATTTCAAACCTTGAGGTTGTGCCGGGCTGGGCGCTTTCGCTCCAGATATCGCCTTCAGTAGGCACCGGAGGACCGATTCCGACAATCTGAGTCACGGGATTTCCGTTTTCATCAAGGCTGGTGTGGCCCCATCTGTCGGTAACAATAACCGAAGATGTTTGCTGAACATATTTGGTTGTGGGCGGTGCTGTTGTTGGCTCGGTTACGGGAACCGTGTAGGTCACAAGCTCGGTAACAGGCTCGCCGTTTTCGCCCGTAACGGGGACACCGCTCGGGTCAGTCACCTGAACCGCACTTGATTCAACAACGAAGCCCTGCGTTGTGCTTACGGCAGTTGTTGTTTTAGTTGTTGTTGACTTCTTCGGATATGTGTGAAACGAAGAATATTTGGGTCGGGTGTACGACACGGGCATGGTGTAAGTGAATCCGTTGCCGTCCGCATCCGTTCCCGTAACAACAATCATGGAGGTTTCAACAATCATTTCAGGCTCAGTGGTTTTTTCTTCCCCGTTGAAAACACCTGTTTTAACAAGGATAACAACCAAAACGAGCACGAGCGCCAGCGCCGCAACAACGCCGGTCAGAATATTTTTAGTAGACATTTGCATTCACACTTTCTTAAATGACAATTCCCTTTCCGATATAGACGGGATAATTTGATGCTCCGCACAGCATCTTGTTGGGCTTCAAAACAGCCGCTTTATCAATAATAACGCAGTCGAGAGTTGAATTCTCGCCGATGAACGAGCCCTGCATAACTATTGAATTCTTGATCTTTGCGCCCTTTGCAACAGTAACTCCTCTGAACAGAATGGAATTTTCAACCTCACCTTCAATGCGGCAGCCGTCCGCAATGAGAGAATTGGTAACCTTGGCACCGATGCCGTAGGTGGCGGGAACCTCATCCCTGACCTTGGTGTAAACAGGTCTGTCGGGAGTGAAAAGCGCTTTTCTGTTTTCGGATTTGAGAAGCTCAAGGCTGATATCATAGTAGCTCTGAAGAGAACCGAGAACTCTTACGAAGCCTGTCTCTTCATAGCCGTAAATTCTCAAATGTTTAACATTGTTGGCAACGATGGTTTCAAAATCATCAATCTTTGAGCTGTGTGACTCGTGAAGCAGGCGCTCAAGAAGGGTTCTTCTGATAACCATGATTTTGAGCGAATAATTAACTTCCGAGCTGTAGCAATCAAGAACGCTTGTGTCCGTTATTCTGCCGTTTTCATCCAGAATAAGCTCGGTATTTGTTTCCATTTTGGGAGGAATACCCTTTGCATAAGCAACTGTGATATCCGCATCCTTTGCAATATGAGCCTTCACAAGTTTTTCATAATCCATGTTGCAGACAATGTTGCAATCGGTAAGCAGAACATGGTCTTTGTTTGATTTTTCTATATAGTTGATGCATCCGTAAAGCGCATCAGCCTTGCCCTTGAGCATGCCTGTGCCGGGTTCGTTATAAGGAGGAAGGATTGTCATTCCCTCTCTCTTTCTTGAAAGGTCCCAAGGCTTGCCTGTTCCGATATGGTCCATAAGCGAGCGATAGTTGCTCTTTGTGATAACGCCAACCTTGGGAATGCCGGCATTAACCATATTTGAAAGCTGGAAGTCAATAAGACGGTAACGGCCCGCAAACGGAATCGAGCCCATTGTTCTGAGCGCTGTAAGCTCAGGGATAACTTCATCATTGGCATTAGAAAAGATAATGCCGAGAACATTGTTTGCTGCCATTATTCCGCACCTCCGAAATCACTGTCAATCATCGCTTTGGGTTCAACCTTTGCGCCCTTGCCGATGCAAACACCGTTGCCGATAACGGCAACTCCCCAATCGTCAACATTAGCCATGTTTTCGGGGCTTTCGCCAACAACTGCGCCTTCTTCGATAACCGCATTTTCAGCAACTATCGAATACTGAACAACCGCACCCTTCTTGATAACCGTTCCGGGCATAACGATGGAATATTTAACGTCAGCGCCCTCTTCAACGGTTACATTGGCAAAAAGAACGGAGAAATCAATGTTGCCGCCGATTTCACAGCCCTCTGTTATCATTGAATTCTCAACCTTTGCGTTGCCGCCGATATAGTGAGGCGGTGCAGCGGGTGATCTTGAATAGATTTTCCAGCTGTCATCGTCCAAATCAAGGTCAACCTTGGGATTAAGAAGGTCAAGGTTTGCATCCCAAAGGCTGTTGATTGTTCCGACATCCTTCCAGTAGCCGTCAAACTGATAGGCAAACATTCTCTCGCCCGCACCGTGCATGGCGGGAATAACATCGTGACCGAAGTCGTTGCCAGAGCCTTCCTTTGCCTCGTCTTCAATAAGATATTTTCTCAGCTTCTGCCAATTGAAAATATAAACGCCCATTGAAGCCTTGTTGCTTCTGGGATTCTTGGGTTTCTCCTCAAACTCGCTGATTGAGCCGTCATCATTAACAAGCATCAGGCCGAAGCGGCTTGCCTCATCCCAGGGAACTTCAAGCATTGCAATTGTGCAATCCGCATTCTTTTCCTTGTGATAATCAAGCATCTTGGAATAATCCATTTTATAAATATGGTCGCCGGAAAGAATGAGAACATATTCGGGGTCATATCTTTCAATGAAGTTTATGTTCTGATAAATGGCGTTGGCTGTGCCTTTATACCATTCTGTGCCCTTAATCTGCTGATAGGGCGAAAGAATATGTACGCCGCCGTTAGCTCTGTCCAAATCCCACGGCTGGCCGTTGCCGATATAGTCGTTAAGCTCAAGCGGCTGATACTGAGTGAGAACACCGACGGTATAAATGCCGGAGTTGACACAGTTTGAAAGAGGAAAGTCGATGATACGGTATTTGCCGCCGTAGGGCACGGCAGGCTTTGCAATGTTTTTTGTGAGAATGCCGAGACGGCTGCCCTGGCCGCCTGCAAGGAGCATTGCTATGCATTCGGGTTTAACTGCCATAATGAGTCCTCCTTATATATTAAACGGATTCGTTTTTCTTGCGAGATGTGTTTTTTATATACATACAGCTGAGGCCTTCAACATCAACCTCGATGCTGTAATCATATCCGTGCATCGGAATTTTCTTTGCTTTGACCGAACCGACTGTGCTTTCGCCCTTGCCGCCAAACTCGGGCAACGCAGAGCTGAAAACAACCCGATATGTCCCCTCCTTGGGAACGCCAAATCGGTATTTATGCCTTGTTACGCTTGTGAAGTTGCAAACTGAAATAAGCTCATCGCCTTGCTTATCACGTCTGATATATGCAATAACGGAATTTGAGCTGTCATCGCTGACAATCCAGTTGAATCCCTCATAATTGCAATCCTGCTCCCAAAGCGGAGAGCATTTTTTATAAAATGCATTCAGCGAAGCAACATAGTTTTTGAGCTGCCTGTGAGCATCGAAATCAAGCAGCATCCAGTCAAGGCTGTTTTTATAGTCCCATTCCTTGAACTGACCCAGCTCGCTGCCCATGAACAGCAGCTTTTTGCCGGGATATGACATCATATATCCGAGGAAAGAACGCACACCTGCAAACTTTTCTTCATAGTTTCCGGGCATCTTATTTATGAGAGAGCCTTTGCCGTGAACAACCTCGTCATGGGAAATCGGAAGAACAAAGTTTTCGGTGAATGCGTAGGAAAAGGTATAGGTCAGCTTATCGTGATGATATTTTCTGTAAATTCCGTCAAGATTGAAATAACGGATATTATCGTTCATCCAGCCCATGTTCCATTTGAAATTGAAACCGAGGCCGCCAAGATAGGTCGGCTTCGAAACGCCTGCCCACAGCGTGCTTTCTTCGGCAATCATCATAACGTCGCCGTGTTCTCTGAAAACGGATTCGTTGAGCTTTTTCAAGAAAGCAACCGCTTCGAGATTTTCTTTGCCGCCTTCGATGTTGGGCATCCAATCCGTTCTTGCATAGTCAAGATAAAGCATGGATGCAACCGCATCAACTCGCAGGCCGTCAATATGGTATTTATCAATCCAGAACATTGCACTTGAAAGCAGGAAACTCTGGACCTCTGTCCTGCCGTAGTCAAAAACTCTTGTTCCCCACTCATAATGCTCACCTTTTCTTGAATCGGAATATTCATAGCAGGGAGTGCCGTCAAATTCATAAAGACCAAATGCATCTTTCGGGAAATGAGCAGGCACCCAGTCAAGGATAACACCGATCCCCTCTGTGTGTGCCTTATTAACAAAATAGGCAAAATCATCGGGAGTGCCGAATCGTGAAGTTGGGGCAAAATAACCCGTTACCTGATAGCCCCATGAACCGTCAAACGGATGCTCCGTAATGGGCAGCAGCTCAATGTGAGTATAGCCCATTTCTTTGACATAGGGAACAAGGCTGTCCGCAAGCTCGCGGTAAGTGAGAGGATTGCCGTCACCATGCATCTGCCATGAGCCTGCATGAACCTCATAGATATTGACAGGAGAGGAATAAACGCTGCTCTTTTTCCTTTTTTGAAGCCATGATTTATCGCTCCATTTAAAATCAAGCGAGCCATAATATTTTGAAGCTGTATTGGGCCTTGTTTCTGTATGAAATGCATAAGGGTCGCTTTTATACAGCGAGCGGCCGTCATGCGTTCTGATGAGGTACTTGTATGCATCATATCTGTTAACATTTTCAACAACGCACTCCCAAATGCCGTTGCTGATTTTCTGCATCGGTGCGCATTCGGGCTGCCAACCGTTGAAATCGCCTGCAACACCTACCCATTGAGCATTGGGCGCCCAGACTCTGAAAACAACACTTTTCTCTCCCGTGGGATGAGCGCCGAGAAATTCATAGGCCTTTGCATTTGTTCCTTGGTGGAACAAATAGATGGGAATATTATTGTTTTCCTTTCGCATAAAGCGCAGTCCTCCATCGTTTATATACAAGTTATTATATCAATTATTACCCTTATTTTCAAGTATATATCATGATATTTACTACCAAATTATTCTGCCGAATATTTTGCAATTTGACGATAAAAGTTACAATAATGTCACCTTCATTGACAAAAATGACGGCTTTTGATATTATTTATGTGATTTATTATATCATCAAGGAGTTCCTGATAAATGATAAGTTCAGATAATTTATGCATGAGCTGTATGCGAGAAATCGGTGAAAGCAAGCAATGCCCTCATTGCGGATACCACTCCGATTCAACGCAGATTCCTCCGTATCTGCCCGTCAGAACGGTTATTGCCAACCGTTACCTTGTTGGCAAAATGCTTGAATATAACGGCGAAGGTGCAACATATATCGGTTGGGACCTTTCCGATAAAAAAGCCGTAAAAATCAGGGAATTCATTCCCGATTCTTTTACAACAAGAACTTCATCCAACCTCAATCTTCAGGTTATGCGAGGCAGCGAGGCTGTTTTTGCGGAGTTGCGTCAGGGCTTTGTTGAGCTTTGGACAAAGCTTGCAAGGCTCAAGGGTCTTTCTGCCCTTATAAGCGTAACCAATGTTGTTGAGGACTACGGCACATCCTATGCAATATATGACCATTTTGAAGGCATAACCCTGCGCGAATTTCTTCTGCGCAGCAAAACGGGATATATCCCTTGGGAAAAGGCAAGGCAGCTTCTTATGCCCATCCTTTCAACCCTCGGCACTCTCCATTCATCGGGAATCATTCACAGAGGAATTTCCCCATCAACCCTCATAATCGGAGCCGACGGTAAAATAAAGATAACCGGTTTCTGTCTCGGCGCGGCAAGAACCTCAAGAAGCGACCTTAACAGCCAGCTTTTCGACGGATATGCCGCAATTGAACAATACGGTTTTGACGGCAGCCAGGGAACATGGACGGATATTTATGCTTTCGGCGCCGTTCTCTACCGAACTCTTATCGGAAGCGACCCGATTTCCGCAAAAGAAAGAATGACCAATGACCGGCTAATGGTTCCCGGCAAATTCGCCGAGGCTCTGCCTGCATACGTCATAAACGGTCTGATAAACGCACTTCAGATTTTGCCTGAGGACAGAACAAGAACCGTGGAGCAGCTCAGGGCGGAGCTTTCCGCTTCTCCCGTTGCAACGGCAGTCAGCGGCCAGTACCAGCGCCCTGCTTCCCCTGCGCCCGCAGCTCCCAAGCCTGCATCCAAGCCTGCTCCGGCTCCCGCAAAAAGCAAAAAACAAGCCAAGGGCAATGCTCAGGTGGTTATAACAACCGCAGTTATAAGTCTTGCTGTCGGATTAATAATTTTCATCATTCTTGCATTAACCGTTTTCCGTGGCAACATCAATTTCACTTTCGGCTCGGAGTCGACAACGGGAAGTTCTGTTTCGCAAACCGAAGCAAACCTTGTTGCCGTTCCCGATTTCAGAGAAAAAAGCTATCTTTCAATAACCTCAAACCCTGTTTTTGACCAGAACTTCACTTTTAAAGAGCAACCTGTATATAATGACAACATTGCTGCAGGATATGTTGTTACACAAAGCATTGAACCAAACAAAATGGTTCCGCAAAAAACCGAAATCGTTCTTTATGTAAGCAAGGGACAGGAGGAAATCGTTCTTCCCAACGTTGCAGGCTCCGACTTTGAAGAAGCTTCGGCACGCCTTGAAGAACTTGGTTTCAAGGTTGAAAGAATTGAATCCTCAGACGGCAATTACAGAGATAACGAGGTTGTCTCAATTGCTCCGGTTACAGAAAAGACCTATCCCAGAGGAACAACCGTTTATCTGAGAGTTTTCGTTGCCGAAACAGAGGTTGTTACAAACGAATTCGGTGAAATAATCGAACCTGAAGAAACCATTCCGGAAGAAGAACAATAAATTCAATCATGAGGCGGCTTCATAAGTCGCCTCAAATTTTAGGATAAAAGCATGACCGACACATTTCCCTCTTATTACAAAAAATTCAAATGCATTGCAGATAAATGCCCGGACACCTGCTGCGCAGGCTGGGAGGTTGTTGTTGACAACGGAAGCCTTGAAAAATACCGTTCGCTGAGCAACAGCTACGGCAAAAAAATCACCGGTCTGATAGCAGTTGATGAGGACGGCGACAACATTTTTTCGCCCAAAAACGGCCGCTGTCCCTTCTTGCTTGACAGCGGACTTTGCGAAATGTATATTGAACTCGGCTCGGATTCTCTCTGCCGCACCTGCCGCATTTTTCCTCGCCATATAACATATTTCGGCGCAAGAAAAGAAACAGGAATTTCCCTCTCCTGCCCCGAAGCCGCAAGACTGATAACGGAATCGAGCGAACCAATCACATTTGAAACCGAAGAAATTCAAGCAGAAATCATACCGACGGCAATTGACCCGAATTTGTATTTTACTCTTTTTGAAGCGCGAAAAAAGGCAATAAATATACTTCAAAACAGAAATTTTTCAATAGAAAAACGAATTTGTGCATACCTTAAATTTTCCCGTGAAATTTCATGCAATATCAGAAAGAAAAATTATGCAGACGCACGTGAAACGGCAAAAAAAGATTTCCTTTCTGCCGAAAGCCCGAATTTTTCACCTCTGCGTGCGAAACGGGCTTTGAATAAATATTTTTCGGATTTCAAAAGCCTTGAAATGCTTGATTCTTCATGGAAATCAGAGCTTGACTGCGCAGAAAACGCAAGCACTCAAAGCATTTCGGATTTTGAATGGGAATACGAAAATCTTATGGTGTATTTTGTGTTCCGTTATTTTATGGCCGCCGTTTTTGACGGCGATTTGCTCACAAAATCCAAGTTTGCCGCCGTTTCGTTCATAATTATCCGCCGTCTGCAGGCAAAAGACATTGATAAAAAAGAGGCAAGAGTCAAAGCCATGCAGAAATATTCAAAAGAGGTTGAGCATTCCGCCATCAACATGGAATATCTTTGTTCAGAAATGAAAAAAAGCCGTTTTTACAGCATCGAAAACATAATCAATATTCTTTTCTCAAAGGAGAAATAATTATGAAATACTGCAATTTGGTCAACACAAAGCAAGGCAGCAAATCAACCCACCGCTTTTCAAGCGGCAACACTCTGCCGCTGGTTCAGCTTCCGTTCGGAATGGCAGCATTTGCTCCGCAGAATGTTGAGGATAACATAAGATGGTATTATCACCCCGACAGCAGGAGCCTTGAAGGCATTCGCCTGACTCACCAGCCCTCACCGTGGATTGCAGACTACGGCGCAATGATTTTTATGCCCCAAAACAAACTTATGGGCGGATTTGACGGAGAGGACCGTTGGTCCGGCTATCGACCCGAAGATGCCGTACTTACTCCCTATTATCTGAAAACACGATTCCTCCGTTCAAGAGCAGATTTGGAGCTTGCCCCCACCGAAAGAGGTGCAGCAATCAAAATCACTTTTGACGAGGACGGCGACAATTATTTTTCCTTTGTTCCCGTCAAGGGCAACTGCGCCTATCGCTTTGATGCAAAAGCAAATATTCTTTATGCTTCAACCGACATGCACATGAGCGGCGAAGCCGTTAAATTCAAGAACTATATTGTTATAAAGTTCCCCGAAGGCAGTGTTGATGCTGAAAAAACACTTATAAGCAACGACAACAAATTCCGCAAGGGAACAAAATGCAGAGGCAAAAAAGCCGGCATCCACATCGCTTTGGCTGAAAAGACCGTTGAAATCAAGCTTGCAACATCATACATAAGCTTTTCTCAAGCTTTGCTTAACCTTGAAACAGAGCTTTTGGGCAAATCACTTAAGGAAGTCAAAAAATCCGCAGAAGACATCTGGGAAAGCTATCTTTCAAGAGTCAAGATTGAAACCAAAGATAAAAAACTGCTCAAAACATTTTATTCCTGCATGTACAGAGCTTTTCTTTATCCACACAAATGCTATGAATATGACAAAAAAGGCAAGCCCGTTCATTATTGCCCTCATGACGGCTCAACACGCAGCGGTGTAAGATACACAGACAACGGATTCTGGGATACCTACAGAACTGTTTACCCCTTCTTTGCCCTTGTTGCAAAGGACGAGCTTCGTGAAATGTTGCGTGCTTTCATCATGGAATACACCGAAAGCGGTTGGCTGCCCCGCTGGCTTTCAATCGGCGAGGTAGGCTGCATGCCCAGCACCCTGATTGATGCCGTTATCTGTGACGGCGCAGTAAAAGGCTTCATTGATAACGATTTGCTTGAAATTGCACTTGAAGGCATGATAAAGCACTCGGTAACAAATGCACCTCACAGACGTTTCGGCAGAAACGGTGCAGAAACCTATTGCAAGCTTGGTTATGTTCCTTATGATGAGGAAAAAGAAAGCGTTAACCTCACCCTTGATGCCGCTTACGGCGACTGGTGCATTGCGGAAATCGCAAAAATCCTTGGAAAGAACGACATTGAAACAGAATACAGAAAAAGAGCCCTCAACTACAAGAATCTGTTTGACCCCGAAACAGGCTTTATGAGGGCAAAAGATAAAAAAGGCAATTTCCGTCCCGATTTCACTCCCATCGGCTGGGGCAGAGATTACACGGAGGGCAGCGCATGGCAAAATTCCTTTGCCGTTCCGCATGACATCGAAGGCCTTGCCGAGCTTTACGGCGGCAAAGAAAAGCTGATTGAAAAAATCGACGAGCTTTTCGCTACTCCTCCCCACTATGAAATCATCGGCTACGGCTGCGAAATCCACGAAATAACAGAGATGGCAGCTGCCGACTTCGGCCAATGCGCCATTTCCAACCAGCCCAGCTTCCACATTCCTTATATTTATTCCGCCCTCGGCAACGTTGAAAAAACCGCATATTGGGTTGAAAAGCTTTGTAAAAAGGCGTTCTCGTACGAAGATGACGGCTTCCCCGGCGACGAGGATAACGGAACAACAGCTATCTGGTATATTTTCGGCGTGCTCGGACTTTATCCCTTCTGCCCCGGAAAGCCCGAATATGTTAAGGGTATCAAGCAGGTTGATAAAGCCTTCATCGGCGAAAAGGAGCTTGATGTTAACAAATTTGAAGGCAACAAAATCGCATACAAAGATTTAATATAAAGGAGAAAATAAAATGGACAGATATCTTATCATCAACGCCGACGATTTCGGCATGTGCAGAGGCGCAAACCTCGCCGTTATGGAGCTTTTGAAGAATCCGCAGAGCGCCCTCACCTCATCAACCGTCATGGCTCCCTGCGCATGGGCGCCCGAGGCATGCAGATTTGCCGCCGAAAACCCCGAACTCGCAATCGGCGTGCACCTGACATTAACAAGCGAATGGAGCAATTATCGCTGGGCTCCCGTTAATTCAAGCAACACGGATTCGCTTCGTGATGAAGAAGGCTTCATGTGGCATGAAAGCGACCAGGTTGAGAAAAATGTTGACATTGATGAAGTTGAAGGTGAAATCAGAGCGCAGGTTGAACGCTGCAAAAAGCTTGGCCTTGTTAACCCTTCTCACCTTGATAACCACATGGGTTCGCTCTACGGCATCGAAACAGGCAGATTTGAGCTTCTCCAGTCAACTCTCACCATCTGCGGCGAATACGGCCTGCCCTTCCGCCTTCCCGGCAACGTCACCGACGAAATGATGGGCAACTCAATGCTTGACATTAATGTTGATAAAGGTCTTATCGAAATGGTGTTCGGTAAAATCGTTGCATTTGCAAACTCTCAGGGCGTTGCAATTCCCGATTATCTCATCCCCAACGAATGGAGCGGCACTCAGAAGGACAGCTACGAGAATTTCAAGGAATACCTCTATAACCTTTATGCAACCATTCCAAACGGCGTAACCGAAACATATCTTCATCCCTCAATTGAAACCGATGACCTTAAGGGCACAACGGGCGCATGGGAACGCAGAGTCTGGGAATACAGAATCATGAACGACCCTCAAACAAAACAACACATTGAGGCTCACGGAATCAAGCTTATTAACTACCGTGACCTTGCTGCAATGAAAAAATAACAAATAAAAGTTTAATCCCCTCAGTCTTGCCGACCGAGGGGATTTTTGTTTTACCTGAACGCTACATAGAAATATGTTGTGCCGAGTTCGTTTAGGAGCGGATAGCAGCTTCGGGCCGCTGCCGATTCGCTGTTGCTGACTTTAAACCCCTTGCTCGTAACCTCAATGCCGAGCGTTCCGCCGTTGCGCAACCCAACCGCACTCAATGCATGGTTGGTTCCCGCCGCATGGTTAACATACATCAGAGGTAAGCCCCTTGCAACAACAATTACAACGCTCGGCTGAAAGCCAAGCGATATGCTTCTGCTGCCATCGCCCGTGCCGAAATATGTGCCGCTTTCAAACGGCGTGTTCAAATAGGTCTGCTGCTCCTGCGTTAAATGAATGCTTTCATCGTTGATATGTGAAGAACAAAGAAGCTCCTTGCTGATAAAAGACGGGAAATCAAGACTTGAGCTTTCTGCGGGGCAAAGCGAAGCATTAACCGTTGCCCATGCGCTGAGCACAAAGGCATCTGTATCACGGTCGGATATTATGCCGTCGCAGCCCGATGTCAAAATATCAAGACCTGAATCAAAAGTCAGGCAGTCAATAATATCCGTAAATGCTGCATGGCACGCCTCGCCGCCCGAGGAATACGGCGCATGAATGGAAAGGCGAAGTTTAATTTTCGCTTGCCTGCAATATTCATTTTCAACAAGCACTCCCTCATCGTTTTCCGTAAAAGAATCAACGATTTCCATGCTCTCGATTCCCACCGCAACCGTTGTGTATTTGAGCGGAACCGCCTTTTTGATTGCAGGATATTCCGTGAGAAATCTGATATATTCAAGTTCTTCCCTGCTTTTAAGCCAATCAACTATATTTGCAGGTAATGCACTTATTTCACTCATTATTTGCACCTCATTCCGTTTCAACAATAACCCTGATTATTGCCCAGATATAAAAGACTTCGCTGCCTTTATAAACCTTTTCCGCTCGGTCAATTCTGTATTTCTCACCAAGGCAGCTGATATATTCGCCGTTATCAGCTTTGGTTAAGTCAGGGTCAGGCGGACCGATATATAGATAATATCCCTGCGAATTATAGCCGATTTCGGTATTTACTCCGTAAAGATACATTTTATTTTTATATCGCAGAGGGCTGATAAACGCCCTCATTTCTTTAATTATTTCGCCTTCTTTTGAAGCAAATTCCGCAGGCCTGCCGTAGTCTTCAAAAATCGACTCTGCTCTCATACAGACACCTGCCTGAAAACAAATTCATCATCGTTAAGAAGCGGCAAAGCAGCTATCATCGCCTCGCTTTTCTCTTTTTCCGCTCTTTCAATCAATGCCTCCGATGAAACGCTGACTGTCACATCGCCCGCCTTGAATGAAGTTATGCCGTCCTCGCCGCACATCTTCTTCATACATAAGCGATAGTTAACCATGGCCGAGGCCGCATTGAGAATGCGGATATCGGCGCAATCCGCATTCGGCTTTAATCTCTCCGTAAGTTCTGCTGCGGCAGCTGAGCACAGCGGCATCAGTTCTTCATCTGCGCCATCTGCGGAATAATTCCTTTTAAGTGCCGCAAGAACATTCCAGCTGTCAATCAAAGCAATCCCTCCGTCAGACGGAAAGCACCTTTGATGCGCCGTCAAAGATTTTTGCAAAGCCTGCCGTGCAGCTGATAACAGCTCGCTCAAGCTGGCGATCAATAAGCTTGTCATATTCGGTCATAACATCGCCTGCCTTAACCATTTCAAGAGCAGCAGACTTATCAAGGCCGATAAGAGTACCCTGACCGACCGCAGGAGATTTAAGAAGCTTTGCGCCAAGAGGTGTAATCATATCACCTTTGCCGTGGAAGTTAAGGCCTGCCGCAGCATCCCTGAACTGCTCCATGTTGAGCATTGTTGCCATAACCTCAGGCTCGGCAATAATAGTGTTAAGCTCATAGGGGTCAAAGCCGTTCCAGAAATTAACAAGGTCGGAATAGGCAAGGGTGCCTGAATTTTCGCATTCAACAACCTGCGCCGCATTATCCGAGCCGTCGCCGTTAACGATAACCGCAATGGCATCCTTAAGAAGCGTTCTGGCAATATATGCGCCAATCTGGCGAAGTGTAACGGTGAAAAGGTCAAGACGCTGGAATCTGATTGCTTCATAAGAAGCAACAAGGCTTCTGCCTCTTTTCTTGAGCTTAACAAGGTTTTCCTTTGTTCGGATGTTGGTTTCGGGAATAAACGCACCCTCCTTAACAACCTTAAGCTCCTTTTCCTCCTCGGAGGGAATTGATGTTATTGAACGGTAATCCATGCCGTTAATAACGGTTGTTGACGCAACAATTCCGGGCAGAATATCCGCCTGTTCAAGACCCTGTCTGACCGCTCTTGAAACATATTCGGGGAAAAGTACGGCGCTGTCAGAGCTTTTGAAAAACTTATCTACAACGTCGCTGCCGCTGCCGCCAACCTTAATGCCGAATCTTTTGAGCTGACGCTGATATGCGTCAAGGCCTTCAAGGGAAGTTCCCTTATAGTTTTCGGCAGGGTCAAGACTTTCGAGTGCTTTTGTGAAATTGCCTGAGGCATAAAGCCCCTTTTCAAGCTTTATGTTGTCATAATTAGCCATGTGAATTCTCCTTTCTTACATCAAAAAAGTTACGGTTGAATCTGCTTCATCAACAGAAATAACAAGATATTCTCTGCCGCTGTCAGAAGCCTTGACACCTTTGCTGCCCGAAGCAAGCTTTGCATATCCGAGTGCGGGAGCAGAACCGCTGTAAGCCGCAGTCACCGCACCGCTGAGCTGAACGGAAGCATATCCGCCCTCGCCGTTAACAACAAAGCCGCAGAATGTTTCTCCGTCCGTGCAGGCAGCAACCGTGTTTGATTCGCTGATTTTTACGGGGCATCCGTTTTCAAGGTCTGCCGCTGTTTTGAATGTTGCGGTGTTTGAATTAAAACCGCCGAATGATACTGACATAAATTTTCCTCCTTAAATTTTATATTCGGAATTTCCGTTTCCTTCCTCTGGCTGATTGCAGTCAAGCTGCCTTATAACAGGCAGGTTTTTCTTTGCGCTCAATCGGAGCGCATCGCGCATTTCGCGCAGCATTTTAAAGGATAATGAGCCGCAGATTTCTTCAAGCGAATCGCTCTTGATTTCGGGTATAACCGAAGCTGCGCAGCGGATAATATCCGCCTTAAGCTCGTCCCTGTATTCACTTGCCCACTCAGCAAGCTTTTCATCTTTTTGGCCGGGGACAAATGATTTTATTACCCCTGCATTTTTCTGGGCGGGAACGGCAACAAATGACCATTCATAAGCATCCGTCGGTTCCGAAAGCAAATAGCAGCAAAGCTTGCCGCCGTAAACCCTGCCCTTCTGATGCTCGCAGCCCTCGGTTTTGATGTTTTTGCCGCACACGGAGCAGCTGATGTCCTTCACGCAGCAGCCGACGCTGGTTTCTTTCTTGATTCCGGCATCAATCTCGGCAATAAGGTCTTTGTTTTTCTCGGTTCTGACCATATATGCCTTGGCTTTGATGAAGGTGTAGTTCTCACCGTCCGTGGTTTTTCGTGTTTCATCTGTCACAACCTCTGCCGCATAGATTCTTGCCGACTGATCCTTGCTTTTCATGTTGTGGTCAAAAATGCCTGTCTTGCCCACAAAAAGCTTGGCAAGCGTGTGAAGCGCAGAGATTGTAAATTTCTCATTATCCCTGTCAATCTCATTATCACAAAGAACAAGTGAGAATGTGTAAAGCTCGTCGCTGCCGAGCTTCTTTCTTGCAAACTGCCCGATAAGCTCAAGCTCCTCTTCGGGCAGAATATTGCCTGTTTCTTTTTCCGTAATTATTCACCTCTCTTGATTTTTTCTGCCTGCGCTCTGTAAAGCATGGCTCGGCTGATTTCAACCTCATCCTGAAGCGTGATATCGTCCCAAACAATTTCAGCTTCGCAGACATATCCTCTGCTGCGCAGAAACGCATTGCATATTTTACTTATCACCGGTGTCAGAATGCGCCTGTATGATTCAAGCTCACTTGTAAGAACATCCGCCTGCTGAGCGGACATACGCTCCGTGCTGGACCATGAAAGCCCGAGCATAAAGGGCGGTATGCCTGTTTTGGCAACTATCTGTTCAAGCATCTGGCGCACGGGAACCTCGCTGTCAAGAATCTGATTATCTGCGCCGATAACCTTTATCTGAACATCACCGACAGCCACAAAGTCCTTGATTTCCGAGCCGCTCTGCATCGCCTCGCCCCATTCCTTTGCAACTTGCATCGCTCTGTCTTTTGCATAAGCTCTGTCAACCGCATCGTTTTTAGGGTTATATGTAACGGCAAAACGCAGATTACCGACTCTCTCCCAATTTGCGCCGATGCTGTCAAAAATCTTAAGCAGCACGGAGCTCACAAACGGCAGCCCCTTCAGAATCGAGCATCCCGTGAGCGCACCGGGTTCGGGATTCAAAACGCTCAAAAGGCACATTTCGGGCCTTGTTACCCGACGAAGGCCGCCCCCGTCTCTGACAAAAATATCAATGTCAAATCCGTTTTTGTGCCTTTTAAGCTCAATGTTTTCAAGCGGAGCATTGAAAAGTGCCTTCGGCGCTCCCTCGGAATCCGTAACAATTTCTCCAAGCGCCGTACCGCAGGTTAAAAGCTGCTCAAGATAGCTTGAAACAAAAGCCGATATTCCCTGCCTGTTGCCGCCCACAGGCACATTCGCCATAAAATTATCCAGCATATTCTGAGCTTCCCTGTCCGAGCATTCCGCCCTGAAGCCGCCCGTCAGGCGAACTGTTTTAAATATCGCCGCATCAATAACGGGAACTGCTTCGCGCAGAGCGTAGTAAAGCCTGATTTGAGGCGCTCCGAGCGGAACATAACCGTCCAGAATGCCGAAGGGATGCCTGTTTTTGCTTTGAGTTGCAGGGGCAGAAACCCTTGAAACATTTCTTTTCTTGAATATTCCCATTCATCTCCTCCTTTCTGCCGCAACGGCAAAAAATCCGTCATCATTAATACTGTCAACAACGGTTGAAACAAAATAGCGGATATCATCCATTGCATGGTCGTTCTCTTTTCGCACGGCATCCTTTGCCGCATTTTCCTCCCACCTGTAAAGCCCGAACTCCTTGATTGTATCCCTGCACTCGGAGGAAAAAAGAATTTTCTTTTCTTTAAGGCAGTCCGAAACACGCCTTATTCCGTCGATAACATCATTTTTTGCGGGCATCACTCTGAACCTGCCTGCACGTCTGATGCATTCAATAAAGCTTGCCGCAGACGGATCGACTATAACCGATTCTATCGGCAACCCGTCTGCAAGCTCACACAGCGCATCGTAATGCTCGCTGTCGGTTCTCTGCCTGCCCTCAACACGGGAATTGAAATAATATTCCCTTATTCTGTACCATCTGCCGCCGTTCTCACCCCACAAGCCGAACGACGAGGGGTTAACCGTTCCGTAGTCGCAGGATATATAATATCTTTCAAAGCGTTCAGGCAATTCAACAACATGCTTTTCCTGCGAAAACATGGGATACACGCAGCCCTGCGCCGCAACCCAGCGTCCCAGAACAAAGCGCTCATAGAATGCGCCGGAATAAAGCTTTTCATAGCGACGAATGATAGACGGTGTAAGCGATGGGTTATCCTTCATGGTAAAATGGAGATAGAAGCAGTTTTTCTCGCTGCACTTTTTTATCCATTCCTCATGGAACCAATGCATCGGGTGTTCTGGGTTGCAGTTGAACCAAAGCTTGGAGCCTTCCACGGAGCATCTCGCAAGCGCCTGCTCAACAAAAGAACGCGGCATAAGAGTGACCTCGTCAAGCAGAACTCCGGCAAGCGTCATTCCCTGTATCAAGGCGGCAGAACTCTCATCCTTTCCGCCGAAAAGATAAAAACGGTTTGTTGCTCCCTCTCGGGTTATCTCGATAAGATTCTTTGAATGTTTTTCGTTGCACAAAAATCCGAGTTCTTGCAAAACGGGCAGAATGACCGTCACCACATTTCGCCGCAGGGAAGCAATGGTTTTGCCGCAAAGAGCAAAGGAGCTGTCCGAAAAAGCTGAAAAAGCCCAGGCTATAAACGCAACGGACATGCACAGGGTCTTGCCCGAACGCACAGCGCCGTCGCAGATTATTGCGTCATAGCCGCTGAACGGGCTTTCGGGCATCCACCAGCAAAGAGCCTTCATCTGCTTTTCGGAAAATGCCGTGAAGGCCTGTTTCTTCGGCTTTTTGCTCAATCGGAGTCCTCCCCGGAAAGCATTTTTGCGCCCTCGGAAAGCGCCTTTATGAAGCTGCTCTCGGAAGATTCTTCGCCCATGCCGATTTTTTCAAGATGCTCAAGAGCTTTAATCCTGTCAAAAAACTTTATTTCCAGTCCTCCGCCCTTAGGCTTCTTGATGTCGGAAACATTGAAAAGGTCCAGCTTTTCGATTTCTTCGGCACTCATGCTTTCTTCGCAAAGCATAAGCTTGATTGCATCGGCAACCGAGCCGAAAGCCAACCGCATAAGCCCCCTTTCCACCGAACCGAGCGCTCTTTTCTCTTTTTCACATTTTGATATCTCCGCCCTGATATCTTCCCTCGCCAGCAGCCTTGCGGCGCTCCTTTGAGGCATAACCGAAAACCCTGCCCTTGCAGCGCAGCCCCTCGCATCTGCGCCCTCTGCGCAATAAGCGCAGAACAGCCTTTCTTTTTCTGTCAGCTTTTTCGCCAACCGACCAACTCCTTTCCGAAAGAATTTCATAAATCCTTTCACCCATAGCGGGAACTACGGATTTTTTTAACGCAAAAAGGTTAGGTTTTTCCTTTGAACCGGCAAACATCGTTCGAGTTTTCTTTCCGTTTTCGCCTGTTTTAGCCTTTAAATCGCCGTTTTTCTTTGATTTTCTCAAAGATTTTAATTTTTCGGATTTTTTTGCATTTTTACTTGACTTTAGCCGTTTTCGGGTGTACCATAAAAGGGCAGAAAAAAAATTCAGATTGCGTGGTGAAAAAATTTGGGCAGTTCCGATATTCCCAACCCTCGAAGTAGATTCGTAACTACATATTTCCGCCTTGACGGAGCTGACCGAGTGATTTAACCATATAAATCGCTTTTGCTTGATTTGCGTCGTCTTTGCGGAAGAAAGGCGGCGTTTTTTTTATGGAAAATTTTGAAGAGTTGCTCTCCCAAATCAGCGAGCTGATTCAGCAGGGCGGCATATCCGCATTGCGCGAGCTTCTGACAGAACTCAATGTTGTTGACACAGCTCAGATTATTGAAGAACTCAGTTCAAAAGAAAGACTTTTTGTTTTCAGAGTTTTGCCAAAAGATATTTCAGCGGAGGTTTTCGCCTATCTTGAGCCTGACACTCAGGCAGACCTTGTTCGCATGATTAATGACACGGAGCTTGAACAGCTTCTTGACGAAATGTTTCTTGACGACACGGTCGATTTCCTTGAAGAAGTTCCTGCAAACGTTGTTACGCGTGTTCTGGCTCATTCAGACCCCGAAACAAGAAAACTTATTAACAGATTCCTCAAATATCCCGATGACTGCGCAGGCAGCCTGATGACGATTGAAATGGTTCATCTGCGCACAAGCTTGACTGCGTCCGAAGCTATCGACAAAATAAGAAAAAACGGCGTAGACAAAGAAACTGTCTACACCTGCTACTGCATTGACAAGGAGCATCATCTGCTCGGCAGCATTCCTCTGCTCTCGCTTCTGCTTTGCGATAAGGACACTCTTGTCGGCGATATAATGGAGGACGATGCTCAGCTGATTTCGGTCAACACTCTCGACGACCGAGAGTATGTTGCCGATATAGTTAAAAAATACGACCTTTTGAGCGTTCCTGTTGTTGATAACGAAAACCGACTTGTGGGCATTATCACGGTTGACGATATCGTTGACGTTATTGAAGAAGAAACCACAGAGGACTTTGAAAAGATGGCCTTGCTTGCTCCGTCCGATGACGAATACCTCAAAACAGGTGTTTTCAAGCTTGCAAGGAACAGAATTCTCTGGCTTCTTATTCTGATGATTTCGGGAACCTTCACGGGCAAAATAATTGAGGGCTACGAAACCCTGCTTGCTGGCTTTGTTGCGCTGACAGCCTCAATGCCCATGCTTATGGGTACGGGCGGTAACGCAGGCAGCCAGGTTTCAACCCTTATTATCCGCGGCCTTGCCGTTGGTGAAATCGAAATAAAGGATTACCTTAAAATCGTTTTTAAAGAGCTGCGTGTTGCCGCAATATGCGGCCTTGTCCTCGGCATTGCCAACATTTTAAGAATGTATCTCTTCTGCGAAGGAACGCTTGAAGTTTTTCTTGTTGTTTCGCTTGCAATGTTCTGCGCAATAGTTGTTGCAAAGCTTATCGGCTGTTCACTCCCGATTTTTGCAAAAATTGTTAAGCTTGACCCCGCACTCATGGCAGGCCCGATGATAGCAACTTTGGTTGACATCGTAACACTTGTCATATATTTCGGCTTGGCAAAAGCATTTTTAATATAACTGTTTAAAGACCGCTTCTGCGGTCTTTTTTCTTTCCGTATTGACTGAATTAATTCGAAATGATATTATAAAACAAAGTAAACTTTGGTTTACATGCCCTCGGTAATTCAATATTTACACAGGAATTTTTCATTTTTTTATAAATGTACACCCGAGTTGGTTGAAATGCGGCGGAAAAACAGTTAAAATTTCGTCCAAGTGCAAAGGAGGAAAGCTAATGAGTATTGCAGATAAAATAGCTAAGCTTAGAAAAGAAAAAGGCCTTTCGCAAGAGGCTTTTGCAGAAAAGCTGGGAGTTTCCCGCCAATCCGTTTCAAAATGGGAATCCGGCAGCGCTCTTCCCGACACGGATAAAATTGTTGCCATGAGCGAGCTTTTCGGAGTTTCAACAGATTTTCTTTTAAAGGAAGATGTTGGCGAAAGCACGGATAACGATGAAGGTTGCATCCCCGAAGAATCCCCATCAACAAACGATAATTTCACTTATGAGCCCACTCCCGTCGAGCCTGAAAAGCATTCTAAAGGAAAAATCGCAAAAATAATTGCCCTTATCCTTGTTCTGTGCATAGTTGCGGTGTCGATTGCGGTTCCCATATATTACGGCGGTGTGCGTGAAGCATGGTGGGAGCTTAACGGCGGCAAAGTTAAATATCCTTATATTCTTGTTCACGGCCTTGGCGGCTGGGGCGAAGGCGACGGCATTAACGAAACCGTTCAATACTGGGGTGCCACCACCTGCAACCTGACAGAATATCTTAACGAACAGGGCTTTGAGGTTTATGCTCCGAGCGTTGGCCCCGTTTCAAGCGCATGGGACAGAGCCTGCGAGCTTTATGCCCAGATTACCGGAACAACCGTTGACTACGGTGAAGCTCATTCAAAAGAACATAATCACGCACGCTTCGGCAGGGAATACACCGAGCCCCTGGTTGAAAACTGGGGCGATAAGATAAACGGCGGTCAAAGAGTCAAAATCAACCTTATAGGCCACAGCTTCGGCGGCGCAACCGTCAGACTGCTCACATCTCTTCTCGAATACGGAAGCAAGGAGGAAATGGCAGCAACGGGCGATGAAACCTCTCCCCTTTTCATGGGCGGCAAGGGCAACTGGGTCCACAGCGTAACCGCTCTTTGCGCTCCGCACAACGGTTCTTCATTAACCGAGGTTCTCAATTCCGTGGGCGGCCTTGTCGGCATTGGTGACACCACAGACCTGCTTGTCAACCTCTGCTTCGGAGTTGCAGGCATGGCTTCCCCTGCGCAAAACGTTTATGATTTTAAGCTCGACCATTTCGGAATCGGAAACGACTCCGCCGAAAACGCAGTTGATGCCCTCACCGCCTCAGGCAATGACCATGCAGGCTATGACCTCTCGCCCGACGGCGCAGCAAAGCTCAACGAAATGATTCAAACGGTTGAAGATGTTTATTATTTCTCATATTCCTACAGCACAACCAAACCCGGTACATTCCTGAAAGGTCAGGTACCCAACACAAACACTCTGCCCGTTCTCATGCCTTTTGCGCTTGCAATGGGTTCCTACACGGGCGCAACCGACGGCGGCATAGCCATTGACGAAACCTGGCAGGAGAATGACGGACTTGTAAGCGTGGTTTCTGCAAGATATCCGTTCGACGAAGAATATGTTGATTTCTCGGTTGAAGGAATCAAGTTTGATGAGGAACATTCGGAAGAAATACAAAGAGGCATCTGGAACGTTGCAGAAACCAAGGACGGCGACCACGGCACCGTTATCGGCCTCAATGCCGCTGAGGACAGCACGAAAAGCTTCTGGCTTAACCTTGCCACGATGATTGAGGGGCTTGAAAGATAATTTGCAATGTGTCTTTTGTTTTTTCTCGGCAGTCATCTCTGTTTATAAATAACAAATTCAAAAAGGCCGCCGTGTGCGGTCTTTTTTCGTTGACGGTAAATTGATAATATGATATTATTATTTTATGAGGGCAGTGCCCCGACGACCTTCATACACCGCAAGGTGCATAACAAAAAGGGTGTGATAAAAATGAAATGTCAAAACTGCGGCGCAAGGGTTAAAAGAAGTGAAGAAATCTGCCCCGAATGCGGTGCTTTCATAAGCAAAGATGCAAAGCTTTTCGCTTTTCCTGCGTCGAACGAAAGCAACGTGAAAGCTGATTTTGAAAAAACAGAGAAAGAAATCATAACTATCGACGAAGGCGCGCCGGAAGAATATATTTTTAAGAACTTTCTTGTTCTTCCGTCAGTTCTCAGATTCGGCGGCGGAATTGCGCTTTTTGTTGCTTGCATTCTATCTTTTGATTCAAAAAAATATTTTTTCAGATCATCTTCCCTGTATTCGCTTATGTTATGCCTTCTTCTTGCGGCTTTTTTGATTTTTAACGGCATCGCCTCGATTGTTCAGGAAAGCAAATGCAGGCTGACAGTTAATAGCAAAAGGGTTTACGGAACAATCCCTCTCGGTATTTTTGACACTCAACATATTGATGTGAATATTGAGGATATTATTTCAGTCAACGAAACGGGATTTCATTCGAGATTTCCGAACCCCGAAGTACATATCGTAACTAAAAAGGAAGAATTTGTTGTTAAAGGGTCGTCGAGTACCCTGCTCAAAAATTTCAGCAACACCCTGCAGGAAAAAATGAAAGGAGAATCTGAATGAACGACAACTCCATTGCCATCATCGGCGGCGCAGACGGACCCACGGCAATCTTTGTTGCCCAACCCAATCCGATCTTTCTTTATGCAGCCCTTGCAATTGCAGCAATTTCGCTTGTTATTGTGTCGGTAATTCTTATAAAAAGAAGAAAAAAATAACAGATAGCACATTTTACCAAAAAAGACCGTTTTTTACGGTCTTTTTTGTTGCGGTAAATATTGACTTTAAAATGTATTTTGGGTATCATAATAGGGTAAAAATATTATAATGGCGGGAGTTTTGGATATGATGAAAAATACCGACAAAACCATGGAAAAAATCGTTGCTCTCTGCAAAGGCAGAGGCTTCATTTTTGCCGGCAGCGAAATTTACGGCGGCCTTGCAAACACCTGGGACTACGGCCCCCTCGGTGCAAGAATGAAAAACAACGTTAAGGACACATGGCGCAAAAGATTCATTCAGGAAAGAAAAAACAGCTATGAGGTTGACGCAGATATCCTCATGCATCCCAGAGTTTGGGAAGCAAGCGGCCATGTAGGCAGCTTCTCAGACCCTCTGCTTGACTGCAAAGAGTGCAAAATGCGCCACAGAGCGGACAACCTTATTGATGACTTCAATCCCGATGCCCATGCAGACGGCATGACAAAGGAAGAAATGTTTGAGTATATCAAAGCTCACTCAATTCCCTGCCCTCATTGCGGCAAGCATAATTTCACGGATATCAGAGAATTTAACCTGATGTTCCAAACCTTCAGAGGCGTCACAAACGACAGCAAGAGCGTTATCTATCTTCGCCCCGAAAACGCTCAGGGTGAATATGTTAACTATCTCAATGTTCAGAGAACAATGAGAGCAAAGCTTCCCTTCAGCATCGGCCAGATAGGCAAGGCTTTCAGAAACGAAATCACTCCCGGCAACTTCACTTTCAGAACAATCGAGTTTGAGCAGATGGAGTTCCAGACCTTCTGCAAGGAGGGCACAGACAGCGAGCTTTACGATTATTTCAAGGAATACGGCATGAAGTATTATCAGGATTTGGGCATCAACCCCGAAAACCTCCGCTTCCATGACCATGAAAAGCTTGCTCACTACGCAAAGGCTGCATGCGACATCGAATTCCTCTTCCCGTTCGGCTGGGGCGAGGTCAACGGCACACACAACAGAACCAACTTCGACCTCACAAGGCATCAGGAATACAGCGGCCAGAAAATGGATTATCTTGACCCTGAAACAAACGAAAAATATATTCCCTTCATCATCGAATCCACCTACGGCCTTGACAGAACCGTTCTTGCCCTTCTCTGCGAGGCTTATGATGAAGAAGTTATTGATGCAGAAAAGAACGACACAAGAGTTGTTCTTCACCTCAACCCTGCAATTGCTCCCTTCAAAGCAGCGGTTCTTCCCCTTTCAAAGAAGCTTTCGGCAGATGCCCTCAAAGTCTATGAGAAGCTTCAGAAGAAATTTATGGTTGACTTTGACGAAACAGGCTCCATCGGCAAGAGATACCGCCGCGAGGATGAAATCGGCACACCCATCTGCATCACCTTTGACTTTGATTCACTTGAGGATAACTGCGTAACGGTTCGTGACCGTGACACAATGCAGCAGGAAAGAATCTCAATTGATGCGCTTGAAGATTATATTGCTTCTCGCATCGTGTTTTAATCAAGTTTATAATTAATTCAATCATACAGAAAGGAACATGAGTTTTATGAAAGTTAATTTCACCGAAACCGTGCTCAGAGATGCTAACCAGTCTCTTATCGCAACAAGAATGCCTTTCTCGGATTTCAAGCCCGTTCTTGAAAAGCTTGACAAGGCAGGCTATTATTCGCTGGAATGCTGGGGCGGCGCAACCTTCGACTCCTGCCTGCGTTACCTCAACGAAGACCCCTGGGAAAGACTTCGCAACATCAAGAAGGCTTGCCCCAATACCAAGCTCCAGATGCTTCTGAGAGGCCAGAACCTTCTCGGCTACAAGCACTATCCCGATGACGTTGTTCGCGCTTTCATCAGAAAGAGCGTTGAAAACGGCATCGACATCATCAGAATTTTCGATGCGCTCAACGACGTTCGCAACATCGAGGTTGCCGTTGACGAAACTCTCAAGTGCGGCGCTCACGCATCGGGCACAATCTGCTACACAATCAGCCCCATCCACAACCTTGAAAGCTATGTTAAGCTTGCAAAAGAGATTGAAGCTCTCGGCGTTCAGTCCATCTGCATCAAGGATATGGCAGGCATCATGAGCCCCAAGGAGGGTTATGACCTCGTTAAGGCTCTTAAAGCTAACGTTAAAGTTCCCATCGTTGTTCACACTCACTCAACAACAGGCCTCGGCTTTATGACACTTCTCAAGTGCGTTGAAGCCGGTGCAGACGTTATTGACTCCGCTATTTCCTGCTTCTCGGGCGGCACATCACAGCCTGCAACCGAAACCCTTGTTTATACTCTCAAGCAGTATGGCTATGAGGTTGACGTTGACGAAAACATTTGCAAAGAAATCAACGATTTTTTCAAACCCATCCGTGCAAAGGCACTTGAAAGCGGCCTGCTCAATCCCGTTGTTATGGGCACTCAGACCGACGCTCTGATTTATCAGATACCCGGCGGCATGCTTTCAAACCTTGTTGCCCAGCTCACCGCACAGAATAAGCTTGACAAGCTCGATGAGGTTCTTCTTGAAACTCCCAGAGTCCGTGAGGATCTCGGTTATCCCCCGCTTGTTACTCCCATGAGCCAAATGGTTGGCGTTCAGGCAACTGCCAACGTTCTTGCGGGCGAAAGATACAAGAACATCTCCAAGGAAGTTAAGAGCTATATCAAGGGCGAATACGGCAAAGCTCCCGGCAAGGTCAGCGAAGAGCTTCAGAAGCTCGTTCTCGGCGACGATAAGCCCTTCACCGGCAGATTTGCAGATACTCTTGCGCCCGGTATGGAAGAAGCCAAGGCTTATCTCGGTGATAAAGCAACCTGCGAAGAGGATGTTCTTTCATATATCGCATTCCCCACACAGGCAGAGGCTTTCTTTGAGAAACGCGAAGCTGACAGGAAGAACACATTCACTTACACAATCAAGAGAATTGACTGAGGGTGACGAATATGTTTGCAGACAGAATTTCATTAACAATGCCCGAAACCCTGCTTGTTGCAGTTGCGGGTATTCTCGTTGTAATCGCTGAGCTTGCATTGATTACCGTTCTTATTCTCGGCATTTCAAAAATAATGAGGTCAATCGACAGCAAGCTTACAGAAAGAAAAACCGAAATCCCCGAGGCTTCAGTCACCGCCGTGCCCGTTGCAGCGCCGGCTCCCGCAGCCGCACCTGCAGCAGCTCCCGTTGCTTATGCACCGGGCACCATTCAGCTCATTGACGTTGATGAGCCTACAGCGGCTGTTATTATGGCGCTCGTAAGCAATCAGAGCGGCATTCCCCTTGAAAGACTCAGCTTCAAATCAATCAAAGGAATAACCGAACTTGTTGACGTTGACGAGCGTACAGCTGCAACAATAATGGCAATCGTCAGTAAAGAAAGCGGCATTCCGCTGAACAGACTCAGCTTTAAATCAATCAAAAAAGTGGAGGAATAATTATTATGAAATACGTTGTAAATCTTAACGGTAAAGCTTATGAAGTAGAAGTTGAAGAAACCCAGGCAGTTATTATGAATGTGTCTGATGCACCTGTTGCAGCAGCACCCGTTGCGCCTGTTGCAGCTCCCGCAGCAGCACCTGCACCCGTTGCAGCTCCCGCTCCTGCTGCTGAGCCTGCTCCCGCCCCCGCTCCCGCACCTGCAGCACCTGTTGCAGGCGGAACAAACGTTACTGCTCCCATGCCCGGCACAATCCTCTCTGTTAATGTTACTCCCGGCGCAAGCGTTAATGCAGGCGATGTTATCATCGTTCTTGAAGCTATGAAAATGGAAAACGAAATCGTTGCTCCCTGCGCAGGCACAGTTGCTCAGGTTCTTGTTTCAAAGGGTTCAACTGTTGAAACAGACGCTGTTCTTGCAGTTATATCCTAAGAGGCAAAACTATGGAATTTATCACAGAAATACTCAAAGGAATATGGGAAAGCTCCGGCTTTGCGCTTCTCCAGTGGCAGAATGCTGTTATGATTCTTGTTTCCGTTGTATTCCTTTACCTTGCTATCGTCAAAAAATTTGAACCGCTTCTTCTTGTTCCCATTGCATTCGGCATTCTGCTTGCAAATATGCCCGGTGCAGGTCTTATGGACGACCCCACGGGACTTATGGACACAAGCAATATAGTTGAAGGCGCTCATTGGTATGATTCGGGTGTTTTAAGGCTGATTTATGCAGGCGTTAAGAGTTCTATCTTCCCCTGTCTTATCTTCCTTGGAATCGGCGCAATGACGGACTTCGGTCCTCTTCTGGCAAACCCCGTCAGCCTTCTTCTCGGTGCAGCAGCACAGCTCGGTATTTACATTGCTTTTGTTATCGCAATTCTCCTCGGTTTCACACCGCAGGAAGCTGCATCAATCGCTATCATCGGCGGCGCAGACGGCCCCACGGCAATCCTTGTTGCCTCAAAGCTTGCAGGCCATCTTCTCGGCCCCATCGCTCTTGCAGCATATTCATACATGGCTCTCATTCCGCTCATTCAGCCCCCTCTTATGAAGCTTCTCACAACCGAGAAAGAACGAAAGGTTGAAATGAAGCAGCTGCGCACCGTCAGCAAAACCGAGAAAATCATCTTCCCCGTTGTTGTTTTTGTTGTTGTTTCGCTCCTTATTCCCGATGCGGCTCCCCTTATCGGTATGCTCATGTTCGGCAACCTTCTCAAGGTATGCGGTGTTACGGACAGACTCAGCGAAACCGCACAGAATGCACTCACCAACATCGTAACAATTCTGCTCGGTGTAACAGTCGGCGCAACAACAAACGGCACAGAGTTCCTTAAATTTGACACAATCAAGATTGTTTTCCTCGGACTTGCCGCTTTCTGCTTCTCAACAATCGGCGGCCTGCTTTTCGGCAAGCTTCTCTATATTGTTACAGGCGGCAAAATCAATCCTCTCATCGGTTCTGCAGGCGTTTCCGCAGTTCCCATGGCAGCCCGTGTTTCACAGACCGAAGGAAGAAAATATAACCCCACAAACTTCCTGCTTATGCACGCTATGGGTCCCAACGTTGCAGGCGTTATCGGTTCAGCCGTTGCGGCAGGCTTCCTGCTTATGATGTTCGGAAAATAATAAAAATGCGTTGTCTTTAACAGACAACGCATTTTTTATATCCTTTTATTTAAGGAATCCGCTGATAATAACTTCCTCAGCCTCTTCCTCGTTCATGCCAAAGGTCATGAGCTTTATAAGCTGGTCGTTATTGATTCTGCCGATAGCGGCTTCATGAACAATCTGAGCATCCGCCGAATTTGCGGTTATTGCCGGCACCGAGCTTACGGTTGCCTCATCCATTATGATTGAGTCGCATTGAACATGAGCTCTGCATTTTGCATTTCCGATTGCGTTCGGGTGGAAAATCTGCTTTGATTCGTCCTTCGCAACCGAGCGTGAAATTAACTGAGCGGAGGCATCCTCGCCGTCAAGATAAACATCAATATCGGAGCGTGCATACTGATTGCCGTGAGTCAGCAGCCTTTCCGTAACAATAAGCCTTGCGCCTGCGGCAAGATTTGCCTTTGTGTCACGAACTGTTGAGTCAACGCCCTTTATCTGAACCATTTCCATTTCACAAACGGAGTTTTCCGCCTGCTCGATAACAGTTACGGGGTTGAGAATTCTCTCTCCTTTGCCGTCGCCCTCACCGTAATGCTTCTCAACATACTTGATTCGTGCATTTTTGCCGATATGGAAAGTATGAATGCCGTCATGCTGCGATTTTTCATCGCCGCTGTTGTGAATTCCGCAGCCTGCAACAATCAAAACATCAGCATCGTCGCCGATGTAAAAATCGTTATAAACCAAATCGTTAACACCTGTTTCGGTTATGATAACAGGGATATGAACGCTCTCATTCTTTGTGCCGGGAGCAATAATAATGTCAATTCCGGGCTTATCGGTTTTTGAAACAATTTCAATGTTGGCGGTGGAACGCCTTGAATGACCCTCACCGTTTTTTCTGATATTATAAGCTCCTGCAGGAACATCGTGAAGATCAGCAATGGATTCAAGCAATGCGCTGTCTATTCTTTCCATCAGTTATCCTCCTTGCCTCTGAAGCCGCAGTTCTCGTTGAATTCGCCCATGAGTCTGGGAAAAATTTCTTCCTTGGAACCGACCTCTCTGATTTTGCCGTTTGCAATAACAACCATAACATCAGCAAGCTGCATTATTCTTTCCTGATGAGAAATAACAATAACACTCCTGTGGCTGCCGCTGCTCATTGCCTTAAAGCTTTCAACAAGCATCGAAAAGCTCCAAAGGTCAATGCCTGCTTCGGGTTCATCAAATATTGCAACGCCGAGCTTGCGCGCCATGAGAGTTGCAATTTCTATTCTCTTGGCCTCTCCTCCGGAAAGGGAATTATCCATCTCTCGGTTAAGATAATCCTTTGAGCAAAGGCCAACGCTTGTCAGGTAGCCGCAGCATTCGTCAACGGGAAGCTCGCTGCCCGCCGCAAGAGAAAGCAGCCTGCGCACGGTAAGCCCTTTGAACCTGGGCGGCTGCTGGAAAGCATAGCCTATTCCGAGCTTTGCTCTTTCGGTAACAGACATATCGGTTATGTCGATATCGTTATATAATATTCTGCCGCTTGTGGGCTTTTCAATGCCCATGATAAGACGTGCAAGGGTTGACTTTCCGCCGCCGTTAGGGCCTGTTATAACGGTAAATGCGCCGTCAGGTATTTCAATGCTGACATTATCAATTATCTCTAAATCCGAGCCGTCAACATCCACTTTAAAAGAAACGTTTTCAAGCTTTAACATACATCTTTCTCCGTTTTATCCATTAATCAATTTATTATATACCATTATTTTAATATTATCAATATTTATTGTTAATTTTATCTGCGCCAGAACTTCCTGTCCAGGCTTCTGAACTGCACCGCCTGAGCAATATGATTCGATTTAATCACTTCGCTGCCCTCAAGGTCGGCAACCGTTCTTGCCACACGCAGAATTTTATCATAAGCTCTTGCCGAAAAATCAAGCTTTTCAAAAACATTTTCAAGCAGCACCATCGCCTGAGGGTCAGGTCTGCAGAATTCACGGGTCATGGCAGGGGTCATTTTTGCGTTGCATGAAACGCCCGAACCTTTCAGCCTTTCCTGCTGAATTTTTCTTGCGGCATTTACCCTTTTCTTGATGTCTGCCGAGCATTCCGACGGCACCTTGCTTGAAAGCTTTTCAAAGTCAACAGGCGGCACTTCTATATGAATATCCATTCTGTCGAGCAGAGGCCCCGAAACCTTTGCAAGGTAACGTTTAGCCGCTCCGTCGGGGCAGGTGCATTCTCTTTTGGGATGCCCTTTAAAGCCACAGGGGCAGGGATTCATTGCGCAAACAACCATGGCTGAGCACGGATATGTGAGCGACGCATTGGCTCTGGATATTGTAACCGTTCCGTCCTCAATCGGCTGGCGCAAAACCTCCATTGATGCGCGCGAAAACTCGGGAAGCTCATCAAGGAACAAAACACCGTTATGCGATAGAGATATTTCTCCGGGCCGTGGGATAACACCGCCGCCCGAAAGACCTGCGGGCGAAACGGTGTGATGCGGCGCTCTGAAAGGTCTTTCCCTTATCAGCGAAACACCCTCGGGCAACACACCGGCTATCGAATAAAGCTCAGTTGTCTGCAAACTTTCCTCAAAGGTCATATCGGGCAGAATTGAAGGCAGTCTTTTGGCAAGCATGCTTTTGCCCGACCCCGGAGGGCCAACCATGATTATGTTGTGGCCGCCTGCTGCGGCAATCTCAAGCGCATACCGCGCCTCCTGCTGACCCATAACATCCCTGAAATCGGGCAGAGGCTCGCGGAAGCGTTCTTCATTATAAACATCATACTTAACGGGCATGAGCAGTTCTTCGCCTTTTAAATGCTTTATGACCTGCGTAACATTCTCAACGGCATAAACTTCTATACCCTCAACAACCGAGCTTTCAAGCGCATTGGCGGCAGGAACAAAAACTTTTTTAATTCCACTCTTTTTTGCCCTGATAACCATTGGCAAAACGCCGTTGACATGGCGCACTATTCCGTCCAGCGAAAGCTCGCCCACAAATGCGCAGTCATCAAGATTGCAGCGAAGCTGTTCCCCAGCACGGAGAATCGCAATGAGTATCGGCAAATCATAAACAGGCCCCTCCTTGCGGATATCGGCAGGCGAAAGGTTAATTGTTATTCGGCTTTGAGGGAAAGAATAGCCGCTGTTTTTGATTGCGGAGCGCACTCTGTTGCGCGATTCGCTAACCGCCGTATCAGGCAAGCCGACAAGGTCAACGCGCGGCAAACCCTGCCCATAGTCAACCTCAACGCCAACCATATAGCTGTCAATGCCGAAAAGACCCATGCTGTTAATTCGCGCAAACATATTCTCACCTCCGTATATGTTTATAATATCACAGCCGACAAAAAAAGACAATAGAAAAAGCCGCGCTTCCCAAAGGAAACGCGGCTGTAAAACACTTTATCAGTCAAGCTTTGCTTTCAAATAGTTGTCATAGAAATCCTTAACACCTGCATAGAAATCGTCAACGGTGCCGTCATTCTTCATGATGTAGTCAGCCATTTTTTCGCTCTCGCTTGTGTGGAAAATTTCTTCCTCGTGAAGGTCATTCTCACGAAGCTTTTCAACGCTCTTGCCGTCTCTCTCGGAGCCTCTTGCAAGCATTCTCTGATAACGAACCTCGTCATCGCTGATAACAACGTCAACAAGAACAAACTTGTCGCCGAACGCCTTTTTGAAAACCTCAATGTCTGAGGGAGGACGAATGCCCGAAACAAGGAAGTTGGGGCTGTCTGATTCCTTAATCTTCTTAACAATCATTTCGGGGAAGAAGGTCTGGCCGTTAGCGGTCATATACTTCTTTGAGGTTGCATGAAGATTGTCACGTGTAAGCTCAAGGCCGTCATTTGCGGCAAGCTCTCTGACAACATCGCCGATTGAAATCATGGGGAAACCGTAAGTCTTTGCAACATATTCAAGGAAGAAATCCTTGCCTGTGCCGTTTTTGCCGACAGCAGCTAAAACCATTGTAATTACCTCCAAATATTTATTAGTTAAATTTTACATTATTAGCATGAGTTTGTCAACGGATTTTTATTTCGTAACCCTTCTCACATCTTCCTCTTTTCCGAGCACAAGAAGGTGTTCATCCTTTTCAAAACAGCTTTCGCCCGAAATAACGGGTGTTACCACTCCGTTTTTCTTTGTGGCAAGCACCGCAAGATTATATTTAACCCTGAAATTCAGCTCTTTAACTGTTTTGCCGACCCATCTGTCGAGAACATCAATTTCATAAATCGAATATTCGCTGCCGAGGTTAATATAGTCAAAAATATGCTCGCTGCTTTCTCTGACGGCAAATCTCTCGGCCATATTCTTTTCGGGATAGATAACGGCATCTGCGCCGTTGCGAAGCAAAAATTTTTCCTGAATATCCCTGTCCGCCTTGCTGATAACTCTTTTTGCGCCGCATTCCTTGAGAAGGCTTGTGATTTCAAGGCTGTTCTGGAAATTTTCACCGATGCAGACAAAGCAAGTGTCAAACGACGGAATATCGAAGGTTTTGAGCACTTCAATGTTAGTGCAGTCGCCGATTTTTGCGCTCACAACATAGGGCAGCATGTCTTCAACGGCCTCTTCTCTTTCGTCCACTATCATAATTTCGCAATCCATCCTTGCGAGACTTTGGCAGAGGTGATGGCCGAAATGGCCCATGCCGATTATCAAAAATGATTTCATATATATAGCTCCTTTTCGAATGATAGTGAAGCCTATCCGAAATTTTTCACACTTCACTTTTAACTTTTTATTTGAATTATCCTATCGTTATTTTTTCTCTCGGATTTTTAACAGGCGGTGCAGCCTTCTTTTCCATAAGAGCAAGTGCAAACGAAACGCTGCCAACCCTGCCGCAGAACATAAGGAACACAATAATCAGCTTTGATGCCGTTGCAAGGTCACGGGTTATGCCCGTTGTCATGCCTACCGTGCCGATTGCAGACACACATTCAAAAATAACATCGCCAATACCCAGCGCAGGCTGCATGGCAAGAATTGCAATAATCCCGAAAATTGCAAGGCTCAGGTTGGTGAACACAACGGAGCTTGCCTTATGAATTGCATCCTTTTCGAGTCTCCTGCCGAAAATACCCTTTGACTGCCTGCGTGTTATGCCGTTAAAGGTTGAAATTGCTATAACAGCGAGAGTTGTTGTTTTGATACCGCCTGCGGTTGAGCCGGGCGAACCGCCGATAAACATAAGAATTACAGTCAGAATTTTGCTTGCAGGGGAAAGGGCTGCGGTGTCGGTTGAGTTCATTCCCGCAGTCCGTGCGGTTACGGAGTCAAAAATCGCATTGAGCAGGCTGTCACCAAAACCGAGGCCGTCATTAGTGAAATTTCTTTCAAAAACAAAGAAAAGCACCATAGGTATTACAAGCAGAATTGCCGTAACCGTCAGCACAATTTTTGTATGGAGCTGATATCGTTTGAATTTCAGCTTTTTCTTGCTTATATCGTCCCAAACAAGGAAGCCGATGCCGCCAATCACAATCAGGGCCGAGAGGGTAAGAATAACAACCCAATCGTCCGAAAAACCAACAAAAGATGAATATGGCTCATAAACACCCATGAGGTCAAATCCTGCATTGCAAAATGCGGATATCGAATGAAACACGGAATACCAGATTCCCTTTGCCAAGCCGAACTCCGGAATAAAGCGCGTTGCGAGCAGCAGGGCGCCTGCGCCCTCAAAAATTGCTGTGCCTGCAATGATTTTTCGTGTCAGGTTTTTAATGCCGCCGATATGCTCGGTGTTGATGCTTTCAACCATAATTTCACGCTCACGCAAGCCCATTTTGCGCTTTAGGAGCATCGAAAACATGGTTGCAATGGTCATAAATCCGAGGCCGCCAATCTGAATGAGGCAAATTATGACAATCTGACCGAACAGCGTCCAGCTTGTTGCCGTGTCAAGAACAACAAGCCCCGTAACACAGGAGGAAGAAACTGCCGTAAACAAAGCAGGCACAAAGCCTGCGCTTTCTCCGCTCTGCGAAGCAAAAGGAAGCATCAGCAGCAAAGTTCCGATAATAATTATCGAAATATAGCCCATGGCAATGAGCCTTGTCTGAGAAAATTTTCTTTTCATATATAAAACCTCTTAATTTTATATATCAAATAATACCATATATAACAGCGCATTTCAATATCTTTAATGTATCGTATATCAAAAGAAAAACGGGCGCACACATCGTTGCGCCCATATAATCTGCCGTTTTTATCTCTGAACTCTGCCCGAGCCGTCGCCGCCTGCGAGTTTTTCAACCTCTGCAACGGTAACTCTGTTGAAATCGCCTTCAACCGAATGCTTTAGTGCCGATGCCGCAACAGCAAATTCAATCGCTGCCTGAGTATCCTTGCCGCTGAGAAGGGCATAGATGAGGCCGCCGCCGAAGCTGTCTCCGCCGCCCACTCTGTCAACAATGCGAAGGTGATATTCCTTTGAGAAGCGATAGTTCTCGCCGTCATAGAGCATGCCTGCCCAGTCGTTGTCGCTAGCAGAAATTGATGTTCTGAGGGTAATTGCAACCTTCTCAAAACCGAATTTATCCGCAAGCTGCTTTGCAACGGATTTGTAGCCCTCTTTGTTGAGCTTGCCGCCATAGATATCGGTATTTTCAGCTTCAATGCCGAAAACGTCCTTAGCATCTTCTTCGTTGGAAATGCAAACGTCAACATATTTGCAAAGCTCTGTCATAGCTTCTCTTGCCTGATCCCTTGTCCAGAGCTTGCCTCTGTAGTTAAGGTCACATGAAATCTTAACGCCCTTTGCCTTTGCGGCAATGCAAGCCTGCTTGCAGATTTCAACAAGGTTTGCGCCGAGTGCGGGAGTGATGCCCGTAAAATGGAACCAGTCAGCGCCCTCAAAAATTGCATCCCAATCGAAATCGGCAGGGTCTGCCTCCTGAATTGCGGAATGCGCTCTGTCATAGATGCATACGCTGCCGCGCTGAGAAGCACCCTTTTCAAGGAAATAAATGCCTACTCTGTCGCCGCCGCGAACAATTTTGCTTGTGTCAACGCCGAAATAACGGAGTGAATTGACTGCCGCCTGGCCGATTGCATGAGCAGGAAGCTTTGTTACAAAAGCGGAATCAAAGCCATAGTTTGCAAGCGAAACGGAAACGTTAGCTTCACCGCCGCCGAAAGTTGCCTGAAGCTGGTCATCCTGGAAGAAACGGTAATATCCGTTGGGGGCAAGGCGAAGCATAATTTCGCCGAAAGTAACTACTCTTGCCATTATCCTCTTGCCTCCTTAACTATTTCAACAGATTTTTTGCAAAGGTCAATAATTTCATCCCATTTCTGATTGTCAATAAGGTCTGCAGTTACCATATATGAGCCGCCGCATGCTGCGATAACGGGGCATGAAAGGTATTCACCAAGATTCTTAAGAGAAATGCCGCCTGTGGGCATAACCTTGAACATCGGGAACGGAGCACTCATTGCCTTGATTTTGGCAAGTCCGCCGCTCTGCTCTGCAGGGAAGAATTTGAGGACGTCCAAACCGAGTCTGTATGCGGTATGATAGTCTGTGGGGGTTGTGCAGCCCGCATAAATGGGAATATTCTTGCTCTGGCAATACTTAACGATTTCTTCGTCAAGGCCGGGAGTAACAATGAATTTTGCGCCCGCCGCAATTGCTTCATCAACCTGTGAGGTTGAAAGAACGGTGCCTGCACCAACAAGCATTTCGGGCACGTTATCGCTCATAAGCTTGATTGCGGTTGCTGCACCGGCAGCGCGAAATGTTACTTCCGCAACGGGAACACCGCCCTCAACAAGAGCCTTTGCAAGAGCAACCGAATCTCTTTCGGGATTGTTAAGCTTTATAACCGGCACAACGCCGATTGACATAATTTTTTCTGAAATAGCGTTCATTTATTTATCCTCCGTTTATTTAACAGCTTTTTCACAAGCCTCAAAAAGTCCGTTGATATATGCTGCGCCGAGAGCTCGGTCATAAAGGCCGTAGCCGGGCTTGCCTGTTTCGCCCCAAATCATTCTGCCGTGGTCGGGTCTGACATAGCCGTCAAATCCTGTTTCAACAAGAGCTTTTGTTACCTCATACATATCAAGGCTGCCGCACTTTGAAAGGTGGCCGCTCTCCTCAAAGCTGCCGTCAGGCATGATGAGAATGTTTCTGATATGCATAAATGCGATTCTGTCCATCGCACTGTATTTGCGAACCATCGCAACAACGTCGTTTGACGCAGCGCAGCCGAGCGAACCCGTGCAAAGGCAAAGGCTGTTGGCGGGACTGTCGACGATTGAGAGCATTCTGTCGAGATTCTCCTCGCAGGTGATAATTCTGGGGAGGCCGAAAATGGGATAAGGCGGATCATCGGGATGAATAGCCATTCTTACGCCGCATTCCTCCGCAACGGGGATAACCGCCTTGAGAAATCTTTCAAGATTTGCCCAAAGGCCTTCCTCGCCGATTTCGCCGTAAGCATTGATAAGCTCTCTGACCTGCTCCTGGGTGTAGCTTGAATCCCAGCCGGGAAGATGAATATCGTCCTTGAGAGGGTCAAGGCCTTTCATCTGCTCCCAATACATAACAAGGCTTGTTGAGCCGTCGGGAGCTTTTTTATCAAGCTGAGTGCGTGTCCAGTCAAAAACAGGCATAAAATTATATGTTACGCACTTTACGCCGTATTTTGCACAGCGGCGGATATTTTCACAATAAACTTCAATGAGATTATCAACCTCTCCTCTGCCGAGCTTGATATCCTCATGAACAGGTATGGACTCAACAACATCGAAAACAAGGCCGTTGTCTTCACACTGTTTTTGCATTTTTGCAAGGCTTTCTTCAGGCCATACTTCGCCCGGCTTAACATCATAAACAGCGCTGACGATGCTGCGCATGTTGGGAATCTGGCGGATATACTCGAGCGAAATCGGGTCTGACTCGCCATACCAACGGAATGACATTTTCATTTAAAGTTCCTCCTGTTGCCGAAATTTTGATTGGCATTCTTTTACAGATTAATTATATCACGCTTTTTTCGCAATATCAATGTAAATGTTATTAAAACAACTATAAATATTTGCAAAAAATCAAACAATATACAGATTGACAAAACCTTTCAAGGCAACTACAATAATTCATGTAACCTCAAGGAAAAGAGATTTTATTATGGAAAAATATATTGATTTACACACTCATTCGCTCAAATCAGACGGTTCGATGACTCCTGCAGAGGTTGTTCGCGAAGCAAAAAAAGCAGGCCTTGCCGCAATAGCCCTCTCCGACCACGACACGGTTGACGGCTTGCCCGAAGCAATTGCCGAAGGCAAAAAAATCGGAGTTGAGATTATCCCCGCCATTGAGTTTTCCGTTCAGTCAAAAACCGAAACGCATATCCTCGGCTATTTCATCGACTACACCAATCCGAAGCTCATTCAGATGCTCAAAGAGGTTGTTGATTTGAGAATCGAGCGTAACCACGTCACCGCCCAAAGGCTCAACGAGCTCGGCTTTGATATAACGCTTGAGGAAGTGCGTGTCCTTGCGCCCAACAACTTTGTCGGCAGAGCACATTTCGCCCGCGTTCTTATGGATAAAGGCTATACCGAATCCGTCAAAGAAGGGTTCGACAAATATATGTCCGTCGGCAAGTATGCCTACTGTGAAAAGCAAAGGCTGACCGCACGCAATGCTGTTGAACTCATCACAGAATGCGGAGGAATATCCTTTCTCGCCCACCCGCATCTCACCAAATTATCCGATAACGAACTTAAGGAATTCCTTCTTGAGCTTAAAAGCTACGGTCTTTGCGGTGTTGAAGGATACTACACCGACTACACGCCCGAAATGCAGGAGAAATATCAAAGCATGGCAAAAGAACTCGGGCTTCTTATATCCGGCGGCACGGATTTTCACGCAGCAATGAAGCCGCATATAAGCATAGGCACAGGCCTTGGGAATTTGAAAATCCCCTATTCGCTGCTCGAAGAAATGAAAACCAGAGTTAATATGTAGCCAAAACAGCACCGCTTTTGTTCGGTGCTGTTTTTTGCGTTAAGAGGCGAAGCTGCCCGGCGCCGTATTATTCGGCCAAATCAGAAGTTTTCTCTGTTCTTCTTGTTGTTCTGCTGATTCTTGTTATTCTGCTGGTTCTGCTGATTCTTATTGTTCTGATTCTGCTGGTTATTCTGATTGTTGTTCTGCTGATTGTTCTGTCTGTTATTGTTTTCCATTTGTGAGTTACCTCTCTTTAATGTTTTTGAACACTCGGTTCATTTCTATTATGCCACATAAGCGCCTTTAATACTTATTGACAAAAAAATTTCCGGATGATACAATTATTTCCAAAGAAAAAAGAGGTTATCGGTTATGATTTATTATTTCTCTGCAACGGGCAATTCCCGTCATGCCGCCGAAACAATAGCAAAAGAAACAAATGACACCGCAGTAAGCATTGTTGACGCTTTAAAAAACGGAATAAAAACCCCTTCGGGCGATGAAAAAACAGGCTTTGTTTTCCCCGTTTATTTCTGGGGTCTGCCTGAAATTGTTAAGCGTTTCGCATCTTTGCCCGAGGTTAAAAATTCGCTGGGCAAATATGTTTATTGTGTCATCACCTGCGGCGCCAACACAGGCAGCGCAGACAAAATGCTTGCAAAGGCACTCGGCAGAAAGCTTGACTACAGCTTTTCTTTGAGAATGCCCGATAACTATGTTATTATGTATAACCCCTGTTCAAAAGAAAAGGCACAAAAATTTCTTCGCCATGCCGACAAAGAACTTGCCGAAATTTGCTGCGACATAAATCTGTGCGAAAGCAAGCGTGCAGGCAGCCTTGACGGCGGAATTAAAAGCATTTTTGTTTCAAAGCTTTATGACCCGTTCAGAACAACAAAAAAATTCTTTGCGGATAACAAATGCATTTCCTGCGGCCAATGCGAAGCTCTTTGCCCCGACGGCGCAATAAGAATCAAAAACGGCAAGCCGGAATGGGTCAAAAACAAATGCCAGCATTGCACAGCTTGCATCAATCGCTGCCCCGTTCAAGCCATTCAGTTCGGCAAAAGTACGGCAGAAAGAGGCCGTTATAATTATTGGGACACAATCAAATAAATTTCGGAGGATTTATATATGATAGTTAAAAATATTTTCGGAACAACATCTGACGGCAGAACCGTTGACTGCTACACTCTCAAAAACACAAGCGAAACAGCCGTTGACATTATCACCTACGGCGCAACCGTCAACAGCATTTATGTTGCCGATAAAAACGGAGTTTTCGCCGATGTTCTTGCAGGCTTTGACACTATTGACGGTCACGAAAACCATTCCGACTACGAAGGCATGACCGTCGGCAGATATGCCAACCGCATTGCGGGCGGCAAATTCACCATTGACGGCATTGAATATAATGTTGAAAAGAACGAAAAGGGCATCACCTGCCTGCATGGTGGCGCAGAGCTTTCAACCGCAATCTGGAAAGCCATTATCATTGATGATAATTCGATTGAAATGAGCTACACCAGCCCCGATGGTGCAATGGGCTTCCCCGGTAAGGTTGATTTTAAAGTTACATTCACCCTTTTTGAGGATAACTCTCTCAAAATTGATTATTTTGCAGTCAGCGATAAAAAGACGGTTATCAACATGACCAACCATGCTTATTTCAATCTTGCTGGCAAGGGCGACGTTCTTGGCCACGAGCTTATGATAAACGCTGATGCATATACACCCACCGATGCTGACAGCATCCCCACGGGTGAAATCCGTCCGGTTGACGGCACTGCCTTTGATTTCAGAGAGTTCAAGCCCATCGGCAAGGATATCGGCGCCGATGATGAGCAGCTTATTATGTGCAAGGGTTATGACCACAATTTCTGCCTGAACGATGGCGACGGCCCCGCTGCAGCTGCTTATGACCCCGAAAGCGGCAGAATGCTTGAAGTTTTCACCGACCTTTGCGGCGTTCAGCTTTACACAGGCAACTTCCTTGACGGAACAATTATCGGCAAGCAGGGCAATCCGCTCATCAAGCATGCAGGCTTTTGCCTTGAAACGCAGTTTTATCCCAACACACCCAATATGCCCGATTTTCCGCAATGCACCATTGATGCGGGCGAAAAATTCAAATCAACAACCGTTTTCAGATTTTCTGTGAAATAATTCAACAATTATTTAATCGTTTGTTCATTTTTGCGGCTAAATGTAACAAATTATTATTTGCCAATTCACAAAATTGTTAAAAAACGGAGTATAATTATAATTGTAGATAAATTATATAGGAGGGGATTTTATCATGGCAGCGGAAAAAATTCTTGTTGTTGATGACGATACCAATATTTGCGAGCTTTTAAGACTTTATCTCGAAAAAGAAGGCTATGAAGTAGCCATTGCAAACAACGGTGCGGATGCCGTTAAGGCTTTTCAGGAGCTTTCACCCGGCCTTATGCTGCTTGATATCATGCTGCCCGTGCTTGACGGCTGGCAGGTATGCCGCGAGGTCAGAAAGTTTTCGGACAAGCCCATAATCATGCTCACCGCAAAAGGCGAAACCTTTGATAAGGTTCTCGGTTTCGAGCTCGGCGCTGATGACTACGTTGTTAAACCGTTTGATGCAAAAGAAGTTATGGCAAGAGTCAAGGCGGTTCTTCGCAGAAGCGGCTCGGCAGCTCAAACAAACATCAAAGAGGTCAGCTACGATAAGCTCAGCATCAATCTGACAAACTACGAGCTTCGTGTTGATAACAAAAAGATTGACACTCCGCCCAAAGAGCTTGAGCTTATTTATCACCTTGCAAGCAACCCCAACAGGGTTTTCACAAGAGATCAGCTCCTTGACGAAGTCTGGGGCTTTGATTACTACGGCGATTCGAGAACGGTTGATGTTCACGTTAAGCGCCTTCGCGAAAAGCTTGAGGGCGTTTCGGATAAATGGGAGCTCAAAACCGTTTGGAGCGTTGGATATAAGTTCGAAACAAAAGACTGATAACCGGGAGTGTTTCAGATGACTGGCAAAAAAAGCTCCGGTCTTTTTCGTAAATATTTTGTTGTTACAATTTCAATAATTCTTGCAAGCTTCGTCTTTATAGGCGGAGCTCTGCTTCTTTTGGTGTCCAAGCTATGGATGGATGAGAAAATTGATCTGCTGACCGAAAACACCGTAAACATCGCCCAAAACGCAAGCAATATTCTGGAATCAGAATATATGGGAATGGGCAGCAGCAGCTCGGTTATTGTTATCTGCAACACACTCATGCAGATTTCCAATGCCGTTGATGCCGACTTCTTTGTAACGAACCTGAACGGCGACGTTGTTTATTGCAAAGAAATCCTTCAGTCCAACATGGCGCTTTACACCGGCAACTGCTTGGTACATAATCAATACAAGGTGCCAACGGATATTATGAAAAGCGCAGTTAACGGAACATTCCGCACAACGGGCAATCTTGGCGGCTCTCTCAGCGATATTCACTTTGTTGTTGCCGCCCCCATTGATGTTGACGGTCAAACCGCAGGTGTTGTTTTTTCAACTCAGCCTGTTATTGACGGGCTTACGCCGTATATTGCAGGAATATTCAGAATGTTTTTCTTTGCGGCACTTTTCGCTTTTGCAATGACGTTTATTCTTGTTTACCTTGTTTCATACCGCCTGACAAAGCCGCTTCGCCAGATGTCAGCCGCAGCAAAGCAATACGCAACAGGCGACTTTTCAACCCGAATCTCAATTAAACGTGCCAAAATAAGAATTCTCGGGCAGGACGAGGTTGATGAGCTTGTTCAGGCATTCAATACCATGGCCCAGGCGCTTGCAACTCTTGAAATGTCCCGCAGAAGCTTTGTTGCCAATGTCTCACATGAGTTAAAAACACCGATGACCACTATCGGCGGCTTTATTGACGGCATCCTTGACGGCACAATAGATAAAGAAAAGGAGTCTCAATATCTTAAGATTGTTTCCGATGAGGTCAAGCGTCTTTCAAGGCTTGTTACCGGAATGCTCAACATGAGCAAAATTGAAGCAGGCGAAATTGATATCAAACCTCAAAACTTCGATATTTCCGAAATGATTTTCAGAACTTTGCTCGGATTTGAGCAGATAATTGACAAAAAGCAGATCGAAATCAGAGGGCTTGAAACCTTTGCAGCCAACCCCGTAACTGCGGACAGAGATATGATAAATCAGGTAGTTTACAATCTGATTGACAATGCCGTCAAGTTCACTCCGAACGGCGGATATATCGAAGTCGGTTCAAAGCGCGATTCGGAAAAAATAATTGTAAAAATCCGCAACAGCGGTCAAGGAATACCCAGCGAGGAACTTGATAAAATATTTGAGAGATTTTATAAAACAGATAAATCCAGAAGTTACGATGTCAAGGGTGCAGGTCTCGGCCTGTATCTTGTCAAAACCATTATTGAGCTTCACGGCGGCCACATAGCCGCAAGAAGCGAGCAGGGCGAATATACCGAATTTATCTTCCAGCTTCCTCTAATTTAACGCTTTATTTCTAAAATTTTGAAATTTAATTAAATCTGTGTTCAAACTTAATTAACAACAACAGGTTAAAATGATAACATCAAATCAATCGGAGGCAAATAACTATGAACGAAGATTTTGAAAACAAATTTGGAACACCCGAAAACACCAATTCCAATAATAATATGCCCGGATTTGAAGCGGAAATAAATGACGTTCCGACTGTTGAGGCTCAAGAGGTTGAGCAGGATCCCGTTTCTTCCCATTCAGAAAGCTGTCAGCAGGCCAACTACAGTCCCTATTCCGCCAACCGGTATTCGGACTATTCGCAGCATCCCTACGGCTATAATCAGCAGAATTATTATCAGCCGACTTCCATACCTGCAAAAAAATCCGGCTTAAGCAAAGGTATGAAAGCCTTTGTTGCCTGCGTAGCGGTTGTTATCGTTTTTGCCCTCGGCTTTGGCGCTGCTTCAATTATTAAGTCTGTGGATAAAAGCAATGCTTCCGTTGGCGAAACCGTCGGAAAGATTAACGAAGATTTACCTAATGTTAATATAAACAAATCCCCCGTTACTCCCACCGCAATTTCAAACGGCAGCATACTCAACGGCACTCAGATTCATGCCAAACTCAGCCCCAGCAATGTCGGCATTGTTGTTTACACTCAGAATTCCAACTCCTCTGCCGGCGAAGGCACGGGTATCATCATGGGTGAGGATGCTTCAAGAACTTACACTTATATCATCACCTGCGCCCATGTTATCAACGATGCAGGGGTTAAGGTCAGAATTCAGACAGAAGACGGCACAACTTATGATGCTGACATCGTCGGTTTTGACACAAGAACCGACCTCGGCGTTCTCAAAATCAAAGCAAGTGGTCTGCCTGCCGCCGAATTCGGCGATTCAAACTCGCTGCTTGTCGGCGACCCCGTTTATGCAATCGGAAATCCCGGCGGCATTGAGTTTTTCGGGACTCTCACCGGCGGCCATGTTTCCGCAATCGACAGACCCGTCAGCAGCGAAATCGGCTACACCATGAAATGCATCCAGCATGACGCAGCAATCAACCCCGGCAACTCGGGAGGCATGCTTGTTAATGCATACGGCCAGGTCATCGGCATCAACTCTCAGAAAATTGCCGCAACGGACTATGAGGGTATGGGCTTTGCGATTCCCATTTCCTCTGCAAAAGAAATTATCGAAAATATTATTCAGCACGGCTATGTTCCCAATAGACCCAAGCTTGGCATCTCCTATTACCCCGTCAGCGCAAGCGCACAATACAGCATGATTGCTCAGATTAAGGGGCTGCCCGCAGGCACTCTGATTATCAACGAAATCGACCCCGACGGTTCACTTGCCAACACAAACGCAAGACAGTATGACATGATTATTGCCGTTAACGGCGAACCTCTCACAACCGCCGATGTTCTTCTTGAAAAAATCGACAGCGGCAAGGTTGGCGATAAAATGACTCTCACTCTTTGCAGGGTCAACAGTGACTATTCTCTTGACGAATTCAACGTTGACATTGCACTTGTGGAGGATAAGAGTGGCTCAGAGCCTGTAACAACCACTCAGCCATACTATATTGACCCGTTTGAATACTTCAATCAATTCGGATTCTAACAAAAAAGCTCCTCAAACCGCAAAGGTTTGGGGAGCATATTTTTATCTTATTTCATATAGTCCGCTATTGCTTCAATTTCCTTTTGGCGGGTATAAACTCTGGGAACACGTTTGTTTATTCCGCAAATCAGCTCATAGTTGATGGTTGCCGCCTTTTGCGCAAGTGCATCAACCGACAGGAGGCTTGAGGGGTTGCTGTCAAAAACCGTGACCGAAGTTCCCTCGGAAATATCTTCAATATCCGAAACGTCAAGCATGCATTGGTCCATGCAAATTCGCCCGATAACCGGAACAAGCTTGTCGCCGATTTTCATTTTTGCTCTGCCTGAAAGTGAACGCGGATATCCGTCTGCATAGCCTATAGGTACGGTTGCAATTTTAATTTCTCTGTCAGAAGAGTATGTGCGTCCGTAGCTGACAGGAGTTCCCGCAGGAATGGTTTTAACCATTGAAACAACGGTTTTCATCTTCAGCGCAGGCATCAGATTAACCTTTCCCTGAAGAAGTGACGACGGCGTGTTCAGCTTCAAAAATGATGAGGGCATAAGGCCATAAAGAATAATTCCCGGACGAACCAAATCAAGGTGCATTTCGGGGTAAAGCACAGTTGCGGCAGAGTTGCAGCAATGGCGCAAAGGGAAATTAATCCCCTCATGCTCCAGGCGATAAATGAGGTTCATAAACAAGGTGTATTGCAGCCTTGTGAAAACCTCGCCTTCCTCTTCATCAGCTGATGCAAAATGAGTAAAAATTCCTTCGGGATAAAGTCCCGGAAGTCTGCATGCGGCAGCAATTTCATCAACAGAGGCCGCATCCTCAATATCATCGTGGTAAACAAAGCCAAGGCGGCTCATGCCTGTGTCGGCCTTTATATGAATACTGACCTGAACGCCGCTTTTTTGAGCATATTCGGAAAGGCGGGCAGCATATCCGCTGTCAAAAACCGTTTGAGAAATATTATTAACCGCAAGCGCCTCCGCATGCTCGGGCGGTGTATAACCCAGAATCAAAATTGAACAGTCCGAATTTACGGAACGCACCTGAAAGGCTTCCTCAAGGTTGGAAACTGCAAATCTGCGGCAACCGCATGCTGAAAACTCCTTAACGGAATTCTCAACACCGTGTCCGTAGGCATCTGCCTTAACAACCGCCATAATTTCGCAGCCCGGTGACAGCTTGCTTTCAATGGTTTCGTAATTATGTTTCAGGGCATCAAGATTAATCTCAACCCATGTTCGTCTAAAATACTTTTTCATTTTGCACCTTTCCGTACTCGGTATTATATATATTATATATCTATTCAATTTAAGTGTCAATATTTTAAATATTATATCCAAACCTAAAGAACGCTATCCATACGATTAATGAGAATGCAGAAAAAAGCGGCATATCCCGAAGGATATGCCGCTGTGCTATTCAATTAAATTCTTGCGCTAATTCAATTAAATAAGCTTAAGTTTAAATTATTTGCTCTTCTTTGTGCAAACATAAGCTGCTGCTGCTGCAACTGAAACAGCTGCGAAAACAGCGATGCCTACTGATGAAGAACCTGTTTCGGGCTTCTCTACTGCAGCTGTTGTTGCTTCAACTGTTGTAGCAACTTCGCCAGCGTACATAGCCTTAATCTTTGCCTTGAGAGCATTAAGAAGATCGGAGATGCCGGGGATCTCAGCGTCAGCAAGAGCTGCTTCGAGATCTGCAACTGCGCCTTCAACATCAGCCTGGCCTACTGCAGCGCTGCCGATGTTTTCGATGAAGTCAACAAGACGAACAACAACGCTCTCGATAGCGTCCCACTGTGACATGGAGGACTTAACGAGGTCGATGAGCATGTTAAGGATGTCCTTAACTGAAAGTTCTGCTGAAGTTGTTGCGGGTGCTGCTGTTGTTGTGGTTGTGTCTGCTGCGAATGCCATAGCGCTCATTGAGAAAGCCATGACAAGTGCAAGTGCAAGTGCAAGTACTTTTTTCATTTTTGAACCATTCCTTTCAAATTTTATTGCAAGAGCAACAATTGTTACCTTATACTAACATATTATTATCTTATTGTCAACACTTTTTGTCACAAAAATGAACGTTTTTTTGCAAAAGATTTAATTGAAATTAATCAAAAATTAATTAAATCTTAATTTTCTCCCTGCGCAGGAACGGTTGTTGTAGCCTGCGTTGTAGCCTGCGTTGTGGGCTGCGTTGTGGGCTGTGTTGTGGTTGTTGTAGTGGTTGTGGTGGTGGTTGTGGGTCTGGTGGTTGTTGTTGTCGGCTTTTCGGTAGTAGTGGGAGCCTTTGTGGTGGGAGTTTTGGTGGTGGGAGCCTTTGTGGTTGTCTTTGAGTCGCTGTAGTTTTTAAATGCGTCATGATAAATTGTTGCCCAAAGAACCCAAACGTCAGCGCCCTTCTGATAATATGAATCGTCAACAAGCTGGTCAGAACCAACCGCTCTCACGAAACCGCAGCTGCGAAGCTCCTTAACGAAAGCATTCGCCATAGCCTCTGACTTGAAGGTGATTCTGTTCTTTGTTTTAAGCTCTGTCTTGGGAATTGTGTAGTTAGTAAGCTGACCCTTTACAAAACCTGTTGCCCACCAATAATAATCATATTTTCTGGTGAAAATCTTCTTATAATGGCCGTCATCGTTTTCGCTGAAATAGCAGTCAAGCTGAATCTTGAGCCAATCTTCCTTATCAGCGCAGTCGAAGTGGTTAACCGCACCTGCTTCTGTTGAATATGTGCCCAAAGGAGCTGTGTAAACGCCGATTTCTGCGCCGACAAACAGCCAGCCGTACTGACCTTTCCAGAACTGAATCATCCATTCCTGGCCGCCATACGGGAAGTGAATACGAATCTGGTCAATTGGCATGCCTGCAGCGGGAGCGAGATTATCATAAATCTCGTTATAGCCTGCATTCTTCTGCCAGCAGTCCTTATCATCGGTGTAATAGAAACCGTCGGGATGATACTTGTAGCCTGCAAGGGCGTTTTCTGTGAGATACTTCTGAAGGGGAGTGAGTGATGCAAGGTCATCGGCATTAACCTTTCCGCCGCCGGAACTCTGCTTTTTAGTTGTTGCAGCAGCCTTTTTGGTTGTTGCTTTGCTTGCAACCCTCTTTGTCGTTTTAACAACCTGCTTTATGGTTGTGAGCGCATTGCCCGAAGCATCAGTTACGTTTGAATGGTTTTCATCGGTAACAAATACGGGCAGGGTTTCATAATATGTTTCTTCCACATAGTCATAAGTGGGGACTGTTGCAGTGGTTGTTGTGTCTTCTTTTTTGTTGAAGTTGCGGATTAAAGCAACGGCGGCAACCGCACCTGCAATAACAACAACGGCACTTACTGCAAGAATAATGATTTTTTGCTTGGATAAGTTGAATTTACTCATTTAAAAATTCCTCCCGGGGGCTTATGCCCGATTTCGGTATTTATATTTACTCCTTGCGGAGATTTATGCTGCTTATCTGATGTTCTGCCAAAGGAAAATAACATCCTTGCCGTGGCGCTTATAGGTATCAATTTCATAAGGTGAAAAATCGTCAACCCTGGTGAAGCCCTTCTTTTCCATGGCTTCATCAAACGCAACTGCCTGCTCCTCGGTTTCCCATGTGATTCTGCCGAGAAGGCGCATTGTGTTGGAATCTCTGCGGTTTTTGAGCTGACCATCAACGAAACCGGTGCACCACCAGAAATCATTGTAGTTTCTTGTGAACTGGGGCAGATATTCGCCGTTGTCGAACTCATCCCAGAAAATGGTCATTTCCATTTTAACCCAATCATCTTCAGATGCGCAATCGTAATGGTCAAGAGCGATGCCCGTGCCGGGCTTTCTGGTATAAACACCGATTTCTCCGCCGACTGTGCCGATTTCGCCTGAAATATACTGGCCCTTCCAAAGCTGAATTCTGTATTCCTTGCCGTCATAATCAAAGTCAAGCTTGGTTGTTTCAATGCTGAAATCGATGAGATTCGCACCGAAATCATACAGCGGATTATATCCGAAATTCTTCTGGAAGCATTGAGGGTCTTTGTCATCATTATATATGTAGGATTTAAGACCGATTACATCATAGCCCAATCTTGAAAGGCCTGCAAAGGACATATCCTGCGGGAGGTCGCCTGTGGGCTGAACGGGTTTTGAAGCAACGCCCTGCGACATATCATCGGGATTAAGGTGCGGAGCCGTAACCTCCTGCTCAATTTCAGAAACCGAAACTGTTGTTTCAGGCTTTGTTGTTTTTTCAGGCTTTGTTGTGGCCTGTGTTGAGGGAACATAGCTTTCGGTAATCACCTGAGTTGTTGTTTCAACGAGTGCATAAAAAGGCGAAGTTGTTGATTCAACCGGATAGGGATTATAAACATTGCTGTTTGCGCCTACGCTTTCCGTAACATCCGGAAGAATGTCTGGGCTGTTACCCGCTTTGATCACGAGCGTTGCAACAACCGCAACAAGAGCGAGCGCAACAACCGAAACTGCAACGGTTGCAAAGTTTAACTTTTTCATTTTCTTTTCCTCCTTTTTCATTTTTAACATCTATTTTTATTTGCTCATTATGTTTGGTGGAGATGGCGGTAATCGAAACCGCGTCCGAAAAACCCTTGCAGGGACTTTCTACGAGTGTAGCCGTTCTTTTAACATTCCCTCACGCTGCCGCCGAAAGGCAGGCTTCAGCGCTTGGTAGACAGATTATTCATGACGGGCTATCCGCCGTTACCCGTTCACGTTCACTGCTCATCGACGCCTCTTATGCGGCCGCAGTCCTCCGCACAGAGACGGCTGCTTAGTTAAGCAGCAAGTGCAACTTTATTGTTGTCGTTTAAATTTGAAAATTACGGATTTTATAGCGGCCCCGCCCCGCTACTCGCTTATCCGGGCTCAGATTCCCCGTCGAAATCCTTTCATCCCCATATATTTTGCAATTATCTGCGCAAATTGCGCTCTATTGTGCGCTGTGCATCTTTTTTTGCGGCAACCTCACGTTTGTCATAGAGCTTTTTACCCTTGCAAAGCCCTATTTCAACCTTTGCCCTGCCCTTCAAGAAATAGACACTCAAAGGAATTATTGCAAGCCCTTCCTGCTTCACCTGAGAATAAAAACGTCTTATTTCTTTCTTGTGAAGGAGCAGCCTTTTGCTCCTTAACGGGTCTCTGTTGAAAATATTGCCCTGCTCATAGGGGCTGATATGCATGCCGTTAACAAACATTTCGCCGTCTTTAACGAAGCACCACGAATCCTTAAGGTTAATTTTGCCCTGGCGAATGGATTTAACCTCTGTCCCGAACAGTTCAATGCCCGCCTCGAGCTTTTCAAGCACAAAGTAATCATGATATGCTTTTTTGTTTTGAGCAATTATTTTTATGCCGCTGTTTTTCTCCATTAGCCAAACCTTTCATGCCGTGATAACTCACGGAGTGCGATTATATCACACAATAATAAAGTGTGTCAATATCTTATTTTTGTTGCAAAAAATTTTCGAAAAATATAAATTATTTTTTGGAAACACGTTTTTTAGCGTAAAAATCTCTTTTTCTCTGCTTTTCTTCCGATTCGCGCTTAGCCGCCAAGGCTCTTTTTGCCTTTACCTTTGAAAGAGGCTTGCCCTTCTTGGCAGGCTTCTTTTTCTTTTCTTCCTTATCCTTATCGGGATTTTCTTTATAGAAAACTATGCTGCCGCCGACAACCTGAATAACCTCGCTGCCCGTTGCCTCGGCAAGCTTATCGGCAAATTCTCTGGGGCTTTCCGGTGCGCTTTCAAGAAGCACCTTGATTTTTATAAGCTCCCTTTTACGCAGAGCATCGGCCGTCTGCTCAATCAAAGCGTCCGAAATGCCGCCTTTTCCGATTTGAAACAGCGGCTCAAGGCCGTTTGCCTGCGCTCTGAACTGGGCTCTTTCTTTGCTTGTCATCAGTTATCCTCCTCAATCAGCTGTGCCAAACGGCGAACCGATTTGCCTCTGTGGCTTATTGCATCCTTTTCATCGGCGGTAAGCTGCGCCATGGTTTTTTCTCCGCCGTATTCAACAGGCAGAAACAGAGGGTCATATCCGAAGCCTCCGCTGCCGATTTCTTCAAATCCGATTATTCCCCTGCATTCACCGCGGGCAATTATCTTTTTGCCGTCAGGATAAACACAGCAAGCAACGCTAACGAATGCCGCACCTCTGTCTTTGGGCTCAACTCCTTCAAGAGCCTTGAGAAGCTTTTTATTGTTGGCATCGTCATTGCCGTGCTCGCCTGCATATCTTGCGGAATAAACGCCGGGGGCTCCGTCAAGATAATCAACTGCAAGGCCCGAATCATCAGCAATGCATGGCATGCCGCTTTCTCTGCAGCCGCTTTCGGCCTTGATGAACGCATTTTCCTCAAAGGTTGTTCCCGTTTCTTCAGCATCAGTCAGCTCAACCCCTGCTTCTTCGGCAAGAAGAACTCTTATACCGAGAGGTGCAAGAATTCTTTGCATCTCGTCGCGTTTCTTCATGTTATGCGTAGCAATTATATAGTCCATATATATTATTCCTCATCTTTATCTTCTTCAAACAGTCCGTCCGCAAAAGCTTTTGCATTGAACGGTCTCAAATCGTCAATTCCCTCACCAACGCCGATAAACTTAACCGGAACCTTGAGGTCATTTTTGATTGCAAGCACAACTCCGCCCTTTGCCGTGCCGTCAAGCTTTGTGAGAATAATGCCTGTGATTTCGGCAACATCCTTGAATTCCTTTGCCTGATTAACAGCGTTCTGACCCGTTGTTGCATCAAGAACAAGCAGCACTTCTCTGTCTGCATAGGGAAGCTGGCGGTCGATTACTCTGTAAATCTTTGCAAGCTCCTCCATAAGATTCTTTTTGTTGTGGAGTCTGCCTGCGGTGTCGCAGATAATCATATCTGCATTTCTTGCCTTGCCGGCAGCAATGGTGTCAAAAACAACCGCTGCAGGGTCAGCACCCTCTTTATGCTTAACAATATCAACATCCGCACGGTCTGCCCAGATTTCAAGCTGGTCAATCGCAGCTGCTCTGAAGGTGTCCGCTGCGCCGAGAATAACCTTTTTGCCCTCATCCTTGAACATTGCCGCCATTTTGCCGATGGATGTTGTTTTTCCGACTCCGTTAACGCCGATAACAAGAATAACAGAGGGAACGGTTATCATATCAAGTTCTTCGCCGCCGCTGAGCAGCTCAGCAACGATATCACGGATTTCAGCCTTAACATCCTTTGCCTTGCGCAAGTTCTTTTTGAAAACGGCATCGCGAAGCTTTTCAACAATTTCGGTTGCAGTTGTTACGCCGACATCCGCCATAACAAGAATTTCTTCAAGCTCCTCATAAAAATCTTCATCTATTTCATTTTTGCCGTAAAGAGCAGCGTTGATTGCTCCCGACATGCTGTCGCGGGTCTTTTTAAGGCCCTTGTTAATTCTTTTGAAAAGTCCCATTGGCTTACCTCATATATATAAAATGTATTATTGCTCTTGAACATTCTTGACGATTTTTTCAATCGTTTTCTTTAAAACGGAATCTCTCTCTGCGTTATCTGAAACTGTTTTAATTGAATGCAGGATGGTTGTTCTGTCTCTGTTTCCGAAGAACGCACTTATTTCTTCCTGAGTCAAATCGGTTATTTCTCTTGCAATATATATTGCAATCTGCCTTGCCTTTGCGGTTTTTGCATCACGCTTTTGAGAAATAATATCGCCCTGAGGAATGCCGAAGGTGCGTGCCGTTTCGGATATTATTCCGTTAACAATTGTGGAAACGGGTCTGCTGTCGTTCATAATATCCTTAATGGCATTCTGCGCCATGGCTATGTTGATTGAAGAACCTTCAATATTAACAAGAGCGTTGATTTTCTTAACTGCGCCCTCAAGCTGACGTATATTTGTTTTTATCTTCTCAGCCACAAACTGAATAACATCATCAGGGAGTTCAAGGCCGAGAGTATCTGCCTTGCGCTGGATGATTGCCATTCTTGTTTCAATATCGGGCGGCTGAATATCAGCAATAAGCCCCCACTCAAAGCGGTTTCTGAGTCTTTCTTCAAGAAGTTCGATCTCCTTGGGCGTTCTGTCCGATGTTAAAACAATCTGTTTGCCGTCCTGCGTCAAAGCATTGAACGTGTGGAAAAATTCCTCCTGAGTGGACTCCTTGCCCGCAATAAACTGAATGTCGTCCACAAGAAGCACATCACAGTTCCTGTATTTTTCATGAATTTCATTCATGGTTTTCTTTTTGATACCGTCAACAATAAGGTTAACAAAATCCTCACCGCGAGTAAAAATGATATCTGCATTGGGATTCTTGCTTTTTATTTCATTGCTGATAGCGCAAAGCAGGTGGGTTTTGCCCAAGCCTGAATTGCCGTAAATAAACAACGGATTGTATGCCGCACCGGGAGTTGCCGCAACAGCCTGAGCTGCTGCATGAGCAAATCTGTTGGACGAACCGACAACAAATGTTTCAAAAGTGTTTTTTTCAATGCTGAGGGATGAAGCAACAGCGCTGTTGCTTTTGGCCGTTTCCGCCTTTACGGCTTCGTTCGGGTCGGTAAGCTCAACCTCAACATCAAAACCCATAACATTTTTAAATGCTTCTCTGAGCTCGTTGCCGAATTTTTGCTCAATTATTTTCTTCATAAACTCGCTTGCAGATATAACAGCCTTTGCGCCGTCAAAGCTGATTATTTCAAGCGGCTTGAACCAGATATCATATATAACTTCGCCGCAGCTTGCCTTCAAATGCTCGCAGACAAGCACCCACATCTCCTTGAGAGACTCCATTCAAACTTCCTCCATGTTGTTTTGTCGCACAATTACGCATTTTAATGATAAAGATACATAATACAGTATATCACAAGAAAAAGTGCATTTCAAGGATAAAGAAAAAGAAATTTAATATAATTAAAAAAAATATTGACATTGTTGCCTTGATTGTTATATAATGAATGCTCTGAGGGGTGTTTCCCCTTATTTTGTCATGCTTAATAATCAAAACAAATTGTGTTTTGCAGTTGTTTTGGTTGTTCTAAGACATAATTTTGAAACGGAGGTTAGCAACATGAAAAGAACTTACCAGCCCAAGAAGCGTCATCGCAAGATGGAACACGGCTTCCGCAAGAGAATGGCTGACAGAAACGGTCGCAAGGTTCTTGCACGCCGCAGAGCAAAAGGCAGAAAGCAGCTCACTTATTAATCCGAAAAAGGATTGATGCAAATGTCCGGAGCAGTAACCCTAAAACAAAACACGGAATTCCACCGCGCATACGGCAGGGGCAAGGTCAAGGCCTCCCCGTCGCTCGTGACCTATGTTGTCAAAAACAGGGGTCTGGGTTGCCGAATCGGAATAACTGCCGCAAAAAAGCTCGGCAGTGCAGTTGAGAGAAACAGATGCCGCCGCATCATCAGGGCGGCATTCTCCTCACTCTCCCCTGTTTGCGAAGGAAATTTTGACATTGTTTTTGTTGCAAGGTTCAAAACAAAAAAACTTAAAAGCTGCGACCTTGTTCCCGTTATGCAAAAGCATTTAACGGAGCTTGGTGTTATTCGGAGCAGTGCGGGGGCTGAGATTGAATGAAAAATTTTCTGCTCGCCGCAATACGTTTTTATCAAAAACGCATTTCCCCGCTGTTTCCGCCGATGTGCAGATATTATCCTACCTGCTCTCACTATGCCGTTGAGGCAATTCAGGTTCACGGTGCTTTCCGCGGAACCATACTTGCCATTCTCAGAATTCTGAGATGCAATGTCCTGTTCCCCGGCGGATACGATCCTGTTCCGCCCAAGAAACACTCACACTCGGAGGATGAAAAATGACCTTTCTTTATGAAATTCTCGGTGTGCCTTTCGGCGCTCTTCTGAGACTTATATATAATAGTATCGGATTCGAAAACTATGCTGTTTCCATTGTTTTGCTGACGTTGATTTCAAGGATTATCACAATCCCCTCAACCATCAGCCAGCAGAAGGGAATGGCAAAAACTCAGCGCATCCAGTCCAAAATACGCAGAATCCAAACCAAGTTTGCAGGCAATCAGCAGAAAATTCAGGAGGAAACAAACGCCCTTTATCAAAGAGAGGGTTATAATCCCATGAATGCAGGATGCATGCCCATGCTTTTCCAGTTTGTTTTGCTTTTCGGCCTTATCGGCGCTATTTACTATCCTCTGAGCCACTTCCTTGTCGGAATCACAGACGAAGAAATCAAGCTTCTCACCGACGCAGTTGCAAAAATCAGCAGTTCAAAATTTGCAAGCAGCTCTCATCTTGCAGAGTTGCTCGTTATCCAGAACATCAACCAGCTTCAAAATATTCCCGGCGTCAGCCAGGCTACTTATGATGCAATTGCAAACATTAACTTCGACTTTTTCGGCTTGTTCTCTCTCGGTGATGTTCCCAAGGACTTCGGATTGCATGTTATTTGGTCAATCCCCGTTCTTTCTTTCCTCTCTTCTCTTGCATCGGGAATTTATTCCCAGATTAAGCAGAAGAAGAGCAATCCCGCAATGGCAAACAACCCGATGATGGGATGCATGATGTTCGGTATGCCCCTGTTTTCACTTTATTTTGTTGTTAACTACCCTGCCGGCATCGGTATTTATTGGATTGCATCCAGCATTTTCAGCTTCATTATCACCGTTATCATCGGCCACTTCTATAACCCCAAAAAAACCATTGCAAAAATTATGATTGATGAAACAGTCGCTCGCCGCTCAAAGGAAGAAAACACAAAGCTCATGGCGGCAAATAAAAAATAACAGTTTCTACACAGTTTTTTCAGGTGGTGAACAATTTGATTAAAGAAGCATTCGGCACAGGCACAACTCTTGACGAAGCAAAAGAGGCTGCCCTCAAAGCTCTTGCAGCTCCTGAGGATGCAGATGTTAAATATGATGTAATCGAAAGACCCAAGGCAAAGGTTCTCGGCCTTTTCGGCGGCTCACTCGCTAAAATGAGAGCCTACTATGAATACGAAGAAGATCCGTTTGCAAAAGCAAAGGATTACGTTATGACAATCCTTAACAATCTTGGCATTGATGAGGCTGAGATTTCCGTTGAAGCAGACGAAGAGGAAGTTCGCTTCTCAATCAGCTGCGGTGACGACTACGGCTCAGTCATCGGCAGAAGAGGTGAAACCCTTGATGCTATCCAGTATTTGACCCGCCTCGTTATCAACAGAGGCTCGGAAGAATATAAGAGAGTTTCCATTAATGTTGGCAACTATCGCGAAAAAAGAGAAAACACTCTTCGCGCTCTTGCCCGCAAAAACGCAGCAAAGGTTCGCAAATACGGCAGAAATGTTGTTCTTGACCCCATGAATCCCTATGAACGCAGAATTATCCACACAACCGTTCAGGAGATTGAAGGCGTAACCTCTCATTCCGTTGGCAGCGACGGCGACAGAAAGGTTGTTATCACCCTTGAGGAGGGCGTTAAGCCTACCCACAGCAGCGGCGGCTACAGCAAAGGCGGCCGTGGCGGCTACAACAAGGGCGGTTACCGCGGCAACCGCGGCGGCAGACGTTATAATGACAATGCCGAGTCAGACAGACCCGAAGCCCCCGCAAGAGCTCCCCGCTCAGACTCCGCAGGCGCATCGCTCTACGGCAAAATAGAAATCAATAAATAAAATTAAGGGGCTGTAAAAAACAGCCTAAAAAAACTGCAAGCCAGCCGAAAAAGGCAGGCTTGCAGTCTTTTTTATTCAAGCTGTTCTTTTACTTTAATATTCATTGTTAATAATATCTGTAGCTCGCAATAACCTTTCCCAGGATAATAACCTCATTAACAATGATGGGTTCATAAGTGTCATTTTCAGGCTGGAGTCTGAAATGACCGTTTTCTTTATAAAATGTTTTAACAGTTGCGGAGTCATCAATAAGGGCAACAACCATTTCGCCGTTACGCGCCGTCGGAGTTCTTTCAACAATAACGATGTCACCGTCAAGAATTCCTGCCTGAATCATGCTTTCGCCCTTAACCTTGAGAGCAAAAAGCTCCTTATCCTGCGCTCCGACTGCAGAAAACGGAAGATATCCTTCAATTTCTTCAACAGCCAATATCGGCGAACCTGCAGTAACGGTTCCGAGCACGGGAACATGGGTTACATTTTCTGCCTGGCCGACTATTTTGATACATCTTTTGAGCATGGGCGGACGCTGAATATAGCCTGCGGCTTCGAGCGCATCAAGATTTGCCTGCACAGATGATGTTGAACGCAGGCCGACAGCCGCACCGATTTCGCGCACGCTGGGGGTCATGTTATCCTTTGCCATTTCAAGAAGAAATTCATAAATCTTCTGTTGAATAGGGGTAATCGGTTTCATAAGACAACCTCTTTCTTTATGCGATTTTTGAATTATTTTTAACTTGCACACCTAACGCAAACACATTATAGCACAAATGTTCGCAAAATGCAAACATTTGTTTGATATTTTTTGAAAAATTTTTTTAATTCGGGTATTTTATTATACAATTAAATATGATATAATTGAATAATAATGGATAATTATATCTAATGTTAAAGCAAAGGTCGGAAACATGATAAAACAAGAAAAAAATCAGAATAACGCATCTGCAAATCGCAGCAAAAAGCCTTTTATTGCCGCGATTTCGGTGATTTGCGCCCTTGTGGTTTTGATTACCGTGTTTCTTCTTTGCAAAAACAGCGTTTATTTCTCCTTAGCGCAGAGTAAAGCGGAGAAAAATGAGTTTTCAGCCGCTATGAGGATTGCAGAGAAATCAAGCAGCGATGAGTCGGCGGTGCTTTCAAAATACCTGGCGCTCAGATTTGATATCAACAGAAGTTATCCGGAGCTTTTGGCGGAGTTCAGCATTGATAAAATCAATGAATGGATTCAAACAACCGTTTATCTGACCGAGAATTCCGATGTTTTGGGTCAAACGCTTTCCTCGCAGGTTGAAGCCATGAATCAAAAGCTTGTTCGGATAAGCGAATGCCATTCGCAGTATGGTTCAATGCGCTCCGAGGTTTTGGCGATGATGGATGTTTTTGCAGAATTCAACAGGCTGTATTCCACAGCTTCGGACGGAAAAAACACATCTTTCACGGTTGGCGAAGAAAGAGCCAAAATTGCGACATGGGAGCAGCAAAACTCAAATCTTATGAATTTTGCGGCAACGGTTCCGGGCTATGAAAACATCTATCTTTTGAATTATCTCATCAAAGAAGTTCAGGGTGAGTGCGGCGACCTCAGAGAAGCGATGAACTCTGTTGTTGCTATGGGGTACACGGAAACAGACCTTATCCGCCTTAGCGGAAGCGCTCAGAAAAAGTTCCCGAGCATCCAAAACAGCAACAACGAGAGCGTTAATGTTCTTGAAAAGGAAAACTATGAGCGTTATATGTTTGACAGCATCTGCAAACAGCTCGTTGAAGGCCTTGGAGAATTCTATGCGGTGTGAGGAGATAATATAATGATATATCTTTTAGCTGCTTGCTTTGTTGCTCAGTTTTTTGCACTCGGACACTATCTTAAAATAATGTATCCTAAAATCGGATGGAACACTCTAGCGTCAAAAGCACTTTGTTCGGGATTATTTGTTGCAACCGCATTAATTGCGGATTATTGCTCCGATGAATTCGCTTTTAATACAATGACAGCTGCATTTATCTGCTCATTTTTTGGCGACTTGTTTCTCCACATGTATCCAAAGCTTGGCAGCGTGTTTGTGAACTATACCCTTGGCGGAATCAGTTTTCTTGCAGGTCATGTTTTGTTTATAATCACGTTTTTTAATGCAGCATCAGAATACAGCGGAGAAAAATATCTTTTCAGTATCGGTGAAATAATTGCAGTTTTTGTTCTTTGCGCAGGCGTTAACATTGCGCTCCGCCTTTTCGGGCTAAAGCTCGGCAAATTCACCGTTCCCGTTGTTATTTACAGCCTTGCGCTTATGACAATGGTTGTTAAGGCTGTTTCGGCTGCCGTTTTAATGCTTGGCAGCTCCTCCGGCTTCGGAGTTTTAGGTTTTTCTTCGCTGAGCATCGGTGCGGTTATGTTTGCCGCATCGGATATAGTGCTTGCAACCGATTTTTTCTCCGGAGGCAAGGATATAAAAAAGAAGAAAGCAAACATGATTCTTTACTATGGCGGCCAAATGCTGCTGGCACTTTCGCTGCTTTGGATAGAATTTTAATAATGTCCCATTGACATAAAAAAACTGATATGGTAAAATATTCCTGGAAAGTTAAAGGGGAGTAGCTTAAGGGCTCCGTCCCGAGCCGATTGTCAACATCCGTTGCTTTATGCATCTGGCAAACGGCCCGATTTGGGAAGCAAGACCTTTGACAGAGGATTTTTACGGTTCTCTGCCAAAGGTTTTTATTTATATTAAAGAAAAAGCTTTGAAAGGATTGAATTTGATGAAATTCTACCTCGAACAAATCGAGCAGGTCTTTTCTCACATCAAAAGCTCCGAAAACGGTCTTACTGCGGCCGAAGCTGAAAAAAGACTGAACGAAAACGGCAAGAATAAGCTTGCCGAGGGAAAGAAAAAAACAATGTTCCAGCGTGTGCTTGAACAGCTTTCAGACCCCATGATCATCATCCTTATTGTTGCTGCCGTTATTTCGGCAATCACGGAATGGGTTGAAGCGGGCGCAATCACCGTTCCCACCGACACAATCATCATCATGGTTGTTGTTATTATCAACACTGTTCTCGGCGTTGTTCAGGAAAGCAAAGCGGAAGCTGCCATTGAAGCATTGCAGGAAATGAGCGCCGCAACATCAAAGGTTATACGCGACGGCAAGCTGATTTCCGTTCGCAGCGAAGATCTCGTTGTTGGCGATGTTATTGTTCTTGAAGCAGGCGACGCAGTTCCTGCTGACTGCCGTATTTTTGAATGCGCAAGCATGAAGATTGAAGAAGCTGCCCTTACAGGCGAATCCGTTCCTGTAGGCAAGCTTGTTGAGGTTCTCACAGGCGGTGAGAACGGCGAAGTTCCCCTCGGCGACAGAAAGAACATGGCATACATGGGCTCAACCGTTGTTTACGGCAGAGGCAAGGCTGTTGTTGTGGGCACAGGCATGAACACCGAAATGGGTAAAATCGCCGATGCTATCGCACAGGCTGAAGAAGGCCAGACACCTCTTCAGATTAAACTTTCACAGCTTTCAAAAATCCTTACCTACCTTGTTCTCGGCATCTGCGTTGTTCTTCTTGCTTTCCAGGTTATTACCGCTTATTTCGGCAGCGGACTGAGCTTCCATGTGTTCCTTGAAAGCTTTATGGTTGCCGTTTCTCTTGCCGTTGCTGCAATACCCGAAGGTCTCGCAGCGGTTGTTACAATCGTTCTTTCAATCGGCGTTACAAATATGTCGAAGAAAAACGCTATCATCAGAAAGCTGACTGCGGTTGAAACTCTCGGCTGCGCTCAGATTATCTGTTCCGATAAAACAGGCACTCTTACTCAGAACAAGATGACTGTTGTTGACCATTACGGCGATGACGAGGCTCTTATTGCAAAAGCAATGGCTCTTTGCTGCGATGCCGAAATCGACGAAGCAGGCGAGGTTACCGGTGAACCCACCGAAGCTGCTCTTGTCGGCTATGCTTATGCTCTTAAAATGCATAAGAATGACCTTGTTGCAAACGCTCCCAGAATCGGCGAAGCTCCCTTTGATTCAGGCAGAAAGATGATGTCAACGGTTCATCAGACTGCAGACGGCATCGTTCAGTATACCAAGGGTGCGCCCGATGTTATTCTTAATCTTTGCAAATATGCACTCATCAACGGCGAAATTGTTCCCTTCACAGAAGAAGTTAAAACTGCAATTGTTGCCGATAACAAGAGAATGGCTGACCAGGCTCTGCGTGTGCTTGCGGTTGCTATGAAAAAATATGATTCCGCTCCCGTAGATTTTGCTCCCGAGGCTCTTGAAAATGACCTTGTTTTCATCGGTCTTACAGGCATGATTGACCCTGCCCGCCCCGAGGTTAAGGCGGCTATTGAAGAATGCCGCTCCGCAGGCATCACTCCCATCATGATTACCGGCGACCATAAGGACACCGCTGTTGCAATCGCAATGCAGCTTGGCATTATTGAGGATGCTTCAAGCGCAATAACAGGCGCACAGCTTGATGAAATCAGCGATGAAGATTTTGCTGAAAGAGTTACCGAATTCAGAGTTTATGCCCGTGTTCAGCCCGAGCATAAAACAAGAATTGTTAATGCATGGCGTGCACGCGGCATGATTACCGCAATGACAGGCGACGGCGTTAACGATGCCCCCTCAATCAAGAGCGCAGATATCGGCGTTGGCATGGGTATCACAGGCACCGACGTTACCAAGAACGTTGCAGACATGGTTCTTGCAGACGATAACTTCGCAACAATTGTTTCTGCGGTTTCCGAAGGCAGAAGAATTTATGATAACATCAGAAAGGCAATTCAGTTCCTTCTCGGTTCAAACCTTTCAGAAGTTCTTTCAATATTCACCGCAACAATTCTCGGCTTCACAATTCTTAAGCCCGTTCACCTTCTTTTCATTAATCTTGTAACAGACAGTATTCCCGCTCTTGCTCTCGGCCTCGAGAGACCTGAAAGAGACATCATGCAGCGCAAGCCCCGTTCAAGCAAAGAAGGCGTTTTCGCAGGTGGCATGGGCTTTGACGTTTTCTATCAGGGCGCACTTGTTACAATCCTTACTCTTGCAGCATTCTTTATCGGCGAATTCCTTGAAACAGGCGTGCTTGATTTCTTCCATCCCATTGAAAGCGGCGAAGGCATGACAATGGCATTCCTCACAATGTCAATGTGTGAAATCTTCCACTCCTTCAACATGCGTTCGCAGAGAGGCTCTGTTCTGGGCATGGCATTAGGCCAGAAGTCACACAACTGGGTTCTTTACGGTGCAATGGTTGCTTCGCTCATTCTCACAACCGCAATCATCGAAATTCCCGTTCTTGCAAACATGTTTGACTTCACACATCTCGATCCCATGGCATACGGCATTTCAATCGGCCTTGCATTCCTTGTTATCCCCATTGTTGAAATTGTTAAGGCAATTCAGAGAGCCGCTGCAAAGAAAAAGTAATTAAAAATTATGCCCCGTACCGTTTGGTACGGGGCATTTTTGCAGCAATTATTTCTTTTTTATTTTCGGAGCAACGAGGCAACCGGTTATAACGGCAACAGCTGCAACAACAGCAATGATAACCCAAACCATAGATTCGCTGCCCGTATCAGGAGCCGCAACTGCCGCGGAAGGCTCGGCGGCAAAGGCATAAAAAGCAACCGTCACAACGCCGATAATCATTATGGCGCAAAGAACAAGTGCCGTTATCCTGACAAACAAATTACGTCCCTTCATATAATAATCTCCTTGTTTTCAGTTGATTCTGAGCAATTCTTTCATTGCCGCACCGAGAGCTTCGGCTGTTTGGGCGGCATTTTCCTTTGTGTTGCCGCAGCCGGCAATATACACCTTGATTTTCGGCTCCGTGCCGGAGGGGCGGACTATTGCAGAATTTCCGTTCGGAAGAGTGTAGGCAAGAACGTTTGATTTTGGAAGAGTAAGAGGCGATTTTTCGCCTGTTTCGGTGTTCGTAACCGTTCCCGAATCAAAGTCGCTGACAGTAAGAACCCTAAGACCTGCAAGCTCTGAGGGCGGATTCTCTCTTGTTTCATTCATGATTTCGGCCATTTTTGCCATTCCGCTTGCGCCCTCAAAAACAAAGTTGTAAAGGCGGTCAACGGTAACACCGAATTCCTCATAAATGCCGTTAAGAACATCAACGAGCGTTTTGCCCTTATTTTTATAATAAGCAGCCATTTCACAAATCATGAGAGATGCTGCAACGGCATCCTTATCCCTTGCGTGAGTTCCGATAAGATAACCGTAGCTTTCTTCAAAGCCCATAACAAAGCTGCTTTCCCTGCCTTCTTTTTCAAGGTTAGCTATGAATTCACCAACATATTTGAAGCCGGTGAGAACATCCGTAACCTTGCAGCCGTATTTTTCGGCAACCCTGTTAACAAGCGGTGTTGAAACAAAGGATTTGGTCATAGCCGGATTTTCAGGCAGAGTGCCTTTTTCTTTTCTTGCGCTGAGCATATATTCCGTCAGCAAAACGCCAACATCATTGCCCGAAAGAAGAACATATTCATCGCCGTCCAGCACGGCAATGCCGACTCTGTCGCAGTCGGGGTCGGTTGCAAGAAGCAAATCGGCCTTTTCTTCTTTGGTCATCTCGATTGCGCATTCAAAAACCTGCTTTATTTCCGGGTTGGGATAAGGACAGGTGGGGAATTTGCCGTTAGGCATTTCCTGCTCTGCAACAACCTTGATATTTTTGAAGCCTGCTCTTGAAAGCACGGTTCTGACAGGGATGTTACCCGTTCCGTTGAGCGGCGTATAGATAACCTTAAGTTCGCTCTCTTTGATAATTTCGGGATTTATGGGTCTGCTCATAACGTGGGAATAAAATTCTTCAACAATATCGTCGCCGATATATTCAACAAGACCCTTTTCCATAGCTTCATCAAAAGGCATACGTTTTATATCCTCAAACATATCAACCTTTTGAATGAAGGAGTAGGTTTCAAGCGCAGCTTCCTCCGTCATCTGATATCCGGCGGGGTCATAGCATTTGTAGCCGTTGTATTTTGACGGATTGTGGCTGGCGGTGATAACGATGCCGCTTTGGCATTTGAGGCGCATCACCGCAAAAGAAACCATCGGAGTTGGCATGAGCTTTGGATAAATATAAGCTTTTATGCCGTTTGCCGCAAGAACTTCAGCGCATTGCTTTGCAAAAACATCCGAATTTATTCTTGAATCGTAACCGATTGCAACGCTTGAGCTTTCATATTTACTGTTAAGATAATCGGAAAGGCCCTGCGTTGCCTGGCATACGGTGTAAGTGTTCATTCTGTTTGTGCCGGCTCCGAGAACGCCCCTCAAGCCTGCCGTGCCGAACTCAAGATTTCTGTAAAAACGGTCAAGAATTTCATCGCTGTTACCCTTGATTTTGAGAAGCTCGTTGTGAATTTCTTCATTATCTGCCGTGCTGTTGAGCCAAAGCTCATAAAGCTGATTAACATCATTCATGGGCGGTTCTCCTTTTCATTATTATCTGTTTTTAATATTACCTGTTTTTTAATTTATTGTCAATGTTTAAAAAACATTCTTAACATAAGGATTTTTTTTGCGGTTTTATACGTTGACTATATTTTTTCTATTTGTTATACTAACCAATAGAAAATTATAACAGGGTGATTATATGGGCGCATTTGTTTTAACAATAAACAGAATTCTGAGCGTGATTTTTGCACTTATCCTTATTCCGTTTTCTTTGCTTACTCACGGAATTGATATGATTTCTGCAGGTGAACGCACGGATTGCGGCAAAACAAACGTTGTCGGAATAGGGGCATACTTCCGTTCGCAGGGAATAACAACCGACGGCGAAACGCTTTATTTTTCATCAAAAACAACTCTTATAAGAACAGAGAGCGATGCAAAAACTCTTGTTAACGCAAATTATTTTGCTATACCCGATGAACTTAAGGATTTGGGCATAGCTCATATTGGCGGCTTGAGTTATTATAACGGCTTTATTTATGCAGGGCTTGAGGACAGCAAGGTTTGGGATTATCCCATTGTAGGTGTTTTTGATGCAAACACTCTTGAGCTTGTTGAATATTATATTTTGGATTCCCAAGCCGTAACCCGCGGTTTGCCTTGGGTGTGTGTTGACGGCGAAACAGGCTATCTTTATTGCACCGACCATTCAAAGAATCCGACCAAACTTCTGGTTTATGATACTGCGGATAAAATGAAGCTTGTCAGGGAGGTTGCGCTTGAGGAATCGCCTTATGCTATTCAGGGCGCAGAGTTTTATAACGGCACTATTTACGCCGCAACAAACGATGATACACAGGCAATATACAAAATAAACCCTGAAACAGGCGCAGTTAAAAAGTTGCTTGACCGCAATTTAACCGCAGGCAGCGAGGGTGAAGGCATGACTTTTATGATTAAAGACGGAGTACCCGTTATCGTTGCAATGGATATGGGCCCTCTCTTTATAAATGCATTTGTGCGCGAATATATTTTGGAGGAAATGAAATGAAAAACAAAACAGTAACGCTTGTTGTTTTGGCTGTTGCAGCAGCAATAGTTGCCGTGACGGCAATTCTCGGCGTTAGAATGGCATCTGCCGGCCCCGACGCAAAGCCGGTTGAGGGCAACAGCTATGTGCAGCACTCGGAGGAAAGCACTCAATTCTATCCTTTTCATAGTGAAACCCGCTTTGAGATTCCGACCTCCGGCGAGTTTGAAGTTCCGTCAATGACGGCCGCTGAAAGTGAAACAACCATGGCTCCCTCAACAGAATCAGAAACATCGCAAAGTCAGACGACAACCGATGTAACGGAAAAGGTGACACAGCTTACAACGCTCATAAATAAAGCTTTTTCGGATGCTTTCACTATGCCTAAGGCTCCGAAATATATTCCGCCTGACACAGATATCAACTTTGACACCGCTTCAATCGCTTCTTATAAATATGACCCGAACGGCAACTATTATTACACAGACGATAAGAATGCGTGGCAGTCCAACTTCGGCTTCAACAAGGGCTATGACAGCATGGCACCCATCACCATGATGTATTATGACACCGTAAGAACCGAGTTCACTTATGATAATCAGGAGTGGCTTGTTCAGATTTGGAAGGGCCAGTACGGCTATGCGTTTGTCGGCGGCGAAGTTGGCGTTTACACAAGAAAAGTCGGCAGCGGTGGCTCACATTATAACTGCGCAGATAAAAAAGATTGGCTTAAAATGGAAATGTGCTTCATGTGGGATGAAAATGCAACGGGCGAATACAGACCTGTTTTCAACCGCAATTATACTGATTATTGGTGGTGCACAGGCTTTGTTGTTGGCTTTGACGGTGCAACAAACCGTCATCAGTTCCGCCTTGTGACACACATCACCTTTAAGGATGTTGAAATGGCAAATGCATTTTGCGAAGCCTTTGAAGCCAACGGCTTTAAGCGGGTTTCAAGCCTTGACAGCAACGACCTTGACTCCTTTGTTCAGGTTGGTGCAGATGTGGGATTTGTTTGGCAGAATATTAATCATCGCTGATTTATAAACAGAAAAAAACCTGAAGAGTTCAAATACTCTTCAGGTTTTTGCTTTTCAGAATATTCGCAAAGCCTGCGTAACGGTTCTGTTTATTCTGAACAAATCTTTAAAAAATGAAACTATTTTCTGCCAAATGCCTGTGTTAACGGTAACTGTTTGAGAATCGGAAATCTCGTTGCCATTTTTATCCTTAAGCACGTTCCCGTTTTTGTCAACTGCTTTAACGGTTACAGTCACGCTTTTGCTCTTTGGTGACACAACAAGCTCATTTCCCTCGCCTGCTTTTTTGCCGTCAACAAACCAGACCGTTTTTGCATCACCGGATACTATTGCAACGAGCTTTAATCTGTCGCCATAGTTGATATTCGTCTCTCCTTTGTTATGGCGGATTTCAACGGTGGGAACAGGCTTTTCTTTGAGATTTGCAACCGCCTCATTAATCTGTCTTATGTATTCATCAATCTGTGCCTGATTTGTTATGTCCGCATTTCGGTCAATGCTGTTGATAACCGCCTGCAAAGCACGAACACTTTCATCGGTATATGCAGACAAATCATTCGGGATATCTGCAAGCACCGCATCAAGAGCGGAATAATCTGCTTTTTTAAGCTCCAACGCCGCTATTGCTGACAAAACTGCCTGTGTCTGTGCATCAACCTCTGCCTGCTGCCCCAAAGTTTTGCCCGAAACATCGGCATCAAGCGCTGCCCGAAGAACAGCAACACTCTCATCGGTATATAACGATAAATCTTTCGGGGCTGATTCAATTGCCTTGTTATAAGCCTTATAATCGGCCGATGAATTCGGATTCAATGCGATGTGCGAAACAACCGATTCCGTTACTCCGTTATCATTGCTTGTTATCACGCAGTAATATCCCTTATATTTATCCGCACCGGCTAATTCAAACACTTTGTCGGTTGCGCCATCTATTGCAACCGAATTCTCCGTTGTGCCGTCAATGCTTGCATACCATTGATATGAGAGTTTGAAGCCGAATGCATCAATGCTCAGTATATTTCCGTCGGCAACAGCAGGCAAATCGTTAACAATTGCAGGAATCGCAATAAATTCACTTGTGCAATAGCTGTGGCTGCCCGTTGCCCATTCTTCGGCATAGCTGCCCTTTGTGCCGTAAATCGCCTGATGCGCTCTGCTTGCGCATTCATCAATAACCGTTGCGGTTGAAGGAATAAACACCGTTGAATCTTCAACAGGAAGAGAAAGAATTTCCTCCGCGGATTCAAAATAAATACAGTTAACTCCCGAATCGTTGAAAACATTGCTGCCAACAGTCTTAGCATTCGGAAGATAAAGCTTTTCAAGGTTTTTGCAGCCTACAAAAGCAAAATTATCTATACTTTTTACCGCATCAACAACAATATTTTCAAGCAATTTGCAATTATAAAAAGCATAAATTCCGATTTTTTCGAGCTTCGGTGCATAAAAAGTCTTAAGAGCATTCAGCTCGTTGAAACCGCTTGTAGCGCTCGTTGTGCCAAGAGTTGTTACCTCCGGCACACGGATTTCCTCCAGCATATCACAGCCACTGAAAGCATCTGCCGTTCTTCCTGCCATTGAGCTTTCAAAGGATTTCAAGCTTGTGAATTCCGCATATTTAATCGCCATGTTTGAAAAAGCTTTCGTGCCGACCGACTGAAGCTTTGGAATCTTGAGTTCGCTCAAAGACTTGTTTCCGAAAAGCGCATAGCTGTTCACACGTTCAACATTTTCAAGGCTTATTTCGCTTAGCAGCGGGCAATTTTTGAAAGCATTCATATAAATTTCTTTCAAAAGGGGCGCATCAATGCTTTTAAGCGAAGCGCAACCGTTAAATGCATTGGCAAAAACAGTTTGAACACCCTTTGCAACAACATATTCAATGCTTGTGTTGCCCAAAAATGCACTGTCCGAAATTTTGGTCACGGTTTGCGGAAGAGTTATTCCGCAAAGGTCAGGACAGTTTTCTGCGCTGAAAATGTTTTTTTCAAGCGAAACAACGGTTATTCCGTTGATTTTATCGGGAACAACAATATCGTTCCGGCTTCCGTTATAGGCCGTCAGCGTTCCGTCCTCTGCTATTTCAAACTCGGATTCGCTTTCCTTGCAGACTATTCTGAAATCCGCACTTTGTACCCTGCTTCTGAGAACGGAGCTTTCCTCAATTCCGACAGAAATCCAGCTGAATTTACAGGATTCATCAATAGTTACGGGTGCAGTACAGAGAGTGCCGTTGCTCTCGCTCGGCAATGAGCCGTCCAGAGTATAATAAACCTTTGTGCCTGCCGCAGGTGTAAGAGTTACCGTGATCGGTTCATAATAAGTGCCGCTGCTGACATCTGCCACTGCCTGCGCTGCTCTTTCGGCCTCCAATGCTTCCGAAATGTTCAGCATTCCGCTGCCAACAAGGACTTCGGGTGAATTCATTGGAATTGCATTATCCTTCAACGCCTGCTCTACCTGACTTGGAGTGAGTTCAGAGTCAGCAGCAAGTAAAATCGCTGCCCCTGCCGCAACAAAAGGTGCTGCCATCGAAGTGCCGGACATCGTTCCGTATTCGTTATTATTATATGTGCTGTAAATATCAACACCTGGGGCAGCTATGTCAATGCTGTCACCGTAGTCCGAAAAATTTGCATAGCTTCCGTCCTTGTTTGTTGCCGCAACAACAATCGCTTCATCAAGACTTGAAGGTATCGATTCACCTATATACGCACTTGCATTGCCTGCTGCCGCAACCAAAACAACCCCTGAGTCATAAGCATTAAGAAAGCTCTCCTCAACAGCCTTTGAAGTATTGCCTCCAAAGCTTAGGTTAAGAATATCCATTCCGTCGGCAACCGCTCTGTCAACCGCAAGTGAAATCAGCAAATCGGTTGTTTCTCCCTTGTAATCAAAAATCTTATATCCTTTGAGCTTTACCGAATCCGGCGTATTATCCGCAAGGATTCCTGCAATGTGAGTTCCGTGAGAAGATGGGTCGTCGCTCATGGCGGTGTCATCGCCCGACATGCTGAAATTAAGTCCCTTATCAATAAGCTTTCCGTCAAAGAATTCATGGGTATGATCAACACCCGAATCAATAATTCCAACACTAACCTGAGAAAGAGAATATTCCGTTTCTTCCAAATAATCAAGAACCTCATCAACGCTGACAGCCTCGGAACCCCATGATAAATGCCCATTTTCGAGAACAGCAGGGGCTGTATTTACCGCTGACATTTTCACCATTGTGTCGGGTTCAACATATTCAATGCAGGCAAGCGAAGAATAATATTCATAAGCCGAAGCTGCATCATATTCCGTTTCAAACTGCAAAATCCATAAATCTTTGTAGCCCGAAACAACCGAAGCCGCATTTAAAGTGTCGATTTCCCTTTCAGATTTAACGATTAGCCTGCAGGTCTCAAACTTTCCTGAAGCTTCCGAATAGGTTTGAATTCCGCTGTTTGAGCCATATTCATTAACCAATTCTTTAACCTGCGCTGAAAAATCCTCAAGGCTTAAGCGCCCATTATCCGAACTTGCTGCCGAATAAGTTCCTGCCGCCGCAGACCCGATTATTATCATCAAAGACAGAAACAAGCATGTCAGCTTTTTCATCTCAATACCTCCGCTGTTTTAGAAGTATTTTTATAATATCATAATTTTTGTGTTTTGGCTATATTTTTTTATATAAAAACCAACAGCGGCAGGTTATATAACCTGCCGCTGCCGTTTGAGGTATGTAAAGATACATACGAAGCCGCGCCCAACGGCTTCAATAAATATATGTCCAAAATCTCAAAATATCACGCAAAAATTTTCAATTTTTTTGTTTTTCGACCTTTTGCACAAAAACATAGCTTTGATTTTATGCAACAAGCCAATGAATTGGCAATTTTGTCTAATCCGCTTCTTATTAATTCTTATTGATACCTTCTTCTTGGTTATCCTTTTTTCTGTATCGGTAAAGTGCAATCAGCGAGGAACATATTCCCGCCAACTGGGCAAAAACGGCCGTTGAACCGATAGCCAAGTGATAAACAGTCCAGGTTGCCATGTTGCCGAGTAAAAACAGCCTGATATACTGTTCCTTCTTTTGAAACATCGCCAGCATATATAAAATCGCTGCCACAACGGAAAGAATATCTATTCCTTTTTCAAAACCTAAAATTCCGCCGCACACATAGAGTGCCAGAAATATTATTTTTTCAACCAGTCTGACCTCGCTACCTCGTTTCTCATGTATCAAGGCAACTATTATCTGAAAAAACGCAACAAAATTTATAATAACACCTGAACTGATTTGATCCAACAACATAATATTCAGCGCCGACATAACGTTGTTGACAGCAGAAACAATGAGCATCTGTTTCTTATTTTTGAGCTGCAGCGCCAGAATGGCCCCCACCGTTACAATTATTCCTATGATTTGCGCTATATAGTAAGTCATATTATCACCGAATCCTTTTTTTGCAAAACTCCTGTAAAACTATATCATATATGCGATTAAAAAACAAACATATTTGCAAAAAACTTTACTTAACTTTTTCTTTATTGTATAATGAATTCATATAATTGTTTGAAAGGAATTTTGCTATGCTTATTATTCAAAAAATCATCTGCGTTATCGCAACATTTTTTATGATGCTTTACGGCATGATTGCCGGCACTAATTGGAGCGACACCACGTCTGCATATAAAGAGAATGTTAATTCAGTCAAAGCATATTCAAACACTCTTGAAACAGCCGTTCCTCAAACCGAGCTTTATAAAATAATTACAGACCATTTCAATGCACCTCTTGCAAAAGGCAAAACCGAAAAAAAGGTTGTTGTTATCGGTTATGACGGCTGCCGTGCAGATGCACTTTCTCTTTTGGATAAAGACGGCAAAGGCGGAATCAGCTACCTGCTTGCCAACGGCGCAACCGCCGAAATCTCATATTGCGGCGGTGTTAACTATCCGGCGATCAACACGCAGGCAACCTCAACCGCCCCGGGCTGGTGTTCAATACTCACAGGTGTCTGGGCCGATATTCACGGAATCACGTATAACGGCATTGAAAAATCCAACGAACATCTGACCATGCTCACCACTCTTGTTGAAGATGAAACTATTGACAGTTCAGCATTCTATGTTTCATGGAACGGCCATTTCGGCGGCAGAAAAACAACATATATTCAGGAGAAAAATTATGTTGAAGAAAAGAATCTCAATGTAACCTTCCTTGATGCAGATGACGATAAAGGAACATTGACCAACACACTTGCCGATATCTCCGCTTCTGACTGCTCAGATTTTATTTTCACGATTCTTGAACATACTGACCACAGCGGACATGATACAGGCTTTTCGCTCAACAATCCCGATTATTCAAAAAGCTTTGCCGATGCGGAAGCCGACGGCAGAGCAATCATCAACGCCGTTGAGTCCAGAGAAACTTATGAAGCCGAAGATTGGCTTATCATTATCACTTCCGACCACGGTGGCTATAATACAGGCCACGGCAGCTTAACTCTCCAGGAAAGAATGACTTTTATTGTAAAGAAATAACTCGAATAAAAAACCCTCGGAGGTTCAAAATCAACCTCAGAGGGCTTTTTTCAGACTATAACAAGGCACAAACTTCACAATCTATAACTAAAACACAAAATGTTATAAGGTAATAAATATGTTGAACATAATTACACAAGCGAAATAATTCTGCCATACTACTTTGAAGAATAAAATAGCGAACATATATATATCAATGTTGTGTGCTTTGCAAACAACATTAACATCCGGTAAATTCACAATTTATTAATATTTTTCTATGTTTTAACCAAATTACAGCTATTGTTTTAGTATAATTTCTCTGTTTTAACCTATAGCGGAATAATCAAAGCCACAATCAATTGCAATTTGTATGGAAACAGCCTTAGCAATTTCACGTATAGATTCATCAATTATAGCGCTGGTATATATATCCTGATACCTTATTTGAATTCTCCTAAGACACGTATTCATCTCTTGTCTACTGGTTGCATAAGACAATGCCAGCATATCAGCCTCAATTGATTTACAATAATAATATAAAATTGCATCCGGATTCTCATTCAAATGATAAAATTCCAAGGCATATTCCTGATAGTCATTTGAAAGTCGGTTAAAAATTGTATAGCATTTGTAGCCTCTGCTTACCAAATCTTCTCTCAACCAAATAATTTCGTCAAGATCATCAGATGTTGGCAACATATTATACCATTTAACAACATCACTTTCCATATAAGGTGCTGCAAGATCAATGCGATTAAGAAAATCCGTTTCTAATAGTGCAATCTTATTTAATTCAGTATCACAATCAAAATCTGTGGAAGAATCACAGGAAGAAAACAAATCGTAAAAATTATCTCGTAGATAAAGTCCTAATTGCATTTCTCTTATCGCACTTTCCGGACCACGGAATAGTTGATTCATGAATTGTTCAACACTGTATTCAGCATTAGGATTAACAATTCTGAAACTGTCAACTTGATAATCAGAGTCATCGTTCAACTCATCTTCTAAGACAACGCTTTGATTACTTTCTGTTGTATCAGGCTGTCCAGTTACAAGAGACTTAACCTTATTTCCAAATTCAACAACAGAAGGTGGAAAATGTTGCTGAACTATATGATCTGCCAAGGCTTTGGTGTTTTCACCAAAAACAAAGGAAATCAACGAAACAGTAATTATTAAAACACAAACACGACGAAAAAGTTTTAAAAACCGTCGAGTAAGTGGATAATTCTTAATAAAATCAGAGATTTTTTTCATAAATTCCGGCTTCTTTTTCTTGTAAAAATCAAAAAAAGCTAAAATTACTCCAGAAAAAACAAAAACACCAAGTAAAACAGCAAAGTGAAAACAACTAGCTAATGAAATTGTCAACAAAGCAAGAGCAATTACAAAAAGAAATATAAGAACATAAACAATTAAAAGAATGGAGCCAAACTTGATATCTTTTATATGATCCTCTAAATAGGACTCAATTTTTTCAAATAATTGGTTCATATCAAATCACCTCACTTTCGTAAACAGAATTATATAAATACTTAAAAGTTGTATTACATAGTTCTCAACAATACAACAAATATATTTCTAAAATAATATTTTATCATGTAACTCTTTCCAAGAAGTATATTATATATATTTTTCTTCTGTTGTCAAGTGCGAACAGGTATTTTGGACAAAACCACAAAAAAATAACGTAAAAGGAAAATTAAATGAACATGTCAAACAAATCGCCAAAATATTATCAATAGAAACAAAACATCCAAAAAGTCGGCGCAATTCAGATTTAATGCGGTTATGGAGAATCAAATACCGTTCCAGAAAAAACAAAAAGAACCATCCGAATGGATGGTTCCATTTGTTAGCGCCCCAAACAGGACTCGAACCTGTGACGCCCTCGGTCAGAAACATTGTCGCGATGCTCGCTTGGAGCACTTCGCATCGCTCTGTGTTTCTTCCTGCTCAAAGCGCCGCCTTCATCTGCCACCGGCAGCGGCGGCACTTG